>CAZHIC010000029.1:0-29198 GCA_964532405.1 uncultured Gallionellaceae bacterium | reverse complement strand
AGATACGCTGTTTGACCGCGCACGCGGCAAACTGGCCGGTTCAGATCAATATCTACTCAAGCCGTTCAACAAGAAAAGTTTGATTGAAGCCGTCATTACCCATACACAGCAATTGGAGGAGCAGGAATATGGCCATTAAGAGAATTCTGGTTGTGGACGACTCGGCAACAGAGCGTCATATTTTAGGTGAAATTCTGAGCAAACAAGGCTTCGAGGTTCTCTATGCGGAAAACGGCGAATCCGGAGTGGCCCAAGCCAAACAGGCGAAACCGGACTTGATTATTATGGATATAGTGATGCCCGGGTTAAATGGATTTCAGGCCACGCGCGCGATTACCAAAGATCCGGAAACACAACATATCCCTGTGCTGATTTGTACCAGCAAAGATCAGGAAACTGACAAAATATGGGGCATGCGCCAAGGTGCCAAGGATTACGTGGTCAAGCCGATAGATGCGGCGCAGTTGTTGGGCAAGATCGCGGCACTCGGCTAAACGGTACGCTATCGCCATGTCAAAACGCCTCAATCTGCGCGAGTTTCAACAAAATTTGAGCAATCGCATGCAGGCCAAAGATCGTTCAAGCGGCTTGGTCTCCACACTGGGGGTTCAAATCGCCGGTCAAAATTGGCTGGTGGAAATGGCGGATATCAGTGAAGTGCTGCCTTTGCCGCAATTGACTGGGGTGCCGCAGTGCAAGGCATGGTTTCGCGGTGTAACCAACGTGCGCGGTAATTTGTATTGCGTTGCCGACATGGCCGCGTATCAGGGGAAGGGCGAAGCTTCCGCTGACATCTCAAGCCGTGTGCTGCTGGTTTCCGGGCGGCATGCTTTTAATGCGGCGTTGTTGGTGGATCGTGTGCTGGGATTGCGTGACGCGCGAACTTGGCAGCAGGTTGAAGAGCAAGTTGAGTACCGCGATCAGCAGGGCGACTTATGGCGCAAGCTCGATATAGTGGGCTTGCTGAGACAGGCTGAATTTCTGCAAGTGGCTATTTAACAATTCCTGCTACTTGTTTCTGTATAGAGAGAAAAATAAAATGGCACTTACCCAGTCTAAATTGTCCCCGAAAAATGATGCTGATGAAGCATCAAAAAAGGCCGGGAACCCGCTGCCGCTGATCGGGCATTGGCCGGTTGCGCAGCAGCTAAAACTGTTGGGTTTTGCGACATTATGCTGCCTGATGATTGCGGCGGGTGCGGCGTATATCATTAACCGCGAGGCCGGATATAGCTTCAGCTACGCGGCGGAATCCGGTAAATTGTTGATGTTGTCGCAGCGGTTGGCCAAAGACGTGCAGTTCAGCCTGACGGGCGACCCTGAGGCATTTGATGGCATGGATCAAAGCAAAAAGGCAATTTCTGAAGTGCTCGCCTTGTTGGATCAGGGAAACGGTTCCCTCCCCGCGACAAGCGGGGAGTCGCGCGCCGTATTGGACACCGTGATGGCATCCGTGAATAAAACGCTGGCTAATGTGCAAGCGGTGGAAGAAGGCCGTGCCGGGTTGGTCACCTTGAAAATGGCGATGGGGGTGATTGACGACACCAGTGAAGAGTTCCGCGGCATCGTCCAGAAAATAATAGACGGGTATTCCGGTGAGCAAAAAGTGCAGGCAACCCGTCTGGCGCTGGCCGTGGAGCGTCTCGGCAAGGATGCCGCAAAAATGTTGGGCAACGATGTGACGTTGGATCAATTGGCACAAATGGGCGTGGATACTTATGCCGCCGAAGACGCGCTGAGCGCATTGCCTGCGACCGACCCCAATGTTCAAAATGCGGCAAACCTGTTTGATCCTTATCGCAGCAATGTCGAAATTCTGGTGTCGCAGTCCCGCAATCTGGTCGAGGCAAAAGCCGCCGCAAAATCAGTTCTGGACGATTCGAACGCGCTATTGAACAAGTCGCAAGATTTGGTCAACAGTTATCAGCAGACCCAGACTTCGCGTATCTCGGTGGTGGTGGTGCTGATATTCGGGACGCTGACGCTGTTGCTACTATTGCTCATCCCCAAAGTATATCTGGACGACTCGCAGCGCAGAGCCAAAGAGGCGGAGCGGAGCAATACAAAAAACCAGGGCGCGATTTTGCGCCTGATGAACGAATTGAGCGATTTGGCCGATGGCGACCTGACCATACGCGCGACGGTGTCGGATGACATTACGGGCGCAATTGCCGACTCGGTAAACTATACCACCGAGGAGTTACGCAAGCTGGTGGCGCGTATTACCGCAGCAGCCGAACAGATGGGGCATGCGACCAAAGATGCCGAAGTGATTTCCAATCGTTTGCTGGTGGCGACGGAGAAGCAGACGCGCGAAATTCAGGATGCCGAAGAGTCGGTGAAATTGATGGCGAAGTCGATTCGGGAAGTGGATGCCAGTGCTTCGCAGTCTGCGGATGTGGCGCGGCGTACCATACAGGCAACCGGGCAGGGTTCACTCGCGGTGCGCAATACCATCAGCGGTATGGACGGCATTCGCGAACAGATTCAGGAAACTTCAAAACGTATCAAACGGCTCGGTGAGCGTTCACAGGAGATCGGGGAAATCGTAGATTTGATTTCGGACATTACCGAACAGACCAATGTGTTGGCGCTGAATGCGGCGATTCAGGCCGCATCGGCAGGTGAAGCAGGACGTGGATTTTCAGTGGTGGCTGAAGAAGTGCAGCGTTTGGCGGAACGCTCTGCCGAGGCAACCAAGCAAATCGGCGCATTGGTAAAAACCATCCAGAGCGATACCCACGAAGCGGTGGTGGCGATGGAAAAGAGCACAATGGGTGTGGTGGAGGGAACCAAACTGTCTGAAATGGCAGGGTACTCACTGAAGGAAATCGAGCAGGTATCGAACGAATTGGCGCGATTGACTAACAGTATTTCGGTTTCTACCCAAGTGCAAACCGATATGGTTGGCGAAGTGATAGCGGTGATGCAGGACATTCAGCAAATTACCGGCCAAACTAGAGAGGGGACGCAACTCACGGCAAAATCGGTTGCCCAGTTGACCAGTCTGGCCTCCGACTTGAGGGGGTCGGTTGCCGGCTTCAAACTGTAAGCGTCTGACACCGTACCGGCATGGCTAATCAGGCACAATTCGATCTCGCGGAGTTTTTTAGCGTCAAGCACAGCATAGATGCCGCGCTTGACGAGGTGAGTGCGCGTCTTGAACAGTATCTGGCCACCCCCGCCCTTAATGTTCCGGCATTGGAGGCGGCACGCGGCGAATTCCACCGTGTGCTGGGTGTTTTGAAAATGCTTCGCCTGGACGGTGTGGTGATGTTTTGCACCGAGCTGGAGACGGTGCTGAGCGATCTGGTCGCGAGTCCGACGCTCGTTTCCGTGTTGCATCGCGATGTGTTGCGTCGCGCCCTGCTTGGCTTGATCCATTATCTTGAAGTACTTTCCCACGGCGGAGATAACACCGCCTTGCGTTTGTTCCCGCAATATCAGGAGATGCAGCAACTGCGCGGCCATGAAATGGCATTCGAGCAGGATTTGTTTTTTCCAAATCTTGCGCTCCATCTACCGGATAGCGTGCTGAAAATTGCCCGGGAAACCGATGCGGTTGCGCGTATCAAGGCGGCGCGCAGTCTTTACCAGCAGGGCTTGATGCGCTGCTTGCGTCAGGATGATGCGCCTGCCGCATTGCATGCTATGCAACAAGCCATCAATACCGTGTTGAGTTGCCTGCCGCCGGATGATAGCCGCGCGTTCTGGTGGATTGCGTATGGACTGCTTGATTGCGTCAAGCTGGACGGCCTGCCCCCGGAATTAAATGCGCGCAAAATGTTCGGGCGTATCGATCGTCAGATGCGCACAATGATCGAAAATAATGTCGCCGATACGCAGTCGGATTTGAACGAGATGCTTTTCCTGCTCGCCAGCAGCCACAGCGTGAGCGATCAGGTAGACCAAATCAAGCGGCATTATGCGCTGGATATGTATTTGCCGGAGCCTGTTGAGGTGCCGCAAGGTGAGGTGACACAGTTGCTGGCAGGCATGCAAGATTTAATCGGCATGGCGGAAGAGAGCTGGGAGCTTTGCTCGCAGGGGGATGTTGCGGCATGCAAGAAATGCAGTGGACTCATCGGACAATTAGCACTGCAAAGCGAGAAGCTGGATCACAATACGCTACAGCCGTTGACGAAGCAGATGCAAGCTTTGTCACAACATCTCGATGATGCCGAGCAGGCGCGTCTCCTCGGCATCGACATGGCCATGGCGTTATTGCTGTTGAGAAGCGGGATCGAGCATTATGGTCATCTGGATGGCGATTTTCAGGAACAGGTGCGCATCCTGTCTGCGCGCATGCAGGCTGTTCTCACTCGGAAACCGGAGGATGCGCACCGGCTGAACGAATTGATCGGACTGCACTTACAGTTGGAGCAGAGTAAAACGATGGCTTTGCTGGCCATCGAAATGAGGGTGAACCTGCAATATGTTGAACAGGGCCTGAATGCCTTCTTTAGCGATGCCACCAATCGCACTGAACTCAGCGGCCTGCAACGTCTGCTGGGGCAGATACACGGGGGCTTGAGTATTCTTTCGCTGGAACGTGCAGAGCAACTGCTGCTTGCAATTCAGGATAGCGTGCGTTCCTTCGAGCAGTCGGGGGCTGTGCCAAAATTGGCGGAAAGTCAGGTGCTGGCCGTTGCGGTGGGGACGCTGGACAATTTGATGCAGCATCTGGCGTTCGGGCAGAAACAGGATGCGGGCGAAGCGTTGCAAGCCTCGCTGGACGAGTTGTCCAAATTGCGTCAATCCGGTGAGCCGGGCGCAATCGTGGCAAGCGAGCCACCGGTATTGCCGAGCCAGCTTGGAGAAGATCAGGAGCTACTCGATGTATTCCTCGAAGAGGCGCAAGAGGTGTTGGGCATCATGCGCGACAACATCGAAATTTATCTGTTGCACCCGGGCAGTCATGAACCGATTGTCACTATTCGGCGCGGCTTCCACACGCTAAAAGGCAGCGGTCGAATGGTTGGCTTGAGCGATCTGGGCGAAGTGGCTTGGGAGATCGAGCAGGCTTTGAATAAATGGCTACAGGAAAACAAGCCGGCCACGCCGGGTTTGCTGCAATTTATCATTCAGGCCGAACAGGCATTTTCCGACTGGATAAGCTCACTGCGCAGCCAAGGCAGTGTATGTATCGAGGCGGCAGGCTTGGTTGAGATGGCGCAACAAATTGCGCAAGGCAACGCCCCCGGTGAAGTGAAATCAAAGCAGGCGACCACAGAAGCGCAGCAACAGGTGGCAGCACCTTCCGTATCCGTTGATCCCGAGCAAGTGGTCATCGGGGAGGTGATGGTTTCTCCCGCTTTGTTCAAAATCGCCAGCGATGAGGCCAAGCTCAATGCGCTTGCTTTGCAGAAGCAGTTTGTCCTGTTGCGCGCGACTAACCCTCCGCAGGTGCAATACGACTTTATGCGCGCCGCCCACACGCTGGCGGGGGTAAGTCGTGCTATGGGATTTATGGCCGTGACAGAACTGGCCTACGCACTGGAAGGTTGGTTGCAAGCACGCATAGACAAGTCGTTTGTTTTGCAGGATGGTCAGTTGCAGATGGTTGAATTGGCTATCGCTGAGCTGAACGCGATGACGCAGAGCATTTGCGACAAACAAATGCCAAGCTCACGCAGTGATCTGGCTCGCCAGTTGCAGGATAACAAGGAAAACCTGAGCGGGGAGGTTGCACCGCTTCAGGGGAATGGCGTAGCCGCACCACCAGTACAATCTTCCGCAACCGAAGCCAAGCAAGCCGCAGAGCAGGTCAAAGTTAAGAAACCGCAAATTCACGATGACGTGGATGAAGAGTTGCTGCCCGTATTTTTGGAAGAGGCGGATGACTTGATCGCAAAGATCGGTGCCGGATTGCGCGCTTGCCGCAAACAGCCTGATGACGCATTGCAAGCTCGGGTATTAAATCGTCTGCTGCATACTATCAAGGGCAGTGCCCGTATGGCAGGTGCCATGCGTATCGGCGAAGTGGTGCACGAAATGGAAGGTCGTGTGCAGTCTGCCACCGGGAAGGCCGATCAGTCCGGCTATTGGGATATGCTGGATCGCGATTTCGACCGCATCACCGGTATGCTTGACGAATTGCGCGGCGGCGAACCTGAAGCTGCGGAAAATGAAACTGCTGAATCAGTCGGCACCGTGCAGAAAGTAGAACGCCGCACGCTGGATGTCGGTGCCGAGCGCGCGCTGATAAGCATGTTGCGTATCCGCTCGGACGTGCTGGATCGTTTGGTGAACGATGCCAGTGAAATAAGAGTGGCGCGTTCGCGTATGGAAACCGAGCTGCGTGCCTTCCGGGAAGGTTTGCTGGAACTGAACCAAACCGTCGCGCGCATGCGCAACCAGTTGCAAGAAGTTGAAATGCAGGCCGAGAGTCAGTTGCAGAGCCGGGTTGCGCCGGACGGAGATAACGCGGATCAATTCGATCCGCTTGAATTTGACCGCTACACCCGCCTGCATGAATTGACCTGCTTCATGGCAGAAAGCGTGCATGACGTGCAGACCGTGCAACAGTCGCTGTTGAAGAATATTGACGAAACCACGGCGGCCATGTCGGTGCAAGCGCGCATTAACCGCGAGATGCAGCAAGGCCTGATGAATGTGCGCATGGTGCCGTTCGCCAGCATCAGTGAGCGCCTATATCGTATCGTGCGTCAAACCGCCAAAGAGTTGAGCAAACGTACCAATCTGGAACTCGCCGGTACGAGTGTGGAAATGGATCGCAGTGTGCTGGAAAAAATGACTGCGCCCTTTGAGCACCTGTTGCGCAACGCCATTGCGCACGGGCTTGAAGCACCGGAGCAGCGCGAACGTCTGGGCAAGCGCGCCATCGGCGAAATTCACTTGTCGTTGCGGCAGGAAAGCAACGAAGTGGTGTTTGAGTTGAGCGACGACGGTTCCGGACTGGACATGGCTCGACTGCAACAGAAAGCATTGGAACACGGCGTACTACACGAAGGCGAAGAGATCAGCGAAGAACAAGCGATCCAGATGATATTTAAACCCGGCTTGTCGACGGCAAAGGAAGTGACCGAGATTTCTGGACGCGGCGTCGGGCTAGATGTGGTGAGAAGTGAAGTCAACGCGCTGGGGGGGCGCTTGGATGTTGTCTCCACTGCCGGAAAAGGCCTGTGTTTCAGCATTCATTTACCGTTGACGCTGGCCGTGACGCGCACGCTGATGGTACGCGCAGGCAAGGATACATACGCACTTCCCGCAACGATGATCGTGCAAGCGCAGCAACTTAAACCGCAGGCATTGGAAGAAATTTACCGTGCGCGAAAAATGGAATGGCAGGGCAAGACCTACCCCCTGTATTACCTGACGCACTTACTGGGCGACGAAAGAGTAGAGCCGGTCATTCACCATTACAACGCGCTTTTGCTGCTGCACAGCGGAGAAAGTCGCATCGCCCTGCATGTGGATGAGCTGATCGGCAATCAGGAAGTCGTGGTGAAAAATATCGGCCCGCAATTGGCACGTTTGCCGGGTATCGGGGGGGCAACGGTCACGGGGAGCGGAGCCGTCGTATTGATTATCAACCCGATTGCGTTTGCCCAGCAGATCACCGTGTCGCGCAAGACCGCGAAAGCCGCAGTGCCCGTTGCTCCGGTGCGCCGCGTGCCGCTGGTGATGGTGGTGGACGACTCTCTCACCGTGCGCAAGATTACCAGCCGTATGTTGACACGGGCAGGTTACCAAGTGGCAACTGCTAAAGATGGCGTAGATGCGTTAGAGCAACTCGCCAACGTATCGCCTGCCGTATTGCTTCTGGATGTTGAAATGCCG
Source organism: uncultured Gallionellaceae bacterium (assembly GCA_964532405.1). Lineage (GTDB taxonomy): Bacteria > Pseudomonadota > Gammaproteobacteria > Burkholderiales > Gallionellaceae > PALSA-1006. The sequence continues at coordinate 21,395 of CAZHIC010000029.1, read as the reverse complement.
CGCATGGACGGTTTTGAATTAGCCAAACGCCTGCGTCAGGATGGTCAGACAAAAGACTTACCCATCGTCATGATCACATCCAGAACAGCGGATAAACATCGCAATTATGCGTTGGAGATCGGGGTAAACGAGTATATGGGCAAGCCATTTCAGGAAGAGGTTTTACTCGAATACATTTCCCGCTTTGCCCCGCTGACATAAGCCCGCTAAATCTTTCCCATTTCAGTAGATACCTTAGGCTATTTGGGGCTAACAGTTTTAATTTTCCGGTGCGCGCGTGCGCGCGACATATCTGCCTGTCCGCGCCGACCAATTGTTTTACGCTCACTTGGCGCTGGCATCTCGGGCGGCGCTTTGTCTTTGCTGGCCTCTTTGTCCGGGCGGGGGCGCGCAGCTCTCACAGGCTCCGCTTGTTCGACGACCTCTGTCGGCAACCCGACCCAATCCAGTATCATCGTGACCTCGCCCTCGCCCAGCTCGGCCATCTTGCCGCGCTTGATGCTCGGCGGCAGGTTGACGATGCCGAAGCGCACCCGCATCAATCGGCTCACTGTCAAACCCAGTGCCTCGAAAGTGCGCCGCACCACACGATTGCGCCCCTCTTTCAATACGAGGCGATACCAGTGATTGAATCCTTCGCCGCCTTCATCGCTTAGTTTTTCAAAGCGCACCAAGCCGTCTTCCAGCTCGATGCCTTCTTTAGTCATCTGGCGCATTTGCTCAGGCGTCATCTGCCCTTGCACGCGCACCGCATACTCGCGCTCAACTTCGAAACGCGGGTGCATCAAACGGTTTGCCAGCTCCCCGGAAGTGGTGAAGATCAACAAGCCGCTGGTATTGAAATCCAGCCGTCCGATGGCGATCCATTTCTGCCCGCGCAATTTGGGCAGGTTATCGAACACGCTGCTGCGGCTCTTCGGGTCATCGCGGCTGACGATCTCGCCCTCTTGTTTGTGATATAGCAATACTCGCGGCAAGCCTTGTGCTGCTTGGCCTTTGACGTGTATCACGCGCTTGTCCGCGCACACCACATCTCCTGCGATGGCACGCATGCCCAGCGTGGCCACTTCACCATTGAGCGTCACCCTCCCTGCGGAGATCCATTCTTCCATCTCGCGCCGCGAGCCGATGCCTGCCTGGGCCAGCAATTTTTGCAAGCGTTCGCCTTTCTGGGGTGTTTCCGTTTGATCGTTCATTCTGTTACTGCTCGTCTTTCCAGCACTGCCTGTGCCAATGTCCCGCTATCCACATGCTCCAATTCACCACCCACGGGTAATCCGCGTGCTATGCGCGAAACCTTGATGCCCTGCGCGCGCAACAATGTCGCAAGGTAATGCGCGGTCGCCTCGCCTTCAACGGTAAAGTTGGTCGCCAGGATCACTTCGCACGACAATTCCTGTGCGCGCTTGAGCAAACGCTCCAGCGGCAATTCGCGCGCGCCGATTCCATCCAGCGGCGAAAGCCGCCCCATCAATACGAAATACATGCCGCGAAAACATTGCGCCTGCTCCATCATCAACATATCCGACGGCATCTCGACCACGCAGAGCAAATCCGTTTCACGCCGCCCCGAGCGGCACAAAACACAAATCTCTTCCTCGGAAAAGTTATTGCACTTACTGCAATGCTTGACGCTCTCCACTGCATGATTCAGTGAATGCGCCAACTGTAAAGCCGCCGGGCGGTCGCGCTGCAACAAGTGATAAGCCATGCGCTGCGCCGATTTTGGTCCCACGCCCGGCAAGCAGCGCAGCGCCTTGATCAACTCTTCCAGACTGGAAGGTGTGTTCACTTATTCGGGGAGAAAAATTTAGCCACGGATGGACACGGATCAATACGGATGAAAAGACAAGCAAAGGCAGAGCCATATCTCGTCTGGCTTGGCTTCAATTGCTTATCCGTGAACATCCGTGTTAATCCGTGGCTGATTGGCATTTAGAAGGGCAGGCTCATGCCCGGCGGCAGACTCGCGGTAAAACCGCTCATACGTTGCTTCGACGTTTCGCCCGCTTTTTTGTTGGCATCTTTCAAGGCCGCCACAATCAGGTCTTCCAGCATCTCTTTGTCGTCCATCACGCTCTCGTCGAGCGATATGCGGCGCACGTCATGTGTGCAAGTCATGGTCACTTTGACCATGCCGGAACCGGACTGCCCTTCCACCTCGATGGTGGCGAGTTCTTCCTGCGCCTTTTTCATGTTGGTCTGCATCTGTTGCGCCTGCTTCATCAGCCCGGCTATTCCGCCCTTCATCATCTCTACTTCCTCCGACTTACTGTTGTATAGGTTTGATTGAATTTTCCACGATCTGCGCACCCAGCATTGCCTGCGCCTCACGCACAAAAGTATCTTGTTTAATCGCTTCCACAGCCTGCTGCTGACGCGTTTGTTTCTCTTGCTGTTCGACGGCGGCGGGCGTCGCAACGGCACTCGATGCGCTCAGCTCGACCGACAACCTCAGCGGCTGCGCAAAATATTCGCTCAACGCGGCCTGTAATTTGTCATGCGCCATTTTGTTGCTCTGCAAATGCTTGTGCTGCGGCGCGAGATTCAAAACCAATCGCCCGTCGGCAAAGCTTCCCAGCACGCTGTGCTTCGCCAATTCGCGCGCCATGCCTTGCAGATTCAGTTGTGTCAGCAAGGTGTTCCAATCAAATGTGCCGCCCATAACCTGCACAGGAGCGACGGGTGTCGCTGTAGTAGGGACTTGTTTGGATGCAATGGGTTCGGCGCGGGGAGCGGCGTAAGCTGGGCTTGGCGTGGCTTTGGCCATTGGCGGGCGTGCTTCTGCTGTACTGCCTAGCGTCTGCGGTGCAAACGCCAGCATGCGCAGCAATGTCATAGTGAACCCCGCATACTCGTCCGGCGCAAGGTCGATTTCGCTGCGCCCGTGGATGACGATTTGATAGTTCAATTGAATTTCTTCGGGCGTAAACTGCTGCGCCAATTCCAGCAGACGTTCCCGCTCCGGCTCATCCTCCGCAATGGCTTGCGGAATGGTCTGCGCCAGCGCGATGCGATGCAACAGCGTCGCCAAGTCTTGCAGCGCCGCCTCAAACGCCAGACTGCGTATCGCCATGTCGTCAGCGATACGCAGCAGTCCGGTGCCATCGCCCGCGCGCAGCGTTTGCAAAAGATCGAACAGATAGCCTTGGTCGATCGCGCCCAGCATAGTGCGCACCAGCACTTCATCCACCTTGCCGGAAGAATAGGCGATGGCTTGATCCATTAGACTCAACGCATCGCGCATACTGCCCTGCGCGGCACGTGCCACCAGATTCAGCGCCCCTATCTCGAACGGAATATTCTCCTGCCCCAGCACGTATTGCAGATGCGTGAGTATCAATGCGGGCGGCAGTTGCTTGAGGTTGAACTGCAAGCAGCGCGACAACACGGTGACGGGAATCTTCTGCGGATCGGTGGTGGCAAGAATGAACTTCACATGTGCGGGCGGCTCTTCCAGCGTCTTCAGCATCGCATTGAACGCGGCCTTCGATAGCATGTGTACTTCGTCGATGATATACACCTTGAAGCGCCCACTAGACGGTGAATACAGCGCGCTCTCCAGCAACTCGCGCATGTTGTCAATGCCAGTAGTTGACGCCGCGTCGATTTCGATTAAGTCGATGAAACGCCCGCTGTCGATCTCGGTACATGCGCTGCACACACCGCACGGCGTGGCGGTGATGCCGGTTTCACAATTCAGGGATTTGGCGAAGATGCGTGCAATGGTGGTCTTGCCCACGCCGCGCGTGCCAGTGAAGAGATAGGCGTGATGCAGACGGTTTTGCGTCAGCGCGTTGGTTAGCGCCTGCACGACGTGTTCCTGCCCCGCCAGTTGAGCGAAGTTCCGGGGACGCCACTTGCGGGCTAATACAGAAGTCGCTGACATATCACTTTCCAATCGAGTGTAACGCCCTCGAAAAATAGGAGGCGAGCCTTACCCCCGGCACTTGCAACGATAGGCTGTGGCTGCTTCCTTCCGGACCTGACCAGATTCACCATGCTGCAATGCGGGGAGGCCCGCCAAACCGCTTTGAGCATCGCACAATTGCGCTGCCCCAATAAATCAAAACATGAAGGGTGGGCACGTTTTTGCCTCGAAGAGGTTCTCGGGCCCTTGGGTGTGCCCACGCGGTTTATCATGTCGGCAACCGCGTGGGCTAACGATGAAACCGTTTGCCCACCCTACAAATAATTCAAATTACTTTCAACGGGATCATTCCGATCCGTTTTTTCCACTCTGCCGGGCCAATCTCGTGTACCGAGCGGCCTTGTGTATCCACGGCCACGGTTACTGGCATGTCCTGTACTTCAAATTCGTAGATGGCTTCCATGCCGAGGTCGGCGAAGGCTATCACTTTCGCGCTACGTATCGCCTTGGACACCAAGTAGGCGGCTCCGCCCACTGCCATCAGATACACCGCCGCGTGTTTTTTGATTGCCTCCAGACCGACCTTGCCGCGCTCCGCTTTGCCGATCATACCGATCAACCCGGTCTGCGCCAATAGGGTCTCGGTAAACTTGTCCATGCGTGTCGCCGTCGTGGGACCGGCGGGCCCGACCACTTCGTCGCGCACCGGGTCGACCGGGCCGACATAGTAAATGAATCGCCCGTTAAAATCCACGCCGGGCGGCAATTTCTCGCCCTTAGCCAGCAATTCCACGATGCGCTTATGTGCTGCATCGCGCCCGGTGAGCAGCTTGCCGGAGAGCAGCAGTGTCTCACCCGGTTGCCATTGCGCGATGTCGGTACGCGTTACGGTATCGAGGTTCACGCGCCGTGCGCCCTCTGCCGGATGCCAGTGCACATCGGGATAATCCTCGATTCTCGGCGGCGTGAACTGCGCCACCCCGCTGCCATCCAGCTCGAAGTGGATATGCCGCGTCGCCGCGCAGTTCGGGATGATAGCGATGGGCTTGGAAGCCGCATGGGTCGGGTAGTCCAGAATCTTCACATCTAGCACCGTGGTCAGGCCACCCAAGCCTTGCGCGCCGATACCCAGCGCATTGACCTTGTCGTATATCTCGATGCGTAGCTCTTCCAGATGGTTGCGTGCGCCGCGCGCCTTGAGTTCGGTCATGTCGATGTGCTGCATTAGCGCTTCTTTTGCCAGCAACATGGCCTTCTCCGCCGTGCCGCCGATGCCGATGCCCAGCATCCCAGGCGGACACCAGCCCGCGCCCATGCCCGGCAATTGGCTCACCACCCATTCCACCACATCGTCGCCGGGATTGAGCATGGCGAAGCGCGCCTTGTTCTCCGAACCGCCGCCCTTGGCCGCGATGCGCACATCCACCTTATTGCCCGGCACGAGTTCGAAATGCACCACCGCCGGCGTGTTGTTGCCCGTATTCTTGCGCTTGCCTGCCGGGTCGCTCACGATGGAAGCGCGCAGCACGTTGTCCGGCAACAGATAGGCTTTGCGCACGCCAGCATTCACCATCTCGGTGATGCTCATCGAAACATCCGCCCAGCGCACCTCCATGCCCACGCGCACGAAAGCCACCACGATGCCGGTGTCTTGGCAAATCGGGCGTTTGCCCATCGCGCACATGCGCGAGTTGGTGAGTATCTGTGCTATCGCATCCTTGGCGGCGGGTGATTCCTCGCGCTGATAGGCGTCGGCTAGCGAGCGGACATAATCTTCAGGGTGGTAATAGGAAATGAATTGCAGCGCGTCGGCGATGCTGTCGATAAAGTCTTGCTGGAGTAGGGTGGTCGTCATGAATTTTTCGGGTATCCGTAATGCGCAGTAGATTTGTCGGCCAAATCTTACTCGATCATAAAATTGTGTTTCGTGATTTTTTAACATTGAGGCTCATATTCTGCCAGACCGTCTTGTAGTTCTGCTAGCAGCGTCTAATTGCAACAATAAAAGATATTAACTACCCCCTTCAGCGATGATTGCCGCAGGTGTGCCATGCACTGCAGGTCGCCACCGGACAGATTCAAGGCAAGGTCACGGCGACAAAGAAGCGCGTGGACTTTCAGGCGTTCCTCGACGAGGTGATTGCAGAACAACCCAAGGGGCGAGAGATTCACAGCCGTTCGTTTGGCGCAAGCGTGAAGTTCAGGGGACTCAACTCCGCAATACTATTATTAACTTATGCAATTAAACACTAGCCATTCCCCGTACAATACGCCCCTCACCATGAACACCATCACCTTTCCCAACAGCCCCTATCTCCTGCACCTGCCATTTGAACCGGCGGGCGACCAACCTACGGCGATCGCGCAGCTGGTGGAGGGTATCGAAGACGGCTTGGCGTTCCAGACGTTGCTGGGTGTGACCGGCTCCGGCAAGACTTTCACGATGGCGAATGTTATCGCGCGCCTGGGGCGTCCGGCGATGATTATGGCGCCGAATAAGACGCTGGCGGCGCAGTTGTATTCCGAGATGCGCGAGTTCTTTCCCGAGAATGCGGTGGAGTATTTCGTTTCCTATTACGACTACTACCAGCCCGAGGCGTATGTGCCGTCGCGCGATGTGTATATCGAGAAAGATTCCAGTATCAACGAGCAGATCGAACAGATGCGTTTGTCGGCGACCAAGGCACTGCTGGAGCGCGAAGACTGCGTGATTGTGGCGACCGTTTCGGCGATCTACGGTATCGGCGATCCGGTGGATTATCACGGCATGATTTTACATTTGCGCCACAACGAAAAGATGCATCAGCGCGACGTAATCAAGCGCCTCATCGAGATGCAGTACGAGCGCAACGATGTCGATTTTTCGCGTGGCAAATTCCGCGTGCGCGGCGACGTGATCGACATCTTCCCGGCGGAAAGCAGCGAGCATGCGTTGCGCGTGACCTTGTTCGACGACGAGGTGGAAACGCTGTCGCTGTTCGATCCGCTCACCGGCCACATTTTGCAAAAAGTGCCGCGCTATACCGTGTATCCATCCAGCCATTACGTTACGCCGCGCAGTACGGTGGTAGCGGCGATTGAAACAATCAAGGTGGAGCTGGCCGAGCGCATCGCGTTTTATCAGCGTGAGAACAAACTGGTCGAAGCGCAGCGCATCGAGCAGCGCACCCGCCACGATCTGGAAATGCTCAACGAGATCGGCTTCACCAAAGGCATCGAAAATTATTCGCGCCATCTGTCGGGGCGTCCGGCTGGCGCACCGCCGCCGACGCTGCTGGACTATCTGCCGCCCAACGCGCTGATGTTTTTAGACGAAAGCCATGTGATGATTCCGCAGGTGGGCGCCATGTATAAAGGCGACCGCGCGCGCAAAGAAAATCTGGTCAACTACGGCTTCCGCCTGCCTTCCGCGATGGACAACCGTCCGCTGCGCTTCGACGAATTCGAAAAGGTGATGCGCCAAAGCGTGTTCGTGTCCGCGACGCCGTCTGTATATGAGGCCGAACACGCGGGGCAGGTGGTGGAGCAGCTGGTGCGCCCAACCGGGTTGATCGATCCGGTGATCGAAGTGCGTCCCGCCACGCATCAGGTGGACGATCTGATGTCCGAGGTGAACTTGCGCGTGAAAGCGGGCGAGCGCGTGTTGGTCACCACGCTGACCAAACGCATGTCCGAAGACCTCACCGATTACTTCACCGAGCACGGCATTAAAGTGCGTTACCTGCACTCCGACATTGAAACGGTCGAGCGCGTCGAGATCATCCGCGACCTGCGCCTCGGCATGTTCGACGTGCTGGTCGGTATCAACCTGCTGCGCGAAGGTTTGGACATTCCCGAAGTGTCGCTGGTCGCGATACTCGATGCGGACAAGGAAGGCTTCCTGCGCTCCGAACGCTCATTGATTCAGACCATAGGCCGCGCCGCGCGCCATATCAATGGCAAGGCGATTTTGTACGGCGACAAGATCACCAACTCGATGCGCCGCGCGATAGACGAAACCGACCGCCGCCGCACCAAACAGCAAGCCTACAACGAAGCGCACGGCACCACTCCGCAAGGCGTTGTTAAACGTATCAAAGACATTATTGAAGGTATGTACGAACCGGATGCCGCGCGCAGCCAGCTCAAAGCCGCGCAGACGCAGGCGAAATATCTGGCGATGAGCGAAAAAGAAATCTCCAAGGAGATCACGCGGCTGGAAAAGGAGATGCTGCAAGCCGCCAAGAATCTTGAATTCGAGAAAGCCACCGGACTGCGCGACCAGTTGAAGAAGCTGCGCGAGAGCGTGCTACTCTCGCCGTTGTGACTTACCCCCGTTAAACCCAAATAATTCCCTAGAACAGTCCCTTCCTCCCTTTAGGGGGAAGGTTGCACCCGCAAGGAGTAGGCCGTGGTTGTATGGGACTGAAGCCCCGACAACACACGCTCGGATGGGGGTGTGCTCGTGGAATAGCAACGTTTCTACCACACCCTCCCCCTGCATGGGGGAGGTGATATTTTCATGATGCAGATCAGAAGCGGTGATTGATACCGACCGTCACCGAGCTGTTGGCGGCGAGCTGTTCGCCGTTGACATACTGGTATAGAGGCACTTGCACCAAACCGTAAGCATTGGTGCCGGGTGCGATCGCATAGCTCAAACCGGGGGTGAGCGATACGGAATTGCCACCGCTGCTTGCATTTCCGGCTCCGGTCAATGCGGCGCTGATGCCGGAGTCTGTCGCGTTCCATTGCGCGTTCAGCTGCAGCAGGCCGCTCAAGCTGCTGGTGAAGGCATAGCGCGCTCCGCCATCGAGGTTGAGTTGGTCGCCGGGTCTGAACTCGGCTTTGTTTTGAACCGCGCTTTGCGAAATGCCTTGTGCGAACCAGCTCAGCGCACTCCCCGGTTTGGCCTGTTGCCAAAACACACCCACGATGAGATCAGTGCTGCCGTTGCCCGGTTGCAGCGTGATTTCGTTAGGAAGCGTGCCGCTGGCCAGCAGAAAATTGCTCTTGCCCGTATTTAACTTGAATCCGAACTTGATTCCCATGCCTGATCCGCTGGCTCCATCCAGCGACCAGCGATAGCGTCCCACTGCCTTGATGTCGCCCAGCGCGTTGGCAGTGAAGCTGTCGGAACTCACTAGGGTCGGGTTGGTGTTGGCCAACGAATGGCTGTGGTCGCGCGCGATGTACGGGATGCTCAACGCCATGCCCCAGTGATCGTCGTGCGTGTAGTCGATGCCGGCAGTGACGATCTTGTTGATGGTGCGCAGATTTTCCACTTCCGCTCCGGCGGCCAGCGCGGGATCGGTCGGGGCCGCCGTGATCTTGTTGCCGCCGGAACGCAGCTGGTCGGCGTTGCTGTAGTTGTAACGCAGATCGACACTCCAGCCGGATTCGCTTGCGCTGTGCTCGCCCCAGTTGGTGTTGATGGAGCATGCGCTGCTGCCGCAACTCGCATAAGCCGTATGGGCGGCGAGAAGGCCGAACAGTGCAACGTAAATCAGGCTGTGACGAATGCGCATGATGATATTTCTCCTGAGATAGATTTAGTTATACGGAGGAGTGTAGCCCGAAAAATATGGCCGGATATGCGACATATTGTCGCAGGGCGGTGCTTTGCAACGCGGATATTTTTGATTACCTATCAAATTTGCCGGGTTGATTGGCTGCTACAATTTGTCTATATTCCAGATATAATTCGGCGAGAAAAAGCGTAATTATTCGAGTGATGCGCAAGCGTGACTTGTTTAAGGCAGCGGTCAAAGGAGAGGTATGAAAAGTTGTTTGGTATTTGGTGAGCGTGGCAATTGTCAAAATTTTCCTGTCTTTGAGGCCGCTAACAGTGGCTCGGTCATGGATATGAGAAGTATCTGCCGCTTAGGCAGAGCGGCGTTGTGCTCGTTGGCGTTCACGCTGGTCGGCTGTGCATCCCATGCTTCTGTGTCAAGTCCGGTTGCAACGCATGCTGCAATGCAGACACCTATTCGGGCAATTATCTATTTCCAGCAATCGGCTACGGATAACAAGCCGCTTTCCTTGGCTATTGCAGATGCTTGCCATTGCCAGCCAATATTCCTTCGATCATATAGCGCGGATGCGCTGATTTATGAAATCGCGTTGCCACAGGGGCAGGCATTCGCTACTTTTGAAACAGCGTTAATGCGGCAGGCGGATCAATTGAAAATCAAGTTGATTGAGCAGGACAGCGTTATGCAACACCAGTAGTGGTCGGCAAACTGGCTAGCCAGAATGGCTGACATAACCAAACCTTGCCGGGATTGTGGTCGGTGGGAGGTTCTTATAGTTGTTCACTTTAAAGGGGGCTTCAATGAAACACCGCACGCGTCGTTTAATCGCAATTTCACTCTCCGTTGCATTGGTATGCAATTCCGTGCCTATTTGGGCAGCAGAACCCAAGATAGGCAGTCTCGCATCGGGTAATGCCGCGCTTGTCAGCGACAGGCTGATTGTAAAATTCAAAGCCAACAACCTGTCAAAGGGACTGAGTGTTGCGCAAATCCATGCGCAACTAAGTCAGCCGCTGACGATGCAGACTGTTGCACAGCTGCAAACAGTCGCGGGAGCGGGGCTAACCGAACTGCATGCAATTCAAAATGGCGCGCACGTTCTTTCCGTTGCAGGACAGCCTAACCGTCAATCGCTCGACAAGGCGATTGCAGGCATCAGCAGCCTCGCCAATGTGGAGTATGTCGAAGAAGACCGGATATTGACTGTACAGGCTGCGCCGAACGATACCTACTACACAACTGGGCCAACCGCTAACCCCGGCTTGTGGGGAATGTGGCCGGTGACCGCAGTGGCTTCCCCGGCTCCCGGAGGGACTGGCAACTATGGCGCCGACTTTCAGACCGCATGGAATACGGTCACGGGAACGGGCGTAGTCGTTGCGGTGGTGGATACCGGAATTACCCCCAACGTGGACATCGTGGGTGCTGGGGCGACCGTCGCGTCCGGCGCGGGTAGCAATCTGGTTTCGACCGGTTATGATTTTACGACTGACTGCCGTGTGCGCGCTTCATGTGTTGCCACAACCTCGGCTGCCAGCGCGGTGGTCGCCGCATCAGCGAATGCGACCGACCTCGGTGATTTCATCACAGCACAAGACAAGATCGACAATCCCAATTGGTCCGCTGCGACCGTAGCGAATAGTTCTTGGCACGGCACTCATGTGGCGGGCACCATCGCGGCGCTGGGCAATAATGCTGCTGGTGTGATTGGCGGCGCATATAGCGCCAAGATTTTGCCTGTGCGCGCTTTGGGTAAGGGCGGTGGCTATACGTCCGATATAGCGAACGGGATACTGTGGGCAGCCGGGGTGCATTCCACCATTAGCAATCCCAATCCAGCCAAAGTGATTAACCTGAGTTTGGGGGGCTCCGGTGCTTGTTCCGCAACCCTGCAAAATGCAATCAATGCAGCCGTGGCCGCCGGGGCGGTAGTGGCAGTGGCCGCCGGCAACAGCAACTTGGATGTCGCCAACTTCAATCCGGCCAACTGCACAAACGTGATTTCCGTTGCGGCTACTGCACGGGACGGATCGCGCGCGGCCTATAGTAACTTCAGTTCGCCAACAAGCAATGTCACTAACCCGGTCAATATCACTTTGGCGGCGCCGGGCGGCGACCAGACTTACGCCGCCACTTTCGATCCCGGTATCTTGTCTACGCTCAACTCGGGGACGACTACCCCGGTCTTGAATGCCGGTGGCTCAACGTACGTTTACTACCAAGGCAGCAGTATGGCGACGCCACATGTGGCGGCGGCGGCAGGATTGATGCTGGCCAAGAATCCTGCACTGACCCCGGCACAGATCAAAACTATTTTATCGTCAACGGCTTCATTAACGATTTTCCCTTCCTTGATAAATGGTTTGGCAACATGGGATTGCTCGCTGAAGAAAAATTGTGGTGCGGGAATACTTAACGCTAATTTGGCCGTGCAAAACAGTACCCCGGTTGTTACGGCTGTGGCCACGATGGATTATGGTTCGGTTCTGGTTAACGGAAGTGTCAATAAGACCATCACGTTAACCAATACGTCAAATGTTTCCGCGCAAGCGGGGACGGCGGCGATAACGGGAACGGATGCGGGAATGTTTGGTAAAGGTGCCGATACCTGTAGCGGATTTATCATTGCTGCGGGCAGTACTTGCGACATCACCGTGACTTACGCTCCTATAGCGGCGGGCGCGCATGTGGCCAGTCTGGCACTGCCTGTTACGGGCGCATCTTCGACCACGGTTAGTCTCACTGGGTCTGCAGGAACTACGGCCTTGACGACAACAAGATATGTGCCGGCATCTACGGTTACTTTGGGTCAATCCACTATGCTGGGTCTGATTTTCACTAATCCGAACACGTCCGCCATGAAGACGGGGGCGATCACGTTGTCGCAACCTGTAATCATGGCAGCGTCGGCTGATGGGTGCAGTAATGTGACGTTGGCCGCCGGGGCGTCGTGCTCGGTGAGCGTAACCATTACGCCAACGGTTGTGGGCAGCTATGGCGGAACGGCGTCTCTTGGTCTGTCCGGCGGGGGCGGCTCCGCATTTGTAACAATCTCCGGTACGGCCACAGCCAAAGCCACAAGCTCTGGTGGTGGTGGTGGTGGTGGTGGTGGTGGTTGTTCGGTCATGCCGTTTGGTGCTCAAGCGGATGCTTCCTTGCTGCTGGCGATGTTGGCGGTTGCGGCTTACTGGCTTCGCCGCCGCGTAGTTCGCTCGCGTAGTGCCGACTGATTATCGTCTGCTTGCTGCGCTCATCGCGCCGCTGCTGTTGGTGTGGTGGGTTCCTCCCTGGGATGTTGCAATTTTCGGGGGGGGATTCTCCGGCGCGATAGTCTTCTGCATAGCTATTGCCGTTCTGGAAGAAGTGATTTTCCGGGGCGGTATTCAAGGATGGTTGCTGCGGGGAACTGTTTTCAGACTAAAGCTGTTCGGTTTTAGTCGTGCGAATTGGGCGACCAGTTCGATTTTTGCTGCTGCGCATGTCTGGCAGCATCCCTTGTTGCTTGTTCCCGGCTATCTTGCCGTTTCCCTTGTGCTGGGCTATTTTCGTGAGCGCTACGACGGCATTCGTGTGTCGGCGGCTTTGCATGTTTATTACAATCTTGCGCTACTGTTGGCTCCCAGATTTTTTAGCTAAGGTGCGGTAAAAATCGGATTGCTAAACGGATGGAAGGCGTTATTCGTTCGATGCCGTCACTCTCTGCTTTGACAGTGCCGGGTTTTGCGAGAAGTAGCGTTTGATGCCGACCAAGATTGCGCCAGCCAATTTCCCCCGATAGTCGTCATCGGCCAAACGGCGCTCTTCTTCCGGATTGCTGATGAATGCCGTTTCCACCAGTATCGACGGGATGTCGGGCGATTTCAACACGGCGAATCCCGCCTGCTCGACGAAGCCGCGATGCAGTGTGTTGATGCCGCCCAGCTCACGGAGTACGTGTTTGGCGACTTTCATGCTGTCGTTGATGGTGGCGGTCTGCGACAAGTCGAGCAGCGTGCGCGCGAGGTAGGGGTCTTTGATCGCCAGATTCACGCCGCCGATCAAGTCAGCTTCGTTTTCTTTCTTTGCCAGCCAGCGCGCAGAGGCGCTGGTCGCCCCGCGTTCGGACAGGGCAAAGACCGATGAGCCGCGCGCATGGGGTTTGACGAAGGCATCGGCATGGATGGAAACGAACAGATCGGCGTGCGCCTTGCGCGCTTTCTCCACGCGCCCGCCCAAAGGGATGAAGTAATCGCCGTCGCGGATCAACACGGCACGCATCCCCGGCGTGTCGTCGATCTGTTCTTTGAGTTTGCGCGCGATGGCAAGGGTGACGTTCTTTTCATACGTGCCTTTGCGGCCATGTGCGCCGGGATCTTCGCCACCGTGTCCGGCATCCACTGCGATGATCAATATGCGTGTGCTGATCTCCGCGCGTTTAAGCGGTGCTGATTTTTCGGCTTTCTCCGGTTGGGTTGCAAGGATAGTCGCGGTTGGACGTTGCGGCTCGGCATTCGCCGGGGCTGACGCTGCAACCGCTGATGCGGTTAGAACCGGTTTCGCCGGAAAAGCTTCCGCCGCTTTATTCTCCGCTTGCAGTGCGAGCGCCATCAGCGGATCGACGGCGATGGCGGGATAGACGTCCAGCACCAGACGGTGCCCGTATTCGGCAACGGGCTTGAGGTTGAATAACTGTGGCTTGGCTTCGGTTTTGAGGTCGAGCACCAGACGCACCACACCGGGTTTGAAGCGGGCGACGCGCACGCTCTTGATGTACGGGTCGTTGGCAAACTTATTGCCGAGTTCGTTGAGTGCAGGGGTGAGATCGACATCGTCGAGGTCGATCACCAGACGCTCGGGATTTTTGAGGGTGAGCAGGTTGTAGCGGATCGCTTGTTTGGACTCCAGCGTCAGGCGCGTGTAATCCTGTGCCGGCCACACGCGTGCCGAACTGATGCTGATGGCCGCCATTGCATTCGGCAGCCACAAAAGCAGCGCAACAAAAATTAGTTGGGCAGCGCGGTTAAGCATTGTCTGCCTGTGTTGGTGTGAGCATATAAATCGAGCGAGCGGCCATGCGGCAAAATTTCAAAAGCGATCTCCAAATCGGCGGGGGGCAAAAGTCCCGCAGCCTGTTCCGGCCATTCCACCAGGCAAATATTGCGTCCATCAAATTCATCGCGGAACCCCGCCGCTTCCCATTCTTCGGCATCGCGGAAGCGGTATAAATCAAAGTGGCGTAAGTTTAACCCAGCTAAGTCGTATTGCTCAATCAGGGTATAGGTCGGGCTTTTCACGCGCCCGTCATAGCCCAAAGCGCGCAGCATGCCACGCACCAGCGTGGTCTTGCCCGCGCCGAGGTCACCGCGCAAATAGATCACCATGCCCGCTTGCAGAGTGGGAGCCAGGCGTGCCGCGAAGGCCGTCGTGGAATCCTCGTTGGGCAGGCTGATTCGGCTATGATTCGGTCTATGCAAAACGGAACACCTCAAATAAATCACGACGCACTCGCCGCACGGATAAAAGACTGGGGGCTGGAACTCGGCTTTCAGTCTGTGGGCATCAGCGACACCCGCCTTGATGCCGCCGAAGCGCACCTGCTGCAATGGCTGGCGGACGGCCATCACGGCGCGATGGATTATATGGCAAAACATGGCGTCAAACGCGCGCGTCCGGCCGAGCTGATACCCGGAACCCTGCGCGTCATCTCGGTGCGCATGAACTATTACCCGGAGTACGCCAAAGACACGCACGAAGTATTGGCAGATGGGGCACGTGCCTTTCTCTCGCGCTACGCGCTGGGGCGCGACTACCACAAGGTGCTGCGCAACCGTCTGGAAAAACTCGCGCAACAAATACGCGGCGAAGTCGAATGCCAATGCCGCGTGTTCACCGACAGCGCCCCCGTGCTGGAAGTGGAGCTGGCGCAAAAAGCGCATCTGGGCTGGCGCGGCAAGCACACCCTGCTGCTCTCGCGCGAACAAGGCTCGTGGTTCTTTCTGGGCGAGATATTCATCGACCTGCCGTTGCCGGTGGATACGCCGCAAGACAACCACTGCGGCACCTGCCGCGCCTGCATCGACATCTGTCCCACACAGGCCATCGTCGCACCGTATCAACTGGACGCGCGGCGCTGCATCTCCTACCTCACTATTGAACTCAAAGACAGTATTCCGCTGGAGTTACGTCCGCTCATCGGCAACCGCATCTACGGCTGCGACGATTGCCAGTTGGTCTGCCCGTGGAACCGTTTCGCGCAAAAGAGCATCGAGCCGGACTTCGCCGTGCGCCAGGGTCTCGACGATGTCGGGCTCACCGAATTATTCGCATGGGACGAGACGACCTTCCACGCCAAACTGGCGGGCAGCCCGATCCATCGCATCGGCCACGAACAATGGCTGCGCAACATCGCCGTGGCGCTGGGTAACGCGCCTTCTACATCCGATGTCGTGGCGGCATTGCAGCGGCACGCGCAACACCCGTCCGCCTTGGTGCGCGAGCATGTCGTTTGGGCGTTGCAGCGCCATTCCACGGCATGAAGGCGGGCATAATTTCCTGTCAAAATTGTTGCCTCATTATAAAAAATGGAATACATTGCATCTCAATGAATCATTAAATGTTCTGGGTAGAACAACATGATCGAACCAGCTAGCCTTGGAAATTTCTTCACCATCTTCTTCACTTCTGCGATGGTGATCATGTTGGGTGCACTGTATGCGTTGCTATTCGCCTTCTCGCGCCTCAAGGGTGAGACGCGGTTGATGCCGTTGGCCTACCTCTCTTATGCGGGTCTTCTTATTTCCACACTCTTTCTGGCGGATGCGGCCAATCTACTGAAACACCCTTTTTGGACAGTCATTGTTGTATTCATGTTGGTGGGGTATTTGCTCGCACCTCATGCGATCTGGCATTTGTGTGTAGGCACACATGCCGAAGAGCATGCAGAGGCAGAGCCGGTGCCGATTAAAGATTATTAACGTTGAGTAAGGGAGAGAACCATGGCGACAAGTCAGTGGTGGGCATCTGAATCATTCTGGCGCAAGACAGCGATCTGGGTCACCGGGGGATCATTCGTTGCATTGATTCTATTGACGATGGACACGATTCCGCAAATATCCAGCGGCTCTAAACGTGTTCCGGCGTATTCGGTCATCAATCATCGTATTGAATATAAGTTTGACGAGAAGCGTCACGTGCAAGTGCCGGTCATCGGCGCGAAAGAGCCTCTGTTTGGTAAAGAATTGAGCGAGGAGGAAGCCGAAGCTTTGGTCAAGCTCGGCAAGTTGACGACTCAAGCAAAGAACTGCATGAACTGTCATACCTTGTTGGGCAATGGTGCCTACTACGCACCCGATCTCACTAAGGCATGGCTAGACCAATATTGGGGTACCAAAGAGGTACGCGAGGTACAGATGGTCGAATTCATCAAAGATCCATCCGACAAACTGCATAACAGCATGGGACGGCGCATGCCCAAGCTCGACATTACCGATGAAGAAGCGCGCGGTGTAGTGGCATTCCTGAAGTGGATGTCCAGCATCGATACCAACGGCTTCCCCTACAACTTCAAATCCATCGAACAGGAGAATTGATCATGGCGACACTAGGACAGTTGGATAGTGCCAACCTGAACGGTGGGCAAAAGCTGGCGGTGAAATACTTCACTGTGGCGATCGTGTTATTCGGTGCACAAATTTTATTCGGCCTGCTCTCCGGGCTGCAATATCTGTATCCGGACTTCTTGTATGGCGTACTTGATTTCAGCGTCAACCGCATGGTGCATATCAATGCGCTGGTGGTCTGGTTGCTGTATGGTTTCCTCGGTTCAGCGTATTGGCTGCTGGAGGAAGAATCGCAACATGAAGTGGTCGGCCTCAAGCTGGGCAATCTGATCTTCTGGGTGCTTACCTCAGCGGTCACAGTCGTGATACTGGTGTATCTGTTTGTGCAGATTGGCCCGGGCAAAGAATCCACCATCTGGCTCATCAACGAAGGCCGCGAATATATCGAGGCGCCGCGTTGGGCCGACATAGGTATTGTGGTGAGTGTGCTGGTGGTGTTCTACAACGTTGCCGCCACTTTCACCAAAGGCCGCTACACCGGCATCGCAGGTGTGTTGGTGCTGGATATGTTGGCCTTGTTCGGCATCTATCTGGCTGGCATGTTCTACACCACTAACATCTCCATCGACCAATATTGGTGGTGGTGGGTCATTCACTTGTGGGTAGAAGCAACTTGGGAAGTGATGGTCGCTTGCATCATGGCTTATGGCTTGATGAAGGTGTTGGGTGTGAGCCGTAAGATCGTAGAGACATGGCTCTATATCGAAGTCGCTTTGATGTTCGGTTCTGGCATCCTTGGCTTAGGACACCACTATTTCTGGATCGGTACTCCTGAATACTGGTTCAGCATCGGTGGATTCTTCTCAGCATTAGAGCCCATCCCCTTGGTGGCGATGGTAGTGCATGCCGTGTTTGATGCAGGTGCTCGACATGCTAAGAACTCCAACCATCCAGCGATGGCTTGGTTGATTGCCCATGCCTTCGGAAACTTCTTCGGTGCGGGGGTGTGGGGTTTCATGCACACGTTGCCGCAGATCAATCTCTACACCCATGGTACGCAGTGGTCAGCTTCGCATGGTCACCTCGCGTTTTTCGGCGCTTACGCGACTATCATCATCGCGATGTTCTATCTTGGAATCCAGCGCTGGCGTGGTGGTACATGGATGTCGGGCGATTTGCCAGGCAACGGATGGAAGTGGAAATGGTCGCTAGGTTTACTCAATCTCGGCATGGTAGGTATGACGGTGTCGATGCTGGTCTCTGGCTACGTTCAATCACAGATCGAACGTGCCATCGAAGGCTCGACTTGGATTGGCTACTTCGCTGCACAGGCACATCCTTGGTTCACGCAGGGTATGTGGTGGCGTGAGGTGTTCGGAGTGATGTTCCTTGTTGGCTTTGTACTGCTGGTGTGGGACTTGCTGACTATCGGTAAGGGAGAGGCGCGTCGGATGATTGAAGTGTCCGAGTCTTTGTAGCAATCAACTGACTGCCGGGTCAGTGTATTGGGCTACACGCATACCATGCTGCATAAAGGGTGCGACGTTGTTTTAGTAGCCTTAATCACTGACCGCTGTGTAGTTGTAATCCGCCCGGATGTTACGGGCGGATTTTTTCTTTATAGCTTATTACTGACGGCATCTCGCGCGTGCCAAATGGTCTATATATTTTGGAAAGTAGATCATCAGTTCAGGTGATGCCAATTCCATTGAGCAAAATCACTAAGGATCCTTCAGCTTTTGAGGCATAATTTTAAACGTAACCCGCACTGTTAGTCTGCGGGTTCTTGGTTCGAACCCAGGTCGTGGAGCCAAACATTTCATGCACTTAGGCCATCGTTCGGGGGTGGCCTTTTGCATCCCATAGGGATCGGCAAAAAAGTCCGCAGGTTGGTATTAAATTTCAGAGGGTAGGGTAATAAATGATTAGCATATTTTTCAAGACGTTGCGCTTAGCATTAATCCCAGTCATGCTGCTCTGGGCTAAATTGGCAAAGCCGGCAGGGATAGTGCGTCCGGCTACAGAACAACTAAAGATTGATTTGGAATGTGCCAATTTTGCGCTCTACCAATTTAATACTTGCCCGTTTTGCATCAGGGTACGCCACGAAATGGCAAGACTGTCATTGCCGATACAGCTTCGTGATGCGCAGCATGATCCTGAGCACAGAGCCGACTTGCTGCAAGGCGGGGGAAAAGTTCAGACGCCTTGTTTGCAGATCGAGGACGCCCAAGGAAATGTGCGGTGGATGTATGAATCCAGCGACATCATCAAATATTTGCAGCATCGTTTTTCATGAATTCGCCAATCATCGGTAGACAAGGTGGTCGATGATGCCGAATCCAACAAGTTGTGAACCGATCACAGCCTGAAAAATAACTTGGGACGAAAAAATGCACAGAATAATTTTGACAGTATTGCTGGCCGCTATAAGCAGCAGCGCTATGGCAGAGTGGGTCAAAGCCGGAAGGGATAAATCAGCTACCGTCTACGTTGACAGCACCACCATCACTATTAGCAAGAAATCCAAAATTACGGAAATGTGGCATGTGCTGGACTATGAGACTGTCCAAGATTCCATGGGCACAAAATATTTGTCGGCGAAGATTCGCATGGGATATGACTGCAAGAAAATGAAATCGCGGAACCTTGGTCTTACATGGCACTCTGCCAATATGGGTGGGGGGGATAAGGTATTTAGCCGCTCTACCTTTGGCGAATGGAGACGCCCTTTTCCTGGCAGCATAGAGGAAACTCTTTTGGGAATCGTTTGCGAGAAGAAGTAGGATTGGAATGAGAATGGCTATGATGAAGGCGCAGATGCAACCGTAGAAGTTCAAGGCGATGCGACCAGCCTGATGGAGATGCTCAACAACCTCATCGACAACGGCTCAGCATTGAGCCACAGCACCGCGAGCGCGTGTTCGAACGTTTCTATCACCTGATCTCCGTATTTGTTGCTTAGTGTTAAATAAAGTGGAAAAAACTCCTTCACTCATCATGGGAGGCAATCATGGAAACCAGAACAGAACGTGATTCTTTTGGCAACATCGAGGTTCCCGCCCGGCATCTTTGGGGGGCACAGACACAACGTTCACTCGTACTTTTCCATATTTCATCTGAACGTATGCCAGAGGAAATCATTTTCGCGCTCGCGGAAATTAAGCGCGCGTGCGCCTGCGTCAATCTCGATCTTGGCTTGCTGAAAGCCGAGAAAGCGCAAGCCATCATCAAAGCCGCCGAGGAGGTGTTGGATGGTCAGCACAGCGACGAATTTCCATTGTCTGTCTGGCAAACCGGTTCGGGTACCCAGAGCAACATGAATATGAATGAAGTACTTGCCAATCGGGCATCCGAGCTTCTAGGGGGCGAACGTGGAGTCAACAGGCTTGTGCATCCAAATGATGAAGTCAATCTCGGCCAATCGTCGAATGATATTTTTCCGACTGCCATGCATCTTGCTGCGGCAATTGGTATTACCCGGGAGGTGATACCCGCATTGATTGCGTTACGCATGGCCTTAGCCAATAAATCAGCAGCGTTCGTGGATATCCTTAAAATCGGGCGCACTCATCTGCAGGATGCCACGCCGCTGACGCTCGGGCAGGAATTTTCCGGTTACGTCGCACAGTTGGCTCACGCTGAGTCCGCGATTACGGCTACATTGGGTGCAATCTTCGAATTGGCTGCTGGAGGAACAGCTGTGGGAACCGGATTAAACACCCATCCTGAATTCGGATCGCGTGTTGCCGCTGAATTGAGTCGGCGCCAGCACTTGCCGTTCAAGAGCGCCGACAATAAATTCGCCGCCCTTGCCGCACACGATGCACTGGTCAATACGCATGGAGCACTTAAGACTCTCGCAGTTGCCTTGATGAAAATAGCCAATGACATTCGTTGGCTTGCTTCCGGGCCGCGCTCAGGATTGGGTGAGATTCGTATTCCTGAAAACGAACCGGGCAGTTCGATCATGCCTGGCAAAGTGAATCCCACGCAATGTGAAGCGTTAACCATGCTGTGTTGCGAGATCATCGGCAATGATATGGCGATCACGATCGGCGGTGCATCGGGAAATTTCGAGCTGAATGTCTATAAACCGCTCATCGCCTACAATTTTTCGCAAAGCCTGCGCTTGTTAGCCGATGGCATGACAAGTTTTGAGCAAAACTGTGTGCGAGGTATCGAGGCCAATCGCCTGAGGCTGAGCGAATTGATGGAACGATCCTTGATGCTAGTGACAGCACTGGTTCCGCATATCGGTTACGATCGCGCAGCTGAAATCACAAAGCACGCTCAGCGCGATGGCTCCACGCTCAAACAGGCAGCCATCGCGCTGGGATATGTCACCGAAGAAGAGTATGAGCTATGGGTCGTACCCGCAGTCATGACCCATCCATCGGACTTAATCAATACTTGACTATAGGGCATCTCTAAAAATCACCCTAAATAAATTATCGAACAGGTCATCGAGAA
>CAZHIC010000028.1:0-30486 GCA_964532405.1 uncultured Gallionellaceae bacterium | reverse complement strand
TTGGACTTTCACCAACTATCGCTTGCCAGTTTGTGCTGGCGCACCTTTTTCTAGGATGATGCAAAAGAGGATAGCAAGCAACATCTCCAACATCACTGGAAAGCGCGAACCCCAATCCTGATCGGGCAGCCAGAGCAAATTTCGCGGACTCACCAGCTTACACGGATAAGTTAAAAACAATGCCACCAACCCGCAGCCAAACAAAAAAAGCGAACCACACCGTCGCTGCGCAGACCGCCAAACAGCCTAGCCACAGCAGATGCAACAGATAAGTAGGGGGTTTGGACAGAGAGTGCATTTCAAAGGACGGAAGTTTTGACTTCGCGACTTTAGAAAATACCCAGCCAAAAGCTACCCCTGCGGCGGGGACGCAGGACACCCGAATGACACCAACTCGTTGCGTCGTGACCCGCTGTTCAAGCTGCCTGCGGAACGTGCGCCTGCGTATTTCGGAATGAAGTGGATGTGCTCTATGAAACCCCGCAGGGAATCTAGGCAATCGAGATTAAATCCGGTGGCACCTTCGCGTCCGACTGGCTCGCTGCCGGGTGCTTGGATGGCGTGAACTGACCGAGTGATCATGTTGATCCTTGTGTTACTTTTTGGTATGAACGTAAATA
Source organism: uncultured Gallionellaceae bacterium (assembly GCA_964532405.1). Classification (GTDB taxonomy): domain Bacteria; phylum Pseudomonadota; class Gammaproteobacteria; order Burkholderiales; family Gallionellaceae; genus PALSA-1006. The sequence continues at coordinate 29,866 of CAZHIC010000028.1, read as the reverse complement.
GTGAGCGGATGCCCATCCATGCGTTCGAAGCCCCTAATCTGGTCGATGAGCTGTTCGTTCAGCAGACGCTCCTTCGGTAGCAATATTTCGCCACTTCTCGTAATCAAATCTTGAGAAAGCGTCATGCCTTGCAATAATTGTCCAGAACGCAACACTGCTTCCAAGATGTTGGTGTTCGTGGCAAGGGTCTGGCCTAACTCTTTCAGCAAGGCATCCACCACTGCCGGATCGTAACGCTTGCCCTTGCCATCTTGGATCAGAAGAGATGCTCTTGCCGGATTCAACGGTTTTGTGAAGCTCGTCCCCATCAATGCAGCGTCATAGTCTTCGGCGATTGCCAGAATACGTGCGCCAAGCGGAATGGCCAAACCGAATAACCGATCCGGGTAGCCGCTTCCGTCAAAGCGTTCACGGTGGCTGCGAATCAGTTTCGCTGCGCCATTCAACTGTTCCAGTGCCATCAAGGCCGTCTCGCTTTTGACCGGACATTTGATTACTTCGGTGCGCTCGTCAGCGCTCAAATTGGAAAAAGGTTTGTCCAGCAAATGATCGGGGAGGCCAATTTTGCCAATATCCAATAGCAACCCGGCGATAAAAACATCCTGTATTTCCGCAGCATTAAGCCCCAAATTTTGAGCCAGTTTTCGGGCAAGATCGGCGACACGACGCGAATGTCCCACCTTGCTTGGGTTGCGCATCTCGATCAGGTTGGAGAAGACGCGCACTGAGGTGATGAAACTCTTCTTTAATTTTTCATGCGCATCCTCTAAAAATGCCATGGTTTGACGCACCTCCTCGGTTCGCGCCAATACCTTCGTTTCCAAATTGGCATTCAGATCTTTCAGCGCTTCGTTCTGTTTATGTGTCAATGCCTCCAGGCGATTTTTCTCGCGCTCCAGCATTTTTTGCTGCAAGGCATGTTTGACGATCAGCGTGATGTCGTTGTCTTCCCAGGGCTTGGATACATAGCGATATATCTGCCCCTTGTTGATGGCATCAATGGTCGCACCGACTTCGGCATAACCCGTCAACAGGATGCGTACCGTATCCGGCCAGCTCTCCCGGACCTTTTCCAGAAATTGCGCCCCATTCATTTCCGGCATACGCATATCGGAAATGACCAGATCGATGGTTTCATGTGCCATGATCTCCAGCCCTTGTGCGCCGCCTTCCGCCGTGAAGATGCGATAACCCAGCGGACGAAACAAGCGTTTCAGGGAAGACAGAATATTCGCCTCGTCATCGACGAACAAAATCGTCGCGGGGGTTTCCGATGTCACTGCTGCTTGTGCTTCACTCATGACTTCCTCTGATCTTCAAATGGCCGTCCATCGCTCGAATTCATGCTCGCTCATCCTGTGCTTGTTTAATTGGTAGCCAGACCCTGAACGTCGTGCCCTTGCCGACCTCGCTCTGCACCTCGATGCGCCCGTGGTGTTTCTGCAAAATACCAAAGGACAGCGACAGCCCAAGCCCCGTCCCCTGGCCGATAGGTTTGGTGGTGAAGAAGGGGTCGAATATTTTCTTGACATGCTCCGGGGCGATGCCCTTGCCGGTATCGGCGATGTCCACCCACACTTCGTCGCCTTCCTGCCCGGTACGGACGCTGATCGTGCCATGCTCCTCGATGGCGTGCGCCGCGTTCACCAGCAGGTTCATGAACACTTGATTGAGTTGCGAGGACAGGCATTCCACCTCCGGCAGCTCCCCATATTCTTTGACCACATCGGCTTTGTACTTGATCTCGTTGTTGACGATGTTCAAGGTGCTGTCTATCCCTTTGTGCAGGTCGGCAAAGTGCCATTCATCGACAGCATCCACATGCGAAAAATCCTTGAGGTTTTGCACGATTTTCTTGACCCGCGTGATCCCATCTTTTGATTCGCTCATCAAAGCGCTCAGATCCTCTTTGAGAAAAGCCATATCCAACTTGTCTTTGGCCGCCTTTAATTTCGCCAGCACCCCGGCATCGGTGATCGAACTTTCCGCCTGTTCGTACAGATCGAGCATGCCGAAGGTGTCCTGCACATATTTTTCCAATGTGCCCAAATTGGAATAGACGTAGCCGATCGGATTGTTGATCTCGTGCGCCACACCCGCCGCCAACTGCCCGATGGAGGCCATTTTTTCCGATTGCATCAGGTGTCCCTGAGTTTCTTCCAGCTGCTGGCTGGCAAGGACGAGCTCTTTGTTCATGTCGGAAAGCATGGTAATGCGCTGCTGGCCCTCCCGGTGAAGACGAATGTCCTCAATCACCATGGAAATAAGGCCGGTCAAAATTGCGCCTTTTGCGAGATCATCGCTGCTAAAGGGCGGCAATTTGTCCGTGCGGCTTATGTTCAAAACGCCGATCAGCCGCCCTTCGTTTTTGAGTGCCCAGCACATCGCCGATGCCGGTTTGGCCGGGCTATCGCGCACCGGATCGCGAATTTCTGTGCCCTCCCGCAAATCGCCGTTAAGCAGCCGATTTTCGCCATGCTCCGCCACCCAGGCGAGAATACCCTGCCCGGACGGGACTTGATGGCCAATTACCTGAGCCGGAATGTTGACGCCTGCCACAATGGTGAGGCTCACACCTTCGTCGAAGAGAGTCACATTCTCGTCAACCAGTGCGAGCACACCGCTTTCCCCCTCAAAACCCTGTACCACATGTTCGAGAATGCGCTGGTGCACTGCTTCGAGCTGATTGTCGGGCGCCACGCCTTGGCCGAGGCGGTACAGGTCATAAATCCAGGAAAGTGGGAGTGCTTGGTTTAATGGCATGATCTTTGGCCCTAAGTTGTCAGCATCAAATGGACTCCGCTATCAAGCCGATCCAACCGACCCGATTGAGGCAGGCACGCCTCGATGCGCTCCCAGGTTATTTGCATCCTGACACGCGCTGTTTCCGACAGTTGTGCGATCAATTTTTCCCCGCTGGCGCCACTTTCCAATAATGCCGCGATATGAACTACGCACATCAATGGGTCGAAAGCGGTTTGCAGCTCCGGCTTCTGCCAATAGCGAACGACCTGCTCGATCTCCGGCGGAAAGTTCCACAGCCGGATCATTTCCGCCCCGAATTCCGCATGATCGAAACCCAGCGCGGATTGCTCGATATCGAGCAGGGGTAGCTTCAATATTGCTTGCTGTTGAAACAGCTCGGAAAATTTTTGCGGGATGCACACGTCCAGAGCCAGTTGGCCGATGTCGTAGAACATGCCCGCAGTGAATGCCAGTTGCTGCCCCTGCCGTAAAAATTGTTTTGCGAGCGTTTTGGAAAGGGTGGCAATGCGGAAGCAGCGTTGCCAATAGGCCTGGCGGTCGAACAAACTGCCGGGAATGGGCGGAAAGGCCTGAACCACGCCTGCGGACAACACCAGAGAACGCACGGTATCAAACCCCAGCACAGTGATCGCATCTTCAATCGAGCCAACCTTGCGTGGCAGCCCGTAAAATGAGGAGTTCGCCACGCGCAATGTCTTGGCGCACAGCCCCTGGTCTTGCGCGATCTGAGAGGCCAGCGATGCGGTGTCCAGGTTGGCATCGTTAAAGCTGGCGATCACTTCCCGCACAATAAAGGGCAAAGAGGGGAGGTGATGCAGCTTGGCGAGAACTGCCTTTTTATCGATCACTATGGGCATCGTCACGCCTCCTGTGGTGTAGGCCGATCTGCGCCACCCTGATTTGACAACCCGCATCCATGACCAATAATGTGCCGCGCGACCTTGAAAATTCGCCCAAGGTACGGCACCAGCAGCAGACATCATGCCCGAGCACGGAGAACGGTTGCGCATCTTCATGCCGCTGGTGTAGTCCGGACGACGCCCAAAGCAACAGATCGGACGGAATGACCGTGTCTGCCGCTTCGCCCAGCAATGATGATGCCCCATCCGCCGAAAAAAGTTGGTGGGCCATCTGGTTGGCGATGACGATTAACCCGTTTTCGTCGATACCGATGGCGGCCACGGGCATCACTTCAAACATCTCCTGCGACACCCGCAGTACCTCCAGATTATGCACAGTCTCACGCGCCTTCCGTTCCACATGCTGCTCAAGGTTCTGATTGATGCGCTTTAAATCATCGTTCGCTTGCAGAAGCTCGTGGGCCAATCGTGCGTTTTCAATCTTCATCTCGTAGCGCTGGAAGGCTTCTTCCACATTGGCGCGCAACAGTTCGTCTTCCCACGGCTTGGTGAGGAATTTATACACCGCGCCGCGATTGATGGCGTCGGTTACCGAATTCAATTCCGTGTAACCGCTCAACACGATACGCACGGTATCCGGGTATAGCTCTTTCACTTGGCTCAGAAACTCGGTCCCGGTCATCCCCGGCATGCGCTGGTCGGAGATGATTACGCCGACCCGGCGCTGCTCCAGCAGCACCAAGCCTTCCTTCCCGCTGTTGGCGCGGAGGATGGTGTAGTTATCCCGCCGCAACAGTCTGACCAGTGCGGAAGTAATGTTCTCTTCGTCATCAACCAGTAGTAATATTCTTTCCATCATGCCCCCAAAATTTATTCAAGATGCCATCTGGATTGCAATTGCGAGTTATAGCCCATCGGCAGCATAACGCTGAACATTGCTTCGCCCCTTACTCTTGGCGTGGCGCAGAGCGGCATTCGCATTCTTGATCAGGGTATTTGAATCCAGTCCGTCGGAAGGATAGATGCCAATTCCAATACCGGCACCAACATATACCTCCTCGCCGCCAATGGATACCGGATCACGGGCCAATAAATCCAAAATATTTTGAGCAATTTCTTCCGCTTCATGAGCCCTTTTGATTCCGGTCAATACAAGGCCAAATTCATTGCCCCCCATTCGGGCAATCGTGTCCTCTCCGCGCGCATGACTTGCCAATCCTTTCGCCACTACCTGAAGCAGCTGATCTCCCGCAGCATGACCGAATGAATCGTTAATTGTTTTGAAGTGATCCAAATCGATGAGCAGGATTGCCGCCTGCAATTCTTCACGTTGCGCCCGCTCTAATCCCTGGTTTAACCGGTCAAAAAACAACGCCCGGCTGGGTAAGTTGGTCAATTGATCGTAATGGGAGAGGCGCTCTATTTGACCATCTTTGTGGGCGAGTAATTTGGATAGTTCCAAACTGAGACTGGCCAACGTGGTATTTGCTTCCTGAATTTCCAGCGCCAGCCTGTTCCTTTGTTGCGTCAGTTCATAATGCTGGAAAGCCTCGAGCACATTGGCACACAGCATTTCGTTGTCCCACGGCTTCGTGAGAAATTTGTAGATCGCGCCGCGATTGATGGCATCCGTCACCGAACTTAAATCGGCGTACCCGCTTAAAATGATGCGCACTGTTTTTGGATAGAGCTCTTTTGCACGGCTTAAAAATTCAACACCTAGCATTCCGGGCATGCGCTGATCCGAAACAATGACGTTCACCTCATGTTGAGCCAACAACTCCAGCCCCTCTTGTCCGCCACGAGCACGCAGAATTTTGTACCCATCTTGCCGCAGCAGGCGAGTCAGCGCAGCACCGATCTCTTCGTCATCGTCAACCAACAGTAGTGTGCGTTCCATAACTTCCTCTCTTGTCTAAGGTTTCTAGCTTACAGAACACAATGCTCTTCTGGTCATGCGCCATCCGTATAACTGTTAGGAGTGGCTTCAGCCACGAATATCCCGCTTTCGCGGCTGAAGCCGCTCCTACATCAGCGTCTATTTGCCGGGAAACAAGTCTTTGTTCATCGCTTTGCTGCGCGCCTCTTCAGAAGAAACGATGTTGCGTTTGACCAGGTCTTGCAAACATTGATCCAGCGTCTGCATACCGATGCCGCCGCCGGTCTGGATGGCGGAATACATCTGCGGCACTTTGGCTTCGCGGATCAGGTTGCGGATCGCTGGTGTGCAGATCATGATCTCGTGAGCGGCGGCGCGGCCTGTGCCATCCTTGGTTTTGAGCAGGGTCTGCGAGATGACTGCGCGCAGTGATTCGGACAACATCGCGCGCACCATTTCTTTTTCGTCGGCGGGGAACACGTCGATGATACGGTCGATGGTTTTTGCCGCAGAGCTGGTGTGCAAGGTGCCAAATACCAAGTGGCCGGTTTCGGCGGCGGACATCGCCAACCGGATGGTTTCCAGATCGCGCATTTCGCCGACGAGGATCACATCCGGGTCTTCACGCAATGCCGAGCGCAGCGCGTTCTGGAACGACAGGGTATGCGGCCCGACTTCACGCTGGTTGATCAGACATTTTTTCGATTCGTGCACAAACTCGATCGGATCTTCCACGGTCAGAATGTGGCCCATTTCGCTTTCGTTGCGATGGTTCACCATCGCTGCCAGCGTGGTGGATTTTCCCGAACCGGTCGGGCCGGTCACCAACACCATGCCGCGCGGGTAATCGGCCAGCTGCTCGAATATCTTCGGTGCTTTCAGGTCTTCCAGCGACAGAATCTTGGAGGGAATGGTCCGCATGACCGCACCCGCGCCGCGATTATGCACAAAAGCGTTAACGCGGAAACGCGCCAGACCGGGCACTTCAAAAGAGAAGTCGAGTTCCTTGTTCTCCTCGTAATATTTGCGCTGCTGGTCATTCATGATGTCATAGATCATGGCATGCACTTCTTTGTGCTCCATCGGCGGCAGATTGATGCGGCGGATGTCGCCGTGAACGCGGATCATCGGTGGCAGACCAGCAGAAAGATGCAAGTCGGAAGCTTTATTCTTTACGCCGAAGGCGAGCAGTTCAGTGATATCCATTATAATTCCCCGTTCATTTTGCGACCGCATTCGGGCGGGTCGCTAGGCCAATCAAAAGCACACGGGATTATGACTGCAATCCTTTCCAACTTGCAAGCAATCCACCGCGCTATCACACAGGCAGCACACGCTGCGCAGCGTGATCCGGCAAGCGTCATGCTGCTCGCGGTAAGCAAGACGTTTCCGGCGACAGCGGTGCGCGAGGCATACACCGCAGGTCAGCATGCGTTCGGTGAAAATTATGTGCAAGAAGCACTGGATAAGATCGAAGCATTGCGTGATTTAAATTTGGAATGGCATTTCATCGGCCCGATTCAGAGCAACAAGACGCGGAGCATCGCGGAGAATTTTGCCTGGGTGCACGGTGTGGATCGCTTAAAGATCGCACAGCGTTTGTCCGAGCAGCGTCCACCCGAACTGCCGCTGCTGAACATCTGCCTGCAAGTGAATGTCAGCGGCGAAGACAGCAAAAGCGGTGTCGCGCCGGACGAAGTCGAAGCGCTGGCTTTGCAAGTGGCAAAACTACCCAACCTCAAACTGCGCGGGCTGATGGCGATTCCCGCGCCTGCCGCCGATCCCGCCGCACAGCGTTTGCCTTTCGCGCAGATGCGCGAACTACTGCAACAACTCAACGCCCACGGCCTGCAACTCGACACCCTGTCGATGGGCATGTCGCACGACTATCCTGCGGCGATTGCCGAAGGCGCCACCATTGTGCGCGTCGGTACGGCGATCTTCGGTGTGCGTGCAAAACCACAAACATGAATCCGCAAAAAGTCCGGCGCGACCAAGTTCGCCAACTGGAAGACCTGCCCAACATCGGCAAGGCAATGGCCGCCGACCTGCGCCTGATCGGCATCCACACGCCGGAGCATCTGCTCGAACGCGAGGCATTCGAGATGTATGAAATGCTGTGCGAGCGCACCGGACAACGCCATGACCCCTGCGTGCTCGACGTATTCATCTCCATCGTGCATTTCATGCGCGGCGGGGATGCGCTGCCGTGGTGGCATTTCACCGCAGAACGAAAAAATGCCGTGTTATGTGGGAGCGGCTAAAGCCGCTCCCACGGTCGCAATCGAGGAGGAAATATGGCGTCAGAGAAATTGCTGAATATGAATCTTGAGGGTGTCGTCGCCAAGCACTGGAAAGACGTGCCTGCCAAAGAATTAGCCTATCCGGGATTCAGCATACGGCTGTTGTGGACGGGAGAAAACGGCAGGAAGGCGCTCATGTTCGAGATCGCCCCCGGCGCCGTTTATCCCGATCTTGATGTGCATGCGCCGGGAGCGGAAGAAGTGTTTGTTGTGTCCGGTAATTTTTGCGACGGGCAAAACACCTATCCTGCCGGAACATTCATCCACCATCCCGCAGGTACATCGCACATTCCGCAATCGGTGGAAGGTTGTGTGTTGTTTGTGTTTTTCCCGGAAGGTTAGACTGAACACTTCCTCACAACTTATTTTCAACAGATCATCCTATCCTAACGCTCCCCTAACGTTCCCCTAACGCTACTATAACGCGGCTGTGCTTAAAATATAACGAATCTTCAAACCTCTCTGACAAGTGGGATGAGGGATGCTGCACCGGTGTGTGCATCGGAATTTATGTACTTAACTTTTAAAAGGAGAAATTATGACAAAAGTAATCCGTTTGGACGGAGTCTACAACGATGACATTTACTGGAAACGTGTCAATCGAAGCTTATGTTGGCTCGGCGAAGGCGCTGACGCTCAACGCGAAGCTCAGCTTAAGCTATCAAACGCCACCGTCGGTGTCGCTGGGTGCGGGGGCATCGGCGGAGCCGTGGCATTAAGGCTTGCTCGATTGGGAGTGAGGCATATTAAGATTGCCGACCCCGACTCCTTCGACTGGACTAACATAAATAGACAGCTGGGCTCAGGCAAAACAACTATTGGTAAAAATAAAGCCGAAGTTGTAGGAAATATGATCCGGGAAACAATCGATGATGTCACGATCGAGATTTTTACTGATGGTATCACCCCCAATAATGCCAAAGAATTTGTAGAGGGATGCGATCTTATATTGGATCAGATGGATTTTTATCTAATCAAAACACGGTATGCGCTTCATCAAGCATTTCGCAACCATCCAAAAACAAAGTGCATCATATCTGCTTGGTGCATTGGCTGGGGCACGTCTCTGTTCAAGTACCTCCCAGATAGCATGCCGATAGAGGATTATTTTGGGGTTCCCGAGAATGCCGAGATGACACCCGAAATTATTGAGCAGATATTACCGAAATTCATGCCGATAGCCCCGCGTTTTCCCAGCCGAGCGCAGATTAGTGAATGGCTGACCGTCATGCGTACCGTACCCCTGTTTGCCGGCTCCCCGCCGGTAGCCGAAGCAGCAGCGATTCAACGGGTCGCACTGATTCTCACCAACTTGGAGCGTGAGCCGTATGCCACAGTTTTACCTCCGGCCCCATCTTGCTATGTGTATGACGGTTCGACTTTCGAGGGAGGCATAATTCGAGTTCCTAGTACGTACCCTGACAATGCGCATGCGGACTTGAATGGAAAAGTTTTGGCCAAATCGAATATTTGATCTTCTATCTGCATATCAGCAATCAATGCTTGGCTCTGTAAGAGTCTGGTCTGGGATATACGACACATACATTCAGCATATCGTGAACATGAAGTGGAAATTCTGGATGGAACAGCAATTTCGTGTGCGTGCTCGGAAACGAAGAATTGATGCTTCGAATCGTTAAACACGCTTCTAGTAAGCTACTAAATTTATGGTGATCACGGATGAATATCGACAAAACGCGCATCAATGTATCGGTCGCTCGGACACAAGCCGAGATCAGTGAAGCGATGGAATTTTGTGGGCGCCAGTATGAGCGAAACTACAAAACACATTGGACTGTACCACCTGATCTGTTCCTGGTGGCTAAAGAAGAAGGGAAGGTCGTCGCTACAGGTGGATTAACTTTTGCGAACCGGCACAGCCAAATCAGCTCGGAACGGTATTATTATCTGACCGCCGCCATGGTGCAATTTTGTCAGACTCATCGCCAACGCATAGTCGAATTTGGTCGCTTCTCGTCTATAAAGCGACCCGCTGCAAAAGCTATTCTGCACAGCACCATTTCATACTGCATGATGGAAGGTTTCGATTTTATCTTTGCCTGGGCCAATCCTGCTGTGCATAAACACACAACCGATCATCTCGGATTAAATTTCTGGCCTATTGATGCGCGATTGAATCTAGATGCCGCGTTGAACGATTCTCGGTGGGTGTCATCACCAACCGGTTTTTTCGTGCGAGATAACCCGCCCGCACTCCATCTTGGAGTAGTCCCGTTTTGGGAAAATGTAAATCAGGCGTTTGCTAAAGAATGTGAAAGTGTTCCGTTTTATTGAGAATTCCATAACCGCACTGATGCATATAACGATGCGTACATTACATTAAGAATGAGCCATGGCAGTCAAAAAACGAAGCTGCCATGTGATATGTGATTCCAATTCCAAATCAAAAGGTGAATATCGTAGGGTGGTGGGACGCACCCTACGATAATTATTATTGTTTTGAAATACAAATGGAATGAGAACTGGGCGGTTGTTGTTAAAAGGCAGGGCACCGGAAGAGGTGGCGAAAATAGCCGGAACTTCACGGCTAAAACAAAAACGAGAGATGCTGCCACTATGAAAATCGAATTTGAAATGCCAGTAGAGTCGCCGTTTAACTTTAGCTTGGCGATGGAATACATTAAGTCGTCACCGTCGGCTATCACTGAAATAGTTACCCCGTCTGAGCAATATATGCAGCTTTCCAACTACCAAGGAAAGCTGATCCTTGTTTGCGTGAAAGAAATTGGTGAGCGGAGCGCGTCTCGATTAGGAATTGAGCTACATACCAAAGGAAAAATAACACAAACCATGATCGATTTCGCTATAAATCGGGTAAAGCGTAGCTTTTCTTTGGGAGACAGATATGGTGAATTTGAAAAAATCGCTGCGCGGGATTCTATTTTTCGGCCCGTATTGGAAAGATTCTATGGGTTACGCCCGATCCTGATCCCCGATCCATTTGAATCATTGGTCTGGGCAATTTTGGGCCAGCAGGTCAGTACCTCGGTTGCTCGAAAATTTAAAACAACCCTGCTTCATCTTTTAAATTGTGAACATAGTATAGCAGGGGGGCATTTCTGGGCTTCACCGACACCGGAACAAGTGGCCACTCTGTCTGAAGAGAAGCTGTGTGCAGCACGGCTGGGGCACTGCAAGTCATCCTATGTGATGGAAGCTGCTCGCGCTGTTCAGAGCAATCGGATAAATTGGAAGCACATTGAGTCTTTAAGCGACGATGAAGCTTGTAGTGCTCTTATGCAGATACGTGGCATTGGACGGTGGACCGCTGAATACGTACTTATGCGCGGGCTCGGGCGACGAGACATAATTCCGGCAGGTGATTTAGGTTTGCAGAAAATCATCCTTAAATCCTATGGCGTAACCAAGGAAAAACCAGAAATTGCTGTTAGACGAATATCAGATCAATGGACGGGATGGCGAAGTTGGGCCGCGTTTTATTGGTGGATGGCATTGCAGAGCGGTTTAGATCCAGTTTGATTCAACTATAATTGAAAAGTGGGGAACATTAATATGACAGCACAAAAATCATGGCCCTACTGGGCTGTAGGGTATGCACTACTGGCGTTAATGATTGGTGCTAACCTTCCGTCTCCGCTTTACCAAATCTACATGCAAAACTGGGGATTCTCACCAAGCACATTGACAGCGATATTCGCTAGTTACGCTTTCTTTTTAATACCTTCACTATTGATCTTCGGGCGATTGACAGATCGAATGGGGCGAAAACCAATAATTGTCATCGGATTGCTGTTGGCGGCATTGGGCATCATTCTATTCGTCGTGGCACAAGACGTTAGTATGCTTATTGCTGCTCGATCAGTACAAGGAATTGCGGTCGGCGCAATTAGCGGCGCGGCAACGGCAGCGCTAACCGAACTTCATCCAAGCAGTGATCGGCGCAGTGCAGCAATCGCCACCACGTTGGCAACTGCGGGTGGAACAGCCGTGGGGCCATTATTGTCTGGGGCTATCGCTGAGTATGCCGGGTACGCACTTAAAGCACCGTTCTACACCGAATTGTTTCTACTCGCTCCGGCGATCATCGCCGTCATACTGATGCCAGAAACCGTTGGTAAAAACGCGCCTTCTCCAGCGGTTGCACAATCAGGTACACAAACTGAAACTACTTTTGACCGACTATCCTTTTACATTGCAAGCGCTGCTGCCTTTGTGGCGTGGTCGGTCGCGGCGCTATTTATGTCGCTCATGCCTAGCTATGTCAGCCAACTTCTCGGCTTACGCAGTTTGCTAATCGGTGGAGGAACAATTTTTGTTATGCTCATGGCTTCCATTGTGGCTCAGCTTGCCTTGCGAGGCATTGCTCCCAAACAAAATATACGCTTCGGGCTATTGCTTCTGAGTATCGGTCTTTGCGTGATAGTCTATTCCATGACAGAGAAATCCATTGTGTTGTTCGGAATCGGCACCGTATTGTGCGGACTCGGACATGGAATGACTTTTGGAGGCGCTACAGTATTGGTCAATATGCTTGCTACACCAACCGCCAGAGGGCGAGTTCTGTCTTTGTATTACGTGGTGATCTATCTCGGCGTGGGATTGCCCATCCTTTTGACTGGCTTGCTTGCCTCCCACAGAGATTTGCGGTTCTCAGTTTCCGTTTTTACCGGAATGATAGTTATCGCGTCGCTAATCCTCGGCATGCTTATTAGCAACCAGCGACTGACCAAGCAATTGCAGCTCGAGTAGGACTAAGCACAAACACAGAAAATACAGTCCAGAATACAAACACGAAGTCGTGCAACTTGAATCAATGGGGTCAGACGCTCATGGCACTCGGTTAAGCGATCTCTGAGCATAAATGAGGTCACGCGCGACTTGGCGCGGCACTGTTAACAACGGCGGGTTTTTGGGTCGTCGTTTTTTTGTGCGCGGCTCGATTTGATCGGGTCGATGCGGCAATCAAAGTGTGGACTTGATCGCCCGATGTTCGACGAAGTTGATCGGCGAGTGTTCCAAGCAATCGCCGGGCTTGGCCTACGAACAGGCGCAATGTGTCCCACGGGGGATAGATGCGTTCACGGTGTGGATCGACCCGCTCTCGCATGACAGCCTCAGTCTCATGCTCACCCAGAGCTTGGTCAAATAAGCCAACATTCTTCCTCACCGAGGTCTCTGACGGATCAGAAGTGCCGACTTCAAGAAATTCGCTGGTGTGATGATTGTTCCAGCAACCAAGCGCGAAAAATTGCTACCTTGGCTAAGGTGGTGCGGTTTTGCGGAGTGACAAGGTCGTAGCCCAGGGTGCTGGGTATGGCTTGGTCGAGCAGATGCACCAAGTGTCCCGTTTTCAGATCGTCCGTCACCAAGCTGTACCAAGACAGCGTTACGCCCAACCCGGATAACGCCGCCTGGATCGACAGATTGGCATCGCCGAAATGCCGGATACGCAACGGGGTTGGGCTGATACCCAGCGTCGCCAGCCAAGTCGCCCAATCGGGAAACATGCCATTGTCGATATGCCAATCATCTTCCAGCAGAGTGCAGTGCGCGAGATCGTCCGGTGTGCGGATGGACGATGCCAATGAGGGCGCGGCAACCGGGATGATTGCTTCCGGCATCAGGCGTTCGACGACCAGATCGGGATAATCGCCTGTGCCGAAACGTATCGCCAGATCCACATCCTCCACCTGAAAATTCACCGGGCGCCTTGAGGCATCCAGACGCAGGCCGATATCCGGTTAGGTGCTTCGCTGCAAACCGGCCTATGTCAGGTACAATGATTGAATGAAAAGCATTCCACATCCTATTCAATACCAAGGTAGCAAGCGAAACTTGGCTACCGTTATTTTGCGCTATGTTCCCAAGGGCGTTGATTGTCTGATTGAGCCGTTTGCAGGCTCCGCCGCGATTAGTATTGCTGCCGCCGCCCGCAAGATGGCAAAAACTTACATGATTAACGACCTGAACAAACCATTGGCTGAATTGTTGCGGCTGATTGTGGAATTTCCGGTTGAAACAGCCTCATTTTATGAGCAAGTCTGGAATGCGCAACATGACGATTCCATTGAGCACTATTACCGGATTCGTGAAGATTTCAACCGCACCCAAGACCCGCGCCTTTTCCTGTATTTGCTGGCGCGATGCGTAAAAGGTTCAGTGCGCTATAACTCTAGTGGAATGTTTAATCAAAGCCCGGATAAGAGACGTTGTGGCACACGACCAGAGACAATGCGCACAAACATATTGGGCGTTTCCGCCCTGTTAAAAGGGAAAAGCAGATTCTCTTCTCTGGATTACAGAGAGGTTTTAGCCTCAGCTAAAACCTCCGACCTTGTTTATATGGATCCGCCCTATCAAGGCGTGTGTGGTGAACGGGATCAGCGTTATTTTTCTGGGATTGGTCACTGTGATTTCGTTACCTCACTTGAAGAGCTGAATGCGGGGGGCATTTCTTATATTGTCAGCTACGATGGGCGCAGGGGAGATAAGACATTTGGAGAATTACTACCCGCCTCGCTTGATCTTGCCCGCGTCGAGTTGGATGCGGGGCGTTCCAGCCAATCGACTTTGCTCGGGCGTGATGAGGTTACCTATGAATCTCTGTACCTCTCGCAGGCATTGACAGACAAGCTTGCCCACAAGCCAACCGATTATCATCAGCCTCACGCTCGGCAATTTGTTTTGCTTGAGCCCACAGTTCGCTATGCCTAAACTTCCGAAAGAATTTATTGATCTGTGCCATTCCGTCACAGCGAAACGTCCGAAGACCATTATAGACCATATTCTGAAGCACGGCTCTATCACGACAGAGGAATTGAAAGAAAAATATGGGTACAACCACCCGCCACGAGCAGCCCGTGACGTGCGCGAACATGGTATTCCACTTGAAACCTTTCGGGTTACTGGTTCCGATGGGCGGGAAATTGCCGCTTACCGCTTTAGCGATGTAAGCAGCCAGCGTTTCAAAAAATTATCGGGTAGAACAGGGCTATCCAAGAAAATCAAAGATGCACTGGTTGAAAAGTACGGCTGCAAATGTTTTATCTATCTTGAAGAAGTTGATGAGCGCGAATTGCAAATTGACCACCGCGTTCCTTACGAAGTTGGCGGCGACGGCGAAGGAGCAGAACTCAACCCAGAAGATTTTATGCTGCTTTCCGGTTCTGCAAACCGGGCAAAATCGTGGTCTTGTGAGCATTGCGAGAATTGGAAAAATATCAAGGATCGGACAATTTGTTTGACCTGTTATTGGGCGTATCCAGAAAACTATTCCCATATTGCCACGCGCCAAATTCGACGGCTTGATCTTGTCTGGCAGGGCAAGGAAATTGACATCTACGAGAAATTGAAAGCGGAAGCACACTCGCTTGAGAAAGAAATCCCCTTGTTTATTAAAGAAATCCTTGAAAGAGAGATTCTCCGTAAACGCAGCTAACCCTACGCTCAAGCGGGATGGCGCAACTGGAAGTCTTCCAGTCGCGGGATCAGCCAGCGCGCGGCGAAGGCGGGCGGGGCGGAAACTACCAGCGTATTTCCCGGCGTATTGGGGCGCGCTTTCAGCATGGCGCGCTCGATCTGGTCGAACGCTTCGGAAACCAGCGGCACTAGGGTGTGAGCGGCTGCACTGAGCGCGAGCTTTTTGCCGCGCACGAACAGCGGCATGCCGAGATGGTCTTCCAGCAGTTTCACCTGCTGGCTGATGGCGGCAGGCGTGACGTGTAGTTCTTCGGCGGCGCGCACGAATGACAGATGCCGCGCGGCGGCTTCAAAAGCGCGCAATGCGTTCAGCGGGGGAAGTTGTCTGGGCATTAGATTACCTAACCGGTCTGTTTAGAAAGTATCGTTTGTGCCAAATTAAATCGGTAAATACACTGCGCGGCAACAAATTTTTCTAATGGGGTAAGCGATGAAAAATAACAACACCTATTTTCTGGTGACAACCGCCGCATTTTTCTGGGGAGCGAATTTCCTCTTGGGCGGTTACGTGATTCATGACATCCCTCCGCTCTGGGCGGCGGCCATGCGTTTTGTGTTGGGCGCGATGTTGATGTTCGTCATCGTCGGCGTAAAGCGCGAAAACCTGTTCGCTCCCCTGCGCAAAAATATCGGCGTCTACGTCATGCTTGGCGTGGTGGGCATCGTCGGGTTCAACCTGTTTTTTTTCTACGCCTTGCGTTACACCTCGGCAAACAACGCCGCGCTGATTATGGCGACCAACCCGTTGCTGACAACCTTGTTTGCCGCAGCCATGCTGGGCGAGCGTCCCGGCATGCGCCATCTCATCGCCTTACCTGTCGCGCTGGCTGGCGTAGCGGTGGTGGTTACGCACGGCAATTTGCATAACCTGCTCGCATTGCAGCTTTCCACTGGCGATGTGCTCATGCTGTGCGCGGATATTTTCTGGGCCTTGTACAACGTGCTGTGCCGCCGCTACATGCCGCAGGCCTCGCCGCTGGTGAACACCACCTGGATCATGGCCGCTGGCGCAGCAGTGCTGCTGTGTATCGCACTCGGCAGCGATGCGCATCTGGTTGCGCTCGGCGCCAAGGCGTCAGTGTCGATGCTGGTGATGGTAGTCGGCGGCACCGTACTGGCCTACCTGTTCTGGAGCATGGGCATCGCGCGGCTGGGCGCGGCGCGCACCGCCATCTTCCTTAACCTTGTGCCTGTATTCGCCATGCTGCTCGGCGCAGTCATCGACACCGCACCGACAGCCTCGCAACTCGCGGGCGGCTTGCTGGTGCTGGGCGGCGTGACCATTTCCATGTTGCCGTCGCGTCGTCTTGCTGCGGCGTGAGTGATACAGTGTCCATCGCTGAAACAGGAGTAACCATGCGCGGGCTAAACCGAAATTTTTCATCACGATTCAGTGCTTGACTTGGAAGGAATGGCATGAACATTTGTTTTATCGGCGGCGGCAATATGGCGACCGCGCTCATCGGCGGGCTGCTCAACAATCAATCCTGTGCGGCAGATGAATTGAGCGTGGTGGAGGTGAGCGAAGAGGCGTGTGCAAAACTGAAAAATCAGTTTGCGATTCGTGCCACCACCGATCTGGCGCAGGGCGTGGCAGGCAGCGGCGTGATCGTGCTGGCGGTGAAGCCGCAACAACTGCGTGAAGTGTGCGCGCAGTTGTCTCCGTTGCTCGGCGGTCAATTGATCGTTTCCATCGCCGCAGGTATCCGTGCCCGCGATATTTCGCGCTGGCTGAACACGCCGAATATCGTGCGCTGCATGCCCAACACCCCGGCTCTGATCCAGAGCGGCGTCACCGGGCTGTATGCGTTACCGGAAGTCAGCCCGGTGCAGAGGGAGATCGCCGAGAACATTCTCAACGCGGTCGGCAGCAGCGTGTGGCTACAGGAAGAAACCATGCTGGACGGTGTAACGGCTGTGTCCGGCAGCGGCCCCGCGTATGTGTTCTATTTTATCGAGGCGATGCAGCAGGCGGCGCGCGAGCTGGGCTTCAATGAGGCGCAGGCTAAAAGTCTGGTGATTGATACTTTTCTGGGAGCGACAAAATTGGCGCAAGCCAGTTCTGACGATGTCAGCGTGTTGCGCGCCCGCGTGACTTCCAGAAACGGCACCACCGAACGTGCGCTGCTGAGCATGGAAAATGATAGAGTGAAACAACACATCGTTGCGGCAGTTCACGCTGCGGCGATCCGTTCCAAAGAGATGGGTGATGAATTAGGGAGTGCCAATTAAATGCTAAACCAAACCGTGTTGTTCCTGCTGGATGTATTAGTACAACCCTTCGCGGCACTGTTGCTGTTGCGCTTCCATGCCGGGTGGTTGCGTGCGCCGATGCGCAACTCCATCGGCGAATTCGTCATGGCACTCAGCGATTTCGCCGTGCTGCGCGTGCGCCGTTATGTTCCCGCCCTATGGGGATTTGATACAGCCTCGTTGTTGCTGGCTTTAAGCGTAGAAGGATTCTACCTTGCGATACAGCTATGGGCGCAAGGCTATCCGTACACGGTGTTTCCTCTGCCTGGATTGCTGGCGTGGGCACTGGTCAAGCTGCTGGTGTTGAGCATCTACCTGTTGATGATGATGCTCTTCGTGCAAGCCGTCTTGTCGTGGGTCAATCCGCATTCTCCTGTTGCGCCTGTCGCTGCCGCATTTACACAGCGCTTCCTGCAGCCCGTGCGCCGCATCGTGCCGATGGTCGGCAACATCGACTTTTCCGTGCTGGTGTTACTCATCATTTGCCAGCTCTTGCTGATCGTGCCGGTCGGATGGCTGGAACACCTCGTAGCGCGGATGCTGTGAACACATGGCATCAGCGCAACGGCGACATCATCACCTTGGCGCTGCATGTCCAGCCCGGCGCAAAACAAACCAGCGTGGCAGGTCTGCATGGCGATGCTTTGAAGATACGCCTCGCCGCCCCGCCCATCGAAGGGCGCGCCAACGAAGCTTTGTTGAGATACATCGCGGATCGTTTTGAAGTCCCGCTGCGCAGCGTCGAATTGAAACAAGGCGGGCAATCGCGGCACAAACGCGTGACGGTCTGCGGGAGTAAGGTTGAACCGGAAAGTTTGTTGCAAGGAATAGCAGCACGGCAGGAAACTTAATTTTCACATATGCGGTCTAATGCCTCAATGACTGCTTGCATCCATCCAACTTGATGTCCGTTCCGCTCCGCATAGGAAGCTATTCCATCGTTCGCCAGCTGGGCGAAGGCGCGACTTCAAACGTCTATCTCGGAATGCGTGACTATTCGTTCTCCATGGTCGCACTCAAACAATTTCGCAACGTCTCCCAATCCGATGTCCTCAGAAAAATGTTTCTCACCGAGGTCGAGCTGGGGAAAAAGATGCACCACAAAAACATCGTGCATGTGCAGGATGCCGACTTGAACGAAAAGAGCGGTGCCTACTTGGTGATGGAGTTCGCCAATGGCGTGTCGCTGGATCAGCACGAACACACCAACAATCTGCTACCGATAAAAACGGTGCTCTCTGTCGTCGAACAGATTGCCAATGCCTTGCGCTACGCGGCAGAATTGGGCATCGTGCACCGCGATGTAAAACCGGCAAATATCATCCTGATGCCGAACGGCACCGCCAAGCTCACCGATTTCGGCTGCGCCGTACCGAGCAAAGAATTGGGTTCCGTGGTGGCGGGCAGTCTGGCCTATATGTCGCCGGAACAACTTGAAGGCGAAGCACTCGATCAGCGTGCCGACATCTATGCGCTCGGCGCGGTGATGTACCGCTTGCTCACGGGAAAGAACACTTTCGCAGCGGAAGACAATTTC
Source organism: uncultured Gallionellaceae bacterium (assembly GCA_964532405.1). Lineage (GTDB taxonomy): Bacteria > Pseudomonadota > Gammaproteobacteria > Burkholderiales > Gallionellaceae > PALSA-1006. Next base: position 10,807 of record CAZHIC010000028.1, on the reverse strand, counting down.
GATGCGCGTATCGCCATACTGAATTTCCCGATCATCCCCATTGAGACTTATCGCAAAGAGTTGCCGCAGGAATTGATCGCGGTCATCAATCGCGCTATGCAGAAGAATGCGCCTGATCGTTACAGCACTTGGGATGAGTTTATTCGTGAATTTGGCGAAGCCGCGCACGCCATCCGCATGTCCGATTACGACTTGGACATGTATCGCGGTTTTAGTATTTCCACGCAGTCAGTGTTGTCGAGTTACGCGGCGGTCGATGCCGAATTTTCCCGTAGCGGCTTCTCGCGCAGCACGATGCCCGCATCGTTCGGGGCATAACAACAAGATATTTTCCAGCTTCAATTCGACCCCAATCCTAAAAACCTCAGTCCATCCACGAAAAACAACAATGGGTTGCATTCATTGGGTGACTCACCCATCGGGTTGCATTGTGCAGCATGTGCGCTCTTTGGTTTTGTTCGTGTATTTCGTGATTTTCGTGGACAACTGCTTTTTCTAGGATGAATACGGTCGACCCCACGTACCGAGGTCTCTACGGCGGAACTTGCGATCATTGCACTCATTTCCCCAATGCCAAACCACTATAGGTGGTAGGCTCGTGTGTCAACCGGATAAGCACGCAATGAACTTCGCAATCGCAGTATCTCCATGGTTTGGTGACTACCTTGGCACCTGTGAAGAAATCTAATTCAGCAAGGTAAACCCCGGCTCTAATGAATACGGGGACGAAATTGATGATGGCGTTCATTGCATCAACGCGACGCTCTTGATCTGCGCGCAAACATACATCCCCGCGATGAAACCGAGATGGTCGCGCGACCGGCGCGTGATGCGCGACAGCAACACCTGCGAATCGCCCACCTGCATGCGCACCATCACTTTGTCCGATCCTTCGTCGCGTATCTCGTCGATGCGCGCATTGAGAATATTGTTGATGCTGGAGCCTTGCGGCGCTTGCGTGGCGATGCTCACATCGCGCGCCAGCACACGGGCACGCACGCGAGTGCCCAACGGTTGATCCACTTTCCCCACCCACAGATGACCGCCTGCAAAATCCACCCGCGTCAGGTGATAGGTCTCATCCTGCTGCGCCACTGCCGCTTCGATGACAGCACCCGCATCATCGAAATGCGCAGTGGGCAGATCGAGGCGTGCCAGCGTCTCGTGCAATGCGCCACTGGCAATGACACGGCCTTTTTCCAACAACACCAGATGGTCGGCGAGTCGCGCCACCTCATCGAGTGAATGGCTCACATAGAGCACGGGTATCTTCAGTTCGCGATGCAATCTTTCCAGATACGGCAGTATCTCCTGCTTGCTGTTGGTGTCCAACGCGGAGAGCGGCTCGTCCATCAGCAGGATGCGCGGACTGGTGAGCAGCGCACGCCCGATGGCGACGCGTTGACGCTCGCCGCCGGAGAGACTTGCCGTATCGCCGCGCTCGATGAGATGACTCAACCCCAACCCCAACCATTCCACCACTTGCGCCAACTGCACTTTGCGTTCCGCAGGCTTGATGCGCTTGTAGCCGTATTCCAGATTCGCGCGTACCGAGAGGTGAGGAAACAGACTCGCCTCCTGGAATACATAACCCAGTGGTCGTTTGTGAATCGGCACAAATGTATTTTCGTCCTGCCACGTTTCGCCGTTCACTTGCAGCGTCCCTTGCGCACGCTCCAATCCCGCGATGCAACGCAGTAGTGTGGTCTTGCCTGAACCGGACGAACCAAATAGCGCGCTGACTCCGGTGGCGGGCACAGTAAAAGTTGCGTCCAGTTTGAAGCTATCCAGTTGCAATGAGAAATGTGCGGAAATTTCAGACATTGAAAACCTCCACCACAGAGACACAGAGACACAGAGGAAACCAAACCGAAAATGCCAAACAATTTTGCTTTTGACTTTCTCTGTGTCTCTGTGTCTCTGTGGTGAAATGGTTTTTCATTTCGTCACCTTCGAAAATTTGCCACCCGCCAGATACAAACCGAGCAACACAAGAAACGAGAACAACACCATGCCTCCCGCCAGCACATGCGCCGCACCGTATTCCATCGCTTCGACATGGTTGTAGATAGCGACCGACAACACGCGCGTCTCGCCATCGATGTTGCCGCCCAACATCAGCACCACGCCGAACTCGCCGACGGTGTGCGCGAAAGCCAGAATGATCGCGGTGACAAAACCGGGACGCGCCAGCGGCAGCACCACACTAAGGAATCTATCCAACGCACTTGCCCGTAAAGTTGCAGCCACTTCCAGCGGACGTTTGCCGATGGCCTCGAACGCGTTCTGTATCGGCTGCACGGCAAAGGGCATGGAAAATAATACCGAACCGATCACCAAGCCGGAAAAAGTGAACGGCAATCTGCCGAGGCTCAAGGCCGTGGTCAGCTCACCCACCACGCCATGCGGCCCCATCAGCAGCAGCAGATAAAAGCCCAGCACCGTAGGCGGAATCACCAGCGGCAACGCCACCGCTGCCGCCACCAGACCCTTGTACCACTTGCCGCTGTGCGCCAACCACCACGCCAGGGGCGTAGCGATGAGCAACAGCACCAAGGTGGAGACGCTCGCCAGCTTGAGCGTGAGCCACACGGCTTGGAGGTCGGCGGGGTCTAGGGTTGGCACAACGTTCTTACTCCAAGTTTCAACCCCCATCCGAGCGTGTGTTGTTGGGGCGTATGCCCCGTACCCCCAAAGGGGGCGAGAACCTCTTCGAGGCAACCACGGCCTACCCCTTGCGGGTGCAGCCCTCCCCCTGAGAGGGGGAGGGGACAATGTTCCCTCCCCCTCTCAGGGGGAGGGCTAGGGTGGGGGTGAATTTCAAATACACACACAGATTTCAATTTTTATTCAGCGTGAAAACACATCAAGGCAACTCGTATCCAAAACCGCGAATGATTGCCACCGCCTTTTCACTTTTCAAAAAAGCAAGAAAAGCTTGTGCCGCAACCTTGTCTTTCGCGCCGGACAACTGCACCGCGCTCTGCTTGATCGGCTTGTACATCTGCGACGGCACCAACCACCACGAACCCTCTGTCACCTTGCCCTCTTTGGTGATTTGCGACAGCGCGATAAAACCCAATTCGGCATTCTCGGTCGCAACAAATTGGTAGGTCTGCGTGATGTTCTCTCCCTTCACCAGCTTCCCCTGCATCGCATTCCACATTACCAGCTTCTCTAATGTCTCCTTCGCTGCCATTCCATAGGGCGCCAACAGCGGGTTCGCAATAGCCAGCTTATTGAAGTTACCTTTATTCAGCACCGCGCCTTTAGCGTCCACCAGATCGGGTTGCGCACTCCACAACACCAGCTTGCCCAAGGCATAGACGAAGCGCGAACCCTCAAGCGCCAACTTTTCCTGCACCAAACGTTTCGGGATCGCATCATCCGCCGAAAGGAACACATCGAACGGCGCGCCGCCCTTGATCTGCGTATAAAAACTTCCGCTGGAACCGAGACTGACTTTTAGCGTGTGCCCGCTTTCCTGCTGGAACAACACAGCAATACGCTCCATCGGTGCGGCAAAATTTGAGGCCACCGCCACACGCGCCTCCCCGGCCTGTGCGGACAAGCACATTAGACCAAACAACATCACGACAGCGGCAACATAGCCGCGCAATGAAATACGCATCATCAACTCCTCGTGGTAATTGCTGCCATGATAACAAGCAAGATGGAAGCCAGAGCGGATTATCTGGCCCATTTGTATATTGACCTGACCTTGCCCCCGAAAAACGTATTTCTTAACTGGGAATTAAACTCAAGTTAAGGAGACGTAAAAATGACAGCGGCTACTTTGAACGTCAGCGGCGCAAACATTCCGCTCAGACAGAGCCGCCAAGCAAGCGCCTTAAGAATGCCGCCCTGCTGCTTCACATCAAGGCTGTACAGGCTGCCCGCAAAGGCGAGTACGGCCTGCGGTTTGAAACACGGCGTCAGGCGAGGGATGAAGTGACAGGCTGACCTACTGCAACCACAGAAGACCTCACTCGGTATTGGATTACCTCAGTCCGATGCAGTTCGAGAAAAACTGGCTTGCGGCACAGTTGAAGAAAACCGCATAATGAGCGCGTTAAGAAATACGGATTACAGGGGCAAGGTCACTTCCTGCAGCAACTGATCTGCCGTCTCCGCCAGCAATGCGACATCCAGCGTGCCGATACACTGTTCGGCAACTTCGATTCCCGTGAGGATGACCGGACGGTCCGCTTCAAGGATTTCCCAAACGTCAATCTCATCGCCTTTTGCGCGCACCTGCTGCAACACGGCAATAGTGGCATCCAGCAATTCGACCGCATTTTGAATTTTGGTTTCGTGCCGCACCAGCGCGGTACGCACGACCGAAATGGCGGCGGCCAACCTGCCGAAGGCGTTGACGTTGAATTGGCCGAGACACGCGGCTTGATAGGCGGCATGCATGTCCATCGCGTAAATGTCTTTTAATCCGGCGGTGACGGGGACGCGCAGCAGGTTTCGTTTTTTCATTTTATGAATTCTTTTTCAAGATCAGGCGCTATCAGCGCACGCTGACGTAAGGTTTAAATCCCAAACGTGTTTTCAACTTTGCGGCTGCGGCATGTGCGGCATCCTGCGTGGCGAAGGGTCCCAGATGTACCCGCGCCAAGCCGTCTTTTTCAAACAAGGTAAGCGATTTATCTTCTGTGCCCAACTTCGAACGCATCTTGGCTAGGAAGCTTTCCGCGCCCTGCGGCGATTTGAACGCGCCGAGTTGCAGATATATCTTGCCCGCAGCAGCGGGAGCTGGAGGGACAGGCGCTTCCGCCACCAACACGACCGGAGGAGTGGGCTCCGCAGGCAATGGCTCCGTCTTAACTGGCGTCGTAAGCACCGCTGAAATCATGAGTGGCGCAGAACCGTCTACCGCGATACTTTCCACTTCGACTTCGGCACTACCGTTATTGATGATGCCTAGCTTATGCGCGGCGGTGTAGGAAAGGTCGATGATGCGGTCATGCAGGAACGGGCCGCGGTCATTCACGCGCACGATCACCGATTTTTTGCTCGCGACATTAGTGACGCGCGCATAGCTCGGAATGGGCAGCGTGGGGTGGGCTGCTGTCATGCCGTACATGTCGTATATCTCGCCGATGGAAGTGCGCTGGCCGTGAAATTTTTTGCCGTACCAGGAAGCGATGCCGACCTCTTTGTAATTGCCGGGAGCATCGAGCGGCTTGTAGGTCTTGCCCAGTGCGGTGTACTCGCGGTTGGCATAGCGGTGCAGCGGCTCTGCCTTGGGTATTGCATCGGGAGTGTCGTCCAGATTGACCGGTGCCTCAGCACCGGGGCCATCGCCTGCCAGATACCCTCCGCCGCCTGTTTGCTCGGGTGCGCTTGTCGCTGCAACTGTCGGACCAGGCACTGTCTGGGGCGCATTGCTGCTCGGCCCCGAAGCCAAATCCACAACAGGAGCAGCCGACTTTGCACCCTTGTCAGCGGGTGAGGTGGCACACGCGACCAAGGTGAAGGTTGCGAGGGCCAATAAAGCGATCTGCTTGTTCATCGTTGAGCTCCTTAAGTTTTAACCAATTGCTTGTGAGAGTGAATACTCATTAGCATACCAAATCCGAGCAGCAAGGTGAGCATGGATGTGCCGCCATAACTCACCAGCGGCAACGGCACGCCGACCACGGGCAAAATGCCGCTGACCATGCCCATGTTGACGAAAGCGTAGGTGAAGAAGGTCAGCGTGATGCTGCCCGCCATGAGCCGCGTGAAATAAGTCGAGGCGTTCGCGGTGATGACAAAACCGCGACCGATCACAAAGATATACAAGCCCAGCAGAATGAGGTTGCCGAGAAAACCGAACTCTTCGGACCAGACGGCGAAAATAAAATCGGTAGTGCGTTCCGGCAAAAAGTCCAAATGGGTTTGCGTACCGTTCAGATAGCCTTTACCCAACAGGCCGCCCGAGCCGACCGCGATCATGCCCTGAATGGTGTGATAACCCTTGCCCAACGCGTCTTGCGAAGGATCAAGCAGCATGAGGATACGGTGGCGCTGGTAATCGTGCAGCATCGACCACATGAAAGGTGCGCTGGCTGCGGCGATGACCACCATGCCCAGCATGATTCGCCAGCTCAATCCCGCCAGAAATAAAACGTAAAACCCGCTCGCGCCGATCAGCACGGACGTGCCCAGATCGGGCTGGCGCGCGATCAGCGCCACCGGCAGCAGCAGCAGCAACGCGGCGACGAAATAGTTCTTCAGGGTGAGGGTAGCTTCATGCTTTTCAAAATACCAAGCCATCATCAACGGCACGGCGATTTTCATCAGCTCGGAAGGCTGGATGGTGGCGACGCCGATGTTCAACCAGCGCCGCGCGCCGTGGCTGACATCTCCGAACAGCGCCACACAAACCAGCAACACCATGCCCAGTAGGTAGATCGGGACTGCGCTGCGCATCAGATAATGCAGCGGCATATTGGCCACGATCCACATCGCGGCAAACGCCACGAGGATGTTGACGAACTGCCCGAGGACGCGCATCCAATTGCCATCGCTGGCGCTGTATAACAACACCAGACTCACCAGCATCAACAGACTGATCGACAGCAACAATATCGGGTCGAGATGCGCCATGAAACGGCGCTGCAACTCTCTTTTGGTCATCATACGCACGCTCGCAAACGATCAATCATTTTCGACCCCTTCTTTCTCTAGCGCAGTCTCCAGTGGTTTGGGAATGATGCCGAGCAGATAATAATCCAGCACCTTGCGCGCGATCGGCGCGGCAGTGGAACCGCCGTGCCCGCCGTTTTCCACCAAAACCGCCAATGCGATGCGCGGCTTGTCGGCAGGAGCAAATGCGATAAACCAAGCATGGTCACGATTGTATTCGGAGATTTTGCTGGCGTCGTATTTCTCGCCCTGCTTCATGCCGATCACCTGCGCTGTTCCGGTCTTGCCGGCCATGCGGTAGGGTGCTCCGGTGCTCGCGCCGGCGGCCGTTCCGCCGGGCTGGGTAACAGCTTCCATGGCACGTTTTACCAAGTCGATATTTTCCGGCTTGATGTGCAGGTCAAAAACGGACTGCGGTGCAACATCGGGCGTAGTAGCACCCGGACGCTGCACCTGTTTCACAAAGTGCGGTTTATAGGCGACTCCGTCGTTTGCCAGCGTCGCCGTAGCCGAAGCCAACTGTAACGGTGTGACTAGATTGTAGCCCTGTCCGATACCTACCGACACGGTGTCGCCCGCATACCAAGGTTGCTGGTAGCGCCTCATTTTCCATTGCTGCGAAGGAATCAAACCGGAAACTTCGCCCTCCATATCCACGCCGGTCTTTTTGCCGAAACCGAACTCGGATAAATATTCGTGGATTCTGTCTATGCCCAATTCGGTTGCCAAACCGTAGTAATAGGTATCGCAGGAAATAACGATGGACTTGAACATATCCACGCGACCATGCCCGCCTTGTTTCCAGTCGCGATACTGGTGCCGGTTGCCGGGTAAAGTATAGTAACCGGGGTCGCTGATGGTGTAGTCGGGGGTACGTTCCTGATAGTGCAGCCCCGCCAATGCCATGAAAGGCTTGATGGTCGAACCCGGCGGATATTGGCCGCGCAGCGCACGATTGTTAAGCGGCACATCGGGCGAATTATTGAGCGCCTCCCAGTTTTCGGTATCGATGCCGTCGATGAACAGATTGGGGTCGTAACCCGGTTTGCTGACGAAGGCGAGGATATCGCCATTGCTCGGATCAATCGCCACCAGAGCACCGCGATAATTCCCGAAAGCCTGCTCTGCCACTTCCTGCAATTTTGCATCCAGAGTCAACACCAGCGTATTGCCGGACTTCGGCGCGATGCGCGACAAAGCACGCACGGCGCGTCCCCCGGCATCCACTTCGACCTGGTCGAAACCGGTGGTGCCGTGCAGCTCTTTTTCGTAACTCTGCTCAAGACCGGTCTTGCCGATGTAGTCCGAGCCCAGATAGTTTGACGCGGTGTCTTCCTGCTCCAGTTGGTCGACATCTTTCTCGTTGATGCGACCGATATAGCCGATCAAATGCGACGTCCCCTGACCGTAAGGATATTCGCGGAACAGGCGCGCTTTGATCTCCACACCGGGGAAACGGTAACGTTGCGCCGCGAAACGCGCCACCTCCTCATCGCTCAAACGGTTGCGTATCGGCAAGGTATCGAAGTTGCGGCTCTCGGCCAGCAACTTCTTAAAACGTTTGCGGTCTTTGGGTTGGATATCCACCAGCGTGGACAATTCATTGATGGTCGCTTCCAGATCGGCCACTTTGCGCGAAGCGATCTCCAAGGTGTAGCCGGAATAATTACGCGCCAGAACGACACCGTTTCTATCCAGAATCAGCCCGCGGTTGGGAACCACGGGAACCACAGCGATGCGGTTACTTTCCGCCAAAGTCTGGAAATAATCGTGCTTAATGACCTGCAAATAAATAAAACGCGCCAGCAGGATCAACAACATGATCAGCACGAAACTGAGACTGAGTATCAGGCGAAAACGGAAATAATAGATTTCGCGCTGATGATTCTTCAGCTCGACATGGCGTTTCATAGTTCGTTCGGATTAGACCAAGGGCGGCGCAAAGTTTGCAGCAGTATGGTCATCGGTATCCACAGTGCGGCGGACACCACGCAACCGAGGAAATATTCCCATGCCACGAAGCCGCGCACCTGCCAATGTACCGCCGCATAGCTTGCGTAACTGATCAACAGCAGCGGAAATATCTGCATGGTCTGCTGGCGCAGATCGAACATCTGAATGCGGCGGTGCAATACGATGCCGCCGAATGCCAGCACCGCATAAGCCAAGGCATGCTGGCCGAACAAACTGGCGTCGGCCACATCGGCGCAGATGCCCACCATCCAGGCGATGCCGATACCCACGCGGTGGGGTTTATGCGTGCACCAGTAGAGCAACACCAAGGCCACAAAGTCTGGCCTCAACACCAAGGCCCAGCCACTCCACGGCAACCAGTTCAACAAGATCGCCCCGAACAGGCTCAGTGCGATGAACAGGCCGTTAGCGGGCAGCAGAAATTCCTGATCTTTTGGAAAATCGGTGCTCATGGTATTTTCCGTTTGTTGATGTTTTTGGATTTCTCATCTGCCGCCGCCTCGGGTTCGGGTCGCGGCGGCAATTGCGGCTGCCCCGATACGATCAACAGATAACGCTGCCTGTCCACTCCCGCCATCGGCGCGCAGGTAATGCGCGCAAAAGGATAAGCGGGATCGCGTTCAATTTTAACAATCTTGGCGACGGGCAAGCCCGCCGGATAAGTGCCGTCGATGCCCGAAGTCACCAGCACATCGCCGGTCTGGATGTCCGAGCTAACGGGCATGTAGCGCAGCGCCAGTTCGTTGATGTCGCCGGAACCGAACACCACGGCGCGTATGCCATTGCGCAGGATCTGCACCGGCACCGCATGATCCTTGTCGGTCACCAGCGTCACTTCGGACAGCCACGGATAGACGCGGGTGACTTGTCCGACGATACCGATATCGTCCATCACCACTTGACCCGGCTGCACATTGGCCTGAGCACCCTTGCTCACGAACAGTTTGCGTTTGAAGATGTCGCGCTCGACGTAAACAATCTCAGCCATCTGCATCGGATAGTTCACCCGCTGCGGCACTTCGAGCAGCTTATGCAGTTGCGCATTTTCCGCTTGCAGCACTTGCAGCAAATTCAACTGCGTCGTATCCACGCTGTGCTGCTCGCGCAGACGCGAGTTTTCCTGAAGCAGGTGGCCCTGCGTTTCAAAATAAGTGGCAACAGATTGCCACGCCATGCCGGGCAAGGTAGACAAACGCTGGAAAGGATAGATCAGAACCGAAACAACGGTGCGCGTGGATTCGAGGTATTTGAAGCGGGCATCGATGAACAGCAACAGCAGGGAAAGAACAACGAAGAACACCAAGCGCACGAGCGCGCTTGGGCCGCGATTAAAAAAGCGGAAGGAACGTGTGCTGTCCAAAGGATGGCCGGGAGATCAATCGCTAGCGAAGATGCTGCTGAACTTGTCCATTCTTTCCAGCGCCTTGCCGGAGCCGCGCACCACGCAGGTGAGAGGGTCGTCGGCGATAACCACAGGCAATCCCGTCTCCTCCATCAGCAAGCGGTCAATGTCGCGCAACAACGCGCCACCGCCGGTGAGCACCATGCCTTTTTTGGCGATATCTGCACCCAGTTCCGGCGGCGTTTGTTCCAGTGCGGTCTTCACCGCGCTAACGATGCTGTTGAGCGGGTCGGTCAACGCTTCCAGAATTTCGTTGCTGGAGATGGTGAAACTGCGCGGCACGCCTTCGGCCAAATTACGTCCGTTCACTTCCATCTCACGCACTTCGCTGCCGGGGAAGGCGGAGCCGATTTCTTTTTTGATCTGCTCGGCGGTCGTCTCGCCGATCAGCATGCCGTAGTTGCGGCGAATGTAGTTGATGATGGCTTCGTCAAACTTGTCGCCGCCGACACGCACCGAACCGGAGTACACCGCACCACCCAGCGAGATTACGCCCACTTCTGTCGTACCCCCGCCGATATCCACCACCATCGAGCCGGTCGCATCTTCCACCGGCAAGTCGGCGCCAATCGCTGCCGCCATCGGTTCTTCGATCAACTCCACGCGGCGCGCGCCGGCGCCGAACGCCGATTCGCGGATCGCGCGGCGCTCGACTTGGGTAGAGCCGCACGGCACGCAGATCACGATGCGCGGGCTGGGAGTGAAGATGCTGGATTTGTGTACGCGGCGGATAAACTGCTTGAGCATCTGCTCGGTGACGGTGAAGTCGGCGATCACGCCGTCTTTCATCGG
>CAZHIC010000027.1:0-32193 GCA_964532405.1 uncultured Gallionellaceae bacterium | reverse complement strand
GGTTCTCGATGACCTGTTCGATAATTTATTTAGGGTGATTTTTAGAGATGCCCCAGAGGCTCTTCGAAAGTGTTCTTGTCACCTGAACGGACAGGGTGCGCGCCAAGTCTGCCGGTACGCCCGGATAGGCCAAGTGCGCGTCGTCGTCGCGGGGCTTCACCGCAAAATGTTTGTTGTAGTCGGCGATGTAGCCCGGCAGCCAAGCGTTGGCGCTGTCCATGTCGCCGATCCCCGCCGGCCTCATTTCCTTGGCCAGCCTGTCCTGCAAGGTCTGGTTGGCGCGCTCTACGCGCCCTTTGGCCTGCGGGCTGTGGGCGTGGACGCATTCGATCCCCAGCTCGCGCGCGGCGCGCGAGAACTGCGTTTCGGCTTCCGGGTCTGCCGTTTCCGCATTGATGCGGAAGATGCTGTGTTTGTCGCTGTACAAGGCCGCGGGCACACCGTGCGCCCGGATGTGATCGTGCAGCACCCGCATGTAGCCCAGCGTGGTCTCGGTCAGCATAAAGCGCAGCTGTGTCAGCCGCCCGGTGGCGTCATCGATGAACACCGGCAGCGTGCAATACTCGCCGCGCCCTTCAAACCCGTCATGGGGGCTGCCGTCTATCTGGATCATCTCGCCGAACCGGGCACGGCGCTCACGCATCGGATGCGCACACACCGTGCCGCCTTTCCGGGGCTTCCAGTAGCCCGCACCGATCATCAGCTGGCGTGTGCCCTCGACGGACAAGTGCAATTCGTGCCGCCCGGCAAGCTTCTCGCGGGTCAGCGTCGGCCCGAAGTCCCGGTAGTGCGCGCCGATAAGCTCGATGGCTGTCGCCCTCACGGCCTCACCCAGCCGACGGTTCGAGGCGCGGCCCCGCTTCTTGCTGACCAGCCCGGCCAAACCGTCCTCCCGGTAACGCTTGCACAGCCGTCGCACCTAGCGGGGGGAATCCCCAGCCGCCGGGCCGCTCCCTGTCGGCTGATTTCATCTGCCTTCAGTTGATCCAATACCTGCACGCGTTTCACTTCTTTTTGACTCATGAGCTTGCCCGTTTCCATCATGTCCTCCACTGTTTTAAACAGCAGCCAGTTTAATCACCAGCGGACATTTCTATTTGGGAAAAAGCGGACATTACTATTTGGGGCTAACAGCGGGCATAATTTCCTTGACAATTCCGGCTGCTCCCCTAAAATGCGCGCCTCTTTTGGGTTGTTAGCTCAGCTGGTAGAGCAGCGGACTCTTAATCCGTTTGTCGCAGGTTCGATCCCCGCACAGCCCACCAAAATAATTAAGACTTGCAGCGATGTAGGTCTTTTTTATTTCCCGGCAACCGTGCCTCAGTCGTGATTGCAGCCGGATGAAGGTTTACGCGCCGCCTTAGGTATAATCCCCGCTTCTTTATTTCACCCGAATTTATACATGAGTGTTTTAACCTGGATCATCGTCGCGAGCTTCTTCGGCGGTGCGTTGAGTGTGGTATGCGCTGCGCTGTTTACATTCAACACCCGCGCGCACTGGATCAGTTCGTTGGTGAGCTACGCTATCGGCGCTTTGTTGGGGGCTGTGTTTTTGGATATCCTGCCCGAGGCGATCAAGCTCAGCCCGAACCATACGTCGGTGAGCGCCACGGTGCTGGGCGGCATCCTGTTGTTTTTCGTTCTGGAAAAGCTGGTGCTGTGGCGGCATTGCCACCACGACCATTGCGAGGCGCACGAGCCGGCTACCCAATCGGAACATGACCACGGACGCAGCGGCATGATGATCATGGTCGGCGACACTTTCCATAACTTCGTCGATGGCATCATCATCGCGGCCGCTTTCTTGACCGACATTCATCTCGGTATCGTCACCTCGCTCGCCATCATCGCGCACGAGATACCGCAAGAAGTCGGCGACTTCGCCATCCTGCTGCATTCCGGCTACAGCAAAGCGCGCGCTTTTCAAGTGAATCTGATGTCCAGTTTCGCCACGCTGGTGGGTGGCATATTGGGTTATTTCACCCTGCAGACCATGCAGTCGTGGATCCCGTCTTTATTGGCGTTGGCGGCGGCCAGTATGATCTACGTGGCGGTGGCCGACCTGATTCCCGGCTTGCATAAACGCACGCAATTGCGCGACACCGTTCAGCAAGTGGTGCTGATCGTGTTGGGCGTGGGGACGGTGGCGCTGATGAATGCGCTGATCGTCGAGTAATATTTTTTGGAAACGATATGAAAAAAGTACACATTCCCCGCATCGGCTTCGTCTCGCTCGGTTGCCCCAAGGCGACGACGGATTCCGAGCACATCCTCACGCGCATGCGCGCCGAAGGTTACGTTATCACGCCGAGTTATAAGGAAGCCGATCTCGTGGTGGTGAATACCTGCGGCTTTATCGACAGCGCGGTTGCCGAATCGCTGGAGGCCATCGGCGAAGCCTTGCAGGAAAACGGCAAAGTCATCGTCACCGGCTGTCTCGGAGCCAAGGGAGACATTGTCAAAAATGCGCATCCCAAAGTGTTGGCAGTGACTGGGCCGCACGCCACGGATGAGGTGATGGCGGCGGTGCATCAACATCTGCCGCGGCTGCATGATCCCTACAACGATCTCGTGCCGGCACAAGGCATACGCCTCACGCCCAGTCACTTTGCCTATGTGAAAATATCCGAAGGCTGCAACCATCGTTGCACCTTCTGCATCATCCCCAGCTTGCGCGGCGATCTGGTGAGCCGCCCGGTGGGCGATGTGATGCAGGAAGCGCAGAACCTAGTGGATGCGGGCGTGAAAGAATTGCTGGTGATCTCGCAAGACACCAGCGCATACGGTGTAGATGTGAAATACCGCACCGGCTTCTGGGGCGGCAAGCCGCTCAAGACGCGCATGACTGAACTGGCGGGCGCATTGGGCAGTCTCGGCGTATGGACGCGTTTGCATTATGTCTATCCCTATCCGAGCGTGGACGAAGTGATTCCACTGATGGCGGAAGGCAAAATCCTGCCCTACCTCGACATCCCGTTCCAACACGCCAACGAGCGCATATTGAAATTGATGAAGCGTCCGGCCAGCAGCGAGAACGTGCTCAAGCGCATCCAGCAATGGCGTTCTATCTGCCCGGACATCACCTTGCGCAGCACCTTCATCGTCGGTTTCCCCGGCGAGACCGAAGCGGAATTCGAAGAGCTGTTGGAGTTCATCGAAGAAGCGCAGCTGGATCGCGTGGGCGCATTCAAATATTCGCCGGTAGAAGGTGCGGCGGCGAACGAGTTGCCCGATCACATCGACCCCGACGAGCAGGAAGACCGCCTCGCGCGCTTGATGTATCTGCAAGAAGAGATCAGCGCCGAAAAATTGTCGAAGAAAGTCGGCAAAACCATGCAGGTGCTGGTGGACGATGTGGATGAGCAGGGCTCGGTCGCGCGTAGCGCGGCGGATGCGCCGGAGATCGACGGACTGGTTTACATCGACGGCGTAGAACTGGAAGTGGGCGAATTTGTCACGGTGCGCATCACCGCTTCGGACGAACACGACCTGTGGGGCGAGCTGGTTCAGTAAATCAAAAACGTTCCTGATTAGCCACAAAGTTTGGGTGCTATTCAAAGTGATGTAGAATCAGTAGTGTCCGGTTAAAAATCAAACAGAATCATTTGGTTACTGAGTGATGGATCAATGGTTCTGGGGTTTTCAGGCTGTAGGGCGCATGAAATAAGGGTTTTCTCGAAAATTTAGACCGACAATATCTGTAACATTGTGTAGAGCGAGGAATCAAGTTGAAGCTCCTTTTTGATAATAGCGATAAGCACGTAAGTGGACACGGCGCACCAGATTTGCGTCGTCACCGCGTTTTCGCTCGTGCCCAAAAAACGCTTGATGCGCAGATGCTGCTTGATCCATTTGAAGAACAGCTCGACTTGCCAGCGACTCTTGTACAGCGCTGCGATGGTCAACGATGGCAACGTCGTATTGTTGGTCAGAAACACCAGCGTCTTTCCTGTGTCGGGATTTTTGAATCGGATACGCCGCAAATGTTCGGGATAGTCGCGAGAGGCGTAAAACCCGTTGAGACGAATCGCCTGATCGCAGATCACCCCAGCACTTCGGTCGGTCTTGGTCGAGTACACGCGCCGTGCGTCCATTACTTGACTTGTTATTCCCCCTATTTATGCAAAATTCAGGCTAGGTGTTTCATCAGACGTTGAGTTCGTCGAAAGAGCCGAAGCGTTGTTCTTTGGCGGCAATCCAGATTCTCCGCCGGGCATCCTGAACGTTCTTCCGGGATGGAGTCGCCGCCAGTATAGCCAAGCTGTTGAATCTCGTCAAACAGCATCAAAGCTGTGCGGCGATCTCGCTTGGGGCGGCGTGAATCGGCTTCCAATGACAGTAACAAGCGAGGTTCATACGGCGCAGCTTGCCGATGACTTTACGGGCTCTTTGATGCTTGCGCGCCGCGCCGCTTGGTTCCTAGGGAATCGAGGCTATTTCCCTGAATCCGGACAGCGTCGTGGAGACACGATTTTTTCTGGCGGGGCAGGGAAAGTAGATCGGTGCTTAAGCGGGACGCCGCTTGCGGTAGAGGTTGATGAGGTTGTTGGTGGAGGAGTCGTGCGAGGTGACGGTCTCTTTGCTGCACAACTCCGGCAATAGTTTATTGGCGAGTTGTTTGCCGAATTCCACGCCCCATTGGTCGAAAGAATTGATATTCCAAACCACGCCTTGTACGAATATCTTGTGTTCGTAGAGCGCGACCAACATGCCCAAGGTATAGGGATCAAGTTTCTCAAATAGCAGCGTATTAGTCGGACGGTTGCCGGGGAATACTTTGTAGGGCAACAAGGCTTCGAGCGCCTCGCCGCTTAAGCCCTGCGCCACTAATTCCGCACGGGCTTCCGCTTCCGTCTTGCCCAGCATCAGCGCTTCCGTCTGCGCAAAACAATTCGATAACAGCATGGCGTGATGCTCGCCGATAGGATTGTGGCTGGCAAGCGGCGCCAGAAAATCCGCAGGAACCATGCGCGTGCCTTGGTGTATCAGTTGATAGAACGAATGTTGACCGTTCGTGCCGGGCTCTCCCCATACGGTGAAGTGCGTGTCGTAATCGACTTCGTCTCCAGCGCGATCAACGCGCTTGCCGTTACTCTCCATCTCAAGCTGTTGCAAGTAGGCCGGAAAGCAATGCAGATACTGGTCGTAAGGCAGAATGGCGTAGGAGCCGACGCCGAAGAAGTTACCGTACCAGATCCCGAGCATGCCCAAAATAACCGGCATATTTTTTTCCAATGGCGCGGTGCGGAAATGCTCATCCATGGCATGGGCGCCCGCCAACAGGCGTTCGAAGTTTTCCATGCCGATGTAAAGCGCGATAGGTAGTCCGATGGCGGACCACAAGGAATAACGTCCGCCGACCCAATCCCAGAACTCGAATACGTTTTTCGGGTTGATGCCGAAATTGGAGGTCTCAACCAAATTGGTTGAAACTGCCGCAAAGTGTTTGGCTACGGCCTCTTCCGAACCGAGGTGCTCGACCAGCCAAGTGCGCGCGGTGCGTGCGTTGGACAAAGTTTCCTGAGTGGTAAAAGTCTTCGAGCTGATGATGAACAGCGTGGTTTCCGGGTCGAGTTTTTTAAGCGTTTCGGCGATATCGGAGGCGTCGACATTGGAAACGAAATGGGCGGTCAGGTCAGCACTGCCATAAGGTTTGAGCGCTTCACACGCCATGAGCGGCCCCAGCGCAGAGCCGCCGATGCCGATGTTCACGATGTGCCGGATCTTTTTTCCAGTGTGTCCCAGTACCGCTCCAGAGCGCACCGCTTCGGTAAAGCGGCGCATGTGGTCGAGTACGCGATGCACGTCGGGAATGATGTTTTTGCCGTCCACCAGAACGGTGCGATCACGCGGGCTGCGCAACGCGGTATGCAGAACGGCACGCGCCTCGCTGGTGTTGATCTTTTCGCCGCTGAACTGGCGTCCGATCCAGTCTTTCAGTTTGGACTGCTGTGCCAAATCAGTCAGCAACGCCAGTGTTTTTTCGGTGATCAGGTTTTTCGAGTAATCGAACAACAACCCGTCGAGTCTCAGCGAGAATTTGTCAAAGCGATCAGCGTCCGCGCCGAACATCTCGCGCATGGTCCGTTTACGGATGTCGTCATGATGTGAGGACAGGGCTTGCCAAGCAGCGGAGCGAATGAGGTTCGACATGGAATGACTCGAATTTATTTTTACTTACCGTTTGATTCGCGCCAATTAATTGAACCAGAAAATATCTGGAAAAGTAATTGCCGCACCAGCTTAAATCCTAAATCCGATTAGGATTTAAGCTGTGAATCAATCGCCGCCTCGGCAGAAATCCAATCTTGCATTTCATAATCGCCCGCAAATCCACGGTGCTCGGCTAGAAAATAGGCTGCCGTGGAAATCATGTGGTAACGCTGCTCAGGGGAGACAGATGCTTCTTTTTTCTTGGCGACGGGTTTTTTAATTGCGGGTGCTTTTTCCGGTTTAGCTTCCACCGCAGCGACTTTCGGAGCGGCTACCTTTTTAACCGCTACTTTTGCTGCCGGTGTCTTTGTGACCGCTGTTGCTTTTGGCGTAACTTTGGTTGCAGCTACGACTTTTTTTGCTGTGGAGCTGGTTGCATTTTTAGTTGAGGCCGATGTTTTTTTTGTAGCGGTAGCCATGATGTCTCCTAACGATAAGTATAGAAAAACGGATTGTTGCAAATGTTCGTGACGATAATGTTACACGGTTACATATAGAGTTAAATAGCTACACCGGCATCAGCATAATGCAGGCCAATGGAGGGAGTTCAATTTCAGCAGAGTAGGGCTGTCCCATCCACGGCGTTTTTTCGGCGAGAATTCCACTGCCATTGCCTTGATTGCTACCGCCGTAATACTCCGAATCGCTGTTGAAAATTTCGCGATAAGTGCAGTCGAACGGTAGGCCGATACGGTAGCGGTTACGCGGTACAGGCGTAAAGTTGAAGGCGGCAATAACAGCTTCCCCATTGCGTCCGCGACGTATGAACGACAATAAGGTGTGTTCTGCATCCTGACAATCTATCCATGAGAAACCGGCTTGTTCAAAATCAAGCTCGTGCAGCGCGGGCAGGTCGCGATAGAGATGGTTTAAATCCTTTGCCAAATTGAGAACGCCTTGATGGGGTTCCATGCCGAGTTGCCACCAGTCAACTTCCCATGCGGAACGCCACTCCGGTCCTTGTCCGAATTCATTTCCCATGAAGTTGAGTTTTTTGCCCGGACTGGCCATTTGATACGCGATTAACAAACGCAAATTGGCGAATTTTTGCCAAGCATCGCCGGGCATTTTGCTCAACAGGGAACCTTTGCCATGCACCACTTCGTCGTGGGAAAAGGGCAGCATGAAGTTTTCGGTATAGGCGTAGAGCTGGCTAAAAGTAAGCTGGTTCAGGTGATATTGGCGATGCACGGGATCTTGCTGCATGAACTTGAGTGTATCGTTCATCCAGCCCATGTTCCACTTCATCGAGAAACCAAGCCCCCCGAGATAGACGGGGCGCGACACAGCAGGCCATGAGGTCGATTCTTCTGCCAGCGTCAGTGCACCAGGGAAGTCGTCATGCACCATGATGTTGAGTTCGCGCAGAAAGTCGATGGCCTCCAGATTTTCACGGCCACCGTATTTATTGGGCAGCCACTCGTCCGCTTTGCGTGAGTAATCCAAGTAGAGCATGGAGGCAACGGCATCGACGCGCAGGCCGTCAAAGTGAAATTCGGACAGCCAGTAATGTGCGCTGGACAGCAAGAAGCTTTTTACTTCGTTGCGACCGTAGTTAAAGATGTGGGTGCCCCAGTCCTGATGGAAGCCAAGGCGGGGATCTTCATGTTCGTATAGCGCGGTGCCGTCAAAATGGGCCAGTGCAAACGAGTCTTGAGGAAAATGCGCTGGAACCCAGTCGAGCAACACTCCCATGCCAGCTTGGTGACAGCTATCGATAAAGAAGCAAAGATCGTCCGGCGTGCCGAAACGGCTGCTTGCCGCAAAATAGCCCGTGGCCTGATAGCCCCATGACTCATCCAGCGGATGTTCCGAGACGGGCATCAATTCAACATGGGTATAGCCCATGTCTTTGAGGTAGGGGATCAGCTGTTCGGCAAGTTCGCGATATGTATAGAAACTGCCATCGGGATGGCGCTTCCAAGAACCCGCGTGGATCTCATAGACGTTCAGCGGGGCATGCAGCCAATCCCATTGGCTGCGTTGTTTCATCCATTTGCTGTCTTGCCATGCGTGTGCAATGTTTACGCCGCTGCGAGCGGCCGTGCCCGGACGCAATTCGAACGCGTTGGCATACGGGTCGGTCTTGACCAGCAATGCGCCGGCACGGTTGCGTATCTCGAATTTGTAAAATTCGCCTTGCGCCATGCCGGGAATAAATAATTCCCAGACGCCGCTGGAGCCATGCACCGCCATGGGATTGACGCGCCCATCCCAGCGGTTGAATACACCGACTACGCTAACGCGTTCGGCATTGGGTGCCCACACGGAGAAGCGTATGCCGGCAACCCCGTTAATTTGCATGGCATGAGAACCCAGCAGGCGATAGCCCTGATGCAGCTTACCTTCGTTGAATAGATGCAAGTCGAAACTGGTGATTTGCGGCGGGAATGCGTAGGGGTCATGAGCCAAGCTTTCTTTGCCATCCTGCATAACGCACAACTGATACGGCTGCATCGGTGCGTTAGCTCCTTGCCACTCGAATAATCCATCCGGATGCACGCGTTGCAATTTCTCCTCGCCTTGAGTACCAACCAATCTGATCTCGGTGGCATAAGGATTGAAGACGCGCAACACAAAACACTCCTGTTCCTGATGCAGTCCAAGGAAAGCAAAAGGATCGTGCAAGCGGCCTTGCAGTAGCAAGTCAGGACGAGAGTCAGATTTAGCGCGAGGATATTTTTTCATGGTAAATAGATTATAGCCCCAATAATTTAGCCATGAAATTATATTCCGTGCAGCCCATAAAAAACAAAGCCCTCTGATAAATCGTAGAGGGCGGTTGTTTTGTTTGCTGCCGGAAATTATTTGGCGACTTGTTTTTCGCGAATTTCATCCAGCGTCTTGCAATCGATGCACAGTGTGGCGGTAGGGCGCGCCTCCAGTCTGCTTAGGCCGATCTCGATGCCGCATTTGTCGCAATAGCCGTATTCGCCAGCATCTATCCTTGCAATCATCTTATCAATGTTCTTGATGAGCTTGCGTTCGCGGTCGCGGTTGCGCAACTCTAGGCTCATGTCGGATTCTTGGCTGGCCCGGTCATTGGGGTCGGCGAACACGGTGGCCTCATCCTGCATGGTGTGGACTGCGCGATCGATATCTTGGCCTAGCCCCAGCTTGATCTCGTTCAGAACATTGCGAAAATGCTCCATTTGCTTGGGGTTCATATAGGCCTCCCCTTTTTTTGCTTTATAAGGAGCGACAGGCTTGGTGGTTTGAGCAGGCATTTATTTTGAGTCTCCGTGTTCGAGCGAAAAAATTTAAGCGCGCTTTAATACCAGAAAGACATTCCCGTGGCAACTTTAAATTTTCGATACGTTCAATCATAAAACATTAACACCTTGCTTTTTAAGCATAGTTACGAGACTGATCAAAGGGAGTCCGATTAAAGCGTTAGGGTCGTCGCCCATTATTCTGCTGATCAGCGCGATTCCCAAGCCTTCTGATTTTGCACTCCCGGCGCAATGGTAAGGTTGTTCTTTGATAAGATAACGTTCGATCTCATCGTCGCCAAGTTGACGGAAGCTGACATGGGTTTCCGCGAGGTCGGTTTGCATTGAGCCATCTGCGGCATCCAGCAAGGTCAGTGCAGTATAGAAAACGACAGTCTTGCCGCGCATTGCGCGCAGCTGGTGCACAGCGTTGTCATGGGTGAGCGGTTTGCCCAGCTGCTGTCCATCCAGCAGGGCGACTTGATCGGAACCGATGATCAGGGCATCAGGGTGATTCTTGGCTACGGCCAGCGCTTTGAGTTGTGAGAGACGCGTCGAGGTCTGTTTGGCATCTTCGTCGGGAAGCGGGGTCTCATCGACATTGGGGGTCGCAATTTGAAACGGTATCCGCAGGGTGGACAGCAACTCGCTTCTATATATAGAGGTCGAGGCAAGAACAAGCGGCTGAGAATTCAAGATATTCCTTGTGCGTCTTTGACAGAGTGGGGCGGAATATATATCATGCGCGCCTCATGTTTGCACGGCCTTTCATAGATAGCTTAATTTTTGCCCGCAACGGCGAGGAATTGTGCGGGGAAATTCCGCTGGCAGCGCTGCCCAGATTGAGCGACATGCTGGCAAATTCGGATGGGACGCTGACTTATAAAGTCTGCGGATCAAAAGAAAATGATCAGCATATGTTGCAGATCGAGCTGGAAGGTGTGTGTCATCTGCGTTGTCAGCGTTGCTTGGGAGAGTTCGCTTATCTTATTGAGGTTGTTTCGCATTTGCAGTTGCTTTCGCCCGACAAGTTGGATGATGTTGAGGCGGATGATGTGGCAGATGGTATCGAGGCAACACCGCATTTGGATCTGCTAGAGCTGATCGAAGATGAGGTGTTGTTGGGTCTACCTTTCGCACCCAAGCATCCTGAAGGGGCGTGTAGCACGGCAGTAGAAGGTATAAAGCAATCAGACAATCCGTTCGCGGTGTTGGCTGGTTTAAAGAAGAAGCAGTAATTAGTTTTTGTGAGGAGTTGTTACCATGGCAGTTCAGCAGAATAAAAAATCCCCGTCTAAACGCGGTATGCACCGCGCGCATGACTTTTTGACAGCCCCTTCATTGGGGGTAGAGCCTTCCACTGGTGAGCCGCATCTGCGTCATCACATCAGCCCTAGCGGATATTATCGCGGCAAAAAAGTCGTCAAAACCAAGGGCGAATAAGCTCATTTGGCGTATTGAATGGGCTCCCGTCCTTGGGAGTCCGAATTCCGTCTATTTCTCGTTCGAGAGGATCGTCCAGTGGATATCACGATAGCCATTGACGCCATGGGCGGCGACCACGGGACACGGGTAACCGTTCCTGCGGCAGTCGCTTATCTAAAAAAACATCCTGACGACACCGTTGTTTTGGTTGGCCTGTCCGACGCCATCGAAGCGGAGTTGAATAAACTCGACTTCACTGACCGGACGCGTCTGCGCGTTCATGCGGCAAGCGAAGTGGTCGGCATGGACGAATCGCCGCAAATCGTGTTGCGCAGCAAGAAAGATTCTTCCATGCGCGTTGCTATCAATCTGGTGAAATCTGGCGAAGCCTCTGCCTGCGTTAGTGCGGGCAACACTGGTGCGCTGATGGCGACTGCACGTTATGTACTGAAGACCTTGCCTGGCATAGACCGTCCCGCCATCGCCTCTTTTTTGCCCACCGTCAACGGGCAAGTCTGTATGCTGGACTTGGGCGCGAACGTCGATTGTTCCGCCGAACATCTGTTGCAGTTCGCGCTGATGGGCAGCACTCTGGTGTCTGCGTTGGAGCATATAGAGCGCCCCACGGTCGGGCTGTTGAATATCGGCAGCGAAGACATCAAGGGCAATGAGGTGGTGAAACAAGCCGCCGAGTTGTTGCGAGCCAGTGACCTGAATTTCTACGGCAATGTGGAAGGTGACGACATCTTCAAGGGTGTCACCGATGTGGTGGTGTGTGACGGATTTGTGGGTAACGTCGCATTGAAGACCGCCGAAGGAATAGCCAAGATGATGGGCGGTTTCCTTAAGGACGGATTTAGCCGTAATTTGCTGACTAAGCTTGCCGCATTGGTATCTATACGCGTACTTAATGCCTTCAAGCACAGACTTGACCATCGTCGCTACAATGGCGCGAGTTTCCTTGGGTTGAAAGGCATTGTGGTCAAGAGCCACGGCTCGGCCGACGCATTCGCCTTCCTCTGCGCCATCGAACGCGCTGCCGAAGAGGCGCGCGGCGGCATGTTGCAGCACATCAGTGAGCACGTTGAAAAATGGCATCACGCACGCCAACAAAATGCAGGGGAGGCGCTTTGATTCATTCAAAAATTATCGGCACTGGCAGCTATTTGCCCGCCAAGGTGCTGACCAACTATGATCTGGAAAAGATAGTTGACACCTCGCACGACTGGATTTTTTCGCGCAGCGGCATCGTCGAGCGCCACGTCGCAGCAGACAACGAGCTGACTAGCGATCTCGCCCTGCAAGCCAGCCTGAAGGCGATCGAGGCTGCGCGCATCCATGTGGACGAGATTGATCTGGTGATCGTGGCAACCACGTCGCCCGATATGTCGTTCCCGGGTACTGCTTGTGTCTTGCAAGGCAAGCTGGGTATCAAGAACGGCGGGCCCGCTTTTGATATTCAAGCGGTATGCGGCGGTTTTATCTATGCCCTGAACACGGCGGACATGTACATTCGCGGCGGACAGGCCAAGACCGTTCTAGTGGTGGGCGCCGAAGTGCTGTCACGCATGTTGAATTGGGATGATCGCACGACTTGCGTGTTGTTCGGAGACGGCGCGGGCGCGGTGGTATTGCGGGCCAGCGAAACTCCCGGCATCGTGGCAGCCAAGCTGCATGCGGATGGTAGTCATCGCAATATGCTGAAAGCAGACCCCTTAATTTCAATGGATGGAAAGGCTGTCTTTAAGTTCGCAGTCAAAGTGTTGAGTGATGTTGTTGAAGAGATACTTGAGGAAAAAAATCTGGCTGGCTCGGACATTGACTGGCTGGTGCCGCATCAGGCCAACGTCCGCATCATTGAGGCAACGGCAAAAAAACTAGGCTTGGATATGGATAAAGTGGTCGTCACCGTTGATCGTCACGGCAACACTTCAGCCGCTTCGATCCCTCTGGCATTGGACACGGCAGTACGCGACGGACGCATCAAATCCGGGCAAAACATTCTTATTGAAGCCGTGGGTGGTGGATTTACCTGGGGTGCAGTTCTAATCAAGTGGTAGGTTATCGACATGACTAAATTTGCTTTTGTGTTTCCCGGACAAGGGTCGCAGTCGCGCGGCATGATGAACGGCTATGCTGATTTCAGTGCCGTGCGCGACACTTTTACTGAAGCTTCCGATGTGTTGAAGCAAGACCTGTGGCAGCTGGTCGCCGAAGGCAGCGATGCCGACCTGAACGCCACCGTGAACACTCAGCCCGTCATGCTGACAGCGGGTGTGGCGGTGTACCGTGCATGGCAATCTCAGAACGGCGCGAAACCGACCCTCATGGCCGGACACAGTCTGGGTGAATACACTGCGCTGGTCGCCGCAGGTGCATTGAGTTTTACCGATGCGTTGCCGCTGGTGCGTTACCGCGCACAATGTATGCAGCAAGCTGTGCCGGAAGGTGTGGGCGGCATCGCCGCGATCCTCGGCCTGGACGACGATGCGGTGCGCGCCGTATGCGCCGAAGGTGCGCAGGGAGAGGTGCTGGAAGCGGTGAATTACAACTCCCCGGGTCAGGTGGTGATCGCCGGAAATCGTGCTGCGGTAGAGCGCGGTATGGAGCTGGCCAAAGCCAAAGGCGCGAAACGCGCCATCATGCTGCCCATGAGCGTGCCGTCGCATTGCAGTTTATTGAGGGTCGCCGCAGAGCAATTGCGCGACTACCTTAAGAATGTCGCAGTGCAAACACCGTCCATTCCTGTGTTGCACAATGCGGATGTGGCCTCTTACCGCGATGCCGCCACGATCAAAGATGCGTTGGTGCGTCAGCTATATTCGCCGGTGCGTTGGGTCGAGACCGTGCAGGCATTCGGCAAACAAGGCATGACTCATAACGTGGAATGCGCCCCGGGCAAAGTGCTGGTCGGGCTAAATAAGCGCATCGATACCAACCAGCAGGCTTTGGCCATCAATGACGGAGAAGCACTCAAAGCAGCACTGACTGTACTCGCATAAGGGGAGGGAATATGACGCTACAAGGACAAATCGCACTGGTAACAGGTGCATCGCGCGGCATCGGTCAGGCCATTGCACTGGAACTGGGCAAGCAAGGCGCAACCGTGATCGGCACCGCCACCAGCGATAACGGCGCGCAAGCTATCAGTACCTATCTACAAGCCGCAGGCATCAAGGGGGCGGGCATGGCGTTGAATGTCAATGACGCCGCGCAGATCGAACAGGTACTGGGCGAGTTGCGCAAGCAGTTTGGCGAAATCTCGATTCTGGTCAATAACGCCGGCATCACCAAGGACAACCTGCTGGCGCGTATGAGCGACGAAGAGTGGGACGACGTGCTGACCACCAACCTCAAGTCCGTGTTTCGCCTGAGCCGCGCCGTGTTGCGCGCGATGATGAAGGCCAGAACTGGGCGCATTATCAGTATCTCTTCGGTGGTCGGCAGCATGGGCAACCCCGGTCAAGTCAATTATGCGGCCTCCAAGGCAGGCATGGCAGGCTTCACTAAATCGCTTGCGCAAGAGATCGGTAGCCGTAATATCACTGTAAACTGTGTCGCACCGGGCTTTATCGACACCGATATGACCCTGGCCTTGGGCGAGGAACAGCGCACCAAGCTGGTCGAACATGTCCCCCTCAAGCGCCTCGGACAACCTGCCGACATCGCGGCCGCAGTGGCCTTTTTGGCCAGCCCCGGCGCGGCTTACATCACCGGCGTCACGCTGCATGTGAACGGCGGCATGTACATGGAGTAATCAAGCTGTTTGGAAAACGGCGCGAGTTTGGTAGAATGCACGCGCATTTTGAATTTTAATTAAAACGGGAGTAATGGAATGTCTAACATCGAACAACGCGTCAAGAAAATCGTAGCTGAGCAACTCGGCGTGAATGAAACAGAAGTCAAGATCGAGTCTTCGTTCGTCAACGATCTGGGAGCAGACTCCTTGGATACCGTTGAACTGGTCATGGCGCTGGAAGAAGAATTCGGCTGCGAAATCCCGGATGAAGATGCAGAAAAGATCACTACCGTGCAACAGGCAATCGATTACGTCAACGCACATCCCAAGTAATTTGTCTTTATTTGATCGTTTCTTTCCTGGTTAGTGGAGCACAGATTGGCTAAACGCAGAGTCGTTATTACGGGCTTGGGTATTGTATCGCCGGTGGGTATTGGTGTTGCCCAGGCTTGGCAGAATATTGTGGCTGGTCAATCTGGCATTTCGCGGATCACACATTTCGACCCCAGTGCTTTCGCTTGCCAAGTCGCGGGTGAGATCAAAGGGTTTGATGCTAGCCAGTACCTGCCTGCAAAAGATGCCCGGCGCATGGACAGATTTATTCATTTCGGCCTTGTGGCCGGGATGGAAGCCTTCAAAGACTCCGCTCTCGAAGTAACAGAACAGAATGCCGATCGCATCGGCGTGTGTATCAGTTCCGGCATCGGCGGCTTGCCGATGATCGAGGATACGCACAACGACTATCTGGCAGGCGGTCCGCGCAAGATATCGCCGTTCTTCATCCCCGGCACCATCATCAATATGATCTCCGGCAATCTGTCCATCATGTACGGATTGAAGGGGCCGAATTTTGCCGTCGTTTCGGCATGCACCACCGGCACGCACAGCATCGGCGAATCGGCACGCATCATCGAGTACGGCGACGCGGATGTGATGATCGCAGGTGGCTCTGAGGCGACCATTTCGCCGCTGGCGATAGGCGGTTTTTCCTCCGCCAAAGCACTTTCTACCCGTAACGATGATCCCGCCACATCCAGCCGTCCCTGGGACAAAGATAGAGATGGCTTCGTGATGGGTGAGGGTGCCGGAGTGCTGGTGCTGGAAGAATACGAACATGCCAAAGCGCGTGGCGCCAAAATATACGCCGAACTCTCCGGCTACGGTATGAGCGCAGATGCCTACCATATGACTACGCCTAGCGCAGATGGCCCGAAACGCAGCATGGAAAATGCTTTGCGTAATGCGGGATTGAATCCTGACCAAGTTCAATACATCAATGCGCACGGCACATCTACTCCGTTGGGCGACAAGAATGAAACTGAAGCTATCAAGCTGGCCTTCGGTGAGCACGCCAAGAAACTGGTCGTAAACTCGACCAAGTCGATGACAGGCCATTTGTTGGGCGGCGCTGGCGGTATTGAATCCTTGTTCTGCGTACTGGCGTTGCATCATCAAGTCTCTCCGCCAACCATCAATATCTTCGAGCAAGACCCCGAGTGCGATTTGGATTATTGCGCCAACACGGCACGCGATATGAAGATGGATGTCGCGGTGAACAATAATTTCGGCTTCGGCGGAACCAACGGCTCGCTGGTGTTTCGCAAAATATAATAACTATTCCCGGCTGTGAAGATGCTAATCAACGGAGCACCCTGCGACACGATTAGCGTAAATGATCGCGGCTTGCTCTACGGGGACGGTGTGTTTCGCACGTTACGATTGCGCGAGGGTAAGGTCTTGCAGTGGCAACGCCACTATGCCAAGTTGTTCAAGGATTGCAGCACGATCAATTTGCCATGCCCACCAGAGCCCCTCCTGCTTGATGAGTTAGAGCGCCTGATTCAGGGGGTGGCAGACGGTGTTCTCAAGATCATCGTGACGCGAGGATCGGCGCAACGGGGTTATGCTCCGCCTCATCAGCCAGAGGTGACCCGCGTTCTCAGCTTAACTCCCCCTCCCGTTTTTCCGGAAGCATTTTCCAAATCAGGTGTGCGTATGCATGTTTGTCAATTACGTCTGGGGCATCAGCCGCGTTTGGCCGGCGTAAAGCATCTCAATCGCCTGGAAAACGTACTTGCAGCCGCAGAATGGAACGATCCCGATATTGCCGAGGGGCTGCTGCTAGACGAGTCCGGTTATGTCATCGAAGGGGTGCGCAGCAATATTTTCATGGTCAAGCAAGGGGGGATAATCACCCCGGACTTATCCCGTTGCGGCGTCTCTGGAGTGCAACGTGAACGCATTGTCGAATGGGCGGCACAGCAGGGCGTGACGTGCAAAAGCATAGATGTGACATTGGAAGACTTGCTGGATGCGGATGAGGTTTTCTTGGTAAACAGTGTGATCGACCTGTGGCCTGTGCAGGAAATTGCAGGCTGCCATTGGCATCATCACCCCGTTGCTCAAACTATACAGGACTGGTTGAATCATGAGCCCAATTAAAGAGCTTGTGCTGTGGCTGGTATTCATTCTGGTGATTGTTGTCGGCCTTGCGGGATTTTATGCTTTGCGGCCGCTGCCGTTTCCCCAATTGCCTTATGAGTTTTCGCTCAAGCAGGGCAGTAGCCTGAAGAGCGCCGCCCGCCAAATGCAGCAAGCCGGAGTGTTACCCAGTGACTGGTTGTTCGTTTTGTTGGCGCGAAGCTTGGGCAAGGCCGCTCAAATTAAACCGGGCAATTACGAAATCGAAGTGCCGGTCAGCCCCTTAAAGTTATTGGACATCATTAGCAAAGGACGCGTGGGGCAAAGTGATATAAGCGTTATAGAAGGCTGGACATTCAATCAGTTGCGTGCTGCTTTGAATGCCGAACCTAAGTTGCGCCACGATACCCTAACCCTGTCAGAGGCCGATATTTTGAAACGTATTGGCGCTTCAGAGCAAGAAGCGGAGGGCTTGTTTTTTCCAGATACCTATAATTTTTCTAGCGGTAGCAGCGATTTGATTGTGCTCAAACGCGCCTATCAATTGATGCAACGTAACTTGCAAGCAAGCTGGAATACCCGCGCGGCCAATCTGCCTCTGGAAAATGCTTATCAAGCTTTGATTCTGGCTTCTATCGTAGAGAAGGAAACTGGGCAGTCCAAGGATCGAGGCATGATTGCCGCAGTGTTCATCAATCGCTTGCGTAAAAAAATGCTGCTACAGACAGATCCGACCGTGATTTATGGCATGGGCGACAAATTCGATGGTAATTTGCGCAAGCGCGATTTGCTAAACGATACGCCCTACAACACCTACACCCGCGCAGGGCTGACGCCTACGCCTATCGCTTTGCCGGGACTGGCGGCGATACAGGCTGTGTTGCATCCCGCACAAACCAACGCTCTTTATTTCGTAGCCAAGGGGAATGGCAGCTCGCATTTTTCCAGCACGCTGACCGAGCACAATAACGCGGTGAACCGTTACCAAAAATGAGCAAAGCAAAATTTATCACCTTCGAGGGCGTGGATGGGGCGGGGAAGAGCACCCATCTGGAGTGGTTTGCCCATGCCTTGCGCCAGCGCGGTATTGATTTAATAGTCACGCGCGAACCCGGCGGAACGCCTCTGGGTGAGCGTTTGCGCGAAATATTGTTGCATCATCCGATGCATGCCGAAACTGAAACACTGCTGATGTTCGCCGCCCGGCGCGAACATGTGGAGCAGGTGATTCGCCCTGCTTTGCAACGCGGCACCTGGGTGATCTCCGACCGTTTCAGCGATGCCAGTTTCGCCTATCAGGGCGGGGGTAGGGGAGTGGCACTGAATAAGCTGGAGCAGCTGGAGCAATGGGTTCATGGCGACCTGCAACCCGATCTGACCTTGCTGTTCGATATCCCCATCGAAGTCGCGCGCCAACGTTTGGCGAATAACCTATCGCTGGATCGCTTCGAGCAGGAGCAGGGTGCTTTCTTCGAAAAAGTGCGCCAAGCCTATTTGGCGCGCTGCCAAAAAAATCCGGCAAGATACGCCGTCATTCACGCTGAAAAGACGCTCGATGAAGTTCAGAAAAGCCTAGAGAAAATCGTTTCATCCATATGATATGAAAGAACTTTATACTTGGCAACAAGAGGCATGGCAAAGCTTGCAAGGGCTGCGCACCCGCTTGCCGAACGCACTGCTGCTCAAGGGGGCGCAAGGCATAGGCAAGCTGGATATGGCACTCAGTTTTGTGCAATCCTTGTTATGCGAAACACCCTTGGCAACAGGTATGCCATGTTGCCAATGCGATTCCTGCCACTGGTTCGAGCAAGGTTCACATCCGGATTTTCGTTTAGTACAGCCTGATGCCTTTAGCAATATCGAAGATGGTAGTGAAAAAGAGGGCGGGAAAAAGCCTTCACGCGAGATCAGCGTAGATCAAATTAGAGCCTTGGCAAACTTTGCCAATCTGTCCGCGCATCGGGGCGGATATCGCATTGTGCTGATCCATCCGGCAGAGTCGATGAATAACAATTCGGCCAATGCGCTACTCAAGACATTGGAAGAGCCCACGGAAAAACTGCTCTTCCTCTTGGTTACCCATAAACCGCAGCAACTATTACCCACCATTTTGAGTCGCTGCCTGAGCTTGAGTGTGAATACCCCGGACAGGGAGGCTGGCATTGCATGGCTAAAACAGCAGGGAGTGGACAACCCGGAAAATGCCCTGGCGCAATCCGGATTTGCGCCATTACAGGCACTGCATTGGGCCGAAGAAAGAGAGGGGACAGAAGAAATCAATATTCTGTTGTCCTCCATTCAACAACCTGCACAAATGGATGCGTTGGCGCTAGCCGATAAATTGCAACGTTCCGCCCCCGTACAAGTCGTTCACTGCTTGCAACAATGGTGCTATGACTTGGCGAGCGCCAAATTAACCGGACAGGTCAGGTATTTCCCGGAACAGATGGATGTATTAAAGCAACTGTCTGCGAATATCCCGTCAATGCGTTTGTTGCGCTACCAAAAGGAATTGCAGGTAGCGAAGCGTGAAGCTTTCCACCCCCTCAACCCAAAGCTGCAATTCGAGTCCATCTTATTGTCCTATCGACAAGTCTTTGCTCCAACGGGCGCATAAAAATATGTTTATTGATTCGCATTGCCACCTTAATTTTCCCGAGTTGGCGGAAAACCTCGACGATATACTGTCCAACATGAGTCTCAATCAAGTGACTCAGGCATTGTGCGTTTCGGTGGAACTGGAAAAATTCTCGCAAATACTGCAATTGGTAGAGGGACACGAGAATCTATACGCCTCGGTAGGCGTGCATCCCGATTACGAATTGGAAGTCGAACCGACACAGGCGGAGCTAGTTCGCTTGGCGCAACACCCCAAAGTCATCGCCATCGGCGAAACAGGCTTGGATTATTACCGCCTGCAAGGTGATCTGGAATGGCAGCGTGAACGTTTTCGCACCCATATTCGCGCCGCACGCGAATGCGGCAAGCCGCTAATCATCCATACCCGGTCAGCCGCGCCGGACACTTTGCGTTTGATGCAGGAAGAAGATGCGCGGCAGATCGGCGGCGTGATGCATTGCTTTACAGAGAATCTGGAAGTAGCATTAGCGGCTATCGAGATGGGCTTCTATATATCTTTCTCAGGTATCGTAACCTTCAAAAATGCACTTCAGATCAAACAAGTCGCCGCATCCATACCGCTGAAAAAGATTTTAATTGAGACGGATGCCCCCTATCTGGCTCCGGTTCCTTTTCGCGGAAAACTTAATCAACCTGCGTATGTAAAGCATGTTGCGGAAGAAATAGCCAAATTGCGCAATGTCTCTGTGGAAGAGGTCGGGCTGGCGACCAGCGAAAACTTCAGGCGCTTGTTTTTCAGAAAATATTGATGAATTCAAATTGTAGGCATCTGCCATGTGCGCATAATGCTGCGATATATGAAAGAGCCGTCTCAAATTGAGGCGGTTTTTTTACGACCTGAAAAAATCATAATGCCCCTTCTATTAAGGCGAAAATCAAAAACCCATTCTATAGAAGCGAGAATCAAAAGCCTTTTTGAAAAGCGGGTGAATCAACCCCGTGTTGTCTGCTTCGCAGGCATTTTTTTGCCTTAGCGTGCAGCACTCCGATCTGCTTCGCTCCTGAGTTGTGCGTAAGCGCGCCATAAACAACGCTCTTTTACCTAAATCAAATATCAGCATGCTTGGCACATCTCAAACAAGACGGTGCCAGCATGAAAAATCGAACAGCATTTTGGACAGCGCATGTAGCCGCCGTCAAACGTGAAGCAATTTCAGCGAGTGCCTATGCGAGGCGGCACGGCCTCTCGATTGCCGCATTGTATTATTGGCAGCGCAAGCAGAAAACAAATACCGAGGTAAGTGACGCTAGTAAATTCGTGTCACTACGCGTTGCGGAACAGCGCCCATGCCCGTGCCCTTTGGTGTTGCCGTCCGGTCGTGTTAACCCGATAAGCACGAATACATAGCTATTAGTGCTGAATTGGGGCGGGATCAACCGCGTGTGTTCAATTGTGTGCCGAACTGGCTCAGTTCGATAAACGGCGCAGGTTGCCAGCCGGGTTTGCGATGTTCTGCCACCACGTTGGTGAAGATGCCGCCGCGCACGTAGAACTTGGCGGTGAGGCGCATGAAACGCGGCTGGGTCGCGGCGACCAGGTCGTCCAGAATGCGGTTGGTGACGTCCTCGTGGAAATGCCCTTCGTCACGGAACGACCACATATACAGCTTGAGGCTCTTCAGTTCCACGCACTGCTCATCGGCGATGTAATCTAGGATCAGGGTGGCGAAATCGGGTTGGCCGGTCTTGGGGCACAGGCAGGTGAACTCTGGGATTTCCATGTGGATATGGTAATCGCGGGCAGGTTGCGGGTTGGGGAAAGTCTCTAGTGTCTTATTCGGTTGAGTGGTCATTTTGTTGTGTTGCCCAGCCTAGGTTAGAATGCCGCGCATTATATCGTTAGCCTGAATCAAATTGCGTCTATCCCATATCAAGCTGGCCGGATTTAAATCCTTTGTCGATCCCACGCACATCGCGCTGCCCGGACAGCTCGTGGGCGTCGTCGGGCCGAACGGCTGCGGCAAGTCGAATGTCATTGATGCTTTGCGTTGGGTGCTGGGCGAGTCGCGCGCCTCGGCTTTGCGCGGCGAATCCATGCAGGACGTCATTTTCAACGGTTCCGGCAATCGCAAGCCGGTATCGCGCGCCAGCGTCGAGCTGATTTTCGACAACTCGCTGGGTAAGGCCGCCGGGCAGTGGTCGAGCTACGCCGAGATTTCCATCAAGCGCGTGCTGCAGCGCGACGGCGATTCCAGCTACCACATCAACAATCAGCATGTGCGGCGCAAAGACATCACCGACATCTTCCTTGGTACCGGTTTGGGCGCGCGCGCCTACGCCATCATCGAACAAGGCATGATCTCGCGCGTCATCGAGGCCAAGCCGGAAGAGTTGCGCGTGTTTCTGGAAGAGGCGGCGGGCGTTTCCAAATACCGCGACCGCCGCCGCGAGACCGAGTTGCGCCTGGGCGACACCCGCGACAACCTGTTGCGCGTCGGCGACATCCTGCAAGAACTCGACAAACAGCTGGGGCATCTGGGCGAGCAAGCCGTAGTGGCAAAACAGTATCGCGAGCTGGAAGCCCAGCGTGAAATGACGCAGCGTTTGTTGTGGCTGGTGAACAAGCAAGAAGCGGAGTCGCGCCGGGCGCGTTTGTCGCAACAAGTTGAAAAAACCAAGAACGAGCTCGAAGCCGAGATCGCCAAGTTGCGCGAAGTGGAAAGCCAATTGGAGAGCGCGCGCAGCGAGCATTTTGCGCTGGCGGATGCGCTGCATGCCAAGCAGGGCGACCTGTACACCACCAATGCCGAAGTGTCGCGACTGGAACAGCAGATCGCTTTTTTGAACGAGCAGCGCAACCGTATGGCGCAACAGATCGCCAATGGCGAGCGCCAGATCGAGCAGCAGCGCAGCCAACTACAGGGCTTGCAGTCGCTGTTGGCGCATTGGCAGCAGCAACAGCAGGAAGCCGCCGTGCGCGTCGAGATCAGCGAGAATCACGCCGAGAACGAAGCGCAACATCTGCCGCGCGTAGAGGATGCCGCGCGTGCCGCCCAAGAGCGCCACAACACCGTGCAACGCGAACAATTGCTGGCGCAACAGCAATTGCAATTGGCCGAAACGCAGCGCGGACATATTCAAAGCAATTTGCAGCAATTGGGCGGACGCAAATCGCGCTTGCAGCTCGAACAGGACAATCTGCCGCAGCCCAATAACGAGGCACTGGAACAGGCGCAACAAGAGATCGCCGAGATGCGGGTGGCGCATGAGGCGCAGCAGGAAATGCTGGCGCAACTGCAAGAGCAGTTGCCGCTGGCCGATGGCGAACGGCGCAGCCAGCGCGTCGCGGCACAAGAGTTGGAGCGGCAGTTGAGCCAAGTGGAAGCGCGCTTGAGCGCGCTCAAGCAATTGCAGTCGCAACTCGACAACGATAAAGATTTAAAGAGCTGGCTGGCTAAACACCAGTTGGATAATGCTCCGCGCCTGTGGCAAGCGGTGCGCATCGAGCAGGGCTGGGAAGATGCGCTGGAAGCGGTGCTGCGCGAGCGCTTGAACGCGCTGGCTCTGTCGCGCCTAGAAGATACGGCGAGCTGGAGCGATGTGCCTCCGGCTAAATTGGCGGTGTTCGCCGCCAACGGCGCACGCAGTGCAGCGCCTCAATCCCATGCGGGACTGACGCCTCTGGCTAACTATGTCCGCTGCGAAGACCAACAAGCGGCTCCGGTGGTGGAAGATTGGCTGTCCGGTGTTTATGCGGTTGCCGACTTGGCGCAAGCTTTAGCGCAACGCGCGAATCTGCCCGCAGGCGCATGGCTGGTGACAGCGCAAGGTCATCTGGTCGGCGCTCACAGCGTGTTGTTCCATGCGCCAGACAGCCAGCTGCACGGCGTGCTGGCGCGCCAGCGCGAGATCGAAAATCTGCAACTCGAAGCGCAACAACAAGCCGCATCTTTGGATCAGGGCAAGCAGCTCGTGGTGCAGGCGGAGGAGGCATACCACGCCATCGAAAGCCGCATCGGCCCGCTGCGTTCATCCGGCAGCGAATTGCAGCAACGCCAACACGCGCTGCAAATGCAGATACTCAAATTGACGCAAGCCAATGAGCGCAGCCACGAGCGCCGGATGCAGATCGCGCAGGAGATGCAAGAGTTGGCGGAGCATGCCAACGAGGAGCAGCGTCAACTGGAAGAGATCGCCGAACGCACGCTGATTTTGCGCGAGGACATGGCGACGCATCAGGAAGAAGCCGAACAGGCGCGCCGATTATCGTTTGAACAGGACGCGAAACTGCGCGAGCAGCGCGAGCGTTCGCAAAAAGCCCAGCATGAATTGCAGGAAGCGCGCTTCTTTGCCAAGACCTGCGTCGATAAGATCGGCGACCTCGACCACAACATAAAACACAGCGTCACCACATTGACGCAATTGGAAGTCGCGCTGGCGCACACCCGCCATGAACTGGCGAACATGGGCGACGACGTCAATCAGCAGCAATTGCAGGCCGCGTTGCAACAGCGTCAGCTGCATGAACAGGCGTTGGCCGAAGCGCGCAATGTGCTGGAACATGCCACGCTGAACCTGAACAAGCTGGAACAAGAGCGCATGCTGTGCGAACAGAAGCTCAACCCACTCCGCGAAAAAGTAAACGAAATCGCGCTCAAGGAACAGGAAGCGCGTCTGCAATTCGAGCAATGGGCGGAGCAGTTGCAGGGCGTGGACGAAGCGCCGTTGTTATCCCATCTGGAAAGTAGTCCGGCAAGGCCGGGCGCGTTGCAAACAGAGCTGGCGCGTTTGAGCGACACCATCACCGCGCTCGGCGCGGTGAATCTGGCGGCGCTGGACGAGTTGCAGACGGCACAAGAGCGCAAGACTTATCTGGACGCTCAAGCGCAAGACTTGAACGAGGCGATGGAAACGCTTGAAGACGCGATACGCCGCATCGACAAAGAATCGCGCGATCTGCTGATGGCGACTTATGACGAGGTCAACCGTCATCTGGCCGAACTGTTCCCCGTGCTGTTCGGCGGCGGCGATGCGCGTCTGGTGCTAACCGGTGATGAGATCCTCGACAGCGGTGTGCAAGTGATGGCGCATCCTCCGGGCAAGAAGAACTCCTCTATTCATCTGTTATCGGGTGGCGAAAAAGCGCTCACCGCCATCGCGCTGGTATTCTCCCTGTTCCAGCTGAACCCCGCTCCATTCTGTCTGCTCGACGAAGTGGATGCGCCGTTGGACGACACCAACACCGAACGCCTGTGCAACCTCATCAAGAAAATGGCGGTGCATACCCAGTTCATCTTCATCAGCCATAACAAGATCACCATGGAATTGGCGCAGCAACTGGTCGGCGTGACCATGCAGGAACGCGGTGTTTCCAAGGTGGTATCGGTGGATATCGAAGAAGCTCTGCGTATGAGGGACGAGAGCGCGGCGGCTAAATTTTAACCACCGTGCATCTTGGCTATGAAATCGACCGCCTTGGTGCCCAAAAAATACATAATCAGAACGACACCCGCTATCACTGCCAGAACTGTCAAAGATGATTTCATTCTTTCTTTCATTTTCTGCTCCTGATTTCTCAACGTAGGTTCTTCTCACATCCAAAAATTGAATCCGTAAATGTAATTCGTCCAACTTGCTGCGTTAATTGAAACTGTATATTCAGTTCTTCGATACCGCTGGTTGGTTCAGGCAAACCGCGCTCGTCCTAAAGCGGGATGTGGCCCCATATCGGCCTGTCAGGCAGTCACCCGCTGATCTCCATTGATGCGCCCATCCAGAATGCTGACCACCCGTTTCGCGTGTTTGACGATCTTGGGGTCATGGGTGGCGAACAGCAGCGTGACTTGCTGTTCCTCATTCAAACGTCGCATGAGGGCTAGGATTTCTTCGCCGGTCTTCGAGTCCAGGTTGGCGGTGGGTTCGTCCGACAAAACGATGGTCGGGTTGGTGACCAGCGCACGGGCGATGGCCACGCGCTGGCGCTGGCCGCCGCTCAGTTCCTCGGTCTTGTGCAGCGCGCGGTCGGACAGGCCGACGCGCTCCAGCATCGCGTACACCCGGTCATGGCGTTCCTGCTTGGCTACCTTCTGCAACACCAGCGGCAGTTCGACGTTGCCGAATACGCTCAACACCGGAATGAGGTTGAAGGACTGGAAGATAAACCCGATGCGGTCGCGGCGTAATTTTGCCAGCTCGTGGTCGTTCAATTGATTGACGGGCTGGTTATCCACCCACACCTCGCCGCTGCTGGGCTGATCGAGCGCGCCCATCAGTTGCAGCAAGGTCGATTTGCCGCTGCCGGATGGCCCGACTAGGGCGACGAATTCGCCCTGGTCGATTTCGAGCGACGCGTCGCGCAGCGCATGCACGGTGATCTGTCCGAGCTGGTAAGTCTTGCCCACCGATTTCAGTTTGATGCTCATGTCCTGATCTCCATTAAAAATTGACCTTATTTAAAAATTTGCGCCTAGACTAAGTTCCAGCGCGTTACTTACCGGGCTGTTGCCGAATTCGCTGTCGCGCTCGCCCCGGTTTTGCAGCAAGACTAGCCGCAGTTCGTAGTAATCCGAGATGGCGTAGTTCCCCTGCGCCCGCAGCGAATACGAGCGATCCGCTGCCGCAAGCACGCTCACTTCCCCGGTGTAGCGTTCGCGCCACTCGTCCTGATAGCGCACCAGCAGATAGTCCCGGTTCATCCCGGTCAATTTGTAATCGCGCGGGATTCCTGTGGGCAGGCCGCCGGCGAGTTGCAGGTCGGCAGCCTGAAAATAATTCAGGCGTTCCGCTGCGGAGTAGCCTTGATCGTTGCGCAAGTATTCGGCGACGAGGTTGCGCTTGCCGCCCAGGTTGAGCGTGGCCCCCGCGACGGTTTGCCAGTACGCGCCGTTATTCTGGATAATCGCGCCGTCGGCGTCATAGTAGTTGCGGTAGTTGTTGCCGAAGCGCGCCGTTTCCATATAAGCCGTGACGCCCGGATATACGTCTGCGGAGAAGGATGCGCCCAACATCTGTTCGTAAGCGCGCCCGTCACGGTAACGCTCGCCATCGAAGTAATACAGCGCGTAGTCGCTTTTCGCTCCGGTGTAGCCCCACTTGACGCCCCAGCGGTTCTGGTCGCTGGCGTAGTTGCGGTCATAATTGCGCGTGGCGATCACATCTACCGATCCCGCGCTGCCCACATTATTCACCCACAGCATCGGCTGCCCTTCGGTCTCGCGTCCAGGGTTGCTCGGGTCGCGCGGGGGCACCACCACATTGACCGGATTGAACCCCTGAGCATGCCCCCAGTTGATGCGGCGTTTGCCCAGACTGGCGAACCAGCCTGCGCCCTTCCGGTCCACGAACAATTCGTCTACACGCCCGCCTTGATTCTGCATCCCGTACTGGTCGATGTAGCTCGCGTTGGACGCGAACCCTTTGAGTAGCCAGCGCCATTGCTGCGCCTCGTCCAGGTGCTGGCTCGCGGTCAGTCTTGTTTCAAAAACCGGGCTCTGCTTATCCAGTTGTATGACGCGGTTGCCGGGGTTGACGCGCGAGTCCTGGTTGAGATTGTTGTAGACGCTCCTGAGAAACAGCGAACCTTCCGTCTTGATGCGCGTGGCGCGCAGTATCTCATTCGGTGTTGCTGGGTCATTGATGCCGAGCACGGCGAATGGATCGTCGTTGCCGAAGGGGGCTGATTTGTCAGGCAATGATTCCGCCCGGACACTCGCCGCGAGCAGGGCTGACAGCGCGAACGCTGCCAGCATAAACCCCAATAGTCCGTTAGAACCAAACCCCCTCCAACTCCCCCTTGTCAGGGGGAGAGCAAATCGCGCTCCTCCCCTGACAAGGGGAGGCTGGGAGGGGTTTGAGCCAAATAAATCATCTGAGATAAATGGAATAGGAGTATTCATTTTTATACTCGCTCAGCGCTTCATCAGCGCGGTTTCGCGGAAGGTTTCCGGCGGGAAACCTGAGCCGTGCGTTTGCTTGAGGTAGCGGATCACGGTTTTCTTGTCGCGTTCCAGCACGCTGCTCATGACGAAGGTGTCCGGCGCTTGCGTATCCGGCTTCGAGGCCTTGATGTCCAGACGCTTCAGCAGTTGCTGGGAAAAGGTGTAGTAATCGCGCCGCAGCGGAAAAAAATCGGCCTGGCGCACCCAGTAAACGATTTTTGCATATGGGGTGCTCTCGTCTTTCGCCAGCAGTTCGAGTTTATAGGTTTCCACCTCGCCCAGTTTTTCCGTGCCAACGAGGGTCGGGGTGTACTCATTGCTCAAGCGCGGTGACAGCAGATCGGTGTTGGAAAAATCGCTGTTGGACAGGCTGTTGGATTCCGAGATGCGCACCGCGCGGTTGATGTTGGGCAGGAACAACCAATAGTTTCTGCGCCCCGCCTGTAGCATTTTTTCGCCCTCGTTGCGCGGCGGATAAGTCGTTTCCGCCAGCACATGATCGGTGTCCTGATATTTTAGCTTCATGCGGTAAGTCTTGCGCAACTCGTTTTCCCGGTAGACCAGCAATTCCACTTCGGTCGTGGCGTTCTTGAGATTGAGGTCCCATTTGTCGTCGGCGCGGTCTAATATTTGTAAGGCACCGGGCATCTGCGATGTACTGGGCTCGGCGTAGCCGGTAAGCGGCGCAAAGATCATCAGTGCGCCAGCCAGCAGCAGGGATTGCACTTTTTCAATTCGAGTAAATTTCATGTTATGACTCCATCAATGCTTCAACAGGATTTAAATTTGCCGCAGCGGATGCCGACCACCAGGCCGCCAGCACGCTCACCAGCACCGGCATGGACACGCCCAACAGGCTCGTCGCCAGACTCATTTGCGGGATGATGGACAGGGCCTGGCTGGTTCCGGGTGGTGGGGGCAGCGGGACGCCGCCGTGCGCCGCGATCAGCAAGGTCAGTCCGTTGGCCAGCAGCAGGCCGACCAATGCGCCGATACTGCCGATGATTAAACCCTCGTTCAGGAACAAGCGCCGCACCTGGTTTTTTTCCATGCCGATGGCGCGCAGCGTGCCGATTTCTCTTTTCCGTTCCATCACTGTCATCGCCATCACGTTGCCGATGCCACCGCCGACCAGAATAAACAGCACGAGGCCGACGACGAGGGAAATCAGCTTGAACGAGGGGATTGCCCTGGAGTAGATCGGGATCAGTTCGGGATATGCCCGCAGCACCAACGATCCGTGTCCGCCGTGCAACCCGGCTTCGACCCGTTGCATCAGGGCGGGGATGTCGTCGAAATTATCCGCGCCCACCACCACCTGCGATACGCGGTCATGCACCCGCAGCAATTTTTGCGCGTCGCCCAACGGCATTTCCAGATAAGTCGAGGAGGGGAAATGTCGGCCATTCTTGGTGCCCACCAGCGTGCCGTAGGTCAGGTTGAGTCCGCCATGCAAAGTCTGCACCACGATCGTGACCGGGTCGCCGATCTTGATGCCCAGCATGTCTGCCAGGTCGGCGCCGAGGATCACCCCGCCCGTGCTGTCGTTAAGCGGTTTGCCCGCGACGATCAGGTCGCTCTGCTGTGTCAGGGTTTTGCGTTGCCCTGCAACGTCAATCGCCCGGCCATCGAAAAAAGTGCTCTTCAGTCCGCTGCTCACCATGCCGGAAAAATTCAGCTTGCCGTAGGCCGCGCGCACGCCGGGCATTTTAGAAATTTTATCCACCAGTGCAGTGCCGTTTTCCAGCGTCACCTTTAACGGCTCGGATTTGCGCAGGTCCTGATAATCGCGGTGTTCGATCTGGAATGCGCCAGTGTTGGAATTGATCTCGAACTGAGCCCAGTCGCGCTGCATGCCGTTGATGAAATTTCCCGAGCCGATAATCACCAGCACCCCGAATAAAATCGAAATTTCGGTCAACAACGTGCGGCGCCGGTTACGCCACAGGTTTTTGTAGGCCATGTAAAAAAGTGTCATGTCGTGCCCCATGTTCAGTGATGATTCAACGATTCGATGACGCTCATCCGGGTCGCGGCGCGTATCGGTATGTAGGCTGCGATAATGATGCAGACGATGGGCGCCGCCACCGACACCGCCAGGCTGGAGGGATTCAGTACCGGATGCACGACCTGGTTGACGAAGCCGCCCAGCGGTATGCCGAAATACTGCCCCAGCAACACTAGCGCCACGCCGACGGTTAATCCGAGCAGCGCACCGCTGATGCCGACGATGGCCGATTCGGTATAGAGCAAGCGGTACACATCGCTCTTGTTCATGCCGATGGCGCGCATCGTGCCGATTTCCCGGATGCGCTCGAAGAACGTCATCAGCAGCGCGTTGCTCGTGACCACGCCGACCATCAAAATCAGAATGACGGAAATCAGGCTGCTGATGCCGTCGAACATCGCGACCATGCGGCTATAGACCCCGTTCTCATACCAGGGCACGACCTGCCAGGGCATGCCGTGCGATTCGAAATAATGGTTGAGCTCTGCCTCGACTTCAGGAACATTCTTCGTATCGTCGATGCGCACTACCAGCTGGGTTGCACTGTTGCCAAGATCCAGCAGATTTTCTTTCACCATTTTGCCCAAGGTGGTGAACATCAGGCTTTGTTCGAGCACATCGTCGGGCGGGAAGGTCACCACACCGCGCACATGCACCAGCGCGTTACTGTTTTCGCCGTGCATGGTTTTGGAAATCAGCACCAATTCGTCCCCGATGTTCAATTTGAGGTTCTTCGCCAGCGCGCGCCCCACCAGCACGCCGTCAGGATCGCTTTCCGACAGCAGTTGTCCGGCGACCAGATTTTTGCCGTAGTCCGGCAACACCGTGGTCAGCGTCGAAAGATCGGATGCGAATGCGAAAAAGGTGCTGCTTTTGTCGTTATTGCCCATCAGACCGACCATCGCCACGCGCGGCATGACGGCGCGCACATGCGGATTCTTCATCACCTCTGCTTTGAGTTCGCGAAAATCCGGGATCAGGATTTTTTCCTGCCCGGAAATAAAATATTTTTTGTAATCGCGGTGCTGGATACGCACATGGCCGTCGATCTGGTTGACCAGCGCATCCGACATGTTCGCGGAAATGCCCTGGGTGACGCCGTTGACGAACACCACCATGCTCACGCCCACCGCGATCGCCGCCAGCGTGGAGAGAGTGCGCCGCCGGTTGCGGCGCAAGTTGTTTCTGGCGATTTCGAAAAAAATCATGATCGCTCCCTCACTTAACGACGATCTCGACAACACCCGTGTCCGCCGAAAATTGAAATTTCATTTTTTCAAAACTAGGCATACCGGAAAACAAGCCAAGACTGAAATGGTTGGAAAAGCCGAGCGGCTCGCCCGGAAAATGGAATACGTTATGATCCAGCGTCCCGTTGTCGTTCTCATCGTGGAACACGTTTACGGCATAAGTACCGTAAGCCAGGTCGGGGAAACTGAAGGTCGCTCGGCCATCGTGAATTTCCGCCGTTGCTTTCCGATAGGCGGTGCCGTGCTTTAACACATCATCCTCTGCACGAAATAAACTCGCGATGGCATGCCCTCGCGGGTGGGCAAAACCGCCCGCTTGAATGGACAGGGTGGCGGTCACATCGGCGGCAAGCGCTCCCCCGGAAAAAGATAAGGAAATGCAGAAAATAAAAAACGTAATCGAGATTGCCCATTTTTCAAAATGAGCAAGTCCGAAATTAACTTCTTGAGACGCTTGCGGCATGCTGGCTATCATCACAAACCATCCTTTCTGGATACGTGTTAGAAAATGAACACAAGTTCATGTTAGGAATATAATGGCCGAAAAGAGGGAATGACAGAACATCCGCCATGGCTTCTGTTCAGGAACGGACAAAACCATGCGTTTTGTTCACCATTTCGATATGCGAGGAGTGAGCTATGAAAAAAATGACCGGAGACCGCCGTACTCAAAAGACGCGCAAGGCA
Source organism: uncultured Gallionellaceae bacterium (assembly GCA_964532405.1). Classification (GTDB taxonomy): domain Bacteria; phylum Pseudomonadota; class Gammaproteobacteria; order Burkholderiales; family Gallionellaceae; genus PALSA-1006. The sequence goes on along the minus strand of CAZHIC010000027.1, from coordinate 721 downwards.
CTTAGCGCAGCATTGATTTCTCTGATGAACGAGAAAAGCTACGAATCTATTGCGGTGCAGGAAATACTGGATCGGGCAGACATAGGCCGCTCGACTTTTTATACGCACTATCGCGACAAAAACGAGCTGCTGGTTGACGGTCTTCAGGGGTTACGAGAATTTCTGCAAGCTGCTCAAAAAACGGCAGCAAGTACATCCGCGCACAGCTATGAAAAGGTAATTGGTTTTAGCCTGGCGATGTTTGAGCACGCGCATGACCATAAAGACGTATTTATTTCGCTCGCTGGCGGGCATGGCTGGACTATTGTAAGCAGAAACTTGGAAGACATAATTGTGCAACTCATGAAGAAAGAAGCGCGGCCTCTTTATAACAAAACTTCTGCTTCAGGAATTCCATTCGATTTATTTATAGATTTTCTAGGGGCAACATTTATCGCAGTAATCACCTGGTGGTTTCAATATAAACACCCTCTCGCCCCCAAAGAAATCAATTCTCTTTTTCGCGCATTGGTTATCCCCGCCCTTACTGACAATTTGAAGCCTGATGCTGCCTGCTCAAAATAAGTGGGGTGGACATGGGGTGCAAAGGAGAGGAAATCGACGTACATCAGGACAAACGCATTAAAAATTGTTTACAAACAATAGGCTAATCTGGCATCTTTATACTTTTCGCGAGAAAAGTCAGATGACCACCAGTTTCATAGAGTATTTTTCGGAGTTG
>CAZHIC010000026.1:0-33708 GCA_964532405.1 uncultured Gallionellaceae bacterium | reverse complement strand
TTTCACCAACTATCGCTTGCCAGTTTGTGCTGGCGCACCTTTTTCTAGGGTGAATTAGCGCAGTCTAACCGCCCTGTGCAGTGCGGTGATGGCCGATTATTTTCGACTGATTATTACTATCGTTCAACACAGAGTGGAGGAATGTCAGGTGAGCCAGTTTGATTCAAAAAAATTTTCCCGTGCAATTTTCTCGTTCATTCTTCTCGATCTCTCGGTGCTGGCGATCAACTTCTGGATCGCCAGCGAGGTGGCACATTATGCTGTCTCTATCAATCTGGCCGGTCGTCAGCGTATGCTTTCGCAGCGCATCACCAAGACGCTACTCCAGCTCCACCAGCCAAACGCTGCGGAGAGCAGCCGCACTATCGAGAACGAACTTCGCGACGCCATTCACCAGTTCGACCAGACGCTGTCCGCCTTTGAAAGTGGTGGCACGGTAGTGGGCAGTGATGGGAGACTGGTTGCGCTGCGCGGGGTAGAACCCGGACAGTCTGCGATTTTGGTAAGCCAGGCGCTGCGAATCTGGAAGCCGGTACGCGAAAATATCTTGCCTTTCACTGGCCGTGAGACCCCCATTCCTCATGTTGCGATCGAGTTGATGGGCAAACAGATGCTGCAAAATAATCTGCAATTGCTCGACCTGATGAATCGTCTCGCTTCTAATATGGAAAGTGATTCCACGGCGCGAGCCAATATGCTCCAGAGAGTACAGGCTGGGGTGTTCTTTCTTGCCTTGCTTAATTTCCTGATGATCGTGCGCCGTTTGCATGGCCTGTCCAATAATGCATTCAAGCTTAGTCGTCATTTCGCGGAATTGGCAATACGCGATCCATTGACCGGATTGTTCAACCGTAGAGAATTCGATGACGCACTGGAGCGGGAGTTCGCGTCCGCCCGGCGCCGAAAGGGCAGCATGGCTGTGCTGCTCATGGATCTGGATGGGTTCAAACAAGTCAATGACACTAATGGGCATGAGGCCGGAGACACGGTGTTATGTACGGTCGCTGCGCGCATATCCGAAGTGATGCGCGCCAATGACACGGTCGCAAGGATAGGAGGCGATGAGTTTATGATGATTTGCCCGGATATGTCGGACGAAAGACATGCCGCAATATTGAGTCAGCGCTTGATCGACGTAATCAACCAGCCCATCGAACTTGACGCTACATCTGTGTCGGTTGGTGCAAGTATCGGCATTGCCTTTTGTTCTGACCGCTTGCATGGGGCGGAGGAATTAATTAGAGAGGCAGATCAGGCGATGTATACCGCCAAGAAGGCTGGCCGCAATCGCTACGTATTCGCCTCGGTTTTTGCAAATAGTGACTGGCCGGGGAAATTAAATACTTTAGGGGCGGACGTGTAAACGCCCGCCTTAAGATTTAGCAATGTCTTGGCTAATGATCAGCACTGAAGCATCGTCGTGTGGCTTGTTGCCTGCCAAGCTTTCTTTCCAAGCCGTGTCAAACAGCATCTTGTCCAAAGTGTTGCCGTATTTTTGAATAACACCGCGAATCCAATTATCTCCCAGCTCGTTGCCATCCGCCCCTTGAGATTCAAGCACGCCGTCCGTACAGGTCACCAACATTGATTTGTCTGTCCATGGAGTGCTGAAGAATTTAAAATCGAGTTCGCTAGAAGGCAGTATGCCAAGTGACAGGTTGTCTGAACTGAACGACTGGACTTTCCCTTCACAATACAAATAAATTTTCGGCGTGCCGCCTATCCAGCCGGTAAGCTCAGAATTCAAATTATTCAGATGTAGAAATGTTCCCGCCAGAAAGCGTCCCGTCGGGGAAAGTTCGCGGATTTTGTCATTTATTTCGGGAACCAAAGTGTCTAGCGGCATGCCTTTTTTTGACATCGCATAGAATGCCTGTATCGCGGGTAAAGCATTTATGGCCGCAGGCAAGCCATGTCCCATGGCATCTACCATCATCACGTTCAGGCCACCGTTTGGGGTTCCGGCCACAGAAATCGCGTCACCGCTAAAGTGATGCGACGCTGACAGAATTGAATATCCCACCCTCGGATCATTCTGGTTCGCATTCAGGTAGTGCTCCATCACGTAGGCGGCAAGTTCATCTTCTGCTTCATGCGTGGCCACGTATTGGTTGAGCTGTTGCTGCATTCGATGAATGCGACTCATAACGTTCATTTTCGCAACGAGCTCAATCGGATCGACCGGCTTTGGGAAAAAATCGTCCCCCCCCATTTTTAGCGCATATAGCCGGTCGGCCATTTCTGAACGCCCGCTAAGGAAGATGATTGGAACCCACTCCTTGTGCTCGTCACGAATCGCCTTGGTGGCTTCATAGCCACTCATTCCGGGCAAGTCAGCATCCATCAATACCAGGCTTGGCTTGATTTGTCTGAACATCTCGATAGCCTGTCCCCCAGTGTGAGCGATATGCACTTTATGCCCATATTGTTCGAGCAGCGCGGCAATCAGCATGGCTTGGGATTTTTCATCTTCGACCAACAATACGGTGAGTGTGTCGACTGTCTCCTGCCTGAGGGAAAGCACCAAGTCCTCGTCGAACATGGCTTGGGCAAAGGAATTCATTGTACTCATCTTGGCATAACGGTTGCTGGATTCGGAGTTAATGGCATGGGCGATCAGAACCCTTACTTCTGGTTGCTACAACGAACCGTCATTTTACCATTATTTGTTTTGACCAGAGGATGCCCTGAGTCTTATGGTAGTGGCCGCGAACATCCGCCTTGTAAAAAAATAAAGGCTGATCGGGGCTATCGCTCCCTTGCCGGCACAACAGCAAAATGATTGCCCATGCTTTTGAATTGGATATATAGTTCCGCCCAATAAATAGAACAACGATCAGAGGATATATCCATGGATATGGAAGCACTATTTCAGCGACCCAATGCCCTTCCCGCCGCACCCAAAGTAGTTCAGGATTTAATAAGCAGCTTCAACGACGAGCACGTTTCCGCTGATGATATAGCCCGCAAATTGGCGGCTGATCCGGTATTGAGCGCGAAACTGCTGCGCTTGGCTAATTCGGCTTATTACCAAGTTTCGCGCAGCATCAGCGCCGTGAATGAGGCCGTGACGATGCTTGGCTTTGTAACCGTGCGCACGCTGGTAATCAGCAGTGGCTTGGTGAATGGCTTTAAATCAGCCCCCGGCCTTGATCTGAAACAGTTCTGGCGTTACAGCCTGAATACGGCTGTCGCCGCAAAATGGCTTGCACAAGAGGCGGATGAAAATTCCGATCAGGCCTTTACTGTCGGAATGACACACGGCATCGGCCAACTGGTCATCCACGCCGCCATGCCCGATCAGATCCTGCTGATAGACAAAACCATCAGCCCTTTTGATGCGGGGCGTTTCGACGTGGAGCGGGCATCATTCGGTTATGATTATGCAGAGGTCGGCGCTGAACTGGCCTCACGCTGGAAGTTTCCGGACACATTTTCTGACGCAATTCGCGCTTTCCCTAAACCGCTGGAGCACCCACCACTCAACCGCATGGCCGCCATTATTCATCTGGCAGCGTGGTTTGCCCGGACGAATGAGAACAATTTGCCTCTAGATGAGGTTCGTGCCACCTGCCCAACAGAGGTGGCGGCCCAACTTGGCCTCGACCCTTACATCATGCTGAACAAAATGCCCCCACTATCCGAACTCAGTAATGACCTAGAAGAGTTGTTAGCCTGAAATTAAACGGGGCTTTCTCGATACTTCACCTATGCCCCAGGGTTTCTTTCACGCCTGCATTAAATTGATGCGGAGGCGTCTGTTTCGCCTTGTACTGGTGCGTTATCACGCCAAAGAATTTCTGCTTAGGCGCGGGTTACTCAGGGGACGGATTGAATATAAATGGCTTTAATGTACTGGCACAGGATTTGCTTGCCTATTTATTTTTGAATATCAGATTGGAGCGCGTGAAATGAAATCAGGATTTTGGCAGGCAGGACATAGGCCGACTTTGTTCGCGGCATTTTTATATTTCGATTTAAGTTTTATGGTGTGGGTGATATTGGGGCCGTTGGGCGTACAAATCGCCAATGACCTGGGACTGAGCGCAGCGCAAAAAGGCTTGATGGTGGCGACCCCTGTGTTATCCGGTGCGCTGTTACGCTTGGTGATGGGCGTGATGGTAGATCATCTCAAACCCAAATTGGCCGGCGCAATCGGGCAGGTGGTCGTAATCGTGGCACTTCTTCTCGCCTGGTGGCTGGGCGTACATAGCTTCCAGCAAGTGCTGGTATTAGGTGTGTTTCTGGGCGTGGCGGGTGCGGCTTTTGCGGTGGCGTTGCCGCTGGCATCACGCTGGTATCCGCCCGAGCATCAGGGCACGGCGCTCGGCATCGCCGGGGCGGGTAATTCCGGCACCGTGCTGGCCGCTTTGTTTGCGCCGCTGCTGGCGTCGATTTACGGTTGGCAGAATGTGTTTGGCTTGGCCGCGATACCGTTGACAGTGGTGTTCTTCGTTTATTTGGCAATGGCTAAAAATAGCCCGAATTGTCCGCCGCCAAAATCACTGGCGGATTATCTGAAAGTGCTGCAAGACAAGGATGCCTGGTGGTTCATGTTTTTTTACAGCGTGACATTCGGCGGCTTCGTGGGATTGGCGGCTTCGTTGACGATTTATTTCAATGCGCAATATGGACTGAGTCCGGTGATGGCGGGTTATTTCACGGCGGCCTGTGTGTTCGCCGGTTCGCTGGTGAGACCCTTGGGCGGTATGTTGGCGGACCGTATCGGCGGCATACGCACCCTTTCGTTTATGTATGTGCTGGCCGGAATTTCTCTGGTGATCGTGAGTCTGAATTTGCCGCAGGCATGGATGTCATTGCTAGTGTTCATCGCCGCGATGCTCGCCCTCGGAACAGGTAATGGCGCGGTGTTCCAGTTGGTACCACAGCGTTTCCACAAAGAGATCGGCGTAATGACCGGCTTGGTTGGTATGGCAGGCGGCATCGGCGGCTTCTATCTGGCATCAAGTTTGGGTTATGCCAAACAGTTGACCGGTAACTATCAATACGGTTTCCTGATTTTTGCCGGCTTGACTGTGCTGGCCTCGCTCGGACTGATGAGCGTTAAAACTCGCTGGCGCACGACTTGGGGCGCATCGCATTTAACCGCAGCGAAAATTTGATTGGGTTTAATCACGGCATGACACTTGAAATCAGCAGCGGCTATGCCAGCGCGATAGGAACAAGAGCTTCCAATGAAGACTTCTGCGGCATTGTCACGCCGCAAGGCGAGGTGCTGGAAGCCAAAGGAATCGTGGCGGCACTGGCCGATGGTGTAGGCAGTAGTGGTGGCGGACGTGAGGCGGCCGAATACAGCGTGCGTGGCCTGTTAGCTGACTATTACGCGACCCCGGATACTTGGGCGATCCCCTATTCATTTGACCGGGTATTGCGGGCAATCAACCGCTGGTTGTTGGCGCAGAGTTTCTCTCAATACGACTCTCACCATTTAATGAGCACGCTGAGTGCGGTGGTGTTGCACGGTGATCGTTTCGTGGTCGCGCATGTCGGCGACAGCCGTGTTTATTTGTTGCGCGATCACAAGTTGCGGCAGTTAACGGTGGATCACGTCTGGGATAAACCGGAGATGCAACATGTGTTGAAACGCGCCATGGGAATGGATCAACATCTGCTGCTGGACTATCTGGATGATGTGCTGCAAGCGGGTGATGTTTTCTTGTTGGTGTCCGATGGCGTTTGGGAAGTGTTGGGCGATAAGGCGATACAGACTTTGCTCGATGCGGAACATGCGCCGCAGCAGATCGCCGACAAACTGATCGAGCAAGTTACGATCAAAAAAGGTCAGGATAATGCTACCGCGATGGTTGTCAAAGTGCATCAACCGGGTGCAACCAACCGTCATTATGCAAGCGCGGAAGCCAAGCATCTTGCCGTGCCTGAGCGTTTAAAAACGGGGCAAGTGCTGGATGGCTTCGAGGTCTTGCAGCTATTACATGAATCGCAAAGCTCTTTGCTGTATCAGGTGAAACATGTCACCACCCAGCAGCAGTGGGTGCTCAAGACCTTGCCGCCCGCTTTGCGTGATGACATGCCGAGCCGCGAAGGTTTGCTGGTCGAAGAATGGTTGGCCAAGTCCATCGTGTCACGCTATTTCCCGCAAGTGTTGCCGCTATCCGGCAAAGAGCGGCATTTTTTGTATTACGTGATGAGCTTCCATCAAGGGGCGACGCTGCAACAACATTTACAACATGACCGGCATTTCTCGATTACCGATGCGGTGCAAATTGGCATTCGCTTGGGCAAGGCCTTGGGTTCACTGCATCGCATGAATATCATTCATCGCGATATTAAACCGGACAACATTCATCTGGATACGGAAGAGAAGTTGCGCTTGCTTGATTTGGGTGTGGCGCTGAATCCGGCGACAATGAATTCGGAGGGGCGGCCGGGCACCCCCAGTTTTATTGCGCCGGAGTTGTTCGCGGGTGGGCAGGCCTCTTGTCAAAGCGATCTCTATGCCGTAGGCGTGACCCTGTATTACCTGCTGACGCGCAAGTATCCTTACGGTGAGATCGAGCCTTTCCAGAATCCGCGCTTCACCGAGCCGGTGCCACCCACCCGCTATCGTCCCGACATTCCGCAATGGCTGGAAAATATCCTGCTGAAAGCGGTCGCCAAAAATCCATCGCGGCGTTTTGAAACGGCCGAGGAATGGGTGGTTTCTTTAAGCAAAGCTGAACACACCGTTACCGTTCCCTACCGAAAAGCCCCCTTGGCTGAGAGCAACCCAATGCTGCTGTGGCAGATGGGGCTGGTGATTTCGTTGCTGATTAATTTATTGCTGTTGTTTCTGTTGTTCGTCAGCTAGCTCCAGCTACGCACCAAAGTCAACCGCTGCGCCAACACTGTCGTAGCAATCAAAAGAAATGCTTCATTTTTTAATCAATAATATCGTGATGATAACGGTGAGTATAAAAGAAACGCCTTTCCAGAAAAGCACCGGATTCCGTTCCAATAGCGGTGCACGGGTTTTATTTAGAAATGCTTTGTTCGGATGACGCAGGTCAAATAGAAACTCGGAGAATTCCTCGTATCGCTTGTATGGGTCTGGATGGACGGCCTTTCTAAGTGCTTCATCTATCCAAGCCGGTATCTCACGATCATCATTCAGCACAGAGTCATATATTAATTTCTGCTGAGCGGATTTTGTTCTGGATTTTGCTACTTGAGCCCCATAGGGCAGTCTGCCCGCCAACATTTGGTAGGTCATCACACCCAAAGAAAACATATCCGAGCGTGGTGTCCCGCTTTCGCCTAGAAAATATTCTGGTGCAGTATATTGTGCGGTGCCCAGTATGTTATTTCGCTCAATAGATGTTGTTATTTCCATAATGCCGGCAACGCTCGTGGAACCAAAATCAATGATTTTCACCGTGCCGGTGCTGTCTATCATGATATTTTCCGGCCTCATGTCCTGATGCAACATTTCCATCCGGTGAAAGGCGATCAGTCCTTTGGCAATTTGTTCAACTATTCCGCGCACTGTTTCCACGTCCGGTTTCGGATGGTCGATCATCCACTGAGTTAATGTCTGACCCTCAATAAATTCGGTAACGATGTAGAGATAGTTGCGTTTGCGGGTCTGTAAGCACGGCTTGAGTACATGCGCACTGTTTATGCGTCTCGCGATCCACTCCTCCATCAGAAATCGTTCGAGATAGGCCGGATCACTCCGAAGGTCAATGGAGGGGGTTTTGATGATGACCTGTGTGTTTGTTTCAACATCAACTGCCAGGTAAACATGGCTGCGACTGCTGGCATGTACCTCCCTGATAATTTGGTAGCCATCAAAAATTGTTCTTGCATCTAATATTGGTGGAAACGGCAGTTCGGTTAATTGCTGATAAATCTCATTGGCATCCTGACTGGGTAGTGCATCAATTTTAATAAGCTGAGCAGTGAGGTTATCCGTACTACCTTGTTCGTATGCTTCGTCTGCGATAGCTTTCGCCGCTTTATCCAGATCATCTTCGTTTTCATGAATAAGATTGATGAGGAGATCAGGGTCAACATATTCATAAATGCCATCGGTCGCCAACAAAAATATATCGCCCCTGTCCACTGGCAGCGCTCGATAATCAATTTCAACTTGCTGATTAATTCCTAAGGCCCGGCTCAGGTAGCTTTTATCCGGCGAAATCCAATGTCTATGATCTTGGGTTAATTGCTCCAGCGAATTGCCACGCAATCGGTATATCCGTGAATCGCCCACATGAAGAATATGCGCCGTTGTAGATTTGATAACGATAGCGCTTAATGTGCATACATAGCCTTTGTCTTTATCGTAACGGTGCTCACTTTGCCGGGTCTGTGAATGCAACCAGGAATTGGTTGCGCTTAATACTTGCTGTGCTGATTTCTTTACCGACCATGTTTCCGAGGTGCAAAAATAATCCTCTAAAAATCCTGTCACAGCGGCTGCGCTGGCAATTTGGCTTACATCACTACTACTGATCCCGTCCGCCAGTGCGATGGCAATCCCTTTTGAAGTCAACAGGGGTTCTTTCGCTATATAAACACCGTGAAAATCCTGATTGATTTCCTTGCGGCCTTTGTCGGAATGTTGTCCTACCGATATTTTTAATTGACTGGACATTTTTTATGCCTAAAGAGCCTCAGCCATTTATGGTGGCTGAGGCTTCATTATTTTAATGGTCGATTATAAAGCGCGTTTAGGTGCAGTTTTTATGTGTGTGGAATATAGAGTTAAACCAGTAAACGCTAGCCCGCCCACCAGATTTCCCAGAACAGTAGGAATCTCATTCCAGATCAGGTAATCCATAATCGAGAAATTTCCGCCCATAATCAGCCCAGATGGAAACAGAAACATGTTTACCACGGAGTGCTCGAAAGCCATGGCAAAGAACAGCATGATCGGCATCCACATCGCAATCACCTTGCCGCTCACCGACGTAGAGATCATTGCGCCAACCACACCCAAAGAGACCATCCAGTTACACAGCATGCCTCTGATGAAGAGTGTCAGCATGCCCGCTGCACCATATTTTGCATAGCCCAGCGTGCGCGCTTCACCAATACCCGCAATTTTTTTGCCTACTGCATCGGGTTCGACTGAGAAACCATAGGTAAAAATAATCGCCATCATCACAGCCACCGTCAGCGCACCGGCGAAATTGCCTATGAAGACTAATCCCCAGTTTCTTAGGACCCCACCCAGTGTTACCCCAGGGCGTTTATCAATCAATGCAAGGGGTGTTAAAACAAACACACCGGTCAACAGATCGAACCCCATCAAATACAGCATGCAAAAGCCAACGGGGAAAAGCATGGCGCCAACAAGTGGAGACCCCGTCTGAACAGCCACGGTTATCGCAAATACAGCAGCTAAAGCGAGGATAGCTCCCGCCATATAAGCTCTAATCAGCGTATCTCTGGTTGACATGAAGATTTTGGATTCGCCAGCATCCACCATCTTGGTAACAAACTCTGAAGGGACCAAATAAGACATTTTGTTTCCTCTATAAAATCTAAATTAAACGGGCGGATCATTTAAGAGCCATCTCTAATACGTGTTCGTACGCAGACTCATTAGCAATAGCCATGCCAGACTTCATTACGTTACGTGGCACAAAAATCCCTTCAGCAAAACTGATAACACCGACACGCCCCCCTATCGGAGGGCATCCTTGACCGAAAGCAACCCAATGCTTCTATAGCAGATGGGGCTGGTGATTTCGCTGCTGATTAATTTATTGCTGTTGTTTCTGTTGTTCGTCAGCTAAGTTTCGCCACACACTAAAATCAGCGCGCTACGCGCACCAAAACACACCACCACGCACCAAATAGATGCGTGAACCCCTATCTAATCGCCTGTTTTTCCCCGTAAATAGGCGTTGTCACTAATTGGCGCATAAATTGCTTTCTTATTGTTGGATTGATTCCATCAATCCAACAGCAGACAAAAAAATTATCGTTTTTCGTTGCAAGCTTAAACCCGCGCCATCCTAAAAAAAGCAGTTAGCCGCATAGGCTAATATCTATATCTGTTTCGTATATAGGCCAAATGGCCTATATACGAAACAGATAGCCGATGTTAGTGTTTGTACTCACTATAAAACGGAGCGGAGTTATTATCGTTTTTAACTGGAAATTGATAAAGGAGCTTAAATGTTTGCAAATCTGCGTGGCAAATCACTCATCATCAATCAAATCGTCGTGCTGGCAATTCTTTTCATACTTGTGGGGATTGGTTTTAACGCCCTAAGCCACATGAATCAATCCGCCGAGCGTATGGGGCTGGGCAAGGATGTCGTTGCCGATATTCTCCCTCCTCCGCTTTACCTTATCGAAGCACATTTAGTTAGCATGGACATCATCATGGCGGATGCTTCGGCGCGCCCTCCGCTCATCGAAAAATTAAAGTCACTGCAAAATGATTACAACGTGCGCAACCAATATTGGGATGCAAGCGACCTTGATTCCGCAGTCAAGACCAGCCTAATGGGAGAGCAGCGCAAATATGCCGATCTATTTTGGAAGGAAGTGCAGGAGAACTTCCTCCCAGCCATCCAGTCCAATAACGTGGCCGTTGCCCAGCACGCAATGCAGTCCATGCGCGAGCATTATGAAGCGCACCGCAAGGGGGTTGACACTACCGTCAGTCTCGCCGGGAAATATGCCGAAGATAAGCTCAATGCGCTCACCACCTCCGCCCACAACGGCTACTGGCAATTGGGAATTGCGGCCTTCCTTGGCTTGGGCTTGGTGCTGGGCTTGGCTATACCCACGATCAATCGCATTTACCGGGGCCTTCGTGAAGCAGGTGAAGTTGCTGCCGCCATTGCCTCCGGTGATCTTGCTAAAGCCATGCCTGCCGTTCGCAATGATGAAGTGGGAAGGTTGGTGGCTAAACTCTCCGATATGCGTAAGAGCTTGCAGGAGCTCATTGCTGAGGTACATCGAACTGTGGATGCCGTTGAGCATTCGGCAGGCGAACTTTCTGCTTCTACACGCGCCAGCGCAAGCGATGGTGAAGTTCAATCTGGGGCAGCCTCCGGCATGGCGGCTGCAATGGAAGAATTATCCGGCTCGATTGATCAGGTGGAGGGGCACGCCAATGAGGCGCGCGCAATCACGCTGACATCGGGAAAACAATCCGCAGATAGTGAACGCGTCATCCACAGTGCGGCGGATGAAATGCGCCTGATGGCCAATGCGGTAAACGACACCGCAAACACAATTCGGGAGCTGCAAGATTTATCCGGTCAAATTTCCAGCATCGTCAACGTCATTAAGGAAATCGCCGACCAAACCAATCTACTGGCCCTCAACGCCGCTATCGAAGCGGCACGCGCGGGTGAGCAAGGGAGAGGTTTCGCCGTGGTTGCAGATGAAGTAAGAAAGCTTGCAGAGCGCACCTCGAATTCCACCCAGGAGGTCACCCAAATGATTGCCAATATCCAGCAGGTCACCCAGCGTGCCGTGCAGGGGATGGATGGGGGGGTAAAGCGCATGAACGAAGGGGTGGCGCTTGCCGACAAAGCGGGTATTTCGCTAGCGGATATCCGTTCAGGCAACGATCAAGTTACTCGCGCCGTGGATGAAATCACCCATACGCTGAAGGAACAAGCCACTGCGGCACGTGAGGTTGCCAGACAAGTTGAACAGATTGCGCAAGGTGCCGAAAGAAACAGTGCCACGGTCGCTCAAACAGCGTCATCTGCGCATCAGCTGAAGGAACAGGCACAACACTTAAGCGTATTGGCAAACCGCTTTCGTGTTGCTTGATATTTATTTTGTCACGAGCGATGACAAAATAAAACGGGATCAAATCTAACCGTGGTACGCATTGCAAAGTGCGGCGTTGCCCCGTCTTAAAATCGGACAGCGCATTATTGGTTGAACACTGGGGGTACAGATATGGGCGCATATGAGGGAATGGATGTCGATCGGGACATAGTCGAGCTGATCCGTATGATGGGCAAGGCGGAGGAATACCGCGAACGCTTGCAAGCATTGCAGTCGGTATGGGATAGCCTGACGTTGCTGGGGCATCTTTCCGGCACGGCGACCGATATGTCCGACACCCGCACTGCGTTCCAGCAGTTGAGCGGCAGTCTGCTGAATCAGCTCGGGCGCGAGACGCTGAAGAAGGCCACGCTGGCGATGAAGTCCAAGGCACAAGTGGCGGTGGACATCATGGTGCGCAATTTGTTCGAGCGCACTGCCGACATCGGCTTTCTGGCGATGGACGACGATGTGCGCGAGTATCTGGGCAAGTTCGCACCGTTGAGATCCCGAATAGTGGGTGCAGAATCCCGCCTTGAGTTGGAGAGATACGATGCCAACTTGCTGGCGCGATTCAGAGAGTACGTGCAGAAATATTCCGTGTACGCCAACATCATGCTGCTCGATACCGAGGGCAACGTGTTGCTGCAACTGGATGAACACAATCCGGCGCGACATTCTAAAGATGCGCTGATCGCGGAGTCGCTTGCTTCCACGCAAGCTTATGTCGAGACCTTCCGGCATAGCGATCTGTTGCCGCAGCAAAGCAATAGCCTGATCTATTCCTATCGTGTTACCGCTGCCGACGGAAAAGCGAACCTCGGCGTGTTGTGCCTGTGCTTCCGTTTCACTAACGAAGCGGAACGGATATTTGCCAATTTGGTCGAGGCGGACGATTGGAGTGTCGTCACGCTGCTCGACCAGCACGGCAAAGTCATCGCCAGCAGCGATGCGTTCCATGTTCCGGTCGGCGCAACGGTCAAATTTCAACTGGATCGCGAGTGGTGCGTGACGCGCTTTGCCGGCCGGCAATATTTGGCGGTGACGCGCGCCACGCAGGGCTATCAAGGCTATATGGGGCCGGGCTGGTACGGGCATGTGATGTTGCCGCTGGATCATGCGTTCGATCATGAGGAAGGGCGTTTTGTGGAAGCGGCCATACCTGAGAATGCTCTTGCGGCGGTGATGAGCAATCCGCGCTTGTTCAGCGATGCACTGCGGGACATTCCCTGTCATGCAGCCAAAATACAACGTGCATTGAACCGCTCGGTGTGGAACGGCAATGTCAGCCAGAAGAGCGACAACAAGGCATTGAATCCGGCGTTTTCCAAGATACTGCTGTGGGAGATCAGCAACACCGGGCTGAAGACGCAGGATGTGTTCGATCAGTCGATCAGTAATCTGCATCAGACCGTGGTTTCGAGCATCCTGCAAGACAGCCAGTTTCAGGCGGCGCTGGCGATCGACATCATGGATCGCAATCTGTATGAACGCGCGAACGATGTGCGCTGGTGGGCACTGTCGTCGGTGTTTCGTCGCGCCCTTTCCGGCACGCAGGCGGATGCAGAAGCGTTAAGCGAGGTCGCCAAGACCCTGCTGCATATCAACAGCCTCTACACCGTGTACGACAATCTGGTGGTATTCGACCGCAGCGGTCGCGTACTGGCGGTATCCAATCCGAAGTATCAGGAGCTATGCGGGCAGGTGCTGAACGAGGAATGGGTGCGCCGCACCTTGTCGCTGGGGAACAGTCAAAGTTATGCGGTGTCGGATTTTGTGCCCAGCCCTTTGTACCAAGACAGACATTCCTATATCTATGCCGCCGCGATACGCGACCAATCAGTGACACAAAGCATCGTCGGCGGTATCGGTATCGTGTTCGATTCCGCCCCGCAGTTCGCGGCCATGTTGAACGATGCGCTGCCGCACGACGAGAGCGGCGCCGTGCCGGCGGGTTGCTTCGGTGTGTTCGCGGATCGTGAACACCGCATCATCGCATCGACGTTGGGCGAGCTTACTCCCGGCATGCAGTTGGAACTGGAAGAGACGTATTTCCGCCTCGGCAGCGGCGAGAGAAAGTCGGGTATCGCCGTATTCAACGCGCACTACTACGCGGTGGGTGCGTGTATGTCCAAAGGTTATCGCGAATACAAAGATAAATCCGATGCGTACCGCAACGATGTTGTCGCGCTGATATTCGCGCCATTGGGCGAATGCCAAGATGACCGCAGAGGGATGGCATCCGGCGGGCGCGCACGCTTGCAGGGCGCGGAGATCAAAGCCACCGGCGGCAGCGAGTGCGTGGAGATCGCCACCTTTTATGTGGATAGTCACTGGCTGGGAATCCCGTCGGACCATGTGATCGAGTCCATCGATATCAATGGGCTGACCAGGGTTCCGGGTGCGGGAGAAAGTATGCTCGGCTACATCATGTTCCGCGACAAGCTTATTTCAGTAGTGGGGCTGTGGGGCATGCTGGGCAAGGAAGACAAACGGCGCAGTGGTAACGAGCCGCAGATCATCGTGTTGAGAATGGGCGATGCGAACGACACATTGATCGGCGTGATGGTGGATGAGTTAGGCGAGATCCCCGAGATACCTTTGGAAAGAATCGAGAAGGTTTCGCCCATGTTGTCCAGTGGTAATGCGCTGGCGGAAAGCTTGGTCAAACCCAGCGAGGGGAAAAGTTCGCGCGAAATGATCGTGGTGCTTTCCCAAGAACGGTTGCGGCGCAAGTTTACGAATATCAGCACGTCAGTTTAAGGGCTTCAAGATTGATTCACCGGCCCCGTGCATCCCACGCGCTATCGCCCGGATATTCCGCAATGCCAGCCCCCAGTTGAAATTCGTTACCCAGAATCCTGCAAGACGATTTGAGATAGCAGAGGAATGGGTGATTACGTTCAGCAAGGCTGACAACACCAACAAGCTCCCCTATCAGAGGACATCCTTGACCTAAAGCAATCCAATACTGCTGTGGCTGATGAGGCTGGTAATTCCGCTGTTTATTAATTTTGTCTGTTGTTCCTGTTGTCTGTCGGCTAGTTTCAGCTATGCACCAAAATTAACCACTACCCCCGCGCAATTCAATTGCCATGCACCAAATAGAGGCGGACGCTCGTGCTCATCAAGCGTTTGCCGATGTAAATAAGCGTTATCATGGGCTGGCACAAAGATTGCTAAATGCTCTTGGCCTGCTATCGGGAGCAATCTTGAAAATTGAAGTTATGTACTTTGGACGCCCCAGTGAATATCTGCTGATGACCTCTGAACGTATGGATATTCCAGATGGCATTCCTACACTCCAACAGGTGCTGAACAGGTTGCGGAGTCGTGGAGACAGATGGGCGTATGAGCTTGATGACAAGCATGTGCTCTGCACCGTCGATCAAAAGGCTGCGATGTTGTTCGACACCATCGAAGACGGTGATGAGATAGGCATATTTTCGAGAAAATCTTTGTTCGAAATATGAGTAAAGATTTTATAAATTTAGAGGAGTGCATGATGGTGAAAAATAAAATGCGGTTGGTGGTGATCGGTAACGGTATGGCGGCTATTCGCACCATTGAGGAATTGCTCAAAATGTCTACGGATGAATTCGACATCACGGTGTTCGGTTCGGAGCCGCAACCCAACTACAACCGCATCCTGCTGTCTCCCGTGCTGTCCGGTGAGATGTCGTTTAAAGACACGATCCTGAACGACTGGAGCTGGTATGAGCAAAACAAAATCACTCTGCACGCGGGCAAAACGGTGACCAAGATCGACCGCGCACGCTGCGTGGTTGAAACGGAAGACGGGATCGTCGCGCCGTATGATCGGCTGTTGATCGCCACCGGTTCCAACCCCATCATGCTGCCGGTTCCGGGGGTCAATCTGCCCGGAGTGGTGGCCTATCGCAGTATCGATGATGTTGAAAAAATGCTTGCCGCGTCCATGCCGGGCAAGCGCGCTGTGGTGATCGGCGGAGGCTTGCTCGGGCTGGAAGCGGCGAATGGTTTGTCGCTACGCGGCATGGATGTATCGGTGGTGCATCTGTGCGAGTGGCCGATGGAGCGCCAGCTGGATAAGGTGGGCGGCGGCCTGTTGAAGGAAGCGCTGGAAAAACGCGGGTTGAAATTTTATCTGTCGCGCCAGACCGAAGCCATTCTGGGCGAAACCTCGGTCACAGGATTGCGCTTCAAGGACGGCGAAGAAATTCCCGCCGATATGATCGTGATGTCGGCGGGCATCCGCCCCAATATCGCATTGGCAAAGTCCTCCGGAATACATTGCGAACGCGGCATCGTCGTCAGCGACACCATGCAGACTTACGATCCGAAAATTTATTCGGTGGGTGAATGTGTGCAGCATCGCGGCCAGGTTTACGGTCTGGTCGCGCCTTTGTTCGAGCAAGCCAAAGTGGCCGCCAATCATCTCGCCGAATATGGCCGGATGCGATATGAAGGTTCGTCCGTTTCGACCAAGCTCAAGGTGACGGGTATCGATCTGTTCTCGGCGGGTGATTTCAATCTCGGCCCGGAAGACGAAGAGTTGTTGTTGCAAGATTCAGCCCGCGGCGTGTACAAAAAATTGGTGCTGCGCGACAACAAGCTGCGCGGTGCGGTGATGTATGGCGACACGGTGGACGGCCCGTGGTATTTCCAAATGATGCGCGATGGAACCGACATCAGCGATCTGCGCGAGTACATTCTGTTCGGGCAGGGACACCTCGGTGATTCCGGGCGTGGTGGGGCATCCAGCGTGGCGAACATGCCGGACTCGGCGGAAATTTGCGGCTGTAACGGCGTGTGCAAAGGCACGATCGTCAAAGCCATTGTCGAGAAAAAACTGTTCACGCTGGAAGAGGTGCGCGCGCACACCAAAGCGTCCAGCTCTTGCGGTTCGTGCACCGGGTTGGTGGAGTCGCTGCTGGCGAATACTCTGGGTGGTGACTACTCGACCAAGCCGAGCAAAAAATCCATTTGTGCCTGCACCGAGTCCACCCATGAGGAAGTTCGCGATACTATCGTTCGGCAAAGCCTGAAAACCCTGCCCGACTTGATGCAGACATTGAGCTGGAAAACACCGGATGGTTGCCATATTTGTCGCCCGGCGCTGAACTATTATTTATTGTCTGCTTGGCCCGGCGAATACCAGGACGATAGCCGTTCACGCTTCATCAACGAACGCGTGCACGCCAACATCCAGAAAGACGGCACTTATTCGGTGATCCCGCGCATCTGGGGCGGGATGACATCGCCGGCCGAGTTGCGCTCGATTGCGGATATCGCCGAAAAATATCAAGTCCCGACGGTTCACATTACTGGCGGGCAGCGTATCGACTTATTGGGTGTTACAAAAGAAAACTTGCCCAAGATGTGGGGCGACTTGGTCGCGGCGGGCTTTGTCTCCGGCCATGCTTACGGCAAATCGCTGCGCACCGTGAAGACTTGCGTGGGTCTGGAGTGGTGTCGCTTCGGCACACAGGATTCCTCCGGCTTGGGCGTCAAGATCGAGAAAATGACCTGGGGTTCATGGACGCCGCACAAATTCAAGATCGCGGTTTCCGGTTGCCCGCGCAATTGTGCCGAGGCCACCATCAAGGATTTTGGCGTGGTGTGTGTGGATTCGGGATATGAGTTGCATGTGGGCGGCAACGGCGGAATGAAAGTCCGGGTGACGGACTTCCTGTGCAAGGTCGCCACCGAAGCTGAGGTGATGGAATACTGCGGTGCGTTCATGCAGGTATACCGCGAAGAGGCGCATTACTTTGAGCGCACTGCCCCGTGGATAGAGCGCGTTGGGCTGGCTTATATCAAACAGCGTGTCGTCGAAGACGTGGCGGGGCGTCTCGAGTTGTATGCGCGCTTCCTGGAATCGCAACGCTATTCGCAGGACGATCCGTGGAAGGAACGTGCCGAAGGTAAAGACGCGCATGAATATGCGGCACTGGCCACTATCGAATGAGATTGCGTAGGGTGGGCACGTTTTCTGTGCTCACGCTGCGGATCGTAACTTCGTGGGGTGCGTTGTATTGCAAAGCATCCGCGTGGGCACAGAAAACGTGCCCACCCTACATAAAATATGAGGTGAAAAAATGAACTGGATACAAGTCGGCAAGCTGGATGACATACCGCGCCAAGGTTCGCGGGTGGTCAAAACCGCGACGGATGAGATCGCGCTGTTTCGCAGCGTGGACGATCAGGTGTTCGCGCTGAATAACCGTTGCCCGCACAAAGGCGGGCCGCTGTCGCAAGGCATCGTGCACGGCAAGCGCGTCACCTGCCCGCTGCATAACTGGGTGATCGACTTGGAGACGGGTAATGCCGTGGCACCGGATGTGGGTTGCGCGCATCGGCATGAAGTGAGGGTTGCACATGGTGTGTTGTTTCTCGAAGTAGAGGCCGGAGCATGCAAAGCATAGTCACGCCCCAAACTATTCGCAGTACCTGCCCTTATTGCGGAGTCGGTTGCGGCGTGGAGGTGAGCGTTGCAACGGATGGCATCACCCTATCAGGCGATCAACAACATCCGGCAAATTTCGGACGGCTATGTTCCAAGGGCGCGGCATTAGCTGATACATTGGATCACGAAGGGCGCTTGCTACATCCCTTGGTCAATGGGCAGCGCGCGTCGTGGGATGAGGCGCTGGATCGTGTTGCGAATGGATTCAAAAACATCATCGCCGAACATGGGCCGGATGCGGTGGCGTTCTATGTTTCCGGACAGCTTCTGACCGAAGACTATTACGTCGCCAACAAGCTGATGAAAGGTTTTATCGGCAGTGCCAACATCGACACCAACTCGCGCTTGTGCATGGCCACTGCGGTGGCAGCACATAAGCGCGCTTTCGGTGCCGATGCGGTACCGGTTTGTTATGAGGACATCGAGACCGCCGATCTGGTCGTCATCGTCGGCTCCAACTATGCGTGGGCACATCCGGTGCTTTACCAGCGCCTGGCTGCGGCGAAGAAGGCGCGCCCGGAAATGCGGGTGATAGTGGTTGATCCGCGCCGCACAGCGACCTGCGACATCGCCGATTTGCATCTGTCCATCGCGCCGGGAGCGGATGCGTATCTGTTCAACGGTCTGCTGCATTATCTGCGCCGCGAAGATGCGCTCGATCTGGCCTACGTCGAGGCGCATGTGGAAGGATTTGCGGCGGCGTTTAAAGCGGCGCGTTCCGTCAGTTCGATTCCCAAAGTGGCACAGCTGTGCGGGGTTGCCGAGACGCAGATCAGCGAATTTTTTCGTCTGTTCGCGCGCACCGAACGCACCGTGACGATTTTCTCGCAGGGCATCAACCAATCCTCCAGCGGTGTGGACAAGGCCAACGCGATCATCAACGTGCATCTGGCTACCGGACGCATCGGCAAGCCGGGCATGGGGCCGTTCTCTGTCACCGGCCAACCGAATGCGATGGGCGGGCGCGAGGTGGGCGGCCTCGCCAACCAACTGGCGGCGCATCTGGATTTTTCCGATGCGGCCAACATCGATTTGGTGGCGCGTTTTTGGAATGCAGCTAACGGGCAAGCCCGTTCCCCTCTCCTCAATCCTCTCCCGCAAGCGGGCGAGGAGGCAAACGAATCACTACGTGATGTTCGCGTTAATATGGCTCAAGCTCCTGGATTGAAAGCGGTGGACATGTTTCAAGCCATCGCAGATGGGAAAATCAAGGCAGTGTGGATCATGGGCACGAATCCTGTAGTCAGCATGCCGGATGCAGACCGGGTGCGCGCCGCTTTGCTGGGTTGCGAGCTGGTGGTGGTCTCCGATTGCGTGCAACACACCGACACCACGGCTTGTGCCGACATTTTGTTGCCTGCCTCAGGCTGGGGAGAAAAAGACGGCACGGTGACCAATTCCGAGCGGCGCATTTCGCGGCAGCGATCATTCATGTCAGCGGCAGGGGAATCCAAGCCGGACTGGTGGATCATCACTCGGGTGGCGCAGCGCATGGGCTTTGCCGAAGCGTTTGCATATACAAAACCTGCGCAAATATTTCGCGAACATGCGCTGTTATCCGGTTTTGAAAATGTGGGCAACGGGCAAACCCGTTCCCCTCTCCCCAACCCTCTCCCAAGCATACCCTCTCCTCAATCCTCTCCCGCAAGCGGGCGAGGAAGCGAACGTGAAAAGCAATCTCTAACTCTTGCGGGCGAGGGGGCGAACGAATCGCTACGCGAATTTCACGTTAACCGCGCCTTCGACATCAGTGCATTAGCGGACTTGGACGATACGCAATACGACACATTGCAACCCACGCAATGGCCGGTCAACAGTCAGGCGAAGCAGGGTACACAACGATTGTTCGTGGATGGAAAATTCTATACGCCCAATGGTAAGGCGCGCATGATCGCCGTTGCCCCGCAACTGCCCGCCGTGGCGGTGGATGCGAGCTTCCCGCTGGTGCTGAACAATGGCCGCATCCGCGATCAATGGCACACCATGACCCGCACCGGCAAAGTGCCGCGCCTGAACGCGCATGTGTTCGAGCCGTTCGTGCAAGTGCAAGCGTCCGATGCGCAAGTTCATCAATTGCAAGATGGCGGATTGGCGCGCCTGACCAGCCGCCACGGCAGCATGCTGGCGCGCGTACAGGTCAGCGAAGACCAGCGTCCCGGCTCGGTGTTTGCGCCGATACACTGGAATGATGCCTTTGCCAAGTCGGCACGAGTGGACGCGCTGGTCGCGCCGATCACCGATCCGATTTCCGGTCAGCCGGAATTCAAACATACGCCAGTGCGGATCGAGCCTTATCAGGCTGCGTGGCAGGGATTCGTTTTGAGCCGATCAAGACTGGATTTTAAAGATGCCAGCTATTGTGTTTGCTCGCAAGGGGCGGGGTATTGGCGACATGAAATTGCCGGTGACATATTGCCGGAAAACTGGCGAACGTGGGTGCAAGCGCTGACGGCAAGCGCTGGCGGGTGGATCGAATACCGTGACGCGGCGATGGGGCGTTATCGGGCAGCCTGCTTGCAAGACGGATATCTGGAAGCAGTATTTTTTATCGCACCCGACCAGCGCTTGCCGGAACGCGAATGGCTGAGTAGTTTGTTTAGCCAGCCGCAGCTTGAGCCTGCCGACTTGGCCGGATTGCTATCGGCGCGTCCGCCCAAAGGGGCGGTTTCCGATACCGGACGCAACGTGTGTGCCTGTTTTAGCATCGGGGAAAAGACGATACGACATGCCATAAAAAAACATGGATTGAACAGCGTTGAGGCGGTCGGACAAATGTTGAAGGCCGGGACAGGGTGCGGATCCTGCGTACCCGAGATACGTCGTATCTTGGCGCCATAGCGGAGCAGTTAACCTACTTCCGGCATACTCGACACCTTGATCTTACCCCGCGCCAACAGCGGGGGTATGCCAGTCTTTCTCGGCGAGGTCTCTGCACGCCACCCTCAAGACAAGATCGTCATGCTGCTCGACGGAGCGGGTTGGCACGCAAGCAAGCCTCTCGATCCACCCGCAAACATGCGCCTATTGCCGCTGCCACCCCGCGCGCCGGAATGCAATCCCGTGGAGCCTATATGGGATGAGTTGCGTGAGAAGTTCTTCCACGACAAGTGTTCGACAGTCTCGACGCATTGGAAGATCAGCTCAAATTGGCGCTGCAAGCTTGCGGAGACGGTCGCATAACGATCAAATCTAGCATTGCGCGGGATTCGTGGACAACTGCTTTTTCTAGGATAAAGCGCCATGTTTTCCAAAGCACAAGGAGCCCCACACGAAAGATATAGTGTAGCATCCGTCTCGTAAATCTGGCGCGGCACGCAGCTGCGGGCCAGCCCACACGAGAGGAAGTTAGCAAACAAACGGGAGAGACCATCATGCGTAAGCTATGCATTGCATTCGTTTCAGCACTCTGTCTCCAGACTTCGTTCGCCTGCGCAGCGCCCTACCCGGAAATGGCCAAACCGGAAACGGTAGGTTTATCGTCCGCACGTCTGCAGCGCATCGACACGCTGCTAGACCAGCACGTAGCAGAAAAGAAAATCGCCGGTGCCGTGGTATTGGTCGCGCGCAAAGGCAAGATCGCCTATTTCAGGGAAGCCGGGGTGGCCGACGTCGGCAAGCCGATGAAAAATGACACTATATTCCGCGTCGTTTCAATGACCAAACCGGTGATCAGCACCGCCATCATGCTGCTGTACGAAGACGGCAAGCTGCTGTTGTCCGATCCCGTTTCTAAATACATCCCCGAATTCAAGAACCAGAAAGTATTGGAGCCGCTGCCGGAAGGCTCGGCGTTCAAATACAAGCTGGTTCCGGTTAAGCGCGAAGTCACCGTGCGCGACTTGTTGAGCCATAGCTCCGGGCTGCTGTATCTGTTCCCGAACAATTATTACCCCAACCCCAAACGCGCGCTGGTGCTCGACTTTTATAAAGAAGCGGGCATCACCGATGGCTTCTGCCGTCCTGACGAGGAAATCGGCGACATGGTGAAACGGCTGGCCAGGCTCCCCCTCTACGACCAGCCCGGTGAAGTGTGGGAATACGGCCTGAACACCGACGTGCTGGGTTACCTGGTCGAAGTGGTGTCCGGCATGAAGCTCGACAAGTTCGTGCAGACACGGCTATTCAATCCGCTCAAGATGAAGGACAGCTATTTCTATCTCCCGCCAGAGAAACTGGCACGGCTAGCCGCCGTCTGGGAAAGCGATTGGAAAGGCACGCTCACCCGCACCGGGAACGCACCGCTGATCTCGGGCGATTTGGCCTTGTGCCCCGCAGATGCCTACGCGACTTCGGGAAAATATCTGGCTGGCGGCGGCAGCATGCTCTCGACGGTATACGACTATTTCCGCTTCGCGCAGATGCTGCTGAACAAGGGCGAGCTGGACGGGGTGCGTCTGCTGAGCAGAAAGACCGTCGAGCTGATGACCGCCACCAATCATATCGGCAAATTTGACGCGACCTTCCTGCACAGCCAGGGCTGGAAATTCGGGCTGGGCTTTGCCATTCAGCAGGATAGGAGCCATGACGTGGATAGCGGCGACGAATCAACTTTCGAGTGGGCCGGCCTTTATTCGACACGCTTTAGCGTCGATCCCAAAGAGCAGAAAATCACCATCTTCATGAGCCAGACCACCCCTTTCAATCACCATTTCGGCCTGTGGGACAGACTGTTGGTGCTCTCTAGCTCAGCAGTGGCAGACTAACTAACGTTCAGGAGCAGAAAATGAAGCACGGTAAATGCGGCGCTATACTTTGCAAAATCCTACCCGGCCTGTTTCTGGGTACTTTGTTGTTCTCGACCCCGGCATTGGCAACCGGCCCAAGAATCACACACAGCCTGCTCTCCCCGGAAACCAGGGAAATCTACGCGGTCGAGTCGCCGCCGCTGATCTCGATGGAAGTAGCGCAGAACGGGGTCGTTTCCGAGATCGTGGCAACCGCATTGTCGGTTGCCGGTATCGACGCCGCCATCTCGACCCTGCCGTTGCAGAAAATGGTCAAGTACTACTTGCTGCAAGAGAACGCGATCGCCGCACTGGGAAGCAACCTTGACTTTTCTGCCGACGAAAAGAAAAGTTTAATCTTCATTCCGGTTTTCGTCACGGAGCTCAAATATTTCTACTATAAGCCGGCCAATAAAATTGCCGATAAATGGAATGGCGAACTGAAAAACCTCAAGGGTTCCAGCTACGGGGCGCTCGAAGGCGAGGAGGTGAGCACATACCAGAATGCCGGGATTCAGGTCGAGGAAGGCCGTGCATTGCCGCTGTTGAAAAGCCTGCAAGCGGGCAAAGTCGATTTCATCGGCCTGCCGGGTTTGACGGCGGCCTGGCTGATCAACAAGCACTTCCCGAAGGAAAAGGACAATTTCGGCACGATGCAGCCCGCTGCGGGAGAGCTGCCGATATACCTCATCTTCAACAAGAAGCATCCGAAGGGCGAGGCCGCCGCCGCCAAATTTTCCGGGGCGCTTGCGAACATGCTCGACGACGGACGCTATCTCCAGATACTGGAAAAACACTTGGGCAAAAGTGACGAACTCAAAGAGTTTATGCAAAGGCTGGCGCGCGCCAGGAAAAAGTAGCGCCTCGCCCGCGCGTGACCCATCAGCATGAACGCTGCTAATAACACCCATAAAAATGTTGCCTCTAAAAAAACTATATATTTCTTCCCTCGCACTGTTGCTGTCGGCCTTGTCGCTATGCCCGTTTGCCGCACGGGCTGAAGCCATCCAATTCGGAGCCAACGAGAGCCCGCCATGCTGGTCCGCCCGGCTGCGCGATAACGGCATGTGCGGAGAGATCGTGCAAGCCATCTCCAAAGAAATGGGGCTGACAACCACGATCGGGGTTTTCCCGCTAAACCGACTGATAGAAGACGACAGCAACAACGACCTGGGCAATCCGCTCTTCTATATGGCGAATCAGGATTTCGCCGCCATCATTCCCATCGCCATCTATCACGTGGCCTATTTCTATTACGCGCCCAAGCACAAACGCAAGATTATCCTGCGCAACCTGAACAACCTGAAGGGATACAAGATCGGCGTGCTGAAGGGGGCGCTGGTAGAACGCGAGCCTTTCACCAAGGCGGGCATCACCTTCGAAGAAAGCTATTCGCAGGAATCGATGTTCAAAAAACTGAAACTGGGACGCATCGATTTGTGCATTGAACTGGAGCTGACCGGGCGTGAGGCCATCAAAAAACTTTTCCCCGCAGAGGCCGGCAATTTTAAAAGCATCGTCATCCCAGACTCGGCCCATCCCGTTGCGATGATGATCGACAAGCGTTACCCCAATGCACGGGCATTGGGCCGCCAATACCGCGAGGGGCTGCGCCGGATCATCAAAAACGGCACTTACCAGAAGATTCTGGACGCGCAATACGGAGCGGGCAACACGCCGCCGCACTGGTTCGAAGAGCTGCGCAGGTTCGGGCGGCTGTATCATTTTGACACGAAGGATTGACCGCCATGCCCGCCTTGTTCCACAGCATCAGGATCAAAATCGCCCTCGCGCTAGCGCTCATCGTCGTGTTCGTCTTCGCGGGATTTACCCTGTACGAATACCAGCGGGCCAAGCTCGCGGGCATGGCAGAACTCGAAAACCTCGCAACCAGGATGGCATCGCGTTTGTCGGACAATCTGTCCTTGCCATTATGGGAGCTCGATAGCGCCTGGATCACCAAGACCATCGACACCGAGATGTCGAACAAACGCGTCTACGCCATCTTTGTCAGCGGTGAAAACCGGCAATTCCTGGGCAAGGCCAGAGACGCGCAGTGGCAAGCGGTCGCGCGCTCCGGGAATAATCTGGAGGGCGATTTCGTCATCCGGGAGGCGGACATTCTTCATGCCGAACACAAGATCGGTTCGGTCAAAATATTCACCTCCAAGAAATTCATGGAAGAGGAGCTCCGCAGCACAGTGTTGCGCGAGGCCAGGGTTGCGGCAGTTCTGATTGCCGTGCTGCTGGGCTCACTCGCCTTGCTGCTCAGCCGCATCGTCCTCAAACCGCTGCGGCGCGTGCTGGAAACGGCCGGCGCGATTGCGCGGGGCGACTACAGCCGCAGCGCGAGGGTCGCACAGCGCGACGAAATCGGCCTATTAGCCGCCGGCATCAACTCCATGAAGAACAGCTTGCAGTCCCGCGAAGCGGAGCGGGATAGCGCGTTGCACCAGCTGGAACAGCAATCCCTCGAATTGAGCCATGCCAACCTCAGGCTCGAACAAGAGCTCGCCGAACGCAAACTGGCCGAGAAGCAGATCAGCAACCTGAATCGTGTGTATGCGGTGCTGAGCAACATCAACCAGGCGATCGTGCGCATGTCCGAACCTGTCGAATTGTTCAATACGGCATGCCAGATTGCGGTCACTGACGGCCAATTCAAAATGGCGTGGGTCGGCATCCCCGATCTCGAACACAACCGCTTGCGCGCTACGGCGTATGCGGGCATGAGCCAAGACTTCCTCGACGATCTCCCGGTTTCCCTGCAGGACGACGAGTTCGGGCGCGGCCCGACGGGCACGGCTTATCGCGAAGGGCTGAGCCTGTTCTGCAACGATATCGAACAGGATCCGAACATGCAGCCTTGGCGCGACAAACTGCTCGGCTCCGGCCTGCGCTCCATCATCGCGCTGCCGATCAAGGTGCGCGGGGTCGTGCGCGCCACCTTCTCGTGCTACGCCACAGAAACCGACTTTTTCAATGAGCAAGAACTCAAGTTGCTGGACGAGATGATTGCCGATGTAGGTTTCGCGTTTGAGGTCTGGGAACTCAACCAGGAACGCCAACAGGCAGAGGCCGAATTCCACCTGTTGTTCCAATCCCTGTTGCATGGCGTCGTCTATCAAAACGGGCGCGGCGAGATTATCGCCGCCAATCCGGCCGCCGAACGGATATTGGGCGTGTCGCTGGAACACATGCAAGGGCGCATGTCCACCGACCCGAGTTGGCGCAGCATCCATGAGGATGGCTCCGCTTTCCCCGGCGAACAACATCCGACGATGCTGGCACTGCGCACCGGCAAAGCGGTCAGCGACGTCATCATGGGGGTGCATAACCCGCAACTGGATGCGTTGCGTTGGCTGAATATCACTGCCGTACCCCAATTCAAAACCGGCGAGAACAAACCCTACCAGGTATTCGCCACCCTCCAGGACGTGACGGAACACAAACGCACCGAGGACCGCTTGCGCCAGTCCGCCGCGATCGTTGATAACACCCGCGAAGGGGTCATCGTCACCGACCCCGACAAACGCATCGTGATGGTGAACCACGCGTTTTGCGACATCACCGGCTATGCCGAACAGGAGGTGCTGGGAAAAACGCCCAGCCTGTTGGCTTCAGGCCAACATGGCCGCGATTTTTATGCCGCCATGTGGGCCAACATCACCAGCGCGGGCCACTGGCAAGGCGAGATCTGGAACCGCCGCAAGAATGGCGAGGCTTATCCCGAACTGCTGAGCATCAGCGTGGTGAGGGACGAACAGGGCAAATTGGTGAATTATGTGGGGGTGTTCGCCGATATCTCCGAGCTCAAAGCCTCCGAAGAGCGGCTCGATTTCTTGGCGCACCACGACCCGTTGACGCGCCTGCCCAACCGCCTGCTGATGAATTCGCGTATCGAACATGCCATCGAGGTCGCCGCGCGTGACCAGCAGAAACTCGCGTTGCTGGTCATCGACCTGGATCGCTTCAAGGATGTGAACGACAGCTATGGCCATGCGATGGGCGACGAGTTGCTGCAACAAGTGGCCGACCGTCTGTCTACGCGCCTGCGTGGCGTGGACACGCTGACACGCTTGGGCGGCGACGAATTCACCGTACTGCTGGAAGCTGTCGCCCATGAAGAGGATGCGGCACGGGTGGCCAACGACATCATTGCTGCGTTAAGCGAACCCTGGTGGCTATCCAATGGCGTTGAAATCAGTATTGGCGCCAGCGTGGGAATCAGCCTGTTCCCGGAACATGGCAAGCAGGCCGCCGATTTGTTCCAACACGCCGATGCCGCCTTGTACCAGGCCAAGGCAGACGGGCGCGGCCGCTACAAATATTTCACCGAAGCGATGACACGCAACGCCCGCGACCGCATCAGCATGGAAAACAAATTACGCGATGCCCTCGATTGGGGCGATTTGCGCGTCTACTACCATGCGCAAGTGGACATCGCCAGCGGCCGGATTATCGGGGCCGAGGCCTTGGTGCGCTGGCTGGATAAACAGCACGGGCTGATTTCCCCCGCGCAATTCATCCCGCTCGCAGAGGAAACCGGCCTGATCGGCCGCATCGGCGAGTTTGTGCTGCGCGAGACCTGCCGGCAAGGAAAACGTTGGCTGGATGCGGGTTATCCGCCCTTGACCCTGGCAGTGAACCTCTCACCCCGCCAGATACAGCGCGAGGACATCAGCGCGCTGGTCAGCAGCGCGCTTGCCGATACCGGTTTCCCGGCCACCTCGCTGGAACTGGAATTGACCGAGAGCGCCTTGATGACCAAAGAAAAGGAGGCGATCGCCATGTTCAAGGAGCTGCGCGCGATGGGTGTGCGTTTGGCGATAGACGATTTCGGCACCGGCTATTCCTCTTTTTCCTATCTCAAGCGCTTCCCGCTCGACATCCTGAAAATCGACAAGAGTTTCGTGGATGACATCCCGTTCCATCAGGACGACAGGGAAATCGCCGCCGCCATCATCAGCATGGGTCACACCCTGGGCTTCAAGATATTGGCCGAGGGCGTGGAGACTGCCGAGCAACTGGATTTCCTCACCCAGCAAGGCTGCGACATGTATCAGGGCTACCTCAAGAGCAAACCCTTGCCGGCCGAAGAATTCGAACGCCTGCTGGCAAGCGAACAACCGCGCTGACGCATACCAAGATTGGCAATGCACTCCGCTTGCGTCGTATCCGACTTGAACAGGTGGTTGAGTCAGCTCTCTTCATCCAGCAACTTCCCCGCAACTGCCCAGTTCTCCCCCGCCAATTCATCGAAGGTAATGTAGGTATAAGATGCGGGCTTGTGGGCGATGCGTTCCAGCGTATCGGTGATCTCGGCGGCGATTTGGGCTTTTTGTTCGCGGCTCAAGGTACCGGCGATGCGGATATTTACATAGGGCATTTTTCTCTCCTTGCTCTCTCGATGTAAAAGAGGCCTTGATTTCTCAAGGCCTCTTCGATGCTGCGCGTCTTGCTGCGACGCTTAGATGCTGTAGTACATTTCAAACTCAACCGGGTGAGTTGTCATACGGATGCGGTTCACTTCTTCCATTTTCAACGCGATGAAGGCGTCGATAAAGTCGCTGGAGAACACACCGCCGCGTGTCAGGAACTCGCGGTCTTTGTCCAGCGCTGCCAAAGCTTCGTCCAACGAGGCGCACACGGTTGGGATCTTTGCATCTTCTTCCGGTGGCAGGTCGTACAGGTTCTTGTCAGCAGGATCGCCAGGGTGAATCTTGTTCTGGATACCATCCAAACCGGCCATCATCAACGCGGAGAAACACAGGTACGGGTTAGCTGTCGGATCGGGGAAACGTGTTTCGATACGGCGTGCCTTGTCGCTGGCAACGTGAGGAATACGGATCGAAGCGGAACGGTTCTTTGCCGAGTAAGCCAACTTGACCGGAGCCTCGTAGTGAGGAACCAGACGTTTGTAGGAGTTGGTGCCGGGGTTGCAGATCGCGTTCAGTGCTTTGGCGTGCTTGATGATACCGCCGATGTAGAACAGCGCAGTCTCGGACAGACCGGCGTAGCCGTTGCCCGCGAAGGTGTTCTTGCCCGCTTTCCAAATGGATTGGTGTACGTGCATACCGGAACCGTTGTCGCCAACGATAGGCTTAGGCATAAAGGTAGCTGTCTTGCCATATTGATGCGCAACGTTATGTACCACGTACTTCAACGCTTGTGTCTGGTCGGCGCGACGCACCAGCGTGCTGAACTTGGTGCCGATCTCGCATTGTCCGGCAGTCGCCACTTCGTGGTGATGCACTTCGACTTCGATGCCGATGTCTTCCAGTGCCAGGCACATTGCAGCGCGGATGTCGTTCAAGCTATCAACGGGAGGAACCGGGAAATAGCCGCCCTTAACAACGGGACGGTGGCCGGTGTTGCCGCCGTCGTATTTCTCGCCGGATGACCATGCGGCCTCTTCGGAGTTGATCTTCACAAAGCAACCGGACATATCAATATTCCAGTTCACGGAGTCGAATATGAAGAACTCTGGCTCCGGGCCGAAGAAAGCCGTGTCGCCAATACCCGTAGACTTCAAATAAGCCTCGGCACGTTTAGCGATAGAGCGCGGATCGCGGTCATAACCCTTACCATCGGAAGGCTCTACCACGTCGCAGGTGATTACCAAAGTTGGCTCGTCCATAAACGGATCAAGGTAAGCGGCTGTGGGATCGGGGATCAGCAACATGTCGGATGCTTGAATGCCTTTCCAGCCGGCGATGGAAGAACCGTCGAAAGCGTGGCCTTCGGTGAATTTTTCTTCGCCAAAGTATTTGGCTGGAACCGATACGTGCTGCTCTTTGCCGCGCGTGTCGGTGAAACGCAGGTCGACGAATTTGTACTCGCCGCTTTGGATTGACTTTATGGCTTCAGCTGCTGACTTGAACATCTCACTCTCCCAAATAATTATCTAAACGATCAACAAAAAATTCCTAGGCGATACTCAGCACAAATTGTGCCAACCCCTCTTCAGCTACAAGCCGCGCATTCTGCCATATCCCCCCTGTCAAATGGGTAAAAAAGTGCAACCAGAGATGGGGCATAAAAAGACATCGCGCACTATTTCGGTGCGCAATAGCGATAAAACTGGACGTTGCGGAAATAGGGATCGTCCAAAGTGAGCGCAGCACATTTCTGTTCAAGGGCAGCAATGACAGCCGGGTCCGGGTATTGATCGGCTTCCAGAAGCAACTCGGCATCGACCTTGCCGCTCAGATAATGCAGCACGATACGATTATCGGAGAAATCGAACTCGCTGCCCAAGCGGTCGGCGAGGTGTTTAAGCAAGGTTTCGCGCGGTAGCAAATGGGCGTTGGGCTTGGCCAATATGTCTTCCTCGGGATCGATGTGCACCATCACATCCAAAACATGGTGTTGGCGCAATACCGCCGCACGCGCGGCTTCTGCGATGTAGTGGCCTTCCGATACGCTGACTTTGGGGTCGACCATGATGTGCGCATCGACCAGAGCATTGTCGGCCATCTTGCGCGTGCGCAAATCGTGCAAGCCAACCACACCGGGGACAGATTTGAGTGTGTGACGAATAGCGCGCACCTCTTCTTCGTCCAGTCCGGTATCGACCAATTCGAGCAACGCATCGTGCGCGAATTTAATGCCCATGTGCGCGATCATCACGCCCACCACGGCGGAAGCAACGAGATCGAGAAAGGTATAGCCGAGGAGGTTACCGACGATACCGACGATGACCACCAAAGACGACGCGGCATCGGAACGCGCGTGCCAGGCATTCGCCACCAGCATTTGTGAGCGCACGCGCTGCGCCACGGCCAACATATAGCGGAACATGCCTTCCTTCGCCGCCAGCGCGATCATGGCGACCCACAGGGTGAAGGGCTGCACCGTTTGCACGTGTTCGGGGTGCTGCAAGCGCATACCTGCCGCGATAAGCAAACCGGCACCCAACGCGGCCAAGCTGACGCCGAGAATCAGCGACGTGGCGGTTTCGATACGCGCATGTCCGTACGGGTGATTGGCATCGGCATGGCGATTGCCGTGACGGTTGGCAAACAACACCAATACATCCGACAACAAATCCGCCAGAGAATGCAAACCATCCGCCATCAGGGACTGCGATTTACCGAAGAAACCGGCCAATACCTGCATGATGGCCAAAGCCAGATTGATAAAGATGCTGACCCAGGTGCTTTTACGTGCCGCCGCGAAACGCACAGGATGGGTCGGCTCAAAAGCGGTAGACATATCGTGGGTATGCAAGTGAGTGTGATTTTTCATTGGCATTGGGTATAGTAAGAAGGTCGGCGCGGAGAATAACATTTACGCCGTTAACGTGAAACTCGCGCAGCGATTCGTTTGCTCCCTCTCACGCTTGCGGGAGAGGGTTGGGGAGAGGGAAACGGGCATGGTGGGGTTTTATAACGAGGTATGGCGTTTGCCATGCCCGTTAACATTGAACATATACGGGAATACAGATCATGGGAAAAATCACCGCAATACTGGAACAGGCGCAACAACGGGGAAAACAAGGCACCCTGCCCTACTCCGGCGCATTACTGCCGAATGAGGCTCACCAGCTTACCCAATTGGCACCCGGGGCAAAGCTGGTGGATGTGCGCTCCAAAGCCGAACTGGATTTCGTGGGACGTATTCCGGGAGCCGTGGAAATCGAATGGGCGACGTATCCGGGCATGAAGCCCAACCCGAATTTCATGGCCGCGCTGGAACAGCAAATAGACAAAGAAGTGCTGGTGATGTTTGTTTGCCGTAGTGGCGCTCGCTCGCACAATGCCGCTGTCGTGGCTGCGAAAGCCGGTTACAACGAAAGCTACAATGTATTGGAAGGCTTTGAAGGCGATAAAGACACGGCGGGACATCGCAATGCAATGAACGGCTGGCGCGCCGCAAAGCTACCTTGGCAGCAGAGCTAAACGCCGTTAGGTAATTAGCCATTCCAACCAAGCCACGATTGAACTAATCGTGGCTTTTTAATTTGTAAAACTCATTTTGCCGATCGTTTGCTACTTGCCTTTTTCAACATTGCGCTGAGTTTGCCAAGCACTTGTTTGGCAGAGACATACTCTCCTCTTTCTTGGGCGGCTTTTAGCGAAGCAAGGCCTCGCGCAATGAACTCCTGTTGTGTCCGGCGAAATTCCACATTGCGGCGCAACGCGTCTTCAACAAATGCAGAAAGAGTCTCGCCCGGACGCAAAATCTCTTCGGCGGCTTGTCGCAATTCAGGCTGTACGCGCAGCGCAGGCATGGAGGCAGCTTTCATGGGAACCCTCGTGCATTGCAAATGTGATGCACGTCATCGTTGAAGTCGGCGAGAGATACAAGAGCAGGGCAGTGCTTTTGTAGGTTGGGTTGAACGGAGTGATACCCAACAATTGCAACGATGGGTATCGCGTTGCTCAACCCATCCTACGCGGGCTGTAGCAATTACACCGTTTTGAACTGAATTGGATTCATTCTCAAGCATGGCTTATGAGCTTAACTAAAATTAAAATTAAAGTTACAGCTTATACCCCCGATGCACCGCCACCACCCCACCCGTCATATTGAAATATTCGACGCGCTCTAATCCGGCGTCGATCATCATCTGCTTTAACTCTTCCTGCCCCGGATGCATGCGAATGGATTCGGCGAGATAGCGGTAGCTGTCGGCGTCGCCTGCGATCATCTCGCCCATCTTGGGTAGCAGTTTGAAAGAATAAAGGTCGTAGGCTTTTTCCAGCGGCTTGGCGACCTTGGAGAATTCCAGCACGATGACGCGTCCGCCCGGCTTGAGCACACGGTGCATCTCGCGCAGCGCGGCATCTTTATGGGTGACGTTGCGCAGGCCGAAGGCGATGCTTACGCAATCGAAATAATTATCGGGAAACGGTAAGTGTTCGGCGTCGCACTGCGTGGTCGGTGTGGCGATGCCTTTGTCGAGCAGGCGGTCGCGGCCTACGCGCAGCATGGCGTTGTTGATGTCGGTGAGCACCACTTGGCCGCTGCTGCCGACTTTTTTCAGGAACAATTTCGACATATCGCCTGAGCCGCCCGCCACGTCCAGCACGCGATTGCCTTCATGCACATTCGCCAGCCCCACTGCGAAAGGTTTCCAGATACGGTGCAGGCCGACGGACATGAGGTCGTTCATAATGTCGTATTTGCTGGCGACGGAGGTAAACACGCCCGCCACGCGCTTGGCTTTTTCTGTTTCGTCTACGGTCTGAAAACCGAAATGGGTGGCCTTGCTCATGGCAACTCTCCGACAGTTATGCGCCGCAGCTTCTGGGTGTTTCTGCGATGGCTTGCTTTTCACTGGGCTCGCGCGATCCACCCGCTGCTTCCAGCTTGGTTAGATAATCGTGCCACATGGCGTCTTGGTACTGCCCCAACTCGTGCAGATATTCCCATGTGTACAAACCGCTGTCGTGGCCGTCGTCGAACGTCAGCTTGAGAGCGTAATTGCCGGCAGGTTCCACATCCGTTAAGACGACATTGCGTTTGCCGACTTGCAGCGTTTCTTGTCCCGGCCCGTGGCCACGCACTTCAGCCGAGGGCGAGAACACGCGCAGGAACTCGAACGGCAGCTTGTAACGCGCGCCGTCGCTAAAGGCGATCTCCAGAACTTTGGATTGTTGATGCAGGGTAATTTCGGTAGGTGTCGTCATGCGGGCATTATCGCAAGACTGAGCTTAATCCACAAACCGCAAAGCTGCTGACACCCTGTTGTCAGCAGGGATGGGTTAAACCCAGATTGTCCATTAGAGATTTTCGTTCCTCATTCATGCCCGAACCGAT
>CAZHIC010000025.1:0-34339 GCA_964532405.1 uncultured Gallionellaceae bacterium | reverse complement strand
CATACATCTCACAACCCTCTTCGCTCAGGCTCATCTCTGGATTGGAAAATACTATAGTGGTCCCGCCGCAAATTCCGCAATACGCAAAGCCGACAGGAGATTCCCGCGCATGAACTTCAACAGCTTGGCGGAGGGGAAAACGGGGGCTACGGTGGAACGCTACGCACATCTTGCACCTGGCCATCTGGCGGCGCGGCTCAATTTAACCCAAATAATCCATTGGGAAATACTGCCCACTTCCCCCTTTGTAAAAGGGGGAATGCCGCTTCGTAGCCCAACGCGGCTCTAATGGACAATCCGGGTTTAAAGCTTGTAATGATTGGCTACGCTCGTCCAGAAATAACAAGGCTCGCAGCGCTGCGAGCCTTGTTATTTCTGGCGCACTCGCGGGCTTGGAGCGCAGATCAAAGGGTTTGCCGACATATCCCTCAGCCGTGCATCAGGTTGAGTTGCTTGGCGATGATGTCGTGATTCAGCCAGAGCGCCGGAGCGGACGGACTGGATGTTTCGTGGAACATCAATGGCCCGGTTCCCTCCAACACCAAAGCGCTCAAAATATCGGTCACCAGTATTTTCCGGTCTCGATGCATCTGCGTGATCTCGTCCGATGTGCCGATCATTAGATCGGCCAGCACGGCGGAATTATCCATCGGCCAAGCCGCAAAATCGCGGAACGCTTTCATCACGTCGCTGGCATTGTAGTCGGCGATTTTTTTCAAGAGCTGTTCCAGCGAATGTCCTTCCTGGAACAAGGCGCGACAAGCCTGCCACTGCGCCTCCGCCCAAGCGCCGCCATTTTCTTTCTTCAGCGCGTTGAGCAGCGGAAACAGGGAAAGCTCCACGCCGACGAAGATGTCGGAAGAGTTGGTGCGTATCTCGGGACAGTTGTAAACCGTGGCCTTGATGCCTTCGGCCCAAGCGGCTTCGGCTATGTGTTCGAGACGCATCTTGGCTTTGCCTTGGGTATAACTGGTGTAGGTCTGCCATTGGTACTGGTCGTCAATAAGTATCTCGGTACCGTGATAACCGTAAGCCGTATAGCGCACTTGCCCGCCCGTCTTCTGCAGACGTGCGCGTATCGCCGCACTGCCTTCGATGAGATATTGGAATGTGTTCGCGGTGACCTCGTCGAAATTCATCAGAATGAGTTTGCCGAGATCGCTGTCGAGCAGCGCGCGCGTGGACAGAAAGCGCTCGCCGCAGCCTTTATAGACGCGGTTCGCAATGGCCAGAAACACCTTCACCTTGGGGATGCCGCCCGCCATGGTATGCGCGAAGAAGGCGTTGCTGCCGTCCGGGATCATGCCGTCCAGCGTCGCCATCACTTGAGCCACGGAATCTTTGAAGCGCTTTACGCAGACCGTGCGGCATTTTTCGATATGCGGCCAATCGAGCTTGTCTTCCTGCCAGCTCTTGAGCGTCATGTTCGCCAACAGGTCGGTCGGGGTAGGCTCGCCTGCGGGCGCATCGAGATCGAATCCCGCCATCAACGGCACATTGATAATGCGCCCGCCCAGATTGACTTCGGCTATGGCCAACTCTTCGTCGGTCAACGCACGCAAGGCGTTGTTCTCGTCGCGGCGGCCAACAGTAATGCCGATAATAGTCATACCTGCTTTGCGCGCTTCGTTGATCAAGCCGTTGGCATAACCTCGCCCAAACAATTCGCCGAACAATACAAAGACATCGCCTTTGCGAAAGATGTTGGTCTGCGGAAGATTTCTTAGCGGGATAGGGGCGATCATTTAATGGACTCCAGTCTGGTGAAGGTTGCAAATTCTAACGGATTATACGGGCAAGCTCCCGGCTAAGCAGAAGCGGCATTGCTAATCTGGATCAGTTGCGCCAGTTTATTTTTTGCAGCGCCGCTGGCGATGACTTCTGCGGCTTGCTTTACGCCGTGCGCCAGCGTGTCGGAAAGTCCGGCCACATAGATCGCTGCTCCGGCATTGAGCAACACGATGTCGCGCGCAGCACCGGCTTGGTTGTCCATCACGCTCATCAGCATGGCCTTAGCTTCATCGGCGTTGGCAACGCGGATGTCGTTCAGCGGCGCAGCCTTCAGGCCGAACTCGTCGGGCGTTACGGTGTATTCGCTGATCTTGCCGTCCTTCAGTTCGGCGATAAAAGTCGGCGCGCTGATGGATATCTCATCCATGCCGTCGGAGCCGTGCACCACCAGCACATGACGGCTGCCGAGTTGCTGCAACACATGGGCGAGCTTTCCGGTGAGGTCGCGCAGGAACACGCCCATCACCTGATTTCGCGCACCGGCCGGGTTGGTCAACGGACCGAGCAGATTGAACAAGGTGCGCACGCCGAGTTCGCGCCGCACCGGTGCGGCGTATTTCATCGCGCTATGATGATTGGGCGCGAACATGAAACCGACGCCGATGCTCCCGACGCAATGCGCCACTTGTTCCGGTGTGAGGTTCACATTCACACCGAGCTTCTCCAGAATATCCGCACTGCCGCAGGTACTGGAAACCGAGCGTCCGCCATGCTTGGCGACCTTGGCACCCGCCGCCGCCGCGACAATGGCGGAGGCGGTGGAGATATTAAAAGTCTGCACCCCGTCGCCGCCCGTGCCACAGGTGTCGATCAGATGAACGTCATCCTGCACGTTCACTTTGGTGGAAAGTTCGCGCATCACCTGCGCGGCAGCGGCGATCTCCACCACTGTCTCACCCTTCACGCGCAGCGCCACCAGCACGGCGGCGATCTGCGCGGCAGTGAGCTGCCCGCTCATGACGCCCTGCATCAGCTCTAACATGTCCGTGTGCGTGAGATCGCGGCGTTCGAGCAATTGGGTCAGCGTCTGCGAGTAATTCATCATTTCGCTCCATTCAAAAAGTTGCGCAGCATGTCATGCCCGTGTTCGGTCAATATCGACTCGGGGTGGAACTGCACCCCGTGCACCGCCAGCGTCTTGTGGCGCACGCCCATGATCTCGCCGTCGTCCGTCCATGCGGTGATCTCCAGACAATCCGGCAGCGACTCGCGGGCTATCACCAGCGAATGGTAGCGCGTCGCGGTGAACGGGTCCGGCAGTCCGGTGAACACGCTGTTGCTGTGGTGGTGGATGAGCGAGGTCTTGCCGTGCATCAGCGTCTTGGCGTGGATGATCTTGCCGCCGAAAGCCTGGCCGATACTCTGGTGGCCTAGGCACACGCCGAGCAAAGGGATCTTGCCGGCAAAGTGTTTGATCGCGGCGACGGAAATACCCGCCTCGTTCGGCGTACACGGGCCGGGCGATACCACGAGATGTTGCGGGTTCAATTTCTCGATCTGCTCCAGCGTGATCTCGTCGTTGCGGTGTACCACCACCTCCGCACCGAGCTCGGCAAAGTACTGCACGAGGTTGTAAGTGAAGGAGTCGTAATTGTCGATCATCAATAACATGTTCGTTTCTCCTTAGCGATGCACTTTGGCGTCGAGACCGTCGAGCACCATCTCTGCCGCGCGCAGCACGGCGCGCGCCTTGTTCAGCGTCTCCAGCCACTCGCTGTCCGCCACCGAGTCGGCGACGATGCCGGCACCCGCCTGCACATACAGCGTTTCATTCTTCACCACGGCAGTGCGCAGGGCGATGGCGAGA
This sequence comes from uncultured Gallionellaceae bacterium, assembly GCA_964532405.1. Taxonomy (GTDB): domain Bacteria; phylum Pseudomonadota; class Gammaproteobacteria; order Burkholderiales; family Gallionellaceae; genus PALSA-1006. The sequence goes on along the minus strand of CAZHIC010000025.1, from coordinate 30,741 downwards.
TCCATGTCGCCATTAAATGCGAGATAGCCCACCGCACCCGCATAGATGCCGCGCTTGCTGGGCTCCAACTCGTCGATGATTTCCATCGCGCGCACTTTTGCCGCGCCGCTCACCGTACCTGCGGGGAAGGTGGCCTTGAGCACATCCATCGCGCTCAAGCCCGGCTTGAGTTGCGCCTCGACGTTGGAGACGATGTGCATCACATGCGAATAGCGTTCGATCACCATCTTGTCGGTGAGCTTGACCGTGCCGTTCTGCGCGACGCGGCCGATATCATTGCGCCCGAGGTCGATCAGCATCAGATGTTCGGCCAGCTCTTTCGGATCGGCCAACAGCTCCTGTGCCAGCTCTGCGTCCTGTTGCGGCGTCTTGCCGCGCGGGCGCGTTCCGGCGATAGGGCGCACCGTCACCATGTTGCCTTCCAGTCGCGCCAATATTTCCGGCGAGGAGCCGACGACGTGGTGGTCTCCCATGTCGTAATAGAACATGTACGGCGACGGGTTGATGCTGCGCAGTGCGCGGTACAGCGACAGCGGAGAAGCGGGGAAAGGCTGCACCATGCGTTGCGACAGCACCACCTGCATGATGTCGCCGTCGAAGATGTACTGTTTGGATTTTTCCACGGCGGCTTTGAATGCGTCCTCGCCGAATTCCGATTTCGCCTCGTAGCTGCGCAACTGAGGCGCCTCGGGGATTTTGACAGGCTGGCGCAGTGTGCGCAGCAAAGCATCGAGGCGCTGGCGTGCGTGTTTGTAAGCGCCGTCCTGTGCGGGATCGGCATAGACGATAAAGGTCAGCTTGCCGGAGAGATTGTCGATCACCGCGAGTTGTTCGGTGAGCATGAGCAATATGTCGGGCGTGCCGATGACGTCTTTCTTTTCTGTCTTTGCCAGACGCGGTTCGATGTAACGCACGGTGTCGTAACCGAAGTAGCCCGCCAATCCGCCGGTAAAGCGCGGCAGACCGGACAACGGTGCGACCTTGAAACGCGCCTGATAGTCCTCGATGTAGTCCAGCGGGTTGGCGACTTCCTGCGTGGAAGCCCCGGTGGCTGTGGTCAGCGTGACTTGTTTGCCGCGTACGCTGATGCGCGTTTCGGCGGGCAGACCGATAAAGGAGTAGCGCCCGAAACGCTCACCGCCCTGCACCGACTCCAGCAAATATGAAAATGGTTTGTTGGCGAGTTTGAGATACAGCGAAAGCGGCGTATCGAGATCGGCGAAAGTCTCCGCAACCAGCGGGATGCGGTTGTAACCTTGCGCGGCAAGCGCGTGAAACTCTTGTTCGGTGATGGGGGACAACATAAAAACCTCCGGTATTTGGGTGGGCACATGGTGCCCACGCGGACGCTTTACAAAAATGGTGGGCAAAGATGTCCACCCTACAAAAGCATCAACGCCATCGCCAACTGAGGAGGTTATTTAAGTTCATATCAAGCACGTTTGATGAGCGGCAATACCCCCGTCAAATCAGGGATCACAGCATCCACATTGAGCCCCTCAACTGGCTCGCCGTGGTTGTAGCCGTAAGGCACGCAGATGATGGGGCAACCGGCGGCGCGCGCAGCCAGAGCATCGCTGAGCGAATCGCCGACCAGCAACAGCTTCTCGACGGGGACGCCGAAAAACTGCGCGCTGTGCAGCAGCGGCAAGGGATGCGGCTTTTTCTCCGGCAACGAATCGCCGGACAGCACGATGTCGAAGTAGTGCGCGAGGCCGAGGCCTTCGAGCAACGGTTCAGTGTAGCGCGCCACCTTGTTGGTGATGCAGCCCAAACGGAAACCCGCCGCTTTCAGCGCATCCAATCCCGCAACCACATTGGGGAAGGGCTTGCTGTCGAGCAGCAACGCGGTGTAGTGCTTCTCGAAGATGGGCAAGGCCTTGTCGAACAAAACCGCATCCGGCTCGGCATACATGTCGCCGGTCAGCGCGCGTTTAACCAGCCAATGGATGCCGTTGCCGATGTAGCTCATCAGCAAGTCTTGCGACACGGCGGGACGGCCCATGTCGCGCAACATGCGGTTCGCCGACTCCGCCAGCTCCGGCGCGGTATGTAGCAGTGTGCCATCGAGGTCGATAACGATGGCTGAAACAGAGATAGGGAAATTCATAACATCCTAAAATCCCACCACAGAGACACAGAGGCACAGAGAAAGTCAAAGGCAAACCGCAATCACAACATGATTGGAGTTTGATTTTGGGTTGGTTTTCTCTGTGTCTCTGCGTCTCTGTGGTGAATGGTTTTATTTTTTCACTTTTGCCAACTCGGCGCGCAGTTCGCCGATGATGGTGTTGTAGTGGTTCTTATCATTTTCGTTGCGTTTGCTGAACACCGCCGAGCCGGCAACGAAGGTGTCCACACCCGCTTCAGCCACTTCTCTGATATTTGCCACGCCCACGCCACCGTCGATTTCCAGACGGCATTTGTAATTGCCGGCATCAATCATCTTGCGCACGGCGCGCGCCTTGTCCAATACATGCGGAATGAATTTTTGTCCGCCGAAACCTGGGTTGACCGACATCAGCAGCACCATGTCCAGCTTGGGCAAGGTGTATTCCAGTATGTCCAGAGGGGTGGCGGGATTGAACACCAGACCCGCTTTGCAGCCGCTTTCCTTGATCAGGCCGATAGTGCGGTCGATATGCTCGGAAGCTTCCGGGTGGAAAGTGATGTAAGTCGCACCCGCTTTGGCGAAATCGGGAATGATACGGTCTACGGGTTTCACCATCAGATGCACGTCGATGGCGGCGGTCACGCCGTGTTTGCGCAAAGCCTCGCACACCAGAGGGCCGATAGTCAGGTTCGGCACGTAATGGTTGTCCATCACGTCGAAGTGCACGATGTCCGCGCCGGAGGCGAGCACGTTATCAACCTCTTCACCCAGCTTGGCAAAATTGGCGGAGAGAATCGAGGGGGCGATCTGATAGTCCATGATTTGATCCTTGGGGTTTAAATTTTGGACGCACATTCTAACCGAAACACCCGCAAAGATTACAGCGTGCTTGTCTTGCCGCGCAAAATGCGGTGAAATACGGCGATGGATAAATACACGCACTACCGCATTCAAGTTAGCGTACGGGTCAGGTATATACCGGAGCAATCCGAAGAGGCCGATAACCGTTTTGTTTTCGCCTATACCATCACGGTGAGCAACGAAGGCGAGCAGGCGGTAAAGTTGCTCAGACGCCATTGGATCATCACCGATGCCAACCAGCATGTGCAGGAGGTGAAAGGCAAGGGGGTCGTCGGCGAGCAACCGATCATCAATCCGGGTCAAAGTTTCGAATACACCAGCGGCACGGTATTGGCCTCGCAGGTCGGCACCATGTCCGGCAGCTATCAGATGGCGCTGGAAGATGGCGCGGAATTTCCCGTACCTATCCCGCAATTTGTGTTGAGCGTGCCGCGCGTTTTGCACTAACCGCATGTCATTAAAAACCAGCTACCGTTTTATCGCGCCGATTTACGATGTGATTCTTGAGCGCTCCACCAGCGGTGCGCGCCAGCGCAATTTGGCGCGCTTGCCGCAGCAAGGAAGTTTGCAGGTATTGATCAACGGGGCGGGTACCGGCTTAGATTTCCCCTTTCTGCCGCCGTGCCACGAATACACCGCACTCGATCTGACCGGCGCGATGCTGGCGCGGTCGCTGGATCGCGGAGCCAGTTTGAATATGGCTCGCGTGCAGGGCGATAGCATGAGCCTGCCCTTCGCCGACGAGAGTTTCGACGTGGTGGTGTTGCACCTTATTCTTGCCGTAGTGCCGAGGCCGGATATGTGTCTGGCGGAAACGGCGCGGGTACTCAAGCCGGGCGGACGCATTCTGCTGTTCGACAAATTTTTACAGCGCGGCCAGCAGGCATGGATAAGGCGCAGTCTGAATATTTTTATTAAACACCTCGCGACGCGGCTCGATGTCGTCTTCGAGGAGGTGCTGGAAACGACACCCCGTCTGCACATGGTGAGCGATGAGCCCGCATTGGCGAACGGCTGGTTTCGTCTGATCGAAATACAAAAGGATATTGCATGAAATTATTGAAGAATAGCTGGTTAATATTGCTCGTCGGCATCCTGCTGTCAGCTTGCCAAGCTCCGCAAAAAATCGTCCCGCCCCCGCTTCAGGTAGAGAAACCCTTCGTCACTGCGCCGACTTTTATGGTGAGCAAATGGGCGATGCTGCCGGATTGGGCGACACTCAATCTCAGCCCCTCATGGCCGGCCTTGCAACAGAGTTGCCGCGCGCTCAGATTCAAACCCAAGTGGCAACCAGTCTGCGCCGCTGCCGAGCAAGTGGATGTATCCGATGCTGCTGCGCAGCGCACGTTCTATGAAACCTGGTTCACCCCGTATCAGGTATTCAACCCGGACGGCAGCGATCAAGGCTTGATCACCGGCTACTACGAGCCGCTGCTCAAAGGCAGCCGCCACATGAGCGAGCGTTTCCCTTACCCCCTCTACGGTGCGCCGGAAGACTTGCTCGAAGTCGATCTCGGCGATGTCTATCCGCAATTCAAGGGTATGCGTTTACGCGGCAGGCTACAGGGCAAGAAAGTCGTCCCCTACTACAACCGCGCCGAAATTGATGCCGACGTTTCGATGTTGAAAGGCCGCGAGCTGTTCTGGGTGGAGAACGAAGTCGAGTTGTTCTTTTTGCAGATACAAGGCTCGGGGCGCATCGAGCTGGAAGACGGTAGACGCGTGAAGATCGGTTACGCCGAACAGAACGGACATCCTTACATCTCCATCGGCAAAAAATTGATCGATATGGGCGAACTCAAGCCGGAAGAAGCCTCCATGCAGGGCATCAAGAACTGGGCGGAGCATAATCCCGAACGCCTGGCCGCGCTGCTGGGACAAAACCCCAGTTACGTCTTTTTCCGCGAATTGCCGGACACGCTGTCTGCCCCGCTAGGCGCACTGGGCGTGCCGCTCACCAACGAATACAGCATCGCCGTCGACCCGCGCACCGTGCCGCTCGGCGTGCCGGTATTTCTCTCCACTACCCTGCCGAATAGCGGTGAGCCGCTCAACCGTTTGATGTACGCCCAGGACACCGGCGGTGCCATCAAAGGCGCGGTGCGCGCCGATTTTTTCTGGGGCTTTGGGGAATTGGCGGGCATCCAGGCGGGCCGTATGAAGCAGTCGGGACGCATGTGGGTATTGTTTCCGCGAGGAGCGGAGCCAACGCTGAATTAACCCCGGATTGTTCAACCTAGAAAATAGAAATTTTATTAAAGGCTTTTATGTCTGTCTGGCAACAACTTTTCACCCGCCGCATGACGATCTGCGTGTTCACCGGCTTTTCTTCCGGTCTACCGTTGTACTTGCTGTTCAACTTAGTTCCCGCTTGGCTGCGTAGCGAACACGTCGACCTCAAGACCATCGGCCTGTTCGCGCTGATCCAGTTTCCCTACACGTGGAAATTTTTGTGGTCGCCGTTTCTCGACCGCTATGTCATTCCCTTGCTCGGGCGGAGGCGCGGCTGGATGTTACTGACGCAAATTGGCTTGCTGGCGGTGATCGCCGCAATGGGCGGCTTCTCGCCGCAAAGCGACTTGCGCACCATCGCCTGGATCGCCACGCTGCTCGCTTTCCTCAGCGCTACACAGGACATCGTGCTCGACGCCTATCGCCGCGAATTGTTGAGCGATGCCGAACTGGGTCTGGGCAACTCGGTGCATGTGAATGCTTATCGTATCGCCGGTTTGGTGCCGGGTTCGCTGTCGCTGATCCTCGCGGATTCATTGCCGTGGAACATGGTGTTCATCGTCACCGCCTTGTTCATGCTGCCCGGCGTAGTGATGACGTTGCTGGTGAAAGAGCCGCACCGTGCCGCACCTCCTAAAAGTTTGCGCGATGCCGTGGTCGAGCCCTTCCACGAATTCATTACGCGACGAGGCTGGAACAGTGCGTTGCTGATCCTCGCCTTCCTGTTCTTCTACAAACTCGGCGATAGCATGTGTACCGCGCTGGCCACGCCGTTCTACATGGACATGGGCTTCAGCAAAACTCAGATCGGCCTGATCGCCAAAAACGCCGGACTGTGGCCTGCCGTCATCGGCGGACTGCTCGGCGGACTGTGGATGGTGAAGATCGGCATCAACCGCGCGCTGTGGCTGTTCGGTGTGGTGCAACTGGTTTCCATCTTCGGCTTTGCGTGGCTGGCCTCAATCGGTCATCACGACGAAATCACTAGCATCGAACTCACCCAACTCGCCTTTGTCATCGGCCTCGAAGCCTTGGGCGTAGGGCTGGGCACCGCCGCCTTCGTCGCCTTCATAGCCCGCAGCACCCACCCCGCCTACACCGCCACCCAGTTCGCCCTGTTCACCAGCCTTGCCGCGATGCCGCGCACCTTCGCCAACGCTGCGACAGGTTGGCTGGTGGAGGCGATGGGGTGGGGGGGATTTTTCTTACTCTGCGCGATGCTAGCGATACCGGGAATGTTGTTGCTGTTTAAGGTGGCGCCGTGGAACCAGGCATCGTCAGATACTCAAGCTTAAACTTTCACTGCATTATTTTTTGTAAATTTTTCACGCTACATTTGGCAAAAGACAAAAAAGTTAACGTTTAAAATGGAGATCCCTATGACCATGAGAAATATTTGGTGTTTTTTAACGCTGCTTTTTGTTTTAACAAATCCCGGAATTGCGTACTCCCAATGGTCTGTGAATGGCAAACCAGTTCCAGATATTTCATGGATGAAGTCCGTAGGCGATTTTAATGTAGAACTGCTCCTTACAAAGAAACATCAAGAGTTTTTAGAAAACTGGGAGAAACCAATTAAGGATGTACCTATTGTACCTGCCTACCTAGCTCACCGAAGTGAAGAAGTTACTGCATTATTATTAATGACTAACTGCGCTGCAAACAAAAAAGGGGAATGTCATGTCACTGTCGACTTGTCACTCTTTAAACCAGATGGCTCCGCCTACGGTGCATTTAAGCAAGCAGAAATGTGGTGGAATAAACCTGCTGGACTAGAAGGCGTATTAATTTTAGGGGTAACCTACATGGTATTCGTCATAGAGCCAGATGATCCACTGGGCGACTATAGATTTTTTGCAACAATTACAGACGATATTTCTGGAATTGCAATTAACCTTGAATCAAATCTATCTGTAACTAAGTAAACTCGCGTCAGATGGGTTGAACGAAGTTATACCCATCGTTTTGATTGTTGGGTATCGCTGCGCTCCACCCAACCTACAACAAATCATTACAATGAGTTGTCGTAATCCACCAGCAACGGTGCGTGATCCGAAAACCGCTGCTCCTTGTAGATACCCGTCGCCACGGCCTTTGCGGCGATACCCGGTGTGGCGATCTGATAGTCGAGACGCCAGCCCACATTCTTTGCCCAAGCCTGTCCGCGATTCGACCACCAGGTATAGGCTTCCAGTTCGGGGTGCAATTTGCGGAACACGTCGACGAAGCCGACTTCGCTGAATAGCTCGGTGAGCCATGCGCGCTCTTCCGGCAGGAAGCCTGAGTTTTTCTTGTTGCCTTTCCAGTTCTTCAAATCTTTTTCGGTGTGGGCTATGTTCCAGTCGCCGCACACGATAACTTCACGCCCGCTATCAAATAATTGCTTCATGTGCGGCATAAAGGCTTCGAGGAATTTGAATTTCACCGCTTGGCGTTCTTCGCCGCTGGAACCGGAGGGCAGGTAGAGCGACACCACGCTGAGGTTGCCGAACTGGGCTTCGATGTAGCGTCCTTCGGCGTCAAATTCGGGAATGCCCAAGCCGACGATGACGTTATCCGGTTTGGTTTTGCTGTAGATGCCGACGCCGCTGTAGCCTTTCTTTTCCGCGTAGTGGAAGTAGCCGTGATAACCGAAGGGAGCAAGCATGTCGGGTGTCATGTCGGCGGCTTGGGCTTTGAGTTCTTGCACACAGAGGATGTCGGTGTTTTGTTTGCCCAGCCACTCCAACAGGCCTTTGTTGTAGGCGGAGCGGATGCCGTTTAAATTTAGGGAAATGATGCGCATGAATTTTCTCGATATGTGAATGTGCGCATTATAATGGCGGCACTTCGTTGCAGTGGCTTCTTCTCTGTGCCTCTGTGTCTCTGGTATAACGACTAGCCAATCGACTAAGCCCGCAAGCGGGCAAGTCGCTGGTTATGTGGTGAATTGTTTTAGAGGTTTTATGCACGCTTACCGCCAAGATTTTATCCACTTCGCTGTTGCGCAAAATGTTTTGCGTTTCGGCGAGTTTCAAACCAAAGCAGGGCGCTTGTCGCCATATTTTTTTAATTCGGGCTTGTTTCAGGACGGCGCGGCGTTGCGCGAGTTGTGCCAGTTCTATGCGCAAGCCATCCTCGCCTCCAAAATCGAATTCGATATGCTGTTCGGTCCGGCCTACAAGGGTATTCCGCTGGTGGCGGGCACTTCGATTTCTCTCTCCGAACAAGGCCACAACGTGCCGTATTGCTTTAACCGCAAGGAAGCTAAAGACCACGGCGAGGGCGGCAACACGGTGGGCGCGAAGTTGCAGGGCAGGGTGCTCATCATCGACGATGTGATCTCGGCGGGCACCTCGGTGCGCGAGTCCATCGAGTTGATCCGCGCAGCGGGTGCAACACCGTGCGGCGTGGTGATCGCGCTGGATCGCATGGAACGCGGGCAAGGCGAGTTGTCTGCGGTGCAGGAGGTGAGGCGCGATTACGGCTTGCCCGTCATTTCCATTGCCGCGCTAGATGATTTGCTGGGATATTTGCAGGGACGAGCAGACTTAGGGCAAAATTTACAGGCAGTTCAATCTTATCGAGAACGTTATGGGGTGCAAAATGCTTAAAGCAAAATGGTTGGGTGTAGGACTGGTGTTGTGCGGCGTCTTCTGTGCCAGCGCCGAAGCAAAGCTGTACAAATGGGTCGATGACAACGGCACGACGCACTACGGCGAAACGATTCCCCCCGAGTACGCCAATAAGGACGCTACGAAATTTAGCGACAAAGGACGTGTCGAGCAACGTATAGAAAAACTGACTCCGGAAGAACGGCGCGCCAAAGAAGCAGAAGACGCCAAGAAAAGCACGGCCCAACAGGCCGCCATTGAAGCCAAACGCAGGGATTCGGCTTTATTGAACACTTTTAGCAATGAGAACGAGATCGATCTCTCGCGCGATCGGAGCTTGCAACAGGTGGAAGCTCGCATCAACAGCATCAACACCATGCTCAAGTCTGCGCAGAATTCTCTTATCGGGCACCAGAAAGAACAAGACGGGCTAGTTAAGCAGGGTAAAAAAATCCCCAAATCTTTGCTTGAGGATGTTGCAGCAAGCGAAGCTCACGTTAGCAATCTCAATAAAGAACTGGCTCAAAGTGATCAGGAACTCGCCAGTGTAAAAGCACGCTTCGAGGCCGACAAACTACGTTATCGCGAACTCAAGGGCGGCAGCGCATCCGCATCAAAGAAATAATGCTGCGGCGGACGCCATTAAAAATTTTGTGTCAGCATGGCACCGCCGCCGTAATCCGGACTTGAATTACCCGAACCGGTAAAAAAATATGTTTGCATTTTCCATTTGGTGCCGATTTTCCTGTTCAGGAAAACAGTCCATATTTTCTGCGGATCGCCCCGCGTCGACGTCGCTTGACGGTAGTCGTATATCAAACCCGTGCTAGTCCGCCCCCCCATCTTTTTGCTGATGCCGATAGCACCATAAAATACATCGTTCAATGTGTACCCCGGCGACTGGTCAAATACCTTGTAGCCCAGCGTTCCGAACACACTGATACTGCCCATGATTTTATATACGCTGGTTTCGGCAGCGTAGTCGTTCGCCCCGCTGCCCAGACCTTTGAGTTTGTCTGCGGTGCCGAATTTTGCTTTGCCCGTGATGTCTATGATCGCGCCGCTGCGCTTGGAGTTGACGAGGCTATAACTCGTCGACGCCACGATGTCTCCCAGACCCTCATCCGTTCTGATGGCATTGCTTGCGTTCACGACTTGCCCGATATTCGGCATCACGTTCCCGGGACCGCTGATGCTGATGTAAGGCACGGTCAACTTGAGTATCCAGCTCTCTGTTTCATATTTTCCGGTGAATGGGATATACGTAACCTCGGTCGCTGTCGGCCCGCCATATTTGCCGGAACTAAAGTCTATCCCGCTGCTCAGGCTGTACGCTCCTTGGGCAGCCACGGCTGATCGGCTGATCGGCAGGAGCATAAGCAAAGCCGCTCCCAAAGCATGATATTTATTTTTCACTGGCTTGCTCATCAATGCGAATGATCTGATTGCTTTTGCACGTCGGAATGACTCGAGTAATCGGGTCTGTCGGGACGCTCTGCATGATCTCCTCGCTCGACCCGCTCAACATGTCCTCCGCGTTCGACTCTGTCCGATGATTCCTGGTCGCGGCCACCAATATTATCGTATTGCACTCTATCCGGACTGTCCCTGCTAAATTCGATCCGGTCGGCGACCAGCCTGTGGTCGTTGGCAAAGTGGCCGCTGATTTGAACAGGCTCATCGGAAGCCAACGCTTTGGCGATTAACGAGGGATCAGACACCACGACTTCCACATTTCCAACCTTGATTTGCCCTGTCGCAGTTCCTGCTCCAGCATAGCCTTGCAGGTTGATATGCTCTGTGCGCCCATACAGTTCTGTCGACGGGCTGAGGGTGATCTCACGCGCAGTCAATATGCCGCCATCCAGCTGTCCTATCGCGCTGATTTCTTGGCCTACGCTTAGTCCATTAAGCGTGGCGACGCTCACTTGCATACCATACACATAGACCGTGTTGCCCTCGATGCCCGTGATCGGCCCCACCAGACTGGATTCGGCTATCGGGGCGATACGCTCAATACGGGAAGCCACAATATCGCCATTCACCTTGCGCAATCCGCTCACTTTTACATACTCACCCTGCTTGAGTTGTATTGAGTTTTGCTGCTTCTGTTGATCGTGCGTTAATGTTTTGGCTGCGACAATGACAGTCTGTCCGAGCACGGTCAATTTGCCGCTGCCGACGTCCAGTTCCGATATTGGCCCTGCCACCGCGTTAACCACGGATATTTTATTGGCTTGGAGCAGCATATTGCCGCCCTGTGCTTCGATCACCACGACTTGCCCAATGGCCAATTCATTCGTGTTCGCTGCTGCCGCCGTCGTTACCACCCGCGTCTTAGCGTCGTATTCCACCTCGAGCCCGTTGACCCAGATACTGCCAAAGCCCGTGATGGTTCCGACGATACCGGTTCCGCCGATACCTCCCTCGCCTTGGGTATGGCCCGTCCCGCCTATGCCGGCCTTGTTCGCCATGATGCCGGTTCCGCCGATGCCACTTTCGCGAGCAATCCCTTCTTTATCAGTGCTATTGCCTGTGCCGCCCACACCGCTTTCAGGCACGGAATGTCCTGTCCCGCCGATCCCTTGGCTTGCTTCGACGGCCCATAGAATAGACGGCTGAAGCAGCGTTAGCAGTATCGCGATAATTACAATCAGTTTGCTGGATCGGCTTTTCATTTTGAGGTGTTTTCTTTCGCGCCAAAATAATAGACGCCAAAATTGATACGCTGATCCGCATCCGGTTTTACAGCATCGATTTCTTGCAGTACCTCGGCGCGTTTGTTCACTGCAACCAAGGCTTGCATCCCTAATTTTTTGGACAATTCCGCCAGCTCGGCCACGGACTCGGGCGACAGCTTGTCGTAGTACACGCTTCTATCGAGAAACGGCGGTTTTTGTCCGAGCAGGTTGTGGGCTCCCGCCGCAATGTGATCGTGCAGATTTTGCCCGAAATAATAGGCTTTTTCGTCATATCCATTTTCCGGAATGAAGGCGTCGGTGTTCAAACACACGCGATCTTGCTCATCGATATGCGCAACACCGATACGCAGCCACTCGTCCAATATCACGCGGGAACGAATGTCTTTGCTGACCGAGCTGACCAGACCTTCAAACGACTTGGCTCCGCCTTCGCTGGCTTGGCGCGGCAATGGAATATGACGCCCGTTTTCATCTAGGTACAATTCGTTGCTGGTCCATAAAGCGGTCAATTTCGCGCCCAGTGATATCGTGGGCGGCGCGGCATGCTCTTGGCGGCTTTCTTCGCCCAACCTTTTTACATCTTTGCGATGTACGCCGCTTAACAAACTGATGCGGCTATCCGTTTGCGGCTTACCGTTCAGTATGAATTCTTCTGTCGCCACTTCCACATATATGGATTTCAACAGATTGGATAAAAACGGGTAGGTGATCCCATTGACCAAAAGCAACTTTATTAGCGGACGCAACAAGCACCGCAACGCCGCAATCAATGCGGGCGACGGAACATGGGAACCGACATTGGATAAATTATTTGTGTTCACGATGCGAATTTTAGCATGCCGTGTGAATAAATCACACAAAATGCTTTACAACAGAATTTTTCTCCGCTACCATGTTTTATCCGTGGGAATATTTCACACGAAATAATTCGGCAACTATTAAAAAGGGGCAATCATGCGAGTGTTTTATCCAATTTCAGCCAGAATTTCAGACTTTGCCAATGAGGGAGCGGGAAGACCCGCCGGGTGGATGATGCTGTGGAGTGGCTTCTGCGTTGCTTTGCTGGTGCTGGTGTTATTGGCACTGCCCTCATTTGAAAGCGGTGCGGCGGACAAACAACACGAATTTTTTACCAGCACTCGCTTCAACCATACCGCGCACACCAGTGCTACGCACGCCAAACACTGCATCAACAATTCGCGGGCAAGCAACACAACTACACAGGATTATATCGATGCGCATCACTGTGCGTTATCTGTCTCCTGTTTTGGGTCGGTTAAGGCAAGTCGGCTGCCGGCTGCGCCAGCAGTATCGAAAGCAGGCGGCGATCGGTATCTCTGATGCGCGCAATCATTAAATTCAGAAACCCCTTGGCAAAGCTGGCTTGAAGGCCATCACTGGCGTGTTGTAGCGACCCGCCCTCGATCATGATCACGCGCATGTCCGTAATCGCCCTGACTGTGGCCAAACGCAGATGTTTAGGCTCGTCCAAATAGGCTATTTCGCCAAAACAGCTCCCCGCATGCATACGCGTAAGCTCTACGTCGCTCTTGGTGACCCGCGCTTCGCCATCGATCATAACGAACAGGCTGCTGCTGACCTCGCCTTCGCGCACGATGTATTCACCCGCTTTTCTGTTTTGCCATTGGCTGATGCCGACGGCTTCCCACACTTCGTTGTCGGTAAAGTTGGCAAAGAAGGCCAGGTTGCGCAAAACATCGAAACGCGCGGAGTCGAAACGCACCTCCTCGGGTCTTTCCACGCTCGGCAAGGCGGCCGCAAGGTCGTCGCAGAACGCCTTCCATGAGCTGTAGCGCATCTCTTTATCGCGATGCATGGCGCGATGCACCGCAAAGCGCAATGCCTGCGGAATGTCGCGGCGACGCTTTTCCAGCGGCAAGGCCTCATCGTGCAGCTTCTGATAGATCATTTCATCGTACGACTTGGCCGTGAACGGCAACATGCCGGTCAGCAGCTGGTAGGCCATGACGCCCACCGCGTAGACATCGGACTGCATGGAGGGGCGCTCTTGTATGAACAGCTCCGGCGGCATGAACGGCAAAGTTCCGACCATATCGACTTGGGTGGTATCGGAATTGAACAGAAATGCCGCGCCGAAGTCTGACACCTTTACGGCGTTATTTTCTCCGAGCAATACGTTGCTCGGTTTGATGTCGCGGTGAAGAATGCCCATCTTGTGGGAATAATCTAGGGCGTTGCATACCTTGTACAGAATGTCTATCAGGCGGCTAAGCGGCAACAAATTATTGAAAGAGGTATGTTGTTTGAGCGTTCCTCCCGGCACGTATTCCATCACCAGATAGTCGAATTCGTCGGTGCTGCAAGCCTCAAATATCTGCACGATAAAAGGATGTTGCAGCTTGCCCGCCAAACGCGTTTCGTTCAGCCACATCTTGCGATTGCGGATGCCCTCTTGCGGGTTATCCAAATACGCCGACCGGGTGAGCTTGAGCGCCACCTCGCGTTGCAGATAGGTATCGAAGGCCAGATGCACCTCGCCTGCCGCGCCGCGCCCCAACTCCTTGCGCATCTCGAAACGAAGTCGGAAGCTGTCGTTTTGAATGACTGCCGGAGTTTGGTCGGCTACCGAATTGCGCATGAACTCTTTGCGTAATGCTGCAAGACTGCGGGAATCGTCGTTTTGTTCAGCCATGTTTTCGATCCATGAAGTTCATCACAATGCTTTGAAACAACCGTCCGCCGCATCGAAACACAACAGCTGGCCGTGCTCCATATCGAAATACCAGCCGTGCAGAGTAAGTGTCCCGCCCGCAACACGTTCTTGTACCCATGGAAATGTCATCAAATTTTTCAACGAAACCAAAATGGCCCGCTGCTCGCAGGCATGAAGTTTTTCTTCAAGCGACGCATCCGGCATCTCTGCCATCACGCTGGCGCGCGCGCTTTCTGCCAGACACATCCAGTCTGCCATGTAGGAATCGGGGTTGCTCACTCCGCCAGTTCTGACCAAGGTGTTGATGCCGCCGCAATGGGCGTGGCCCAGCACGATGATGTGCTCTACCGCGAGAATGCGTATGGCGTATTCGATAGCGGCCGTCGTACCGTGATGCCCGGCCCGATTTTCCGATGGCGGAACAAGATTAGCCACATTGCGGATAACGAACAGGTCCCCCGGAGCGCAATCCAGTACCAATGCGGGATCCACGCGTGAGTCGCAACAGGCGATAACCAGCGTTTTGGGCGTCTGGCCCTGTTTCACAAGTTGCTGATAAAGGCTGTCGTTGCGCTCGAAATGCCGCTTCCGGAAGCGCTGAAAACCTTCAATGAGATTATGTGGAATGGAGCTCATAATCCCGTCAGAAGACGTTGTGCTTCGCGGTACTTATCGGCAGTTTTCTGCAAAATATCAGCCGGTACTTGCGGTGCCGGGGCTTGCTTATTCCAGCCGGAAGATTCCAGCCAGTCGCGCACGAACTGTTTGTCGTAGCTGGGCGGGTTGCTGCCGACCTGGTATTGGTCGGCGGGCCAGAAACGCGAGGAATCGGGCGTGAGTGCTTCGTCGATGAGATACAGCTTGCCCGCCGCATCCACGCCGAATTCGAACTTGGTATCGGCGATGATGATGTCGCGTGTCAGCGCGTAATCTGCGGCCTGAGTATAGAGTGCCAAGGTAGCGTTCTTTACTTCTTCCGCGCGCGCTGCGCCCAGCAGTTTTATGGTTTCTTCAAACGAAATGTTCTCGTCATGCTCACCGGCAGCAGCTTTGGTCGAAGGCGTGAACAGCGGCTGCGGCAATTTTTGCGCTTCCTGCATTCCGGCGGGTAGCGGGATACCGCACACAGCACCAGTCTTTTTGTAATCCTTCCAGCCGGAACCCACCAGATAGCCGCGCACGATAGCCTCGATAGGCAGCGGCTTGAGCTTCTTGGTAACGAAAGAACGTCCGCGAACCTGCTCACGATCCGATGCGTTCTTCACTACCGATTCAGGATCGATACCGGACAAATGATTCGGGATAATGTGTGCCAGTTTTTTGAACCAGAAATTAGACACGGCTGTAAGCACTTCACCTTTGCCGGGAATAGGGTCGGGCAAGATCACATCGAAAGCCGACAAGCGATCCGTCTGCACGATCAGCAAATGATCTTCATCCACTTCATACAGATCGCGCACCTTGCCACGATGCAAAAATTTCAGGCTGGATAAATTCGATTCGTGTAACGCAGACATAGATACCTCAAATGACAAAACTGTAGGATGGGTTGAGCGCAGCGATACCCATCACTTTTCACGATACAGATGATGGGTATCGCTGTGCTCAACCCATCCTACTTCAATGTCATGACAACGCGGGTAGCGTTGTCGCTGCAATCTGCTCGGCCTGTTTTTTACGGTAATCGACAAGCTTTTGCGCGAGCTGGCTATCGTTCGAAGCCAGCATGGACACCGCAAACAAACCCGCATTCGCCGCACCCGCTTCACCGATAGCGAAAGTGGCAACAGGAATACCCTTGGGCATCTGCACGATAGACAGCAACGAGTCCATGCCCTTCAAATACTTGGAAGGGATGGGCACGCCCAGTACCGGCAGCGTGGTCTTGCCGGCGATCACGCCAGCCAGATGCGCCGCGCCGCCCGCACCGGCGATGAAACATTGCACGCCTTGCGCGCTCATTTCCTTGATGTAGTCGAACAGCAGATCGGGCGAACGGTGTGCCGAAATTACGCGCGCATCGAACCCAACACCGAAATCCTGCAAGGCACGCGCTGCCTGCTGCATGATTTCCCAGTCGTTACTGCTGCCCATTACGATAGAAACTAAAGGTTTGCTCATCAATTTTCCTTACCATTCTTGCCCTCTCCTCAATCCTCTCCCGCAAGCGGGCGAGGAGGCGAACGAGCGCTACGCGAATTATTTAATCACAGACGTAAAAACGCCCCCGATTGAACGGGGGCGTTGGCGATAATTATGCGCCCTTGTGATAGCCCACTACACGGTCAACTTCATTCTTCGAACCCATAATCACCGGCACACGCTGATGCAGTCCGGCAGGCTTCAATTCCATGATGCGCTCGCGTCCTGTGGAACACACGCCACCCGCCTGCTCGACAATGAAGGACATGGGGTTGGCTTCATACATCAAACGCAATTTGCCGGCTTTGCCCGGCTCTTTGGTGTCGAACGGATACATAAAAATACCGCCGCGCACCAGAATACGGTGTACTTCGGCAACCATCGAAGCGACCCAGCGCATATTGAAGTTCTTCTCGCGCCCACCCTCTTTACCCTTGACGCACTCTTCCACGTAGCGTTGCACGGGCTCTTCCCAATAACGGCGGTTAGACATGTTGATCGCAAATTCTTGCGTATCGGCAGGAATCATCATTTTCGGATGCGTCAGCATAAATTCGCCGATGTCATTGTCCAAGGTAAAACCGTTCACACCGTTACCAGTGGTGATAACCAACATGGTAGACGGGCCGTACAACGCATAGCCGGCACACACTTGCTTGGTGCCGGGCTGCATGAAATCGGCAGCAGTCGGGTTGCTCACGCCTTCAGGGCAACGCAGGATAGAGAAGATGGTACCGACGGAAATGTTCACGTCGATGTTGGACGAACCATCCAGCGGATCGAACGTCAGCAGGTATTTGCCTTTTGGATATTTTGCGGGGATTGGATATATCTCATCCATTTCTTCCGACGCCATCGCAGCCAAGTGACCGCCCCATTCATTCTCGGCAATGAAGATGTCGTTGGTGATAACGTCCAGTTTCTTTTGTGTCTCGCCTTGAATGTTCTCGCTACCGGCGCTGCCCAGTACGCCGATCAATGCGCCTTTGTTCACCGCATGCGCGATTTTTTTGCACGCGATGATGATATCGCCCAGCAGGTCGGTAAAATCGCCCGATGCCTCTGGAATATGGCGTTCTTCTTCGATGATGAATTGAATCAAATTCTTGCTCATGCTGCTATCTCCCAATTAGATTGAAATTTTGTAACCTGCGAATTTTACCCGTTTTCGCTACCGCTCTCCATGCTTGATTACTTCACCAGCGACATAAACAGTTGCGGTAGCCGTTCCGGCAGGCGCGCGATGTTGTCGATAACGGCATAGTTTTTTCCGAAAATGTCCGCGACATACTCGTCCGCCTTGGGGTCAAGGTTGATGCAATAGGTGTAAATATTCTCCTGATCCAACTCGCGCACCGCAATGCGCGCATCCTCGATCAGCAAGCGCGCATCGCTGGTGTCGATGTCGGCGGGCTCGCCGTCGGTCAATACCAGCAGCAGTTTTTTATCGGCCTGCTGATGCCCGAGATAATGTCCGGCATGACGGATTGCCGCCCCCATGCGCGTGGAGTAATTCGCTTCCATTCCCGCCAGACGCCCCTTTACTGCATCGCCCCAAGGTTCGTTGTAGCCTTTGAAATGCCAGTAGCGCACGTTGTGGCGCGTGTCGGAATGAAAACCGCCAATCGCCAACGGATCACCCATTTGATCCACTGCCCACGCCAACAGCGACACGGCTTCCTGACTCAGTTCGAGCTTGCTTTGTGTACAGCCCTCCGGCACATCAGAGAGCGAAGCAGAAAGGTCGAGCAGTAAAGAAACTGCGACGCTGCGCCCGTCGTGGCGATGGCTCATATTGATGCGCGTGTCGGGCTGCGCGCCGCTCTTGAAGTCGATCAGCGAGCGCACCGCCACATCCAAATCCAGCTCCGCACCTTCTTCCTGATAGCGGATGCGCACTTTGTTCTGCGGCTTGAGCAGATCGATGATTTTTTTCAGACGTTTGGCCAGCGCGCTGTGCTTGGCCAGCAATTGGTCGATGTGCGCCGCATCGCCTTTGGGTTGCAAATGTTCGTACACGCTTACCCAGTCCGGGCGGTAATGCTCCGCGCTGTAATCCCACTCGGGATACATACGCGGCGGCACTTTGAATTCATCCTCGGATTCGACCGGCGAGCGCGGGCGCTCTTCAAAAGTTTCCTCGTCGCCTTCCTCGATGAACGACCACATCATGCGGTTGTCGTCGCGGTAGTCGATTTCGGTATCGTCGAAATATACTTTTCCAGAAGAGTCGCTGGATACTTTGGTTTCGGTGATAAATTTCACGCCGAGAATCTGAATATCGGGAGTGCGCGTTCCGCCCTTCGCCATGAGCTCGTCGAACAGCCCCGTGTATTTTAAAATCACCGGACTCCGGTAAGGATGATCGGGATCGAGCAGGGCGCGCGACAACATGGCCAAACGATGGCGGATGTACGACACGCCTTCGTCGCGTTCGATGTTTTCTTGGGGGATCGGATGCAGTTTGCACCACAGCGAACGCAGGCCGGGAAATTCCTGCATTGCAAGATATTCCACGCGCGCATCTTCGAATACATCGACCGCTATACGCTGGAACGGGCTGAGGTTGTCGGCGATCAAGGGGGTAGTCCAACGCCGGTGCGCGCTCAGGTGCGCCAACAGCGCGCGGTAACGATCGATGCCGCGAACTCCGTTGGGCAGATCATCGTACACATCCGGCAGATGCAAGCCCTGCTCATTCAGATAGGGGACGGGTTTGCGTATCTCGTCGAACGCCAGCGAATAGGGCACGAATTGCGCATCGGCCTGCCATAAGCCGCGCAAGTACAAATCCAGCTTGCGCTCGCTATCGGCGAACAGCGTGCCGTGGCGCTCGCGCTGCATCACGGCGCGACTGTCGGCGGATTTCAGCTGGAAAAACTCCTGCTGACGGTCGGGGTCGTTGGGATAAGCCAATACGCCGTAGCCCACCCAATTTTTGATGCCGCCGAGTGAAATCTGGCTAAACAGATGCGGTACGCTATCCAGAAAATCCGGCAGGCAGGGGCTGGTGTACATCGAATCGATACCGTGTACTTTCGGGCTGGTGCGGATAGCCGTTTGAGCCACCAGATTCAGGTACTCGGTAAACAGTTCGCGACTTTCCAAAGCACGCGCCGCCGCGCCCAAGCTTTGCAGAAAGTTGGGGATGGCTTTACTGTTGGGAGACTTGGCGAGGGTGCGCGTAAACGTGACGATCTCTTCGATTACACTTTCGCCCAGCCGCGCCGCGACTTGCGGAATTTCTTCCAGGAACACCAGCACCGGCTCTTCGCCGCGCCCGGTCTTGTTGATAGCGTTCGCACCCTCGATGTAGGCGTCGATTCCCGCCGCACTAAGGTGCTGGCGCGCGTCTGCCATGCAATCGTCGAACACGCTTTGCACGCGTGCGAATTTGCATAGTAATTTTTGCCGCTCTTCAGGAGTTGCCGTCATTTTGCTTAGGCCGCAAACACCGCGTCGATAGCGTGATCCAGCGTGTCGCGAATATCCGCATCGTCGGTGATCGGGCGCACCAGCGCCATGCGGCACGCATCGCGCGGCGCGATGCCTTGCTGGATGAGCGTTGCCGCGTATACCAGCAAACGCGTCGAAATACCTTCATCCAGACCGTGGCCTTTCAGGTTGCGCGCAGTCTCGCCGATCTTCACCAGTTTGGCCGAGATGTCGGTGCCGATACCGGTTTCTTTGCTGACGATGCCGACTTCAACTTCCGCTTGCGCATAGCCGAATTCCAACCCGGCAAAACGCTGCTTGGTGGATTGCTTCAAATCTTTCATCAGATTTTGATAGCCGGGATTATAGGAAATCACCAATTGAAAATCGGGATGCGCCCGAACCAGCTCACCTTTTTTATCCAACGGCAAAGCGCGGCGGTGGTCGGTCAGCGGGTGGATTACCACGGTGGTGTCCTGCCGCGCTTCGACGATTTCGTCCAGATAGCAGATCGCACCGTAGCGTGCCGCTAAAGTAAGCGGGCCATCCAGCCAGCGTGTGCCGTTGGCATCCAATAAATAACGCCCAACCAGATCGGACGCCGTCATGTCTTCGTTACAGGCCACGGTGATGAGCGGCTTGCCCAACTTCCAGGCCATATATTCGACGAAGCGCGATTTGCCGCAACCAGTCGGACCTTTCAGCATGATCGGCAAGCGTGCGGCGTAGGCGGCTTCGTATAACGCCACTTCGTTGCTCTGTGCCTGATAAAACGGTTCTTTGATAATTTGATATTGCTTGATGTCGAACGTGTCGCTCATGCTGTTCTCCATAGTAAGCCGGGCTAAACCCGACCTAAAAATAACCTATACGGGTTAAAAAAACCCCTGCAAGAATCTCCGGCAGGGGCTCTTCTTACGCAGCGTTCGTCTTACTTGTGAACGCCCAACTTTTGACGCCAGCCCGGAAATATCTTGTCGGCATCACCGGGGAAAGATTCAAACGCACGTGCGAATTCTTTATGTTCTTTAGCGTAAGCGATAGGGTCAGCACCTGACTTCCAGCACTCGTACGATTGACGCAGAGAAATCGCGCCAGCAGCAGGAGAATCAATGTGTCCGTATGCGCCGCCACCGGAAGTGTTGATCACGTTACCGTGACCCAAGTTTTCAAAGAAGCCTGGCAAACGCAACGCGTTCATACCGCCAGAAATGATTGAAGTCGTTGGTTTCATGCCGTACCACTTTTGGTAGTAAACTGGACCTTGGCACTCGTCACGCTCCAGCATGTAACAAATGTTCTTGTCCGAGTTTTCGCCTTCCATCTTGCCGTAACCCATCGTGCCTACGTGGATACCGGAAGCCCCTTGCAAACGGGAGATTTTCGCCAACACAAATGCAGTGTAACCACGTTTAGCGGATGGCGAAGTGATCATGCCGTGACCCGCACGGTGGTAATGCAGGTATTGACCCGGATACTGACGGCGAGCAGTCGTGAGCATGCCTGGGCCACCAACAAAAGCATCAACCAAGAACGCTACCTTGTCCGCATCTGGACCAAATGTTTCCAGAATGAAGTCAGCGCGAGCGCACATTTCATAATGGTCATCTGCCGTGATGTTGGCGGAGAAAATTTTGGCTTGGCCAGTTTCGTCTTGTGCACGCTTCATTGCGTCGTACACCATCGGGTAAACCTTCTTCGCCGGGCAGAACACTTGATTGCCTTGAGGCTCATCGTTCTTGATGAAGTCGCCGCCCAACCAGAATTGGTACGCCGCTTTAGCGAATGGCTCTGGACGTAGACCCAGCTTGGGCTTGATGATCGTTCCTGCAATGTAACCGCCGTCTTTTATTGGACGGTCAAGGATACGCCACATATCGGAAATGTCTCTAGACGGGCCATCAAACAATTGCAGCGCGCGCTTAGGGAAATAAATGTCGTAAATTTTGCCGTGTTCAATATCGCCCATACCCTGGTTGTTGCCGATAATCAGTGTCAATACAGACACCATCATCATACGGCCGTCGGTCATGTTGCGGTCAAATAGGTCGATCGGATACGCGATACGCATATCTTCGGTAGCTTCATCGATGTAATACACCAGCGCATCAAGACCCTTGGTGAAGTCATCGGTAGTTGACACTTCAACGTTGGTGCCAGTTGACGACTCAGCCGCGAAGTGCGCCGCACAGGTCAAGTAGCCACCGAAACCAGGCTTAGGCTTCATTTTGTAAGCAACGAGGATATGCCCCTCCCCCTTAATCAGGTCTTCTTCTTTCAAAGTCAGATCTGCATAACGATTTGATTGATCCATTGTGTTCTCCTCATTGTCGTTGAAATATTGTTACTGCGTTCTACGTTGCGAACTATAGGTTCGACGGACTATAAATAACAGTCAAACTTTTTTATTGGAATCATAAGCAACGCTTATAATAAATGGCTACAATACGGGCACTATGTTGCACCTCACCTTACGCCAACTCCAAGTCTTTGCCTGTGTCGCACGGCATTTAAACCACTCCCGTGCAGCCGAAGAATTGTACCTGAGCCAGCCCGCCGTTTCCATGCAGATTAAACAATTGGAACAAAACGTCGGTCTGCCATTACTCGAACAAGTCGGAAAGCAACTCCACTTGACAGAAGCCGGTCGTGAAATGCTGCACTACAGTTTGAGCATCACCCAGCAATTGGCGGAAATGGAAGAGGTGTTCAATGCGATGAAGGGGCTGGAACACGGCCATCTCAATATCTCCGTCGTCAGCACCGCCAATTACTTTATGCCGCAACTGCTGGCCAAGTTCATCCAGGCGCACCCCAACATACAAGTCAGTCTGCACGTTGCCAACCGCGATGCTGTCATCAAACAACTTTCCGAAAATGTCGCTGACCTCGCCATCATGGGCCAGCCACCGGAAGGCACTGATATGCTTGCCGAGGTTTTCATGCAAAATCCATTGGTGGTGATTGCCGCACCCGCACATGCGCTGGCGCGTTCCAAAAAGATACAAGCAAAACAGTTGGCAAAAGAGACTTTTCTGTTGCGCGAACAAGGCTCCGGCACACGCGGGGTAGTCGAGCGTTTCTTCGCCAGCCATCACCTGCCTTTGCCCGCTCACATGTCGATGGACACCAACGAGGCCATCAAACAATCGGTGCAGGCGGGTATTGGCCTCGGCATCATCTCGCGTCACGGCATCGAATTGGAACTGGAAACCAAGCGGCTCGTGGTGCTCGACGTAGAATATTTTCCCATCATGCGCCACTGGCATATCGTGTATCGCAAAGATAAACGGCCTTCTGCTGCTGCTCAGGAATTTGAACGTTTTTTATTAAATGCGTCACAAAGCATGATGCAACACAGTAAGATTTCTCCGGCAGGCAAAAAACAAAAGTGACGCTCAGGCATCTTCGCTTCAGCGATTGCTTGCAGAATTCCGCCCGTATGATTGAATCAGGTTGCGGACGAGACGCCGAACAGGCGCACCGCCGTAACATACGGCCAGAATCAACTGCATCAACTCTGGGAGCGTGCTTCGCCTATCCCTCGATACACCGCGCTTTGCGCGGCACTGATGAAACAACTAGCCATTCGACTAAGCCCGCAAGCGGGCAAGTCGCTGGTTATCGAAACGAACGGTTCATGGGGTAGGGCGCAGGGCAGGCACTGACTCACTCACCCGCAACACCAACCCCTTCAAATACGCCCCCTCAGGGAAGCTCAGCAACACCGGATGATCCGCTGCTGCATACAGCTTTTTCACGATCTGCGCATCTACTCCTGCATCGAGCGCCGCACCGGCAATGATCTTCTGAAACAAGTCATCGCTGATGCCGCCGGAGCAGGAATAGGTGAACAGCAGGCCGCCCGGACGCAGCAGTTTGAAGCCGAGCAGGTTGATGTCCTTGTAGGCGCGCGCGGCTTTTTCGGCGAAGGCGGCGGTGGGGGCGAACTTGGGTGGGTCGAGGACGATGAGGTCGAACTTTCGATTTTGATCGCGCAGTTTGCGCAATGCTTCAAACACGTCGGCGCACTGCCACTCGGCATGCGATGCGTCGAGTCCGTTCAATTCCACATTGGCCTGTGCGAGTTGCAGTGCTTCCTGCGAGGAGTCGATAGAGAGCACCGATTTCGCACCGCCGCGTAACGCGTAGAGCGAGAAACCGCCGGTGTAGCAGAAGCAGTTGAGCACTTCTTTGTCCTGCGCCAGCGTGCCGGTCAGCGCGCGGTTGTCGCGCTGGTCGAGGTAGTAGCCGGTCTTTTGTCCTGCGGCCACATCCACGGCAAAGCGCAGGCCGTGTTCGGTGACTTCAACGTGTTCGGGCAGCGTGCCGCGCAACACGCCGTTGCGTGCTGACAATCCTTCCCGTTCGCGTCCGTCGGAATCGGAGCGCTCGTAGATGCAAACGGGCGCACACAATTCTTGCAGGATGTCGGCCAAAGTGTCGCGCCAGTGTTCCGGCCCTGCGCTGCCCAATTGCATCACCAGCACGTCGCCGTATTTGTCCACGATGAGGCCGGGCAATCCGTCCGACTCGCCGTGGATGATGCGCATGCCGTTGCTGTCGCAGTCTAAGCCGAGCGTGCGGCGAGCCGCCAGCGCATTGGCGATGCGGCTGCGAAAGAACGCTTTATCGATGACCTCTTCTTCGCGCCACGACCACACGCGTGCAGTGATTTGCGAAGCGGCGTTGTACGCCGCCCATGCGATAAATTTTCCGGCGGCATCGCGCACCGGCAGCGTGTCGCCGCTGGCGGGTGCGCCGTCGATGCATTCGACCGCGCCGGAGAACACCCACGGGTGGCGGCGCAGCAGGGATTTTTCGCGACCTGCATGGAGGATGATGCCGGGCTGGGCAGAGGCAGTACCGATGCGCGGTGTGCTCTGCGGCGCAAGGGTTTCTGCTGATTGTTTGTTGTGCTTAACGCGGTTGCGAAAATCTTTGCCGCCTTGAGATTGGCGGTGCGGGGTCGAATGGGATTTTGGTTTTGGAGTGGTCATGGTTTTCTCTTGGCACGCGGATGTGCGCTGTCGTAAATTTTGGAAAGATATTGGAAATCGAGATGGGTGTAGACCTGCGTGGTGGAGATGCTGGCGTGGCCCAACATTTCTTGCACCGCGCGCAAATCGCCGGAAGATTGCAGCACATGCGTGGCGAAGGAGTGGCGCAACAGATGGGGATGCACGCCGCTGGCGATGCCCTGTTTGATGCCGCATTTGCGCAGCTGGAATTGCACCGTGCGCGGCGAGATGCGCGCGCCGTTCTTGCCGACGAACAAAGCCGTCTCGTCCGGCTTGGCAATCTGTTCGCGCACGGCCAGCCATGCTTGCAAGGCAACGATGGCATGGCTGCCCAGCGGCACGATGCGCGTCTTGTTGCCTTTGCCGGTGACGCGCACCGAGGTATCGGCAAAATCCATGGCTATGGGATCGAGGTTCACCAGTTCGGCCAAACGCAGGCCGGAGGAATAGAACAATTCGAACATCGCTTTGTCGCGCGCATCCAACGGTGAAGCAACAGGCATCTCCACCAGATGCACGGCCTCATCCGGTGAAAGCGCATGCGGCAAGGTCTTGGGCGCTTTCGGCGCACGCAGTCCGACGCAGGGATTGCTCTGGCAGCCATGGTCGCGCATCAGATAAGCAAAAAAACCGCGCCATGCAGAGAGCACGCGCGCCAGTGAGCGGCCACCCAAGCCGCTGCTGTGCAGCTGTGCGACGTAGCGGCGGATGTGATAATTTTTCAGGTCGGGCAGCGGGGTCGATCCGGCGAGCGCGAACAAACGGCGGATGTCGCGCGCGTAGTTCTCTGCGGTCAGCGGAGAATAGTTGCGCTCGTTGTTCAGGTAGGCGAGGTAGCCTTGCAGTGTGGCAGGAACTTGTTCGGCAACCTCAGGCATTAGAGATGTGGACGCAACGCCGCACCGACGATATCGGCGATGCGCTGCAAGAATAGCGTGCCCATCCCCGGATAGAAGCGTTTCGTGTCTTCGCTGGCGATGATGAGCATGCCGATGGTCTGCTTGTTCGCGCGTAGCGGCATGTAGGCGAACGAGCGCAGATGCGGCGCAATTTCACCCAACCAATTTGCGGTATCGAGCACGGCGTGATGCACGCATACCGGTTGCGCGTGTTCGTCCGCGAAGGCCAGCACTTCCACGCTGGGAGGCTGTTCTTTCCACAAATGGATCGCGGCATGAGGCACGGCAAATATTTCGCGCAGATTGTCTATGGTCGCGTTCTGCAGGCCAAGCAAGTCGTGTGCGTTTAATAACGCCAGGGTGAATTGATGCAGTTTATTTTGCAGGCCGTCATTCTCTTTGGCGAATGCCAGCAGTTCGTGCAATTTTTTCTCCAGCTCCCTCACGCGCTCGCGCAGGGTGAGCATCTGGCGTTCGCTCAGCGAAATAGTGCGCCCGCCGTAGGGATGGGGGATGACGATATCGGACAACATCTGCGCGTAGGCCTCGAAAAAAGCCGGGTTGTTCTGTAAATAATTTGCGACGTCTTCAGCTTGCATGTCTGACTTTCATAAAATAATTTCACCCTCGAAAACGCTGATTGCCGGCCCGGTCATCAATACCGGCGCTTGCCCGCCCGCCCAGCTGATGGTGAGCGTGCCGCCGTGCGTGGCGACATGCACCGTCTCGTCCAGCAGGCCACGGCGTATGCCCGCGACCACAGCGGCGCAGGCTCCCGTGCCGCAGGACAAAGTCTCGCCTGCGCCGCGCTCGAACACGCGCAGTTTAATGTGACTGCGATCCACGATCTGCATGAAGCCCGCGTTCACGCGTTTGGGAAAACGCGCATGGCGCCCGATTAGCGGGCCTTGCGTGTCGATGGGCGCAGTCTCCACATCGGCGACCAGTTGCACCGCATGCGGATTACCCATCGACACCGCGCTGATCTCGATGATAGTGCCTGCTACATCAAGCGGCTGAACGGGCGCATCGCTATCGCTGACGAAGGGGATGCGCGCCGGATCGAGGATCGGAGCGCCCATGTTTACGGTGATGCGCCCGTCGTCCGCCAAATACGGCGAAATCAGCCCGCTCTTGGTTTCCACCAGGATTTCGCGTTTGGACGTGAGCTTATGGTCATGCACATAGCGCACGAAGCAGCGCGCGCCGTTGCCGCACTGTTCCACTTCGCCGCCGTCGGCATTGAAGATGCGATAGCGGAAATCCACCTCGGGACTTTGTGATTTCTCTACTAGCAATATCTGGTCGCAGCCCACGCCGAAATGGCGGTCTGCCAGCAGGCGCAGTTGCTCCGGCGTGAGATGGATGTGCTGGCGCACTCCATCCAGCACGACGAAGTCGTTGCCCGCACCGTGCATTTTGGTAAATTTGAGAAGCATGCTTTAGAACCGTCCGTTCGATAGGGGGCGATTATACGTGCTTGTGTTCAAGCATTGCACAACTGAACGTGGTCGCGCAACATGCAGCGATCCATCACCACCGTGATGCCCGCCTGCCGCGCGCGCAGCGCCGCCGCTTCATGTACCACGCCGTCTTGCAGCCACAGGTTTTTGATGCCCAGCTTGATGCAGCTCTCCACGATGGCGGGCACATGCTCCGGTGCGCGAAAGACATCCACGATGTCCGGTACTTCGGGCAGACTCTCCAAATCGGGATAGGCTTTTTCACCCAGCACTTCGCTTATTAACGGGCGCACCGGAAGAATGCGATAGCCGAAGCCCTGCAGGGCTTGCGCCACGCGAAAACTGGGGCGCGCTGCATTGGGCGAAAGTCCGATGACGGCCACGCTGCGCACTTCGCGCAACAATTTGCAGATGTCTTCGGGGCTGGGATTGACGAAACTCATGGCGTGCACGATAACATTTTTTGCGACAAGCAGCGCGGGCGGGGTGGGTGAATTGTTTTTCGCAGGGATGCGAAGCAACTCGCAAAAAAAGCTATACTGCGCGCCGTTCAAAGCGCTCGTAGCTCAGCTGGATAGAGTATTGGTTTCCGAAGCCAAGGGTCGTGGGTTCGACTCCCGCCGAGCGCACCACATCCAGAAGGCTTATTTCTCAAGGGAAGTAATCCATTTTCAAATCAAAAGTGAATTGTACATATCGTAGGGTGCGCTTTGCGCACCATGGCGCATGGAATGCACCCTACATGATGGTTGCCGTATTGAAATAAAAATGGAATAAGAACAAATGAAAGCCATACATAGACGCTGGCGGCGAGACTGATCACGAGCGGTGGCTGGTTTTTGAGCGCATCCCCGCATAAATTTTCTACCGGCACTAAAGTTTTCTCCAAAAACTCCGATAACTGGACTAACGGCGGTTGAAGTGCCCGACAAAAAGGGCGAACCGCAGTAAACGGCAAAAGCCGGATGTGCAAATCGAGTCACAAGGAGAATTAAAATGGCCTCATATATCAATACCAACCTCGCTTCGCTGAACGCTCAACGCAACTTGAACGGTTCTCAAAGCGCACTGCACACCTCTTTGCAACGCCTGTCTTCCGGCTTGCGCGTGAACAGCGCCAAAGACGATGCGGCTGGTTTAGCGATCGCTTCCCGGATGGAAAGCCAGATTCGCGGTTTGAACCAAGCGGTGCGTAACGCCAGCGACGGCATCTCTCTCGCACAAACGGCTGAAGGCGCGTTGGGTGCGATCCAGAACAACATGGCGCGTATGCGCGAGTTGGCCGTACAGGGCGCCAACGCCACATCAAATGGTGACGTGGGCTCGATCAACGCCGAGTTCACCCAGCTCAACGCGGAAAACGCACGTATTATCGCGGGCACTTCGTTCAACGGCATTGCACTGCTGTCGCAAAGCGTCAGCCAAGTGTTCCAAATTGGCGCGAATAGCGTAGCGGGTGTCGACGACATCACGGTCTCGACTGCGGCGGCAATCGCGCCGACCTCGACCACGCTGGGCGACACATCGCAGTCCTCCCAGGCCGAGATCGCCAAGCTGGATGTGGACATCGCCTCTGTCGCGTCGGCGCGTGCCACCTACGGTTCGGTGCAGTCCCGCTTCGAGTCGGTCATTTCCAACTTGCAGATCGCGGCAGAAAACCAAACCGCAGCGCGCAGCCGCATCATGGACACCGACTACGCTGCGGAAACCGCTTCGTTGACCCGCGCCCAGATCCTGCAACAAGCCGGTACGGCGATGTTGGCCCAGGCGAACCAATCGCCCAACACCGTGTTGACCCTGTTGCGTTAAGGCTAGCGTAGTAGCATGTCACTCAGCCGATAGCGCAAGCTATCGGCTGTTTCATTGATTGCATCTGGAATCGATGATGCAGACCCCTAGCCAAACCAAGATTGCGTGACAGCTTAAAACGGCGACTGAAAAGTTTTCAGACATGCCGCGCTGATGGCTGGGATAATCGCGCATGACCAAAACTATTCCGCTCCCCTCCTCCCCGTCCGCAGCCAACGCTGGCGGACGTTCTTTCAACGAACTACCGCTATCGCCCGCCATGTTGGCGACCTTGCAGCAACTCGAATACCTGACGATGACCCCCATTCAGGCGGCCAGTCTGCCGATCACGCTGGCCGGGCATGACCTCATCGCACAAGCGAAGACGGGCAGCGGCAAGACGGCGGCGTTCGCATTGCCGCTGCTCACTAAACTGAACCCGCGCCGTTTTGCAGTGCAAGCCATGGTGCTGTGCCCGACGCGCGAACTGGCCGATCAGGTGGCGCAGGAGATCCGCCGTCTGGCG
Source organism: uncultured Gallionellaceae bacterium (assembly GCA_964532405.1). Classification (GTDB taxonomy): domain Bacteria; phylum Pseudomonadota; class Gammaproteobacteria; order Burkholderiales; family Gallionellaceae; genus PALSA-1006. The sequence goes on along the minus strand of CAZHIC010000025.1, from coordinate 1,271 downwards.
CGTTTCACCGACAACATCAAAATACTATTGCTGTGCGGCGGCTCGGTCATGCGTCCCCAGCGCGACAGTCTGGAGCACGGTGCGCACATCGTCGTCGGCACGCCGGGGCGCATCATGGATCATCTGGAGCGCGGCAGCCTGAAGCTGGATGCACTCGACACGCTGGTGCTGGACGAAGCGGACCGGATGCTGGACATGGGTTTTTACGATGACATCGCTTTCGTGGTGAAGCAATGCCCGGCACAACGCCAGACCCTGCTGTTCTCGGCGACTTACCCGGAAGGTATCGCGCGGCTGGCGCGCCAGTTCTTGCGCGATCCGCAGGAAGTGAAACTGTTGGAGCAACACGAGGAAAGCAAGATACGCCAGCGTTTCTATAAGGTAGAGAACGAGCAACGCTTGCAGGCCGTCGCCATCTTGCTCAAACACTACCGCCCGGTCAGCGCGCTGGCCTTCTGCAATACCAAACAACAATGCCGTTCCCTGTTGGAAGTATTGCATGCGCAGGGAATCAAGGTGCTGACCTTGAATGGGGATATGGAACAACGCGAGCGCGATCAGGTGCTGATCCAGTTCGCCAACCGCAGTTGTTCGGTGTTGGTGGCGACCGATGTGGCGGCACGCGGCTTGGATATTGCGCAACTCGAAGCGGTCATCAATGTCGATGTCACGCCCGATCCGGAGATCCACATCCACCGCATCGGCCGCACCGGCCGCGCCGATGAGGATGGCTGGGCGCTGAACTTGTGCGGCCCGGCAGACCGCAACCGCATCATCGGTATCGCCCAGATGATGCACATCGAGCCCGAATGGCATGACTTGAGCGCGCTGAAAAATGATGACGACTCGGCGCTGGTGCCGCCTATGGTGACGCTGCAAATTCTCGGCGGGCGAAAGGAAAAAATCCGCCCCGGCGACGTGCTGGGCGCGCTCACCGGCGAAGCGGGATTTACGCGCGAACAAGTGGGCAAGATCACCGTGACAGATCAATTCACCTACGTTGCCGTCGCGCGCAACATCGCCCGCGAGGCCGTGCGCAAATTGTCGGCAGGCAAGGTGAAGGGTAAGACGGTGAAGGTGCGCGCGCTAGAGAATTGATTGTCGATCCGAGACGCCCGATACGGATGTAGCTCGGGTTCAACAAAGTTGCTCAATTCTCTTCGCGGCAAGCCGCGTGAGAAGTTGTCAGAGCGCAGCGTAACCCGACAGTATAAAGTGACCTTCCCCCGAAAAATCGTCTTCCAAGGGTGACGTAAAATCAACGTTACTTT
>CAZHIC010000024.1:0-34818 GCA_964532405.1 uncultured Gallionellaceae bacterium | reverse complement strand
AAATTACAGGGGCAAGTTTACGAAGTGCAAATAATCAATTTTTAGAGGTGCCCTGAAGTGATCGGCTATCACCGCATACTCGGTTTCATAATCGTGAGCGGCAAGATTACGTGCGGTGCGACATAGCTGCCATGACGAAACTGTATCTATTACTCCGCTTTTTTCGTAAAAGGCGAGCACCTTGAGAAAGCTGTCGGTTGGCTCACTCATTAACATGGCGGAATGCCGCATTGCCGCACCTAGGGTGTCTTGTAGCCTTGCGAAACGTTCGTTGATGGCGGATAGAGACTCGAATAACGGTTCGTCTTTTTTTCTGGCGGCAAGTTCGTCGGCATCCAGAGGCCATGCAATTTTGCTGTCGGAGGCGTGCAAAAAATAGACGCAACGTTGAATCGCTTCAAGCAGGCTGGCGAGATATTGCCGTTCCGCGTCGAGAATGTTTTCGTTCATCACGCGCCGCCAAGAAGAATGCCCGTTGCCAAGGCGATGCGCTGAAAAGCATTGGGGGGAGTGCCGCGTTTGATGCCGATGATGTCAACCGGCATCGCGAGGGATGATTCCAGAGCAAGTTTGACTCGGGCGCGCTGCATGGTAGATGGCAATGCGTCATTTTCAATCAGTAAGTCGAGATCGCCACCGCGAACATTTTCATTGCAGCGAGAACCGAATAACCAGATACGCGTATTCTGCCCGATATGTGTGGATACCGTTTCGCATATAGTGCGTTGTTGGAGTGGTGTCAGGCGCATGGACGAATCATAACAGGGGAAAGGGTATGCGGGAATTTTGAAACAGGGTTAAGGATTCAGCAAACCTGCGGTCTTAATCCTGAACCCTTGATCCCGAACCCTTAGTTCTTCGATTTTGAATTCTGCCTGTAAGCCCACACCATCATCCCCGCTCCCGCCAACACCATTGGCAGACTCAGCCACTGTCCCATGCTGACGCCGAAGGTCATCAGGCCGAAAATGCCGTCGTCCGGTGTGCGCGTGAATTCGGCGAGGAAGCGGAAGCAGCCGTAAGCGGCGATTGACAAGCCGAGCACCGCGCCGGTCGGACGCGGTTTGCGCGAATACAGCCACAGCAATACGAACAGCGCGACGCCTTCCAGTGCGAACTCATACAGCTGCGAAGGGTGGCGCGGCAGATCGTCCACCTGCGGGAACACCATGCCCCACGGCATGTCGGTCGGGCGTCCCCACAATTCGCCGTTGATGAAATTGCCGATGCGTCCGAACGCCAGTCCCGGTGGGGTCAATGGTGCGATGAAATCCATCAGTGCCAGCCACCCGATGTTGCGGCTGCGCGCGAACAGCACCATGGCCACCAGCACGCCGAGGAAGCCGCCGTGGAACGACATGCCGCCTTCCCACACCGCGAGAATTTTTTCAGGATGGGCAAAATAATAGCCGGGGTTGTAGAACAATACCTCGCCCAAGCGTCCGCCCAGCACCACGCCGAGCACGCCGTAGAACAGCAGGTCGTCGAGAAATTTGCTATCCCAGCCGGGGCGGTTCAGCGTGCGCAAGCGTTTTTTGCCCAGCCAGATGAAACAGGCGAAGCCGAGCAGATACATCAGCCCGTACCAGCGGATGCCGAAAGAGCCTAGGTGGATGGCGACGGGGTCGAATTGCGGGTGAACGAGCATAGGGCGAATCGGTTAGAATTGGTTTTCGGATTATACGTGCTTCAATTTTTTAAAGGAGAGACATCATGCCCCAATACCGTTCCCGCACCACCACCCATGGCCGCAACATGGCCGGTGCGCGTGCTTTATGGCGCGCCACCGGCATGACTGATGGCGATTTCGGCAAGCCCATCATCGCTATCTCCAACTCGTTCACCCAGTTCGTCCCCGGCCATGTCCACCTCAAGGATATGGGGCAGCTGGTGGCGCGCGAGATTGAGCGTGCGGGCGGTATCGCCAAGGAGTTCAACACCATCGCGGTGGACGACGGCATCGCCATGGGGCACGACGGCATGCTGTATTCGTTGCCTTCGCGCGACCTGATCGCCGACTCGGTGGAGTACATGGTCAACGCGCACTGTGCCGATGCGCTGGTGTGCATCTCCAACTGCGACAAGATCACGCCGGGTATGTTGATGGCCGCGATGCGCCTGAACATTCCGGTGGTGTTTGTTTCCGGTGGGCCGATGGAAGCGGGCAAAGTGAACTGGCAGGGCAAGTCTAAAGGGCTGGACTTGGTGGATGCGATGGTCGCCGCTGCCGACAGCCGCGTGAGCGACGAGGAGCTGGATGCCATCGAACGTTCCGCCTGCCCCACCTGCGGCTCCTGTTCCGGCATGTTCACCGCGAACTCGATGAACTGTTTGACCGAAGCCTTGGGCTTGTCGCTGCCCGGAAACGGTTCGCTGGTGGCGACGCACGCCGAACGCAAACAGTTATTTTTGCGTGCGGGGCGCACCATCGTCGAGCTCGCCAAGCACTATTACGAACAGGACGACGCCAGCGTGTTGCCGCGCAGCATCGCCACCTTCGACGCGTTTGAAAACGCCATGACGTTGGACATCGCCATGGGCGGTTCGACCAACACCGTGCTGCATCTGCTCGCCATCGCGCACGAAGCGGGTGTGGATTTCACCATGAAGGACATGGATAGGCTGTCGCGTCATGTGCCCACGTTGTGCAAAGTCGCGCCCTCGTCCGAGTACCACATGGAGGACGTGCATCGTGCGGGAGGCATCGCCGCGATTCTGGGCGAACTGGATCGCGCGGGTCTGCTGCATGCCGACGCGGGAACGATACACAGCAAAACTTTGCGCGACGGACTCAAACAGTGGGACATCGTGCAGACGGACGACGAAGCCGTGAAGAAGTTTTTTCGCGCCGCACCCGGCGGCATCGTTACCACCATCGCGTTTTCGCAGTCCATGCTGTATCCCGAAGTGGACGCGGACCGCGCCAACGGCTGCATTCGCGATAGCGCGCACGCCTATTCTCGGGACGGCGGACTGGCGGTGCTGCACGGCAATATCGCGCTGGATGGTTGCATCGTGAAAACGGCGGGCGTGGATGACAGTATTTTAAAATTCAGCGGACGGGCTCGCGTGTTCGAGAGTCAGGACGCGGCCGTGGCCAGCATTCTCGCTGACCAGATTGTGGCTGGCGACGTGGTCGTGATCCGTTACGAAGGGCCGAAGGGCGGGCCGGGGATGCAAGAAATGCTGTACCCCACTTCTTATTTAAAATCGAAGGGCATGGGCAAGGCCTGTGCGTTACTCACTGATGGGCGTTTTTCCGGGGGTACGTCAGGTTTGAGTATCGGCCACGTTTCGCCGGAAGCCGCGAGCGGCGGCGCGATAGGGCTGGTGCAGGAAGGCGACCGTATCGAGATCGACATTCCGAATCGCAGCATCCAGCTGGCGATCTCCGATGCCGAGTTGGCACAGCGCCGTGCGGCGATGGAAGCGAAGGGCAAACAGGCATGGAAGCCGGCTACGGAGCGCACGCGCAAAGTATCGGCAGCATTGCGCGCCTACGCTGCTATGGTGACCAGTGCGGATAAGGGGGCGGTGCGCGACGTGTCTCAGGTTGAAAAATAACGCGGCAGCGTGGAGCCCCTGCTCCGCCGCGCGCAAGCCAACGCTGTAGGGTGACTCTGGCGACAAAGGTGCGGTGTCATACAAGTGGGGCAATGATGCGGCAATGTATTGCGTGTTTTCGAGTAACATTGGTCACAGAGATGGAATCACTACGTTATTGTTCGCAGCACTTAACCGTTGAACCCAATCAGGAGGAGCATGATGCAAGCCATATTGATAGCTAACCCCAAAGGCGGCAGTGGCAAGACAACGCTGAGCACCAACATCGCGGGTTATTTGGCCTCGACGGGCAGACATGTGGCGATGCTTGATCTGGATCGGCAGAGATCGGCCAATCTGTGGTTAGCCCAGCGCGACAGCAGTTTGCCTATCATTTGGCCAGTGCAGAGTGAGCGGGAAAAAGCCGATCATGCAGATGTGCTGGTGATCGACTCTCCGGCGGGATTGCATGGCAAGAATCTGGAACATGCGATCAAACTGGTGCATAAGATCATCGTGCCGATCGCCCCTTCCTTGTTCGACATTCAGGCCAGTTATGATTTTTTGCAGGCATTGAGCGATTTGAAGACCGCACGCAAAGGCCGGGTGCAGATCGGCGTGGTAGGTATGCGTATGGCTCCTCGCACCCGCGCAGCGGTCACATTGGAGCAATTTCTCGCGCAACTCGATCTGCCGATTCTGGGCTATTTGCGCGAGGCGCAGGTCTATGTGAATGCCGCGTTCGAGGGCAAGAGCATCTTTGACGTCCCTCCTCATCTCGCGGCACAAGATTTGGAACAATGGGCGGATTTGATTAAGTGGCTTGAAGAATGAAGGGGCGTTATCCTTTCTATCAGGCTAGGTGAGAATGAACGCTTTCAAATAAAGCGGGGTTGCAAATTCGACGGAGTTGTTTAGAATGCGCCCGGGGTAATAAATCCAAATATTAACGGTGTTCAATTTTACAGGGAAAGACTATGAAATCTATTTTGGTTAGCATGATTGCTGCAGCAGGCCTGATGGTTGTTGGTTCCGCAATGGCAACAGATATGCCGCCTCTGGCAAAGAAAAACAACTGCACAGCTTGTCACGCAATCGACAAAAAAGTGGTTGGTCCAGCTTGGATGGAAGTGTCCAAGAAGTACAAGGGCGTTGCAGGTGCAGAAGCCAAGCTGATCACCAAGGTATCTAAGGGCGGTTCCGGTGTCTGGGGTTCTATGCCTATGCCAGCTAACGACGCAGCTGGTACAAAGCAAGCTGACATGAAGGAACTGGTAGCATTCATTTTGGGTCTGGCCAAGTAATTAGCTTTTGCTCTTAAAAAGCCGGCGCAAGCCGGCTTTTTTATGGCACTCAAATTGACAAGGTCTGGGGGGCTACGCATAATCCCGCCGTTTTTTTGCTTAACGGATTCACATTATGTCCTTCAATAAAATTTCCCCTCTTTCAGTTATGTGACGAAAAATATGGGCGCAAAAAAGATCGCGGATGAGTTTGTAAAAGCGGCGCAATCCGAAGGCACTTATGCTTCCTTGCCCGGCGTGCCTTTGGACAAGATGCAGGGTGGGCGCGATTTCGCCACCCGTTATGCAGCGCAGTTCAAACAGCCCATCCAATTGTATGCACCCTATTGCTACGATGCGGTGAACGTGATGATCGCCGCGATACAACAAGCCGATTCAGCGGAGCCTGCCAAATATCTGCCGTTGTTGGGCAAGAGCATCTTTGACGTCCCCCTCATCTCGCGGAACAAGATTTGGGACAATGGGCGGGTATGATCAAATGGCTGGAAGAGGCATAGTGTGTCAACCGTTCTATCAAGTTAGGCGTTAGTAGGCAGTCTGCGCAAAGCGAGTTTGCACAGTCGGCAGGGTTGTTTAGAATACGTCCGGGGTAATAATCCTAAATATTAACGGTGTTCAATTTTACAGGGAAAGACTATGAAATCTATTTTGGTTAGCATGATTGCTGCAGCAGGCCTGATGGTTGTTGGTTCCGCAATGGCAACAGATATGCCGCCTCTGGCAAAGAAAAACAACTGCACAGCTTGCCACGCAATCGACAAAAAAGTGGTTGGTCCAGCTTGGCACGACGTTTCCAAGAAGTACAAGGGTGTTGCCAAGTTTGAATTCAACGGCAAGGAATATCCTCTGGAAGAAGGTTTGATCATGAAGGTATCCAAGGGTGGTTCCGGTCACTGGGGTTCTATGCCTATGCCAGCAAACGACGCAGCAGGCACCAAACACGCTGACATAAAGGAACTGGTCGAGTTCGTTCTGGCTCTGGCTAAGTAATTAATTTTTTGCTCTTAGAAAGCCGGCGCAAGCCGGCTTTTTTATTGCACTCAAATTGACAAGGTCTGGGGGGCTACGCATAATCCCGCCGTCTTTTTGCTTACCGGATTTACATTATGCCATTCAATAAGTCTCCCCTGTTTTTTGCGTTGACCGTTGCAGCGATTTTGGCTGGCTGCGATAAGACTGAAACGCAAGTGGCGCAGCCCACAGATGCGGGTGAGTTGGTGGTGAAGATCGGTGCTTCCGCGCCGCTTACCGGCCCGCAGGCGCACATCGGCAAGGACAACGAGAACGGTACGCGCATGGCGATAGAAGATGCGAATGCCAAAGGTGTAACCATCGGCGGCAAGAAGGTGCGTTTTGAATTGTTGAGCGAAGATGATCAGACCGACCCCAAGGCCGCAACTATCGTGGCGCAAAAGCTGGTGGACGCCAAAGTGAACGGGGTCATCGGGCATCTCAATTCCGGCACGACCATTCCCGCTTCCCGTATCTACAGCGACAACGGTATTCCGCAGATTTCTCCTTCGGCCACTGTGGTGGCTTACACCGCACAGGGTTTCAAGACCGCGTTCCGCGTGATGGCGAACGATGCCCAGCAGGGAAAAGTGCTGGGCGAATATGCGACGAAAAATCTGGGCGCGAAAAAAATCGCGGTGCTGGATGACCGCACGGCTTACGGCCAAGGTATCGCGGATGAGTTCGTGAAAGCGGCACAGGCCAGCGGTGCAGAGATCGTCTCCCGCCAATACACCACCGACAAGGCGATTGATTTTGCCGCCGTGCTGACCTCGATTAAAGGCAAGCAGCCCGACCTCGTGTTCTTCGGCGGCATGGACCCGCAGGGCGCGCCTATGGTCAAGCAGCTGCGCACGCTGGGCATGAAGACGCAGTTCATGATGGGCGATGGCGGCTACACGCCGAAACTCATTGAGAACGCCGGTCCTGCTGCCGAAGGCACTTATGCTTCCTTGCCCGGCGTGCCTTTGGACAAAATGCCGAACGGGCGTGATTTCGCCAGCCGTTATGCAGCGCGATTCAAACAGCCCATCCAGTTGTATGCCACGTATTGCTACGATGCCGTGAACGTGATGATCGCCGCGATGCAAAAAGCCGGTTCAGCCGAGCCCGCCAAATATTTGCCGGAACTGGGCAAGGTGGTGCATGACGGCGTGACCGCCAAGATCGCCTTCGACGAGAAGGGCGACCTCAAGGGCGGCGCAATCACGATGTATCAGGTGCGTCAGGGCAAGTGGCAAGCGGTGGAAACGATGGGCGGCATTGCGCCGTGATGTTTCATTGCATAATCCGAAGCGACACTTCGTGTGTCGCTTTTTCTTATGGTTCAAAAAAATCTTTAGCCACGGATGAACACAGATTAACACGGATAAAAACATGGGATTTATCCGTGTTAATCTGTGTTCATCCGTGGCTGGTTGTCTTTTAGTTTATGGACATTCTCCTTCAGCAAATCGTCAATGGCTTGGTACAGGGCAGCGTGTATGCGCTGGTCGCGCTCGGTTACACCATGGTGTATGGCATCCTCGGTCTGATCAATTTCGCGCACGGCGAGGTGGTGATGGTCGGTGCGATGGTGGCGTTGACTGTGTCGCAAGCATTGCTGGCGGCAGCGTTCGCTCCCGTGCTGGCCGTGTTGTGCAGTTTGATGGTTGCCGTCGCCGCGTGCATGGCGCTGGGCTACGGCATCGAACGCGTCGCTTACCGCCCGTTGCGCAATGCGCCGCGACTCGCTCCTTTGATTACCGCCATTGGCGTTTCTATCGTGCTGCAAAATCTGGCGATGATGATCTGGGGCCGCGAATACCACGCTTTCCCTTTGCCCTTTACCAATGGTCTGCATGAATTGGGCGGCGCGATCATCACCGACGTACAAATCGCCATTGTGCTGGTCGCGCTGCTCATGATGGCGGGATTGATGGTGCTGATCCATCGCAGCCGCTTCGGCCGCGCCATGCGCGCGGTGGCCGAGAATCCCTCCGCCGCTGCACTGATGGGCGTAGACATCAACCGCGTGATCTCCTCCACCTTCATGCTGGGCTCGGCGTTGGCTGCCGTGGCGGGCTTTATGGTTAGCGCCAACTACGGCATCGTGCATTACTACATGGGCTTCATGCTCGGTCTGAAAGCCTTTACTGCGGCGGTGTTGGGCGGTATCGGCAATCTGCGCGGAGCGATGCTGGGCGGCGTGGTGCTGGGTCTGATCGAGAGTTTGGGCGCGGGCTACATCGGCGATTTGAGCGGCGGCTTCTTCGGCAGCAACTATCAGGACGTGTTCGCCTTTTTTGTGCTGATCGCGGTGCTGGTGTTCCGTCCCTCCGGCTTGCTGGGCGAACGTGTGGCGGAGCGCGCATGAAGCTGCATCGTCCCGCCAATCGCCACTTGGCTTTGGCTCTTGTCCTGCTGGTGTTGCCGTTCATCGTTGACTCTTTGCTCGGTCACGGTTGGGTACGCATCGCCGACTTCGCGCTGCTCTACATCATGCTCGCGCTGGGGTTGAACATCGTGGTCGGCTATGCGGGCTTGCTTGATCTGGGCTACATCGCGTTCTTCGCCGTTGGTGCTTACACCTATGCGCTGCTCGGCTCGCCGCAGTTCGGGTTGCACTGGCCGTTGTGGGCGGTGCTGCCGCTGGGTGCGTTGCTGGCCTGTGTGTTCGGCGTGTTGCTCGGTGCGCCCACTTTGCGTTTGCGCGGCGACTACCTCGCCATCGTCACGCTGGGCTTCGGCGAAATCATCCGCATTTTCATGAACAACCTGAATGCGCCGGTCAATATCACCAACGGCCCGCAAGGTATCAGCAGCATCGACCCGTTGCGCGTGGGCGATTTTTCTTTCGGTAAGACACACGAATTGTTCGGTTTGGATTTCACCACGGTGCATCTGCATTACTACCTGTTCCTCGGATTTACTCTGCTGGTGATCTTCGTTTCGCTGCGCTTGCAGCATTCGCGCATCGGACGCGCGTGGATGGCGATACGCGAAGACGAAGTGGCGGCGAGTGCGATGGGCATCAACACGCGCAACATCAAGCTGCTGGCGTTCGCCATGGGCGCGACTTTCGGCGGCGTCTCCGGCGGCCTGTTCGCGGGTTTTCAAGGTTTCGTCAGCCCGGAGAGTTTCAGCCTGATGGAATCGGTGATGATCTTGTGCATGGTGGTGCTGGGCGGCATGGGCAACATCGCGGGCGTGGTACTGGGCGGCGTGTTGCTGGTGATATTGCCCGAAGCGTTCCGCCACGGCGCAGGCCCGCTGCAGCTCGCCTTGTTCGGCAAGATCGTGGTCGATCCGGAAAGTCTGCGTATGTTGATGTTCGGGTTGGCGCTGATTCTGGTGATGCTGTGGCGTCCCGCCGGATTGTGGCCATCCAGCCAGCGTCGGCGCGAACTAACGCCGGACGAAGCCGTGGGGCAGCAAGAACAGGATACGGTGTATGACGCCTCTAAATGACATTTTGTTGGAGCTGTCCGGCGTGTGCAAACACTTCGGCGGATTGACCGCACTGTCCGGTGTTTCGCTGCACATCAAACGCGGGGAAATCTACGGGATCATCGGGCCGAACGGTGCGGGCAAGACCACGTTGTTCAACGTCATCACCGGGTTATATCAACTGGATCAAGGTACGTTCAATTTTGACGGTAGCGCCTATGTGCGCTGCAAGCCGCATGTGCTGGCGCAGGCGGGCATCGCGCGCACCTTCCAAAACATCCGCCTGTTCGCCAACATGACGGCGCTGGAGAACGTTATGGTTGGGCGGCATCTGCGCACGCATTCCGGCATTTGGGGCGCGCTCACGCACAACGGCGCGGCGAGAGAAGAAGAGCGCGCCATCGCCGAGCGCGCGTACGAATTGCTGCGCTACGTCGGCATCCGTCGTCCTTCAAACACGTTGGCGAAAAATCTTTCCTACGGCGAACAGCGCAGGCTGGAAATCGCGCGCGCCCTAGCGACCGAGCCCAAGCTGCTCGCGCTGGACGAACCCGCCGCCGGAATGAACGCCACCGAGACTGAGAGCCTGAAAACGCTGATGAAAAAAATCCGCGACAGCGGCATCACCGTGCTGCTCATCGAGCACGATGTAAAACTCATCATGGGTCTGTGCGACCGCGTGGCCGTGCTGGACTACGGCAAGAAAATCGCCGAGGGCGTGCCGGAACAGGTGCGCAATGACGCAGCGGTGATCGCCGCGTATCTCGGTGGGGAGGCGGCATGAATCTGCTCGAAGTTCACGACTTAAAAGTTTCCTACGGCGGCATCCATGCGCTGAAGGGAATCGACCTGCACATCGCGCCCGGCGAGCTGGTCGCACTTATCGGCAGCAATGGCGCGGGCAAAAGCACCGCGCTCAAAGCGCTGGCCGGGTTGCAGCACTGCACTGCGGGCAAGCTGCACTACGACGGCAGTTCGCTGCACCACATGCCCGCGCACCGGCGCGTGAGCGCAGGTCTCGCGCTGGTGCCGGAAGGTCGCGGCATCTTCGCGCGTCTCAGCGTGGCGGAAAATTTGCAAATGGGCGCTTACACCCGTGGCGATGAGCAGGTCGACGCCGACCTCGAACGCATGTATGTGCTCTTTCCGCGTCTGGCGGAACGCCGCGTGCAACTCGCGGGCACGCTCTCCGGCGGCGAACAGCAGATGGTCGCTATCGCGCGCGCGCTGATGAGTCGCCCGAAATTATTGATGTTGGATGAGCCCAGCATGGGGCTCGCGCCGATGATGGTGGCGAAGATATTCGAAACGATCCGCGAAGTTTCCGCGCAGGGCGTTTCCATCCTGCTGGTCGAGCAAAACGCCAAACTCGCTCTTGAAGCCGCGCAACGCGGCTATGTGCTGGAAAGCGGTGCAATCACTCTATCGGGCGAGGCAAGCGAATTGCTCGGCAGTGATGCGGTGCAGCGCGCTTATCTAGGCGCTTAAATCAGCGCAGCCGGAAAAATCGTTTAGCCGCCATTGATACGCCGCGTTTGACCAGCGCCCCCAGCGCGTAGACAGACACCCACGGGTCGAGCAAATAATCCCACAGGTTGTTCGACTCATACCAGCCGATGCTCCAAGCCAGCACGGCCAACGAGAGGCTCAGCGCGATCAGCGTGTATTGCCGGATCCATGCCGTCAACGCAATGAGCAACAGTCCCGTGATGAACCAGAGATTGCCGAAGCCCAGACGATAGGGGTCGAACATGCCGAGACCCAGCGCGAAGGGATAGAGGGCTAGGGCGGCGATAGCCACGAATGCCAGCAAGCCGGATTTTTGCTGAGCTTCAATCTTGCGGTTGAAGCTCAGCCCCAGCAGCAACAGCGTGGCGATGCTCAAATCCCCTGCTATGCCGCGCACGTATTCGGCCCCGGACAACCCGCCGAGCGGGATGAACACTGCAACGAAAATCGCCCCTGCCAGCCACGCTTGCAGCTTGGGTTGCAAGCGTGCCGCGACGGGCAAGTTCAACGTGAGCGCCACGATGGCGAACGCGATGCCTGCGAGGCCGGTGATGTCAGTGAGGTGCGTCATGGGCGGATTCTTTCAGGCGCTGCTCCAACCAGGCTTGGTTGAACCAGAGATGTTTGATGAAGGTTCTGTTCCAGGTATAGACCAGATGAAAATCGCCGTGCCGCGTCTGGATCAGATAGGGATAGGAGAATTCGTAACGGCACCTGCCTTCTTTGCATACAGTGCGCTTGGTCGATTCGACATAGTCTGCAAGATGCTCTGCCGTTGCCGCATCGCTTTGCTGGATCAGCATCTGCGCATTGCCGAGGTAGTGCGTTTCGTCCGCCTGCGCGCTGGCGGCAAGCTGCTCTTCCAGTTGTTGCAGCACGCGCCATGTGTTGCCGCCGTCTGTTGAAAGCATCAGCGACAGCGCTTCGCGGCCTTGTTCCAAATCGTTCAGCACCGCCAGCATGCGCCCATCCGGCAAGGTGACTCCGGTTACAGCGGCATCGGGATTGCGCAAGGTTGATTTCACGGGGGACGACCAATGTTGCCCCGCGTCCTGTGTGGCAACGCTGACGACGCGATGCGGGGCGGCGGCACCGGAGTAACGCATCAGCACCTGTGCGGCTTGTGCGTTCTGTATCAGCACAACGGGTTGCAGTGTTCCTTGTCCTCCTGCGGCCAAGCGCTGTTTATCCAACACGACGCCGTCTTGATTCACACGCAGCAGCTCGCCGAATTTGCTGATGAACTCGTGATACACCGGCAAGCCCATCGTGCCGTCGCTGTAAAGGAATGGCGCGCCTTTCACCAAAGTGCTGATGTTGATGAAAGGCGAGGTGACCAGGCGACGCGGTTCACCCCAGCTTGCGCCTTCATCGCGGGAGGTCATCGTGGTGATCGAGCTGCCCGCCCAGCCGCCCAGCGACACGGTGACGTAGAACATGCGCAATGTGCCATCCGCCAACCGTCCCACGACGGGATTGCCCAGCTTGGCGACGTAGCGATGCAGCGCTTGCTGCGTTTGTTCCCGCGTCACCACAATATTTTCGCCACTCCATTGCGATGTTGCCGGGTCGAACACGGCGCTGTGGATGGCAACATCTTTTGCGCCCTCGCGGCTGCCCGAGAACCAGAAGGCGCGCAGGCGAGCATCCTTCAGTTCGACGGATGCAGCGGCATGGACTTGGGCGAACAATTTCGATGAAGCGAAATGAGTTTCAAAACGGGGCGTCGCCAGTGGCGCGACGGCGGGGGCAGGAATCTGAAATTTTGCCGGGGCAGGGAAACCGGAGGCTTTGTAAAAGGCGCTCGCAAAAGCAACGAGGATCAAGCCCGGAACGACGAGCCGGTGCAGGGTTTGTTTACCCGGCATCAACGGCATCCTTCCGCGAGCGGCAGCGCGGGTGCAGCTTGCGGCGCTTCGATCAGCAACTCTTTGACAAACAATTGCCGGAATACATCGCCCTGCAATATCTGTTTGATCTGCTCCGGGCTATGGCGGCTGCGTATCTCCAGACGCTGGCCGATGATGTTGCAACCCTCGCACTTTTCATGCAGCGGCACTTGCACGGCGAACAGCGCATATTTGGCAGACAGTTCGGCGACACTTTGCGCTGGCTCGGAAAAATACCCATGCACTTGCGCGCCCGGCAGCAGGAAGCGATAGCCCTCGTCCACCGCCCTGAAGTTGCACGGCGCCCATACCTCTTTGCCTTGGACGTAGCGCTGCGCGTCCGCACTGAAGTTCCCTGGCGCGCCATCGAGCGGACGCAGAAAAGCGGCCAGTGCCAGCAACACCAACAGAGCAACAACGTTGACCAACATTCGGGTGTAACGAGCCCAGAGTATCGCCAGCAGCGCGAGCACGCCGGTAACCGACAGCAGCAACCAATAACCTGAGCTATACAAATCCGCGCCGGGCATCTCGTGCTGCAAACGCCAAGATAAGAACGCGATCAGTGCCAACACGCTGCCCGCGAACAACAAGCTCGCCACAAAAGCCATGCGGCTGATGCGCTGCCAGTTGAGCGCGCACAGTACCGCCAGTCCCGGCATCGCCTCCAGCAGATAGCGGGCGGTGCGCTGGCTGGGAATGCTAAACACGATGAACAAAACTGCCATCCATATCCATAACATTTTTTCTGCATCGCTCAGCAGCGCACGGCGTCGGTAGGTGCTCCAAAAAACCGCCACAACGGGAAACGCCAACAAGCCGGCGTTCATCGGATAGCCGACCAGCAGTGCCCATATACTGCTGCCGCCCCACAATAAATTGCCGAAATAACTGCCGCTGCGCGGATCGAATTTACCCGCGTTCTCGCCCACGATGAATTCGTTCCATACCGCCTGCGGGTCGGGATCGAACACAAACCACAGGCTGAACAAAGCCAGCGACACCACAACGGTGATGGCGACTTTCCATGAGTCCTTGCGCAGAAATGTGTTCAAGCGGTAATCGCGCTGGTGCAGATACCACCAGGAAAGCGCGAAGGCCACTGGCGCGACCAAGGCGAAGGATTTGTACAGCAGGCCGATGCCTACCTCGATGCCCAGCAACAGCGGCACGACCAAGCGCGAATCGAATGCGCTGGAGCGCCAGTACAGTAGCGTGAAAAACGGCAGGAAGAACCAGAACACCTCGGCGGGGTTGACCAGAAAAGGCCGTCCGAAACGATAGGTGCTGAAGAAAGCCAGAAACGTCAGCGCCGCGATGAAGCCGGTTTCCAGCGCATCGTCCGGCGCGCCTCCCTGATTTCTCACTAGGCGTTTTGCCAATAAAAAAACCAGCAGCGCGGTTAGCAGTGTGTAGAGCACGCTCGGGTAGCGCAGGTTCCACCACGTCCATTCCTGTCCCCAGTGCGTGGAGGCGATGCCTTGCCAGAACAGCAACGGCGGTTTGGTGTTGCGCATGTCGTGCAGTTGCGATTGCAGCGGCAGCAGATGTCCGCTGTCGGCGGTCAGACGGGTGATATGCGCGTAAGGAAATTCGTCGCCGTTCTTGGGGATGTGCGGGCTATCCAGGCCGTAGAAATAGGTGAACACCGCCAGCAGGACGGCCAGCACGTAGAAAACAAAACGCGAAATAGTGACCTTAGCGAGCATCGTCGGAGGGTTTGGCATGTGCCTGAGATGCGGGCAATAGTTTCACGCGTCCAAAAGTCCAGATGTCATTCAGGACAAAGTTGAGGACGCTGGTCAGTCCGATGGAGATGAGATTGGCGATCTGATAATAAAAATGGGGTGCCAGCAAATTGGTGAATACCACTTGCAGCGCGATGCTCAGCCAGCACGCCAGTGTGTATTGGCCGAACTGCGATAGCCATGGCCTGTGGTGATGTTGCGTGCGATCAGACCAGGTCCACAGACGGTTCCAGAAAAAATTGTTCAGCGTGGCCAGAAAAATCGCCAGCACCAGCGACAAATTGAGCTTGATTTCCGTCTGTTGCACCGCATTGAAAATATGCTCTTGTGCGAAATACAGTACGCCGATGTTGACCACCGTGCCGGATGCGCCGACCGTGCCGAACTTTAAAAACCGCTTCGAAAAAATGCGGCGCAGCAGCGAGGAAAATTTCATTCGGAGATTGAGGCCGGTCTTCATGCGGAGTGTTCAGAGTTTAATAATTCGCGCGCCTTGCCCAGCACTTGTTCCGGCGTAATCTGCTTCAAGCATTGGTTGTCGCCGTCGCACGGCGACTTGCGGTGATTGTAGGCTGTGAGGCACGGCGAACAGGACAACGCCGTGTATAGACAGTGGATGTTGGATGCCAGCGGGCTATACAGCGCGGGGGTTTCCGGCCCGAAGAACACCAACGTAGGCAAGCGCGTCAACGCGGAGAACTGTCCCGGCCCGCCATCGTTGGTGATCAGCAAGCTGGCATGATTGAAAATCGCCAGCAGGTGACGTACCGATTTGGTGTAGCCGGTAAGGTCAATGCAGTGCGCATGCGCACAATGCGCCACGATCTGCTGTGCCAGCGGCTTGGCATCCAGCAGGCCGATCAGGGCGACGGCGTAGCCGTCTTTCAGCAGTGCCGCGCACAAGTGCTTGTAGTATTCGGGAGGCCATGCGCGGATCGGCAAGATGCCGCCGTCGGGGTAGACCAGCACCAATTTCTTGCTCGCCAGAACGGGAAAATCGGCATGTAATTTTTCGCCGACCCGCTGCAATTCACCCTCGGCGAATTGCAGCAGCGGCGGTGCGGATAGTTCGGCGGCGACCGCTTTCGCGATAGGTGTTCCGCGCGATTCGATCGCCGCGACCATGGTCAGAAATTGCTGCGATAAATGACGGTACGGGTTGTACATCACCGGATGCGTGATGAATGAGCCGCGATACAAGCCCTCCTGCGTATGGGGGTGAAAGCCCACGCGAATCGGCGCGCCGGAAAGATAAGCGAAGATGCTGCTTACGCGCGAGAACAATTCGCAGTCGATCACCACATCAAATTTGAGCGCACGCATGGTACTCAGCGCACCCATCATGTCCGACACCAGTCCGCCCAGCGATTTATCGCTGATCGTGATCACATGTTCACGCGGCATCACGCCGAGCAGATCGAGCACTTCGCGATTTTTGGCGAACATCAGAATATGCAACTCTGCATCGGGGTACTGCTGCTTGAGTTTGGCGAACATCGGCTGCGCCAACACCAGACTGCCCATCTCGGAAAGCAGAATGATGAGTATGCGTTTGGGCGATGTAGCAGGGGAGGGAGAGCCGAACAAGAAATTGCGGAAGCGTTCGGTCAGAGAGAGCAGCGCACAAATCGGCACGCCTGCAATACGATCAACCGCACGTTGGAAATCAATGTTCAATGCTTCGTCCAATCACTAAGATAACTTGGGCACATTGCCCTCGACCCGGCCTCGTAAATGAGGCGTTCAAGGCTGCGACATTATCGGTTAAAGCGGGTGATTCAACAAGCGGGAGTCCCCTCTCCTGCTGGAGGGAGTTTAGTAGGGTGGGCACGCTTCTTGTGCCCACGCGGTTTGTCGTTTTTCGCTCACCGCGTGGGCAAACCCCGTAAAGCTTTTGGTCGGGCACCCGGATGGAGCCGTTTACCCACCCTACAAAAACTTGAGATTCATGGGTAGGAATTACCCTCTCGGATGATGCTTCACATGCAGCACCTTCAACCGCTCCCGCGCCACATGGGTATAAATTTGCGTGGTAGAAATATCCGAATGCCCCAGCAGCATCTGCACCACGCGCAGATCCGCACCGTGGTTGAGCAAGTGCGTGGCAAAAGCGTGACGCAACGTGTGCGGCGACATCGGCTTGACCAAACCGCCTTGCTTGGCATGACGTTTGATGAGATACCAAAACATCTGCCGCGTCATGCCTGCGCCGCGCTGGGTAACGAACATCGCATCGCTCAGTTGACCCGACAGCAGCACCGGACGCATCTCGCGCAAATATCGCTGCACCCAATCCTGCGCCTCTTCCCCCAATGGCACGATGCGCTCTTTGCTGCCCTTGCCCATCACCCGCACCACGCCCATGTCGAGACTGACTTGCGCCACGCTCAATCCGACCAGTTCGGACACGCGCAAGCCTGTGGCATACAACACTTCAAACATGGTGCGGTCGCGCATGCCCAGTGGCGTATCCACATCCGGCGCATTCAACAGCAATTCAACATCCGCTTCAGTGAGATTTTTGGGCAAGCTGCGCGGCAGTTTCGGCGTGGCGATTTGCAGCGTGGGATCGACAGCGATCTTGTTCTGCCGCAACAGATAACGGAACAAACGCTTGAGACTGGAAATGGCGCGGCTGGTGCTGGTGGCCTTGGCTTTTTGCTGGGTGAACAGATGCGCCAGAAAACCCTGGATGTCGGAATGCGTGGTTTCCAAAATTTGGGCGCCGCGCTGTTGCTGTAGCCAGTCCGCAAATTTGTTCAGATCACGCCGATAATTTTCCAGCGTGTTGCGCGATAGCCCGTCCTCCAACCACAGCGCATCGCAGAATTCGTCGAGCAGATCAGTGTCGTTCATTTCGCTCCCCTCGCCCCTTGGGGGAGAGGGGCTGGGGAAGAGGGGGTCCTTCCGCAAAGACCACCCTCTCCCCAGCCCTCCCCCGTCAAGGGGGAGGGAGCTTTAGCCTCATGCGTCAACAACCAACGCTTAATATCAAGCGCCCCATTATCCGCACGATGCATAAACCCGCCCAACCCGGCCTTGCTCACAACGCGGTGACAGGGAATTACAACCGGAATCGGATTGTTGCCGCAAGCCTGCCCAACCGCACGCGGACTGGAATGCAGCAACGCAGCGAGTTCGCCATAAGTCCGCACTTGCCCGCGCGGAATATCGCACATGGCCTGCCACACTTTGAGCTGATGCGGTGTGCCTGACAACTTGAGCGGCAAGTCGAATTGAAAATCTGCGTCAGCGAAATACGCCGTCAACTGCGCGCAGACCTCGTACGCCAGCGCGTTTCGTGGCGGCTGTGCAGTGCTGTCCGGCGCAAGAAAAGTAATTCCTATCAGCGACTCCTCCGTGCAATGGATGCCCAGCACGCCGAAGGGAGTGCGCAATTGAGCTTGATAAGGGAAAGGAGATTTCATTCTAAGGGTTGTTCAAAATGCTAATTGCTAAAATCACATGCAAACTTCAACATCTGAGTTCAGGGGGCGGCAGGAAGCTAGTTCGCTGCAACGCTTCTTTTTGCAGACCATCCCATTTCCTTAACAAGAGTTCGATCACGCGCTCGCACGCCATGGGTAGCCGAAACGAAAGATCATGTTGTTGTTGCGCAATTGCTTCGATACTCTGTTTCTTGTTTTTCGGTGCATCGAGAGGCAAGCTATAACCTTTACCTCTCGTCTTGAAAAGCAATGTCTCATTCTCCTCTGAGCGCTCGTAAGCCGCACGAATAAAGGATGAAATCGCTTCATCAAGCTTTGGGTGATCAAGTACGTGCGCACATTTGTTGCGAAGTGCTCCGAGAGACGAGAGTGCTGGATAAAGCCAATCAGAGAGCGTATCGCCATAAAGCCCTTTTAGTAAAAGGCACTTCTTTTGGTAATTCAGATCAGTGGAGGCGATTGCGTTTGGTTCTCGCAGAGCGCTCTGTATGGCGATAGGCAAGGCTTCGTTGTCGTGAATGCGAGATTCAAGCGCGGCTTGCAAACAACCTTCCGCGATTTCAATCCGATCCTCGTTCGCCTCGGACTGAGAAATCGCTTCGGGAATGTCTCGGCAAGTAATCACCCAGCCTTCGCCCTCTTTGGTAAATCGAAATGCGTAGTCGTAAGTTTTCATGGCAAGCATCGTCGGGCATGTTTGTCCGTATGTCAATTTTATCCCGTTTTTTTCATTAGGCTCAAACCCCTCCCGGCCTCCCCTTGTCAGGGGAGGAAATAACCCTGCTCTCTGCCTTACAAGGGACGTTTATATTAAGGCGACGATCACCGCGCAACAATGACAAAGGGGAGCCGAAGCTCCCCTTTGTTTAAACGCATGCTTGCAGATTTAAGCTGCAGCCACAACCTTGCGTGGTGCCAATTTTTCTTTGATACGTGCCGACTTGCCGGAACGATCACGCAAGTAGTACAGCTTGGCACGGCGCACATCGCCGCGACGCTTGACTTCGATGCTGTCGATGGACGGGGAATAAGTTTGGAAAGTACGCTCGACGCCTTCGCCGGCTGCGACTTTACGCACGATGAAGCTGGAGTTCAGCCCTTTGTTGCGCTTGGCAATCACCACGCCCTCGTAGGCTTGGGTACGTTTTTTATCACCTTCGACCACGTTGACGTTAACGATCACTGTGTCGCCGGGGGCGAATGATGGAATAGTCTTACCCAGGCGGGCGATCTCTTCTTTCTCTAGTATTGCGATCAGATTCATTTTGATTCCTCTTGTTGTACGGACGCTTGTTCCTGCTGGTACTCTGCCAGTAGCCGAGCTTCCTGTTTTGTAAACTGGCGTGTTGCCAGCAAATCCGGGCGACGTTCCGCAGTTCTACCCAAGGACTGCTTCAATCGCCACTTCTCTATTTCGGCGTGGTGTCCCGACATCAACACATCAGGAATACCTTCGCCGCCATAAACTTCCGGGCGCGTGTAGTGCGGACAGTCCAGCAGACCGTTTACAAACGAGTCCTGCTGCGCCGATCCGGCATCGCCCAATACACCGGGAAGCTGCCGCACCAAGCTGTCGATCAACACCATCGCCGCCAACTCGCCACCGGACAAAACGTAATCTCCGATGGAAAGCTCTTCATCCACATACTGCCGAATCAGGCGCTCATCCACGCCTTCGTAACGGCTCGCCAGCAATATCAAACCTGCGTCGCGCGCCAGCAATTCCTTCACCACTTCATGGGTGAGCTGCCTGCCTTGCGGTGACAGGTGAATCACACGGCTCTTTGCAAATCCACTTGCGGCCTGCGCTGCTTTCGCTGCGCTGATCGCCTGAGCCAGCGGCTCCACCAGCATCACCATTCCGGGGCCGCCGCCGTAAGGGCGATCATCCACCGTGCGGTGATTGTCAGTTGTAAACTCGCGCGGATTCCACGTTTTCAACTGAAACTTTTTCTGCTCCGCCGCGCGCCGCGTCACGCCGTATTGGGTGATCGCATCGAACATTTCGGGGAACAGCGTAACAACGTCGAAACGCATCCTAGTAATCCAGCTGCCAATCCACGCGTATCACTCTTTCTTCCAAGCTGACCTGCTGAATGACACTGGCGAGAAAAGGAATGAGCCTTTCTTTGCCTTCAGCATCGCGCACGCTCAGCACATCGTTCGCGCCGGTTTCAAGCAGGGTATCTACCGTGCCCAGCGCTTCATCGGCAAGGTTTATCACCTTCATGCCGATCAAATCAGACCAGAAATACTCTCCGGGTTCTTGCTTGGGCAAACTATCGCGGTGTACCGCGACTAACAGACCTTTGCATTGCTCGGCCGCAGTGCGGTCGATGATGCCGGGCAGCTTCGCCACTAAAACTTTGCCGTGGACATTGGCCTCCAGAACTTCGACCTTGCGCCACGGCTGCTTGTCGTTGCCCAGATACCATTCATCGTAGTCGAGCAGGCCATCCAAATGCTCGGTAAAAGTCTGCACTTTCACCCAGCCGAGAATCCCCTGCGCCCCGACGATACGCCCCATGACGACCATGGGGTCTGCTGCGTCAGACTTTAGCTGCTGCACCAGCGCGCTTAACCAGCTTGGCTACGGAGTCGCTCAATTGCGCGCCCTTTTCTTGCCAATAAGTAACGCGGCCCAGTTCCAGACGCAAACCTTCTTGACCTTCAGTTGCCAAAGGATTGTAGAAACCCACGCGCTCGATGAAACGGCCATCGCGGCGATTGCGCGAATCAGCTACAACCACGTTGAAGAACGGACGGTTCTTGGAGCCGCCGCGAGACATACGAATGATAACCATAGTCAAAACCCAATAAAATATGTTTGGTCAAATGCCAAAGGGCGCGAATTCTACGATACTTTGTCTGGGAATGGCAAGCTGAAGAAGCCAAAGCCGATTGCTTAAGGCTTGGGAGGCTTAGCTGGCGGTATGCAAAAGACGAAGGAATGGGCGAGAGCTACTGGGTAATCACTCGGCGCGCTCAAAAAGTTAGTGAGTCAAGTTCACGCACACGCCTAGCCGCACGCTCTCCGCCAGCAGTCGCTTGTCACGTGTCCACAGAAACGAACCCGGTGAAAGCAAGGTGGCGGCCAGCAGGTGTGCATCAATATAGCCAATTCCGCTGCCAAAAAGAGCCTGCCCCTCAATGAAACGTAACACTTCCTCGTCAGAGGCAATGGTGGTCTGCGGCAAGTTTTGCAAAGTATTGAGGATGATTTTTCGATTCTGAATATTGCCCAAGGCCAGCTCGCCAATAACGAATCGGTGGATCATTGCCTGGCCTGTGTTAAGCAGTCTGATTAATTCGGCATCCCCTTGCCGGAAATGATCTATCCAGACCGAGGTGTCTACTAAAATCATGAGAGCTTAGGCTGGCGACGGGGAATATTTTTAAGCAAAGGTTCCGACCCACCGAGCAATGCCAATCTTTGGGCGCTCTCGCGCTGGATCAATGCGTTGAGTGCTTCGCGAACCAAGGCTGTCTTATCCATGGAGCCTGTAAATTCCTGGGCTTTTTCAAGCAAGTCGTCATCAAGAGCAAGGGTGGTACGCATTTTATAACCTCCATTTCATGTGGCACGTACTTCGACATCAAATGATGGCACAATCAATGCCTTCTGTAAATCAAGGGCGGTTTCAAAGTCCAAGTGCAACAATATTAAGTTTGTCCGCCCAGTAAGCCTTAAAGTCAAAAGCGCCTTCAGGAAGAAAAAGTTCGGCCGGGCATTTCCAGTCTAGCGACTTTCTCGGTCTGGTGTTGAGTTTCCATGCGATGTCGTCGAGCTGGAGCCGGGAGAACACGGAAAGGTCTGAACCTTTTGGCAGATACTGACGCAATAAGCCATTGGTATTTTCGTTCTGACCCCGCTCCCACGGGCTGTGTGGGTGGGCGAAGTAAACCTTGATGCCGGTGTCTTGAGTTAACTTTGCATGTTGAGACATTTCACGCCCTTGGTCGTCAGTGAGCGAGCGGCGCAAATCCACATCAAAGCGTTGCAAGATCGTACCAAAGCCCGCTGTTGTTGCTTGTGCGGTGCCGTTTGAGAGCTTCACCAGTGCAACGTAAAGTGTCTTGCGCTCGACCAGCGTGCCGACTTGGGAGCGGTTGCCCGCGCCCTTGATGTGATCGACCTCCCAATGACCCGGTATCAGGTGCTCCGCAATTTCGGCAGGGCGCAGATCAATACTGGTCATGTCGGGAATCTGTCCGCGCCGGTCGCAACCGCGCGAACGTGGTCGACGTTTGTTGTGGCCAAAACGCAGTAACGCAATCGTGTCGGTGCGCAGCTCACCTTTTGGCATCGCGTAGATCGCTTGGTAAATTGTTTCGTGGCACAGGCGGATGGGCTCGTTCATGCGCCCCAGTGTACCGGCAACCTGTTCGGGGGATAAGCCTTGTTGCAGGCCATCGCTGACTTTGTTCCATAGCGGATTGCCATACACCAGCTTGCGTTTGACGCGCGGCATGACAGATAAGCGCCGGGCACGAATGTTGGCCCGGCTGGAAGAATAGCCACCTGCAACAGCCGGGCGTCCAACGGGGTGCCCGACAGCCGCAGCCTTCCATCCATTGCGGGCAAGCTCGCGCGAGATACAAGAACGTGGCCGATTCAAACTCGCAGCAATGGCGGAAGGCTTGAATCCTTGTTGAAGTTGAGTTTGAATCAAAGCGCGGTCATCCAATGTGATGTGTTTATATTTTTTTGTCATGCAACATTCTTTCATGAAAAAATGTTGCACTTAGATTTCGCGCGCGCCGTGTCTAATGTGGAAGTCGGATTTTTCAAAGATTCCGGAAGTGAGTTGGCGAAGTTTATTGGGGTTACCTCTTTGTACGAGCTAGCGGATCGCTGGAGACTTGGTGTTGACCTCCTGGTCATCCAGAGTCCTACTTACAATGAGGGAAGTAGTTTTATCGCGCCGATTCCACATCTCGTCTATGATTTTGGTGTTGCAAAAGCAAACCTAATCTACATCGTGCGAGTTCCTCCATACAACATGTTCTCTGTTTTCGGTCTTTACTTCGCAGTACCGCTCTGATTTGAACACTTCGGATAATGATTGGCGTGCCCACGAAGGGCTCCTTGCTCATTGGATGGGGGCACTTTGCCTGATGTGTTAAGAATATCGCATCCTATGTGCGTTAGCGTACGGAGTGCCTTGCTGCAGAAGGAGATGATGTGCACAGGTGCTTATTTCTCCCCCCCTTGATAATCACCTGAAGTACTAAGACCCGGCGGCGCCAATACCGTTCCGGGTCTTTTTTTAGTCATCAAAAAATTGGATTGCGCAACGCTTGATCCTTAAAAACTCAGTTGGACACAGAGAACACAGAGATCACAGAGGAGAAATAAATGGTTATCAAAGAGTGGGGTGTCACCTTTTGGGTGAGAGCGCAAATCGGGGCTATTTCTTATCTTTCTCTGTGAGCTCTGTGGCTTGAACTGCGGTTTCTCGGTCGATTTTTATTAGTGCACGCGGGATGGAACAAGTGTGAATGTGTTGACGCCGGGACTTTCTTCCGGCCCCAAGTGATTGAGCAATTCCCGGAGTGCCTCTTCTTTTCCACTTGCAGCTTGCGCAGTGCCTTTAAAATTCAGTCCCGTTGTGGCGGTGAGGCGACCTTGTCCTGCCAAAAGCAATACTCCAGAGGCTGTATTCAGTTTAATGTCTAGTCCGGTTGGCGAGCTGGAGAAGGTGAAATGATAATTCCCCAGTGGCGCGATGTTGCTGAGCAAGGAACTGGCATTCAACCAGTCGGCCGTCGCGCTACCTTCTACACCTTGCCGGGTAAGAAACAGGGATTCGCTTTTGAGGATGACTTGCCCGCGTAATTGCGCGGGTTTTAAGAAATCCGATACTTCGTCCAACAAGATCGCGGGCAATGGAATATATGCGTGGTGTAGTTCGATTTGGCTGGCTGATACGATGATGTACATGGGCGTTGTTTGCGACCTGTCGTCCCAATTTATTTGTATGTTCAGTTTTCCCCTCAGCAGGGAGAGCGCGGCGAGATCCCAATGTGCTGTGTTTAACGCGATCAAGCCTCCGCTGCGCTGGTGCAAGACGGGGTTGGCTGAGCCGCGCCATACTGTTCCTTGCGTATTCGCGAGTTCTATGCGACCGTTACTGGCATTTGAAATTATTCGGCTGAGTATGCTGGCCGGTGCGCTGACGATGAGAGCAATTGTGAAAGCGGCGAGCAGTAACGCCCAAGTCCATTTGTTCATATTTGATAAGCCCTGTTGAAATGAGGACTACGATCCATTGGTCAGCGTGGCACTGATCTTCACCATCCCGGCTTGTGGCAATGCGGAGACCGAGATTGAGCCGATGCGGATGTGTTGCTCTTGTTGCAAGTCACGCAGCCAACCTAGCCATGAAGCGAAAGAGATTGCATTACAGGTGATGCGTACCCCATTGGGTTCTTGTGCATCCAGACTGGTTATCGAGGTGTGTAGCTGGTGTCGCAGGGCGGATTCTTCAATGCTTGATTTTAATGCCGTCGCATCGAGTGCCGCCAGTTGAGGGCGATGGCGCAAGGCATCTATCTCCGCTGCTTGATCTTTTAGCTTGAGGGACTGTGCTTGCAGCGCAGGTAGGGTGGTGTGCAATTTAGCCACGGCGCGATGTGCCGGTTGCCACAACAGAAAATAATAAACGATAGGAAGCAGTAGAGTGAATGCTATGAACAGCGTTCGACGCTCTTGTGTGGAGCGGCTGTTCCAATGTTTGGAACGCAATTCTTTCCAGCGTGTTTTCACAAGACACCTCCCGCTTGAATCGCCAATCGTGTTTCGGCACTGTTTTCCGTGTGACGAATATCGCCAAGGCGGATGCTCAGCCCCTTACCTTGCAAGCGTTGTTGCAGTGTGCGAATCTCGGTATCGTTATGCAGCTTGATATCGACATCAAGCCTGCCGGATTCATAGTGCAGTGCAGTCAAGCTGCCGCTTGGAAGCGAAGATAGCGTGCTCGACGCCAGATCGAGCAAGGGCAGGAAGTCTGCGTCATCGGGTAAGCCGGCGGCATGCCGCAATGCGGCGATGTTGCGCTGCATCTGCAATGGTGGGTTGACCACGACGCTGGTATCACCGAATGTTTTGCGGAATGTGCGCTCCATTTCTTGTGAGACGGAGGTTTTCTCACTGCTGAGAATCCCCCATTCGATGTTGGTTCCCAATGTTTCGATGAGGAGCACGGCGAGCAGTATCAATGCGACGGGGCGCAGTTTCGACAGCCACTCCTGTAACTTAGCTTTGGGGGCGAGCGCTCCCCAAAGCAAGTTGAGTGTATCGTTGGGAATCGGTTCGCGCCGCCAGTCCCATGGCTCGCCAAGAATAAGTACCACGGGTAGATCATGCCATTGTGGAAGTTTGTGTTCGGCCTCCTCTAAACTATCCGGGAAACGCATCAGGATATTTTTAGGTGGCACAGGGAGAGATGCCTTCAGGCTCAGGCTCAGTGCGAGCGGGGGATGTTGCTCGTCGCCATGATCCAGAGCGATTCCTGAAGTAGCACCTGTGCGCATGAAGCTTTTATCGCCGTCCCACATGACAACCCAAGTGTCGGGAGGCAAGTTTGGTAACAACATCTCTGGCACTGTACGGCGCAGGGCTATACCAGTTGTATGTGCAGCCGAAACGATAGTTTGCAGCCATTGTTTATCGACGATGAACAGTGAACGCTGGCCGTCTTTTTGTAATACTCCCGGAACGACATGATTCTCTTCTGGGTCGGTTAAGGTGTATTCCTCTGCCACAAAAGGTAAGGCTGCTTCCCAGCGTCGTCTGGATTGGGCAGGCATCTTGACGTTAACGCACGTTAAGCGCGTGGCAGAAATAATTGCGATATATTCATCGGCCTTGGGGAGCGCAGAAAGAGGAGCGTTTCCAGATTGCAACACCGCACCGGACTCATCGCATAGTGCCCAAGGGCAGAGCGAGGTGTTATCGTGCCATGTGGCAGAAAAATAGATACGCAGTTTCATGGCATGTTCCATTTGTCTGCATAATTTTTATTACGTATGGAGATATTCGATATTTGTTTGGTACTGAACGATGTTGTCGCATTGCGCCGACATGTGTTTGCAACCTGGAAAGCGCAAGTCAATTCGCTGAGTTCGTGAGGCTGGCGACAATTGGACTGATTTAAATGGCTCATACGATTTCTCCCGATGTTCACTGTACGTTCTGCCAAACAACGGAAGGCCAACCCTGAGAGCGTTGTACCAGTGCTTGCGTGACGACTTGCGAATTGTTCACGAAGGCACGTCCGGTTATCAAAAAGAAGCTGCTGCTGACCGCTATATCACTGTCCTCTATTTTGATATTCGAGTTGGGCAGGCGTTGTTTGAAATCGGTGATGTCCTTGAAAGGATTGCCGCGTCGCTGCTGTATGAGCAGGCGCGCATCGGACAAGGACAGGTTCTGAGCTATAGCTGCCAGCACTTCCGCCGGAGCGAAGTTGACATTGATCGCTCCGCTTGTCGGCAGCACGGCGACAAAAGGTTTTAGGCGCGCGATATTTTGTGCATCAAATCCTTTTATACGAGCCAATTCGCCCATTTCAACAAGCTGTCTGTTGGCGGCCCGATAAGGGCGGGGAAGGGCGAGGTAGTAAGTGTCTTCTGCGCCTCCGGGAGATTGAGCGTCGCTATCGGCATCTATCCAGTCAGCCAAGTTCGCTGCCAGTTCTACGGGCAGGCCGAGGATAGACAGCAGACGTTGAAACTTGGCGATCTCGGACGGGTTGCTGGCGCCGCCGCGCACGATACTGTTGAGATCGAATAAACCCTGCCGGTCTTCTATGGTGCCGATGACTTCGCCGTTTTCTACCGGCATGGCAGGTAATCGCAACGTCCACATCTCTGTCTCATGATCGATATTGTTTGAATGCGCGTCATAGGCTAACACCGCTCTCGCCCAATCGATTCCGGCAATCCCCAGCCGCCGCGCTTGGGTGTGATCGAATTGGGTTTCGACCTGACGTTGCCATAAATTCTGTTGCTGGGATATATATACGGCGAGCGTGGTGGCGAGCGCCACGATCAGCATCACCATAATGACAGCTACGCCGTTTTGTTCTGTTTTTAAATGTCGCGCTCCGATCTCCGTTTGCCGGGACAGTGACGGGCGGACATCGGGCATCGTGAATAAATAAGTGTTCATTGCAGCGCAAAAATCCGTGTAATCTTTTCCCCACTGGTTAGTGTGAGATTCATCTCGACAGCAGAAGGCATCCCGGAAGTCGTACTTGCCAGAGGCCATTGCCCTTGCCAATTATTGCTGCCGTCCAAATAGCGTAACTTGAATTCACGCACACCTTCCAACAAAGGGTAGCGGATAGGTGTGGTGCGCGGGCCTTGATCCAGCGCGGGCCAGCGTAACATGACAATCATCCCATGATCGAGGCGGTAAGCGATGCGTTGGGGAGGTAACATTTCAAACCCCTGATCGCTTATGCCCGCGCGGGTAAAAGTGAGCTCGGCATCGTTCTCGCCGACCGTAATGTTGTGCCCTATCCATTCCGGCGAGAGGCTAACCGCCGATTCGCGCACCGGGCGATGTACCGCTTGGGCAATGTCCAACTCCATTCGAGAAAAGAAAAATGCCAGGTGCTGCCACTTTCTGGTTTCTTGAGCAACACGTTCGCGGGTTTGCAATACCGCGTTCAAGCCGCGATAACCTGCAACCGAAATAAAAGTCAGGATCACCAAGGCTACCAGCAGTTCGATCAGCGTGAGACCATGCTGTGTTTTTGAAGGGGTCATCTGCGCGCCACCTCGGCCAGATAGCCGCTCAAGCGACGCAGCACATGGCTGTCTGGTTGTGTCGGGTCGGAGATGCTTATTTCGATACGCCGGAATGCCGGGTTGGGTGTATCGCTGATTTCTTCTTTCCATAGCAAGCGTACGCCCGCTTGTGTTTCTTCGCCGTTTTGGGTTCCGGCAGGTAGCCAGTCGCCACGGGCGGCGTGGAGCGCGAGACGATTTTGCGCTATCCAATCGGCGAGTAGGCGTATGCGCATTTCTCCGGCGTGGTTCGTGGCCGCACCCGTGGCGCGCAATACTGCCGCGAGGGCGATTGCCAAAATGGCTAGCGCGACTAACGTCTCCAGCAAGGTGAATCCGCGCTGTCCCTTTCTTCTGCAAGAATGATGGAACATTGCACCTGATGGATTATTTGGTTTCATTCGACAAGTCATTTGATTCCACAATAACCTCGCCCGTGCTCTTGCCGACGACATTCGTGCTGGCGACAGCATTGCTCAGGCGAATACGGAAAGGCAGGGCGAAGGCAGAGGCGCTTAGCGCGAGTTGTTCTCCATGTTTGATCGGTTGATCTTCAACGGTGATTTCGTTGATATTAATTCCATCGGGCAAGGGGCGCGGACGAAAAGCGGTGTCATCTTCTATACGCACCCAGTCGTTGTAGTTGTTTTTTTTCCAGAAGAGGTAGCGCGTATTCTCGCCGGACCACGCTAAAGAGTGCCCGCTGGAGCGTGCCTCTAGCCCTGCATTTTCAAGCAATAAAGCGAGGCGAGCAGCCTCTTCGCGTAGCGTGGTCCGCTCATCCGGCATCAGTTGTACCACCACGATACCGAGAGCTATCCCCATGACGACCAGGACGACCAGCAACTCGACAAGCGTGAAGCCTTTATCAATCCGATGAAAAGTGAAAGGTGAAATGAAACGACCTTTTACAGTTCCCATGAGCCTATGTCGGCATCGCTGCCTTCTCCCCCCGCCGCGCCGTCTGCTCCCTTGCTTATCACATCGACATCCCCGTGTAAGCCGGGTTGCAGATATTGAAAGGCATTGCCCCATGGATCGTTGGGTAGTTTTTCCAGATAGCCGTTGCCTTTCCAGTTTGGCGGGATCGGCGCAGAAGTGGGTTTTTTGACCAGGGCTTGTAAGCCTTGCTCGGTGCTGGGGTAGCGCATGTTATCGAGCTTGTAGAGCTTGAGCGCTTGCACGATAGAGCCGATGTCCTGCTTGGCGGCAGTGATGCGTGCCTCATCGGGGCGACCCATCACTTTGGGGACGATCAATGCCGCGAGTATCCCGAGGATGACAATAACGACCATCACCTCGATGAGGGTGAAGCCACGGGAGCGAATGTTTGTGCTTTTATTGATATTCATGATGAAGGTTTTCCAAAGGATATTTAATAATCGAGCTGAAAGAATTTCGTTCAGCGCACCATTTGATTCATGTCGATGATGGGCATCAAAATCGCCAGTACGATCAGCAACACCACAACGCCCATTGTCAGAATAAGGATGGGTTCAAGCAGTGCGGTCAACACCGAGGTATAGTTGCCGACTTCTTGCTCCTGCTGAGCTGCGGCACGCTCTAGCATGGCATCCAGTTTTCCGCTGGATTCGCCGCTGGCGATCAGATGGATAAGGATGGGCGGAAATAATCCCGATACTGCCAATGCCCGGCTTAGCTCAATTCCTTCGCGGACTTTTTTCGATGCCTCCTCCAGTGCCCGTCGCATGGGTAAGTTGTTTACCACGCCTGCGGCAGCTTGCAGCGAGGCAAGCAAAGGAACGCCGCTGCCGGCGAGAATGGCCAAAGTGCTCGCCATGCGCGCCGAATTGACACCGCGTACCAGACGGCCTATCACGGGCAGGCGCAGCAGATGCAGATGCCAGTGATAACGCATCTCTTCATGCTGTAATACCGTGCGGGCGGCGAATACTGCCGCTGCGATGAGTGCCAGTAAATAGGGCCATGTTGCTTGCAAACCCGAACTTAATCCGATCAAGAGACGCGTCAACAGCGGCAAGCTTTGGTGCGATTGCTGAAATACACCCACTACCTGCGGCACGACATACATCAGCAATCCGGTCACCACGAGCAAGGCCACTGCGGTGACGATGGCGGGATAAACGAAAGCCAGCCCCACTTTTTGCTGCAACGCTTGACGCGATTCTGTGTAGTCAGCCAGTCTCGACATGACGTGCCCCAATTCGCCCGTCGCTTCTCCCGCTTTGACCAAGGCAAGGTAGATGTCCGGGAACACGCGTTCGTATTTGGCCATCGCTTGTGCCAGGGTGTGGCCGGCCAATATCTCCGCCCGAACGCCGGCGAGCACTTGGCTTGCCGTTTCACTTTCGTTCTGTTCGATCAGCGCGTTGAGAGCTTGTTCCAGAGTCAGGCCAGCGGCCAGTAATGTGGCTAATTGCCGCGTGATTAGACCGAGCTGTGCGCTGGAGATGCCCGGACGAAAACGTTCGCGCCAACTCGCCCCGGTGCCCGCCTGCAAGCTTTCCTGTGACAGGACTTGCACGGCGATAACGGTCAGTCCGGATTCGCGTAAGTTAGCCCGCGCGTGACGCAGCGTGTCGGCTTCGACTACGCCTCGCGAGGCGCGCCCCGCAGCATCCAGTGCTTCAAAACGGAAGGCGGCCATTTAGCGCGTCATTCCCGGGTTACGCGCAGCAGCTCTTCCAGCGAGGTCATGCCGGTTGCAGCCAAGCGCAACCCGTCTTGGCGTAAACCGCGCATACCATGTTGCAAGGCATACTGGCGCAAATCCAGCTCGGAAGCGCGGTCGTGGATCAGATGCCGCATCCCGTCATCTACCGTCAGTAGCTCATAAATTCCGGTGCGCCCGCGATAGCCGCTGTTTCCACAAGCAGGACAACCTGCGGGACGATAGAGAACCGTCGGCAAATCCACGCCCTCGAACAAGGCCAGCTCGGCTGTGCTAGGTGTGTAAACCCCACGGCAACTGGTACACAAGCTGCGCACTAAACGCTGAGCCAGCACGCCGAGTAAGCTTGAGGACAGCAGGAAAGGCTCGATCCCCATGTCGGTCAAACGGGTGACGGAGCTGGAGGTGTCATTGGTGTGGAGTGTCGCCAACACCAAGTGTCCGGTCAGGCTGGCTTGTACGGCAATCTGCGCTGTCTCCAGATCACGTATTTCGCCGATCATAATCACATCGGGGTCTTGGCGCAGAATCGCGCGCAAGGCGCGCGCGAAGCTCATGTCGATACGCGGGTTCACTTGCGTCTGACCGATGCCATCGAGGTCGTATTCAATGGGGTCTTCTACGGTCATCACATTGGTTACTGTCGCATCAATACGCGATAGTGCGGCATATAGCGTAGTGGTTTTTCCGGATCCGGTCGGCCCCGTCACCAGCACGATGCCATGCGGCTGTTTGACCAGCGCATCCATTTCAAGCAGGGTTTCTCCCTGCATGCCGAGGCGCGATAACTCGAGACGTCCTGCATCTTTATCGAGCAGACGCAGCACCACGCGCTCGCCGTGCCCTGTAGGCAAAGTCGAGACGCGCACATCCACCGGACGTCCGGCCAAACGCAAAGTGATACGCCCGTCTTGTGGCAGGCGCTTTTCGGCGATGTCCAGTTCGGCCATGATCTTGATACGCGAGGCCATCGCGGCATGCAACGCACGATGCGGCTCGATCACATCTTTTAATGTACCGTCGATACGGAAGCGCACGACCGAGCGTGTTTCAAAAGGTTCGATGTGAATGTCGGAAGCATTCTCGCGCACGGCTTGTGTCAACAGCGCGTTGATCATGCGGATTACGGGCGCATCGTTCTCTGCATCAAGCAAGTCTTCTGTCTGCGGCAAATTATGCACCAGTTGCGACAAATCCATGTCCTGCTCGGCATCTTCAACCATCGCTGCTGCCGAACCTTCCGCCTGAGCATAAGCGCGTGCCAGCGCGTGATCGAAATCGGCCACAGAGATTAGTGTCGCATGTAGTGGCACACCCAGTACACGCCGCACTTCCGCCAGCGTCTCTGCCGCCGCATCGCTACGCAGCGAAACGTTTGCGGTATCTATATCCAAATGCATCAACAACACGCCTTTGCTTTTTGCAAAAGAGTAGGGGATCTTTTTTGATAATGCTTTAACCGGCGAGTGGGGTGCAAACGCATCCATAATTTTTGCGTGCTCAGGGTTTGTTGGAGGAAGGTTTGTCGGAACCGGATTCTGATGCCCCTCCCAATGGTGGAGAAGGCGGCAGTTGAGACGCTTCGTTATTTGAACTCGATGGAGGAACGGCTTTGATCGCCAAGGGCGGCAAAGTCGGTGCGGGCATATTCGGCATCACGACGCGCGAAGGCAGTTGGCTGCTTTTTTCTTCGCCGCGCAAATACTCATAACGATCTTGGGTTAAGCCGTTTGATGCTATCGCGGTGCGCAAAATATAGGGACGAATGAAGATCATCAGATTCGTTTTGCTGCTGCGCCGCGTCTCGTGGCGGAAAAAACTACCCAGCCAGGGGATGTCTCCCAGCAGCGGCACCTTGTCTTCGCCGATAGATACCGAGTCTTGGATTAAGCCGCCCAGTACCACGATCTGACCTTCTTCCACCAGCACGCTCGATTCCAGCGAACGTTTGTTGGTAATGACGCCGGCGGCATTGTTTAGATTTTGCACGCTGGACACTTCCTGATATACCTGCAATTTTACCGTGGCTCCCTCTGAAATTTGCGGTTTGATACGCAATGTCAAACCGACGTCTTTGCGCTCGATAGTCTGGAACGGCGAAGCGGTCGTGCTCGACCCGGTTTGCGCGTAACTGCCGGTGATAAATGGCACGTTCTGTCCGATGATGATTTTGGCTTCTTCGTTGTCCAGAGTCAGCAGATTCGGCGTGGATAGAATGTTGGCATTTGTTTGGCTCTCCAAAAATTTAGCCAGCATGCCAAGATTTAGTACTTGTCCTAATCCGGGTATGGTGCTGGAGCCGTTGACGATGCCGACGTTCAAGCCCTGCCCCACTGTGCCGATGTTTGCCGACGACGTGATGATATTGCCGGTCGTGCCGAAATTTGTACCGCCGATGACCTGTGTCCCAGCCTGACTGATACCATTTAATGACTGCCACTGCACGCCGAATTCAGCCACTTTGTCTGCTGTTACCTCGGCGATCAGGGCTTCTACAAATACCTGTGCACGACGCACATCTAGCATCTCAACCACCGCGCGCAGATTGTTATATATCGCATCTGGGGCGGTAATAATGAGTGCGTTAGAGGCTGTGTCGGCTTGAATCATGCCACTGCTACTGCCCGTGGGCGTGGCACCTACAAGTGCGCCTGGGGCGGCTGCCACGGAGGTGTCACCGGATACGACGGAGCGTAAAGTCTGAGCGATTTTTGCTGCATCTGCATTTTTCAGATAGACGACATGCATGTTGCCGGGAGCGGTGCCAGCAATATCCAGTTTTGCAATCAGTTCGCGTACCCGCGTTGCCCGTGCCGAACTATCCGTACGCAGTAGCAGGGAGTTGCTGCGCGAGTCAGCCACCAAGGTAAAACGTTGGCTGGCATCCGTCGAGCCGGCGGCAACGACTGATCCATCCTGCATCAGGCGATTGATGGTCGTCGCCAAGTCTAATGCCGAACCATATTTGACCGAGATGACCACCGGCCCTTCCACGCTGGGTTGATCGATGGAAGATATTATTTGTTCGATGCGCTTCAGGTTGCTTGCATAATCTGTGACTACCAGCGCATTGTTATTCGGATATGCCACCACGATATTGTTAGGTGCTATCAATGGACGCAGAATCGGTACCATCTGCGCTGCCGATTCGTTCTTGAGCATATATACCCGCGTCACCAGCTTGTCTCC
Organism: uncultured Gallionellaceae bacterium; assembly: GCA_964532405.1. Lineage (GTDB taxonomy): Bacteria > Pseudomonadota > Gammaproteobacteria > Burkholderiales > Gallionellaceae > PALSA-1006. The sequence goes on along the minus strand of CAZHIC010000024.1, from coordinate 1,296 downwards.
GCTACTTCTTGTATCACTGGAAGTGCCTATGTGTAGTTTTGCATCCGCTTCCGGCATTACCTTGGTCACTCCACCCGACTCTACTGCCGCGAAACCCTGCATCCGCAAGGCCGAAAGCAAGATGTCATAAGCCAAAGGAGCCGGGACAGGTGAGGCTGAAACGATATTGATCGTGCCTTTTACTCGCGGATCCATGAGGAAGTTCTTTCCGGTGATATGCGACACTGTTTTCACCACTTCTTCGATGTCTGCGTTTACGAAGTTGAGCGATATCTTTTCTTCCGTGGCAGCCATCACGGACAAAGAAAATATAAATGCAACGCCCAAAAAAAGGCGAGACATCCACACCAGCGCCGTTTTATTTTTTAACCAAGATAGTTCGCTCGCTCCTATTAAAGTCTCCCGGACTAGAAAAATACTCAGGTTTACCAATTTATTGGTGCGCATTAGATGAACCTGTTCCATTCTGCATTTCTTGCCGTGCCTGATTCCAGCTTTTCACAATGCTTTTTGAATTGGGGGTTGTCGATGATGGCTGGCTCACTGCGACGAGATATTTATTACTCGAAAATTTATTTTCCATATCTAATCGTTGATGAATTCCATTGACCTCAAGAAATACATAGTCCGATGCGACTTCGACTAACTTTATCCCCTTTGAAATCTCCTCACCCAATGCCACACCGAGCTGGTGTTTTTCATCTAGGCGAAATACAGCGAACCCTTGCTTACCGGTAAACACGCCGATTAAACGCATGCCAGATACCGGTGCTCCACCTAGAATTTCCGTCATTACTGGGGCTACTGGCATACCAAATAATGCAGCAGATGGATTTCCTGCGGTATCGGATTTTGGCGGGAGCACGCTCAGAACGTGAGGCGCAAATATAATCCACATCCAACGAGCCAATATCAATCCGACTATTAAGGCGCCCATTCCGTACCAAAGTGGTGACGGGCGTATATAAGCCGACGATACGCTCATCCCGGCTACTGTCACTTGATCTTCTATCTTTCCAAAATCTGATTTCATGACATTCCATTCAAATTCGAGCAACGATTACTGCATGCAATTATTTCGCAGAAAAGTATCGACTGCTGGTGTGCAAAATATTCGGTAAGGATATTGTCTGCGGATTATATCTAATGCTCTGTGCGCTAGCGAACTTAGTTACTCGTGTCAGTAGCTCATGGCACTCGGTTAAGCAATCCTTGAGCATAAATGAAGTCACGCGCGACTTGGCGCGGCACTGTTAACAGCGGCAGGTTTTTTGGCCGTCGTTTCTTTGCGCGCGG
>CAZHIC010000023.1:0-35007 GCA_964532405.1 uncultured Gallionellaceae bacterium | reverse complement strand
CAACAAAAAACTTAACCTTGTCCAGCAAAACGAAACATACAAGGGGGTAGAAGCTTTGCATTGCCACCGCGCTGCTTTCAATATTTCTACCCCCATTCTAACCTTCCCCCTGCAAGAGGGAAGGAACATTCCAGCCCGTTATGAATAACGAAGTCATCCGTATCGAAGGCCTGCACAAGTCTTACGAGACTTCCGCCGGGGCATTCCCCGCCCTGAAAGATGTTGCTCTACTCATCCAGACGGGCGAGTTTGTCGCCATCATGGGGCCGTCCGGTTCCGGCAAGTCGACTTTCATGAACATTCTCGGTTGTTTGGATGCGCCCAGTGCGGGTAACTATGTGCTGGGCGGTCGTCATGTCGCGCAATTGAATAAAGACGAGCTGGCGCTGCTGCGCAACCGCACGATAGGCTTCGTGTTCCAAGGCTTCAATCTGCTGCCGCGCATGTCCCTGCTGGAGAACGTTGCGCTGCCGCTGATCTATAGCGGCGTGAAACGCGAGGAACGCAAACAGCGTGCGCGCGACATGCTGAAAAAAGTGGGGCTGGAAAGATATTGCGATTCTATGCCCAACAAAATTTCCGGCGGACAGCAGCAGCGTGTGGCCATTGCCCGCGCGTTGATCAATCAACCGCGGCTGTTGTTGGCCGATGAGCCGACCGGGAATCTCGACAGCCACACCAGCGAAGAAGTGATGGCGTTGTTTGAAGTGCTCAATCAGGAGGGCATCACTATCGTCTTGGTGACGCATGAGCAGGACATCGCACGACATGCCAAACGTCAGGTGCGTTTCTTCGATGGGCGCGTCGTCAGCGATCAGGCCACTCAGCATGAGATGTCGGTATGATATTTGCGATGCTCGGCGAAGCTTGGCGCGCGATGGGGGCGAACCGTTTGCGCACCTTGCTGACCATGCTGGGTATGGTGATAGGCGTGAGCGCGGTGGTGCTGATGATGTCCATCGGGCAAGGCGCGCAATACGCCATCCAGCAGAGCATCAGTGCGATGGGCAGCAACCTGTTCGTGCTGATTTCCGGCAGCAGTACCAGCGCAGGAGTGCGTTCGGGCGGCGGCGGAAATCTGACGCTGGCCGTGGCGGATGCGGATGCCATCGCCGAGTTGCCCGGCGTGCAGGCCGTCGCGCCCGTCCATCCGGGCAATGCACAGATTGTCTACGGCCCGAACAACTGGAACACTTCGATCATCGGCACGACACCGGCTTATCTGGATGCGAGGTCGTGGCAGGTCGTATCGGGTGAGGCATTCACCAGTTCGGATGTGCGTTCGGCCACCCGCGTCGCGCTGATAGGCCTGACCGCCGCGCAGAACCTGTTCGGTGACGAAGACCCGGTCGGCAAGACCCTGCGCATCCGCCAGAGCCCGTTCGTCGTGCTCGGCGTGCTGGGCGCGAAGGGGCAGGGCATGGACGGGCGCGATCAGGACGATACGATCATCATTCCGCTGACCACCGCGCAACGCAAAGTGTTTGGCATCCAGTTCGAAGGTTCGGTGCGGATGGTCATGGTGCAAGCCGAAACGCAGGAGAGCATGGCGGCGGTGGAAAAGGCCATGACCGAATTGCTGCGCCAGCGCCATCGCCTGCGCGAGGGGCAGGACAACGACTTCTTCCTGCGCAACCTCACCGCAGTGGCCGATTCCGCCGCGGAAAGCACGCGCGTGATGTCTTTGCTGCTCGGGGCGATTGCCTCGATTTCACTATTGGTGGGCGGCATCGGCATCATGAACATCATGCTGGTCTCCGTAACCGAGCGCACGCGCGAGATCGGTATTCGTTTGGCCATCGGTGCGCGTGAACAGGACATCCTGCTGCAATTTTTGCTGGAGGCCATCATCATCTCGGTGGCGGGCTGCTGCATCGGCGTGCTGGTCGGCATAGGCGGCGCATTGCTGGTGAATGCGTTGAGCGGTACGGCCGTGATCATTTCGTGGATGTCGGTACTGATCGCCTTCGGCGTGGCCGCCGCAACGGGCGTATTCTTCGGTTTCTATCCCGCGAAAAAGGCGGCGCAACTTGATCCTATTGAAGCTTTGCGGTATCAGTGAAAATTGTATTGCCTTGCTGCCAAGCAGCGCTCCCTTATAAATTGGTTTAAAGTCGCGAAAATATTGTATTGAAGGATGATGAAGCATGAGTAATTTATTTTCTGTAGGTTCACCGATTGTCGCCGCGACCTTGCTGCTGTTGATCATTTTGTCTGTCGCTACCTGGTCCATCGCATTTTTTAAAGTATGGAAGCAGGTGCAGGTCGGCAAGCTGAACCGCGCATTCAAACAGGCTTTTTGGGATGCGCGCGATTGGCAGTCGGCCGCCGAGGTGGTGAAGAGCGGCGCAGGCGATTTCGCGCATTTGGGGCAGGCGGGTTTTGCGGAGTTGAAAAGTCTGAATGCGGATCAGCAGGACTTGAAACATCTCGGTGCGCCGCAAGATGTGCTGGAGCGCATGTTGCGCCAGCAGCTGCAAAATATTCAGCGCTACCATGAGCGCGGCCTGGCGGAGCTGGCGACCATCGGTTCAACCGCACCTTTTGTAGGCTTGTTCGGCACGGTGTGGGGCATCATGCACGCGCTGCAAAATATAGGTGCAACCGGTGCGGCAAGTTTGGATGTTGTCGCCGGACCCATCGGCGAAGCGCTGGTCGCCACCGCTATCGGTATCGCCACCGCGCTACCGGCGGTGCTGGCCTATAATTTGTTCTTGCGGCGGCTGAAAGTGAATGTGACGGAGTTGGAGAATTTCGTGCACGACTTTATCCGCTTGGCCGCCAAGCACGACTTCAAGGGATAAAGCATGGCAATCGGAAACGGATCGCCGCAAGACGGCATGATGAGCGAGATCAACGTCACGCCTTTGGTGGACGTGATGCTGGTGTTGCTGGTGGTGTTCATCATCACCGCGCCGTTGCTGTCGCCACAGTCGCTCAAAATAAGTTTACCCAAGACGGCTGCGGTGGCGAGCGACAACAAGCCGCAGCCGGATCATTTATCTATTGATGCGCAGGGAAAAATTTCATTGAACAATGGCCAGCCAAGTGACGCCGAATTGGCGGAACTGTTGCACGCGCGAGCTACCTCAATGCCTTCTTTTCAGCTTCAGATCGAAGCCGATACGGCGGTTTCTTATGGGCGTGTGGCGCAGATCATGGCCATCGCCCAGCATGCAGGGGTAAGCAGGCTGGCGTTCGTGACGCTTGCAGAAAAGTGAAGCAGGTAGTAGGTTTTAATAAACTCAAAATGATAGAAACATGAATCGCAGCGTAATGACTCATCCGTGGCAGGGCTGTTCTCAGGTTGCTGCATCGCATCCTTAAAACCTCGTATATAATTGCACTAGAAGAATAGATAGCGCCCGGCGACCCCGGGCGTTTTTCAAGGACGTAAATCCAAGAGGAGAAACTCCATGCGTATAGGCATTCCTGCGGAGACGCGCGCAGGCGAAACCCGTGTAGCGGCGACACCGGAAACGGTGAAGAAGATGCTGGTAACCGGGCATCAAATATGGGTTCAACGCGGTGCCGGAGACGGCGCCAGCATTCCCGATGCGGAATATCAAGCAGCCGGTGCGACATTGGTCGGCGCGGATGAATTGTATGCACAAGCGGAAATCATCCTCAAAGTCAAAGCCCCGACCGGGGACGAGCTGGCAAAGATGCAGGCCAAAAGTGTGTTGATCGGTTTGCTTGCCCCTTATCAGGCAGACTTGGTTGCGGCGTATGCCAAGCAAGGTGTCATCGCCTTCTCCATGGAAAAACTGCCGCGCACCTCGCGCGCGCAAGCGATGGACGTGCTGTCCTCGCAAGCCAATATCGCCGGTTACAAAGCGGTGTTGGTCGGTGCCAATCTGTATAAACGTTTCATGCCGATGCTGATGACCGCAGCGGGCACGGTGAAAGCCGCGCGCGTGGTGATTCTCGGTGTGGGGGTGGCAGGTTTGCAAGCTATCGCGACCGCCAAACGACTGGGCGCCATCATCGAAGCCACCGACGTTCGCCCCGCCGTCAAAGAACAAGTCGAATCCCTGGGTGCCAAATTCATCGACGTGCCTTACGAGACCGATGAAGAGCGTGAATGCGCCCAAGGCGCGGGTGGCTATGCCCGCCCCATGCCCGCCAGCTGGATGGAGCGGCAGAAGATCGAAGTCGCCAAACGTGTGGCTCTGGCCGACATCGTCATCACCACCGCCCTGATCCCAGGCCGTCCCGCCCCCGTGTTGGTAACCGAAGACATGGTCAAATCCATGAAGCCCGGCTCGGTCATCGTGGACATGGCGGTCGAGGCGGGCGGTAACTGTCCTTTATCCGAACAGGGCAAGACCGTGGTCAAACACGGCGTCACGATTTGCGGCGAGGATAATCTGCCGGGGCTGGTGGCGGCGGATGCGAGCGCCCTGTACGCGCGCAACCTGTTGAATTTCTTAAACCTGCTGTGCGACCCCAAGAACGGCGGTGCAATGAATATCAATCGCGAGGATGACATCATCGCGGGTTCGTTGATCGCTATCGACGGCGCAGTCGTCACCCAATAACCGGAGAACCGAGATGAACGTAGCTGATCCTTTTATCCTCAACCTGACCGTATTCGTACTGGCGGTCGTCGTCGGCTACCACGTCGTATGGAACGTCACCCCCGCCTTGCACACCCCGCTGATGGCCGTGACCAACGCCATCTCCGGCATCATCATCGTCGGTGCCATGCTGGCTGCGGGGCCGCAAGAGATGGACGCGGGCACCGCGTTAGGCTTCGTCGCCGTGACGCTCGCGGCGGTCAACGTGTTCGGCGGCTTTCTGGTCACCCAGCGCATGCTGGAAATGTTCAAGAAGAAGGGGAAGTAACAGGGGAAATGTGAAACGTGAAATGAAAAAGCCAAGCCGGTTTTACATTTCACTTTTCACATTTCACCGCTGGTCTTTTCTGAAATAGTAAAAAGGAATTTATAAATGTCAGCCAATTCTGTTGCCCTAGCTTATCTCGTCGCGGCGGTTCTGTTCATCCTCGCGCTCAAGGGTTTAAGTTCCCCCGTCTCCGCGCGGCGCGGCAATTTGCTCGGCATGGTGGGGATGGCGATTGCCGTCGTCACCACGCTGACCGTCACGCGCAACGTGGTGTATATCCTGCTGGCTATATTGGTGGGCGGCACCATCGGCGCGGTCATCGCCAAGCGCATCCACATGACCGCCATGCCCGAGCTGGTTGCCGCGATGCACTCTCTGGTCGGTCTGGCGGCGGTGCTGGTCGCGATGTCCGCGTTCCACGATCCAGACGCTTACGGCATCGCCCCGCTGCATTCGAGCAATTTGATCGAGCTGTTTATCGGCACCTTCGTGGGGGCGATCACCTTCACCGGCTCCATCATCGCCTTCGGTAAATTGTCGGGCAAGCTGGGCAGCAAACCGTTGCGCTTCGCGGGACAACACTGGTTCAACCTGGCTCTCGGTTTCGCGATGATTGGTTTCGGTATTGCGTTCTTCCTGACGCACAGCTGGACACCGTTCCTCATCATGACCGCCATCGCCCTGCTGCTGGGCGTGTTGCTCATCATGCCGATCGGCGGGGCGGACATGCCGGTGGTGGTGTCCATGCTCAACTCCTATTCCGGTTGGGCGGCAGCGGGTATCGGCTTCACCCTGAACAACAACATGCTCATCATCGCAGGTAGCTTGGTCGGCAGCTCCGGTGCGATCCTGTCTTACATCATGTGCAAAGCGATGAACCGCGCATTCTTTAATGTGATCCTCGGCGGCTTTGGCGGCGAAGCGGAAGCGGCAACAGGCGATGCCGTGCAACGCACCTATCGCAGCGGCAGCGCCGAGGATGCCGCGTTCATGATGGGCAACGCCGACTCCGTCATCATCGTGCCGGGTTACGGCCTGGCCGTGGCGCGCGCGCAGCACGCCATCAACGAGATGTCCAAGATACTTACCGAGAAGGGTGTGCGCGTGCGTTATGGCATCCATCCCGTCGCGGGACGTATGCCGGGGCACATGAACGTATTGCTGGCCGAAGCCGAAGTGCCCTACGACCAGGTGTTCGAGATGGACGAGATCAACAGCGATTTTGCCGACACCGATGTGGTGCTGGTGATCGGCGCGAACGACGTGGTCAACCCCGCCGCCAAGACCGATCCCGCCAGCCCGATCTACGGCATGCCGATCCTGGAAGCGCACAAGGCGCGCACCGTGCTGGTCGTCAAGCGCAGTATGGCGACGGGCTATGCGGGCTTGGACAACGACCTGTTCTACCTCGACAAGAGCATGATGGTGTTCGGCGACGCCAAGAAAGTCATCGAAGAAATCAGCAAGGCGTTGCAGCACTAATGTTTATCGTCCAGAACACTATGCAGTGCTTTCTGGACGTTACTACCCCCATCCCGACCTTCCCCCTGAAAGGGGGAAGGAGACTGGCTCCCTCCCCCTTCCAGGGGGAGAGCTAGGGTGGGGGTAGAAGCCATTGTTAAATGGATAATCTCGATTGAATAAGCAATTTCTACAGAGCGATTGGGTGCGCGGCGGCTTGCTGGCTCTCGCCTATTTCATCACCGCCCAGATCGGGCTTTCTCTTTCTGTACTGGAGCACTCGGTCACGGTGTTCTGGCCTCCCTCCGGCATCGCCCTCGCAGTATTGTTGTTGTACGGCTATCGTTTATGGCCGGGCGTGCTCATCGGTTCGTTCTGCGCCAACTGGGTATCGGGTTTGCCAGTGTTGTCCGTATTCGGTATGGCCACCGGCAGCACGCTGGAAGCGTTACTTGGCGCTTACCTGCTCAATCAACATGTTCGCTTCAACATGGATTTAAGCGAGGCGCGCGACATCTTTCGTTTGATGTGGCGAGGCGGGATTCTCAGCACCTTGGTAAGCGCGATCATCGGCGTGCTGTGCTTGAAATGGGCCGGGGCGATAGCGTGGGGGCAGTATGGGCAGATCATGCTGCTCTGGTGGATGGGCGATGGCTTGGGTGTGCTGTTGTTCACCCCCGTCGTGATCGCGTTCCTGCACCATCGTCCGTTTGCATGGACAGCCGCCTATCGCAAACAGGCATCGCTGCTGTTCGGCATCTTGCTGTTGATGTGTTGGCTGATTTTTACCGATTTAAGCAAAGCGCTATTCGGGCAGCAATTCAGAGTTTTTATGCTGGTGCCTATGGTTGTGTGGGCCGCGCTCAGCTTTAATTCGCGGGTCGTCAGCACAGTGTTGTTGATTGTTTCTTTTAGTGCATTGTTCAGCGCTGCGAGTGGGCGGGGTTTCTTTTCTGCCGACACATTGTCCAATGTGTTCGATCTTTGGGCGTTTCTCGCCATTATGGGCATGCTTGGCGTAACCCTCGCTGCGGTGAACTATCAGCGCAATCGCGTCCGTATCAATCTTGAGCGCAATGAACGCAATTTGAAGCGAGCCCAGCGTGTCGCGAAAGTCGGCAGTTGGGAATTGGATATTGTCAAAAGCAAGCTACAGTGGTCGGAAGAAACTTACCAGATATTCGGTTTGCACTTGGGGTCGCCGGTGACGTTAGAGATGCTCTTTAGCTTCACTCATCCTGATGATATGGAGAAAGTGACTCTTGCTTGGCAGGCCGCCTTGCGGGGCGAACCTTACGACATCGAACATCGCATCGTGCTAGGAAGCGGGATTAAATGGGTGCACGAGCAGGCCGAATTGGATTTTGACGCGCAAGGTAAGGCTGTTTTCAGTCTCGGAACTGTCACCGATATCAGTGACAGCAAGCAGGCTGAAGCTGCGCTGCGCGAGAGCCAGCAAAGTCAGCAGGCGATCATCGATACCGCGCTGGATGCGGCAATCCAGATGGATACGGAAGGGAAAATAACAGGCTGGAACAAGCAGGCGACCCATATATTCGGATGGGAACGGGAGGGGGCGCTCGGACGGCTATTGCATGAAACAATCATTCCCGAACATTACCGCGCAGCGCATTGCACAGGCTTGCAACGCTTGTTGGCAGGTGGCGAACCTCATGTGCTGAATTCGCGCATCGAAGTACAGGGGTTGCATCGGGATGGACATATTCTATTGATCGAATTGTCTATCACCAAAGTCAAGACCGGCGACCGGTTCGAATTCAGTGCTTTCATTCGCGATGTGACTCAGCGCAGACGTGAAGAGGAGCAATTGCGTTTGGCGTACAAGGTGTTTGAAAACACCAAAGAGTCGATTTTTATCACGGATATTAACAACAATGTCGTGGCGGTGAATGACGCTTTCACGAAGATGACGGGCTACAGTTTTGAAGATATAAAGGGGCGCAATCCGCGTTTGTTGTCTTCTGGCGAACACGATGCGGCTTTCTACAGAGACATGTGGCACTCGATCAACACGGAGGGTACGTGGCAGGGCGAAATCATCGACAAAAACAAAGCCGGCCAACTTCTCTACAAGCACATGGCGATCAACGCGGTGAAGGATGATCAGGGCATTGTCACCCACTATATCGCCATCTCCAGCGACATTTCGGAACGCAAGGAATACGATAAGAATATCCACTTCCTCGCCTATTACGATGTGCTCACCGGCTTGCCCAACCGCACCTTGTTGCGGGATCGACTGGGGCAGATGATCGCAACGTCACATCGCGACAACGTGCCATTTGCTTTGCTGTTTCTGGATTTGGATCGTTTCAAATATATCAATGACTCGATGGGCCACTCGGTCGGCGACAAGCTGTTGCAGTCTGTCGCGCAGCGCTTGCAGGACTGTGTGCGCGAAGGCGATACCGTGTCGCGCATCGGCGGCGATGAATTCATCGTGTTGCTGCGCGAGGTGGATGAGCAAGGCGTCATGCTGGTCGCCGACAAATTGCTGCGGACACTGGCAACGCCCTTCAATCTGAGCGGGCAGGAGATATCCACCTATGCCAGCATCGGTGTCGCGCTCTATCCCAATCACGCAACCGACATCGATGTGCTGATGAAGAACGCCGATGCCGCGATGTACAACGCCAAAGAGAACGGGCGCAATAACTACAAATTCTTTACGCCGGAAATGCACTTCCGCGCCAATCAGGTCTTCCAGATGGAAAAGGATTTGCGTTTGGCATTGGAGCAAGATCAGTTCACGCTGGTGTATCAGCCGCAGGTGGATTTGGCGACCGGGAAAATATGCGGTGCGGAAGCTTTGCTACGCTGGAAGCATCCCGAAAAAGGTTTTATATCACCCGCCGATTTTATTCCCGTCGCGGAAGAAACCGGGCAAATCGTGGCTATCGGGGAATGGGTGTTGCGCACGGCTTGTTGGCGTTTCGCCTCGTGGCAAAAGCAGGGCATGCCGGTGTTTCCGGTCGCGGTGAATATGTCGATCCGGCAATTGCGCCAGCCGAATCTGGCAAAAGTCATTGAGGCGATATTGAAGGAAAATGGTCTGGAGCCGGAGTGCCTGGAACTGGAGATCACCGAGGGCATCATGATGGGCGACACCACAGTCGCCATGGATTTTTTGACGCGCATGCGCAGGCTCGGCGTGCAAATGTCCATCGACGATTTCGGTACCGGATTCTCCAGTTTGAGTTATCTCAAAAATCTGCCAGTGCACAAACTAAAGATCGATCAATCCTTCGTGCGCGATATCGAGACTGACGCGAGCGATGCGGCCATCGTGCGCTCCATCATCAGTCTGGGGCATCGGCTCGATCTGAAGGTGGTCGCGGAAGGCGTGGAGACATTGGAGCAGCTGGACTTTCTGCGTATTCGCGGTTGCGACGAGATTCAAGGCTATTTCTACAGCCGCCCTCTGGTCGCCGATGATTTCATCAAGTTCGTCATCAGCGATCCGCAGTTGCCTTAGCTTGCGCGAGCGTCATTCTTCCCGAAAGTCGTATTTCAAGCCTGTTCCAATCCTTCCGGTAAGTTCAGTAAAGGCTCTCGCCCGGACGAATGGAACGGGCTATTCAGCCCTATGGCAAAGGTATAATGCGCACCTTTGTGGCGGCAGGTTCTGGCTAAATTTTTTTCTTTGGAGCTACTTTGTTTAAGATCATCGGCATCATTCTTGGTTATATATTCCTCGGATTTTGGGGCGCGCTCCTTGGTTTTTTCATGGGATCGTTTTTTGACCGTATGCGCGCGTATGGCACAGGCGCGATGAACCCGCTGCAGAACGCGCTGCGCCAAGCCGTTTTTCTGGAAACGGTTTTCATCTCGATGGGCAGGCTGGCCAAGGCCGACGGGGTAGTCTCGCAAGAAGAGATCGCGCATGTCGAGCAGTTCATGCAAAAACTGAACATGACGGCAGACCATCGTTTGCAGGCCATCGCCTTGTTCAAGCGCGGCGCTGATCCGGCATTCGACATCGAGCCGACCTATAAAAAATTCATGTCTGTTTGCGGGCATACGAAGAATCTGAAGCAGGTGTTGTTGGTGTATCTCATCGTGATGGCATTGGCGGACGGACATTTTCATCCGGCTGAAGAGGCCGTGCTCACGGACATTGCCGCGCATCTAGGCTATGACCAAGCCTCGTTCAAGCAGCTGATGGATATGGTGCTGAACCAATCGCATTTCGGCGGCGGCCAAGTCAATACTGCTGAAGCGTTGGAGGATGCCTACAAAGCGTTGGGCGTGACCAAGGACAACACCGATGCGGAGATCAAGCGCGCGTATCGCAAATTGATGAGCCAGTATCACCCGGATAAATTGATGGGGCAGGGCGTGCCGCAAGACATGATCGAAATGGCTACCGAGCAGGCAAAAGAAATTCAACTCGCTTACGACCTGATCAAGAAAAATAGAAATCTCTGACATGTTGTTTTCGTCCAAGCATTCCCGTCCGCGCTACAGCGGGCTGCACGGCTCATCAGATGCATTAGCCTTGGCGCAATACGCTGTGCAGCATTCGCCGCTGGTGGTGATCGCCGCCAACGCGCTGGAAGCGCAGCGTTTGCTCGAGGAAATCCCGTTCTTCGATCCCAAACTGCGGGTGCATCTGTTGCCGGACTGGGAAACGCTGCCCTACGACCACTTCTCGCCGCATCAGGATTTGATCTCCGAACGTCTCGCCACGCTGCACCATATTCGCAGCAACGCGTGCGACGTGGTGATCGTGCCGTTGACCACAGCGCTGTATCCGTTGCCGCCGGTAGAGCATCTCGCCGCTTACACTTTCTTTCTCAAGCGCGGCGAGAAGTTGAATGTCAAACAGTTGCGCGAGCAGCTCACCTTTGCCGGATACAGCCATGTGCAGCAGGTGCTAACCCCCGGCGAATACTGCGTGCGCGGCGGCATCATCGACTTATTCGCGATGGGCAGCGTGTTGCCGTATCGCATCGACTTGTTCGACGACGAGATCGAGACCATCGCCACCTTCGATGTGGACACGCAGCGCACCTTATACCCCGTGCCGGAAATCCGCTTGTTGCCCGCGCGCGAATTTCCGATGGACGAAAAAGGCCAAGCGACTTTCCGCCAGAACTTTCGGGATAGATTCGAGGGCGATCCGTCCAAGTCGCGCATCTACAAAGACGTGAGCAAAGGCATCGCCCCGGCGGGTATCGAGTATTACCTGCCGCTGTTTTTCGACAAGACCGCCACGCTGTTCGACTACCTGCCGAAAAATGCCACGCTGTGTTTGCATCACGACGTGGACGAGGCCATTTCCAGTTTCGCCAAAGATACCGCTTCGCGCTACAACCTGCTGCGCGGCGATCCGCAACACCCGTTGTTGGAAATCAAAGAATTATTTTTGGATGCGGAGCAGTTTTTTATTCGCGCGAAAGAGTTTGCGCGGGTGGATATACTTCAAAACAAAACCCCTCTCAACCTCCCCTTGTCAGGGGAGGAGCCCAGCCTCCCCCCTGACAAGGGGAGGTTGAGGGGGGTTGGGGTTGACTCTAAAAATACCACTCCCTGCGCCACCGGCATTATCCCCAATATCTCCGTAGACCGCCGCGCCGAAATCCCCACGCAAAAATTCGAGGATTTCCTGCGCAGCTACCCCGGACGCACCTTGCTGCTCGCCGACAGTCTCGGCCGCCGTGAAATCATCTCCGGCTACCTCAAGGAATACGGTCTCACGCCCGCCGTGTGCGAAGACTACGCCGCCTTCCTCGGAAGCCGCGAAAAATTCATGCTCGCCACGGCGCTGGTGCAGAGCGGTTTCATCCTGTCCGATGACCAACTCGCCATCGTCACCGAGACCGAGCTATACGCCGCGCAGCCCAGAAGCCGCGCCGCACGCGCCGCGAAGAAGAGCAACGTCGAACACATGTTGCGCGACTTGTCCGAACTCAAGCCGGGCGACCCCGTAGTGCATGAGCAGCACGGCATTGCGCGCTATCACGGGCTGGTGAATCTCGATCTCGGCGAAGGCGAAAACGAATTTTTATTGCTGGTGTATGCGGGTGAGGACAAGCTGTATGTGCCTGTCTCGCAATTACACGTCATCAGCCGCTACAGCGGCGGCGCGGCGGAATCCGCGCCGCTGCACAAGCTGGGCAGCGGCACTTGGGACAAAGCCAAACGCCGCGCCATGCAGCAGGTGCGCGACACCGCCGCCGAGTTGCTCAACATCTACGCGCAACGCGCCACGCGCAAGGGCCACGCGTTCAAGCTCACCTATCACGACTACGAAGCGTTCTCCGAGGGATTCGGTTTTGAAGAGACTCCCGATCAGGCCGCCGCCATCGAAGCCGTGCTGCTCGATCTGCAATCCGGCAAGCCGATGGACAGGCTCATCTGCGGCGACGTGGGCTTCGGCAAAACCGAAGTCGCCTTGCGCGCTGCCTTCGTTGCGGTGATGGATGGCAAGCAGGTCGCGGTGCTGGTGCCCACCACGCTGCTGGCCGAGCAGCACTTTCAGAATTTCGCTAACCGCTTCGCCGATTGGCCGATCAAGATCGCCGAGTTGTCGCGCTTCCGTTCGGCCAAAGAAGTAACGCAAGCACTGAAAGACTTGGCCGACGGCAAACTGGACATTGTCATCGGCACGCATAAGCTGATCCAGAAAGATGTGAAGTTCCACAATCTCGGTTTGGTCATTCTCGACGAAGAGCATCGCTTTGGTGTGCAACAGAAAGAACGCTTGAAAGCGCTGCGCGCCGAGGTGGATGTGCTCACGCTCACCGCCACACCGATTCCGCGCACACTGGCGATGTCGCTGGAAGGCCTGCGCGATTTCTCGGTGATCGCCACCGCGCCGCAGCGTCGCCTGTCCATCAAGACCTTCGTCAGCGGCTTCAGCCAGGGCATCATCCGCGAAGCTGTGCTGCGCGAACTCAAGCGCGGCGGGCAGGTGTATTTCCTGCACAACGAGGTGGACACCATCGCCAACATGGCGGAGAAGCTGGAGACATTGCTGCCGGAAGCGCGCATCCGCACCGCGCACGGCCAGATGAACGAACGCGAACTGGAAGCGGTGATGCGCGACTTCCACCATCAGCGTTTCAACGTGCTGCTGTGTACCACCATCATCGAAACCGGCATCGACGTGCCCACCGCCAACACCATCATCATGAACCGCGCCGACCGCTTCGGTCTTGCGCAGCTGCACCAGTTGCGCGGACGCGTCGGGCGTTCGCACCACCAAGCCTATGCCTACCTGCTGGTGGACAATATGGAAGGCCTCACCGCACAGGCCAAGAAACGCCTCGAAGCGATTCAGGCGATGGAACAACTGGGCTCAGGCTTCTTCCTCGCCATGCACGATTTGGAGATACGCGGCGCGGGCGAAGTGTTGGGCGAATCGCAAAGCGGCGAAATGCAGGAGATCGGCTTCAGTCTCTACAACGACATGCTCGCCGCCGCCATCGCCTCGCTCAAGCAAGGCCACGAGCCGGACATGGCGCACCCGCTGGGCGTCACTACCGAGATCAATTTGCATGCACCCGCGCTGCTACCCAACGACTACTGCGGCGACATCCACCAGCGTCTGGTTATCTACAAACGTCTGGCGAACTGCAATACGCCAGAAGACTTGGACGACATGCACCAAGAGTTGATCGACCGCTTCGGCCTGCTACCTGAGCCGACGCAAACCCTGCTCGACAGCCACCGCCTGCGCATCATGGCGAAACCGCTCGGCATCAGCAAAGTGGACGCGTCCTCGGAAGCCATCGTTATGCAGTTCGTCCCCAATCCGCCGATTGACCCGATGAAAATCATCACCATGATCCAAAGTCGGCGCTATATAAAAATGACGGGACAGGACAAGTTGCGCATCGAGATCAAGCATGAGGACTTGCAGCAGCGGGTGTTGGCGATTAAGAATTTCTTTGGGGAGTTGAAGTAACGCGAATCGCAGGTCAGTTTTCCAATATCTCCAATTGAGATATACTTGCTTCATGCACATCATCACCCACCGCCGGATCGTGACTGCGCAGCAAGCGCATCCTCAAAGCGCGACTGCACTTGAACAGTGGTATCGCTTGTGCAAAAAGGCGGAATGGCGAAATTTCTCGGAATTGAGAGCGTTGTTTCCCAGTACGGACAAGGTGGGTGATGTATTCGTATTCGACATTGGAGGGAACAAGCTGCGCCTGATCGCTGCTATTCACTTCAATACGGGGCGATTATTTATCAGGGCTGTATTGACACACAAAGAGTATGACCAAGGAGGCTGGAAATGAACGCACGAGTTAAAACAGCGATTCAACATTGGGGCTATGTCGCACCTCTGTTGCAACCAGCCCGCAATGCCAAAGAGTACGCGCAATTAGTCGAAGCACTTGATGCTGCAATCGATGCTGGCGGCGCTGATGAAAAACATCCGCTTGCCAGATTAGTGGATTATCTCGGCGACCTAGTCGCAGAATATGAAGCCAAGGACAAAATGCCGAAAGCGGCAACTGGGGCGGAGGCGCTGCGCTATTTGATGCAACGCGATGGACTGCGCCAGATCGATTTTCCAGAATTGGGCAGCCAAGGTGTCGTGTCTGAATTGCTATCGGGGCGACGTGAATTCAATGCGCGCCAAGCTAAAGAATTGGCGGCGAGATTTGGTGTTTCGGCAGCGTTGTTTTTATAAAATGCGTGCCAGGCCCCTTTAGTCCATCGAAGCTACCTATGCCCTGTCAGATGCGGGGATGGAAGAATCAAATGCTCTATTCGTGCCGCCCTGAAAATACGCCATTTCCGACCCCCATCAGAGACCATGTGCCTGAAAGCATCCCAGTTTTAATGTCCAGTTTACCTTCGAATTTTGCATCGCCTGCCCGCCCAGAACCTGACATTTGAATTATGCCATTTGATGTTGCGTTACCCGTGATGATAAAACTGACACCGAAAGTATTGGACTGTCCGTTGCCTGAAGCAATGCCCTTGCGATCAAGGTGAAAATAAAAAGTTCCGCTATCGCTCCCCGTGTAAGTGCCGTAGTAATCACCGTTTATGGAAAAAACAGGTTCGGAAGTCGAGAATTCCTTGTCGGCGTATTCTCTTGCCTGATTATGAAGTTGTCCCATGTCGAGAGCTGATGATACTTCGATTTTTTGAGCTACGTTGGGAATCTCGTTTGGCGCAGAAATAAGTGAAGTATCGTTGGAGTCGTGTTTTTGAGCACTTTTTTTTATATATATATTTTTTTCCTCAGAATGAGAGCGTGATGAGGATACATTTCTTTGCGGTACCAAGGTGGATGGAACTAAATTGACCGTTAAGACTGGCTGATTGCTCGACGGTTGATGCCAACTTTTCAAGTTAATTTGGCTCAGTAGAACAGCATGAAATGCTACTGAAAATACGAAAGCCCATACATAGCTGCGCATTGAAAATAGCCTCTCCATGTGAAAATAAATATATCTAAGGAAGCGCTAATTTAATCGGTTTCCGGCTACCCTGCTCTGAATGGGGCAATTCTGAGAGCGCGAAATGGCCGATTTCAGCGAGTTTTATCATGTTGATGGAGCTCATGGCTCTCAGCAGCAATCGGGGACAGACCACGGTTTATTATTAATTCACCGAGCTACCCTTAAGCAACCTGCCACGGATTGACCACAACCAGTCCTTCGATACTGGCAAAATCTTTCCCGTTACGGGTTGCGATTGATAGGTTATTTGCTCTGGCGATGGAGGCGATTTGAGTACCTTCCACGCTGATCGGGCTACCTTGCTGGGTACGTTCTGCAATGATATTTGCATAACTATTCGCTGCATCGCTATCAAAGGGCAGGCAGCGATTCGCGAAGTCTTCATCAAACATTGCTGCGGCGACATTTATCAAACCCTGTTTGCGTTTTCCTTCCGGCATCAACGCTAAACCCATGAGGACTTCAGCTTGGGTAATGGCGCATATCCAAACGTTTTTGTCTTTTTGACGGTCTAGCCATGCCACCACGGTTGCATCCGGTGCGGGACGCATTAATTCGGAAATGATGTTGGTGTCGAGCAGTATCAATTGGCTTTGCCGAAGTCTGCCGACTGACGAGGTTGTGAACGGGTGGGTTGCGGTAGTTCAACGCCGCCAATCTCCGTAAAACGTTTGGAGATTTTGCTGCCAAGGCCGCTGGCTTTGTGGGCGGTGTCAGAAAAAGCGAGGCGAAGAATTTGGCGTGCCTCATCCTCAACCGATTGCCCATGCTGTTGAGCTTGCATGCTCAAGTTGTTGGCGATCGATTCGTCAA
Source organism: uncultured Gallionellaceae bacterium (assembly GCA_964532405.1). Classification (GTDB taxonomy): domain Bacteria; phylum Pseudomonadota; class Gammaproteobacteria; order Burkholderiales; family Gallionellaceae; genus PALSA-1006. The sequence continues at coordinate 18,436 of CAZHIC010000023.1, read as the reverse complement.
GGTTGTGAATGGTGAGATTAGCTATGTTCAGCTCCTTCAATAGATTTTGTGCGAGGGCATTGTAATCAAAACGATGCGAGATGACGATTGGAATATTGTCCAGATAAAGCAAAGCTCAACCATATTCGTATTTTTGTTTACCGTTGCCACCACTCCCGTTGCTGATCCTTGTCCTTAAACGTCCAAGCGAGGATGCGGCTTTTTTTCTGACCCTGTGACATTTCAATGGTGCGGTTTTCTTTCGCGCCGGAGTATTTCAACTTGCGATAGACGTGCGGCAAGGTGGCTGACTTGGAGATCATTGTGGTGAACCACAGGCAGTTGTTCTGGCCCGATTCGCTTTCTTCGATCATGCGGGTAACGAATGCCTCTTCGCCGCCGTCGCAGCACAGTTCCATGCTCTGCCCGCCGAAGTTCAGCACGGGATTTTTGCGCTTGTCATTTTCTTTGCCGAGATTTTTCCATTTGCGCTGCGCGCCGTGCCTGGCTTCGGCTAAGGAGGCATGGAAGGGCGGGTTGCACAGCGTGAGGTCGAAGAACTCATCTGCATAGGTCACGTCTGAAAAAATCGCCGTGGGGGATTTTTGCAAACGCAGCTCAATGGCATCATTTAATTGATTCGCATCCAAAATTTGTTGCGCATTGTGCAGTGCCACGGTATCGACGTCCGTGCCGACGAACTGCCAGCCATACGCGGCATGGCCGATGAGCGGGTAGATGCAATTCGCGCCCACCCCGATGTCGAGCACGCGCACCGATTTGCCGCGCGGAATGTCGCCGCCATTGCTCTCGCCCAGCAGGTCGGCGAGATAGTGCAGATAGTCCGCACGGCCGGGGATGGGCGGGCACAGATATTGGGCGGGGACATCCCAATCCTTGATGCCATAATAGTGCTTCAGCAGAGCGTGATTAAGGGCTTTTACGGCAGCCGGATCGACGAAATTGATCGACTCGTTGCCGTATTCATTCAACGCCACAAACGCCGCCAACTCCGGGTTGCTGGCGATGAGTTGCGCGAAGTCGTAACGGCCACGGTGCAGATTGCGCGGATGCAAATTATCTTTTGTTGCGGCTTGGGTCATGACGCGGTTCGGAGCATAGGGATTTCTGGATTGTAACAATTGGCGACAGGCCCCGGTACAAATTCAAGCGACTCGCTCCAATTTCTTCTGTGCCTCACTAGGCAATGCACATCGCCATTGTCCAGTGCTTAATTCAATTTTTTTAGAAATTTCACGCTCTAATCGCGCTGTTGTTTGAATTAAAATGTATCCCGTTTGATTTTGACCAAACTCGAATTGAAATGCGAGTTGGTGATCACGATGGGCGATGGCGCTAACGGGCGCGTTGCCCGTTCAATTTTGTTGGACTGGGTGGATTGGTAAACCCTTCCATCAGCAAGGAGTAAAAAATGCCGCAAGAAATCAGTATCGAAGTCCTGTTGGAAAAATACGCGGAAGCGGATGAAACGTCGGTGCAGGATGTGCGCCGACGTGTGGCGCGCGGTTTGGCGCAAGCCGAGAAGCCGGAACAACAGGCAAAGTGGCAAGAGGCATTTTTCCTCGCGCAGGAGAACGGTTTTATTCCCGCAGGCCGTATCAATTCCGCCGCCGGATTGAAGATGCAAGCGACGCTGATTAACTGTTTCGTGCAACCGGTGGGCGATGCGATCTCCGGCATCAGTGACGGCAAACCCGGCATCTACGACGCCTTGCAGCAAGCCGCCGAGACCATGCGGCGCGGCGGTGGGGTGGGTTACGACTTTTCTTCCATCCGTCCCGAAGGCGCGCACGTCAAAGGCACCAACTCGCGCGCCAGCGGCCCGATCTCCTACATGCGCGTGTTCGACCGCTCCTGCGAAACGGTTGAATCCGCCGGAGCGCGGCGCGGTGCACAAATGGGCGTGTTGCGCTGCGACCATCCCGACATCGAGAAATTCATCAGCGCCAAAGACAAGGGCGACCTGCGCAACTTCAACATCTCCGTCGGCGTGACCGACGCGCTGATGCAGGCGGTGGAGAAGGACGAAGAATTTGAGTTGGTGCACGTCGCCGAACCGTCTGCCGCGATCAAAGACGCGGGTGCGATACGTCGCGCCGACGGCAAATGGGTATACCGCAAAGTGCGTGCCGCCGACCTGTGGAAGCAGATCATCGCCAGCACCTACGACCACGCCGAGCCGGGCGTGCTGTTCATCGACCTGATGAACCGCGACAACAATTTGTCCTATTGCGAAGTGATAGCGGCGACGAATCCTTGTGCGGAACAGCCACTTCCGCCATACGGCTGCTGCTGCTTAGGCTCGATTGACCTCACGCGCATGGTGAAGAATCCGTTCTCTAGCCATGCCGGTTTCGACTACGAGCCGTTCAAGCAACTGGTGCGCGTGGCGGTGCGCATGCTGGACAACGTGCTGGACGTCACCGCATGGCCGCTGCCGGAGCAGCAGCAGGAGGCGCAGAACAAGCGGCGCGTCGGGCTGGGCTTCACCGGGCTGGGCGATGCGCTGGTGATGCTGGGCAAGCGTTACGACACCATTGATGCGCGTGCCTTTGCCGCCGACATCACGCGCATCATGCGCGACGAGGCGTATCAGGCATCAGTGGACTTGGCTATCGAGCGCGGTGCGTTCCCGCTGCTGGATGCGGAAAAATATCTGGCCGCGTCGCGCTTTGCTTCGCGTCTGCCGGATGAGCTGAAAAACAAAATACGCCAGTACGGCATCCGCAACAGTCATCTGCTGTCCATCGCGCCCACCGGCACTATCTCGCTGGCCTTTGCCGACAACGCTTCCAATGGTATCGAGCCTGCGTTCTCGTGGTTTTACACGCGCAAGAAACGCATGCCGGACGGCACGACCAAGGACTACTCGGTGGAAGACCACGCTTGGCGCGTGTTCAAAAAACAGGGCGGCGATGTGAGCAAATTGCCGCCCGCGTTTGTTTCCGCGCTGGAGATCAGCGCTATCGACCACATGAAGATGGTCGCGGCTGTCGCGCCGTTCATCGACACCTCGATCAGCAAGACCGTCAACGTGCCCGCCGACTATCCGTACGAGGATTTCAAAGAGCTTTACACGGAGGCATGGAAGGCGGGATTGAAGGGCTTGGCGACTTATAGACCGAACAGCGTGCTGGGGTCGGTACTGTCCGTCACGCCGGAACCCAACGGCCCCCTATCCAACTTTCCCCCGCAAGCGGGAGAAAGAGTAAACGAATCGCTGCGCGAATTTCGCGTTAATGGCGAACAGCCGCAGGATTTTGTGTTCGATCAGGACAGGCGCATCGTGCTGGAAGCCGCGCCCACGCCCGCGTTGGCTTCGTTGCGCTGGCCGGGGCGTCCTTCGCTTCCGGCAGGTAGCGAGGGCTGGGTGTCGCAGGTGGTGAAGCATCCTCTCGGCAGTTTTGTGGCGTTCGTGTCGCACACCACAAGCAGCCCTCTCCCCGACCCTCTCCCGCAAGCGGGCGAGGGAGCAAACGCATCGCTGCGCGACTCTTCAACTCTGGGACGAAATCATCCGTTCGAGGTATGGGTGAACGGCTCGGAACAACCGCGCGGCTTGGGTGCGCTGGCGAAATCGCTGTCGATGGATATGCGCACGCGCGATCCGGTGTGGATACGCATGAAGCTGGAAATGCTGATGAAGACGGCGGGCGACGATGCTTTCGACATGCCGATGCCGCCCGATGGTGAGGTGATGCGCATGCCGAGTCTGGTGGCCGCGTTCGCGCATCTGCTGAAATACCGTATCGAACAATTGGGCGCACTAGAGGTTTCCGACGGTGTGACCACGCCGATGATGGACGCGCTGTTTGCGAAGAAAGAGCCGAAGACCGGCACCGATGGCACCATGAGCTGGACGGTGGATATTTCCAACGCGGGCAGCGGTGACGATTTCGTGCTGGGTTTGAAAGAGCTGGTGCTGCCGGATGCGCAACGCCGCCCTTATTCGATGTGGTTGTCCGGTGTGTATCCGCGCGCGCTCGACGGTCTGTGCAAAGTGTTGAGTCTGGATATGCGCGTGATTGACCCGGCATGGATCGGCATGAAGCTGCGCAAGCTGATTAACTTCGGCGAACCGCTGGGCGACTTTATGGCGCGCGTGCCGGGCGGTGCCAAGATGGAAAGCTATCCCTCGACGGTCTCCTATGTCGCTAAGCTCATCATTCATCGTTACTCTATGCTCGGCATCCTCGACGAACACGGCTACCCGGTGCAGCAGATGGGCGTGCTGGAAATCCCCGAAGGGCAGATCAAAGCTACCAGCACCAAACCTTTGATTGGCAAGGTGTGCAAGGAATGCGGCAACGCCACGCTGATTAAAAAAGACGGCTGCGAATTTTGTACCAGTTGCGGTGCGATCGGGGCGTGCGGGTAAGTGTCTTAAGTCTTTAATTAGCCACGGATGAACACTGATAAGCACGGATAAGTTTCTTGAAGAAATTTATTTGTCAGGAAGATGCCGTCGGTCAATTGAATTGGTTTTTTTTATAATCCGTGTCCATCTATGTAAATCAGTGGCTAAAGTTTTTTAATTAATTATATGAATCTCATTATTCAAGCTGTACACGATATTCCCGCCGCACATCTGGATCGCCTAGTCAGCTTGTCTCTAGCCTCCCGCATCGAACAGGTTGGCACGCACGCTTACCGTTTGTGTGGTGTCAAGCCGCACGACGGCGTGCCGATGTTTTGCTATGAACATCAGCTAGATTACGGTTTTGTGCGACCCAGTCTGCATCTGGACGACTTCGGTCTGGTGGTGATGGATATGGACTCCACGCTTATCAGCATCGAGTGCATCGACGAGATTGCCGACATGCAGGGATTGAAACCGCAAGTGTCGGCGATCACCGAAGCGGCGATGCGCGGCGAGATCGACTTTGCCGAGAGCCTGCGCCGCCGTGTGGCGTTGCTGGAAGGTTTGGAGGAGGGCGCGCTGCAGCGCGTGTACGACGAACGCCTGCAACTGAATCCCGGGGCAGAACTCATGTTGGCGGAGCTGCAGAAGCACGGCATCAAGACGCTGTTGGTTTCCGGCGGCTTTACTTTTTTTACCGCACGTCTACAGGCGCGCCTTGGTCTCGATTTCGCGCAGGCCAACACGCTGGAGATCATCGACGGCAAGCTCACCGGACAGGTGCTCGGCGACATTCTTGACGCGCAAGCCAAAGCGAACTGGCTGAACCATACCCGCGCAGAATTAGAGCTGCACCCCGAGCAAGTCATCGCGATGGGCGACGGGGCAAACGACTTGAAAATGATGGCACAAGCGGGTACGAGCATCGCTTACCACGCCAAACCTATCGTGCGTACCCAAGCGAGTTTCGCGTTTAATTTTGTGGGGCTGAACGGGTTGGTGAATCTGCTCGCGTGAGCTGTTGTTGAGCTGATTGGAGGAATAAAAAAAGCGACCCGCAGGTCGCCTTTTTTACGCGTGATGCAAGACTGCTTCAGTCGATCTTGGCGTTGGCGCGCAGAGACTTGATCGCATCCTGAATGGCTTGCTGTTGCAAGCGCTTTTCCAGATTCGGTTTTACTTCTTCATAAACCGGAACTTTCAATTCGCGGGTATCTTCCAGCTTGATGATGTGCCAGCCGAACTGGGTTTGTACCGGGGCGCTGACTTGGCCTTTGCTAAGCTTCAGGAGCGCTTCGCCGAAAGGCTGCACGAAGTTGGAAGGAACGGTCCAGCCCAAATCGCCGCCCTTGTCTTTGGAGCCGGGATCCTTGGATTTTTCTTTGGCGATCTTGGCGAACTTGCCTTTCTTCACTTCAGCGGCGACTTTCTTGGCTTGGTCTTCGCTCTCAACCAGAATGTGCGCGACCTTGAATTCCTTATTGCCAACGCGGCTCTTCAGATTCTCATATTCTTTTTTGAGTGCCTCTTCGCTGATGGGGTGGGTCTTGGCATAGTCTTGCACGAATGCGCCAGCCAACGCGCTCTGCTTGGTCAGTTCGATCTGTTGGACGACCTCGGGTTGTTTGTCTAAGCCTTTTTTGAGCGCTTCTTGCGAGATGACTTCGAGGTTGATCAGATCATCGCGGATCGCTTTACGCATCTCCGGGCTGTCGGGCTGGCCTTGTTGGGCTGCCACCTTGATGCGCATGTCGATACGCGCTTGCGGGATGGCTACGCCGTTAACGGTGGCGACGGTATTTTTGTCTTGTTCGGCCACTGCTCCGGCTGCATGGACTGTGTTGGCGGTGATCGCTGCCAGTAAAGCTAGGGCTGCAATGTTGGAAGGTTTTAGCATCGTATTGGTCCTTAGTAAATTAAATTATTAAATTTGATTCGGCGTTAAAGCTTGGATGTTTAGCGCGTGAATTTCTTGCCGCATCATTTCCCCGAGCGCGGAATATATCACACGATGCCGCGCCAGAGTGTTAAGGCCTGCGAACTGGGGCGAAACAATGTGCAGCTTGTAATGCCCGCCGCCGGAGCGGGCACCTTCATGCCCGGCATGGAGGTGGCTCTCGTCGACGATGTCGATGTGCGTGGGGTGTAATTCTGCGAGGCGTTCGCGCAATTTCTCAATGGTAGTCATGCGGGAAAAGTTTTCACGAAGGGCTGTACGGATACCGACTTGTAAACCTCGCCGCTCACATAAGGGTCGGCCTCTGCCCAGCTTCGGGCATCGCTCAAGTTGGCAAATTCCGCCACGATCAAGCTTCCGGTAAAGCCGGCTGCTCCGGGATCGTTCGCGTCCACGGCAGGGAAGGGGCCGGCGAGAATTAAGCGCCCTTCAGTCTGCAACGTTTGCAAGCGGGCAACGTGTGCAGGGCGTGCCGCTTTACGTTTTTCTAGGCAGTCAGGAAAGATTTGTCCGATGATGGCGTAAAGCATTACTGCTTCTCCTTTTTGTCTTCTTCCATATATTTGGATAGCACCGCTGCCTGTAACAGGATGAACACCAGCATCATGCTGGTTGCGCCGAACAGTTTGAAGTTGACCCATGCATCCAGCGAATAGTTGAAGGCCACGTAAAGATTGACGATGCCCAGCACGGCGAAGAAGCCGCTCCACGCGAGGTTGAGTTGATGCCATACCGGGTCGGGCAGGGTCATTTTTTCTTGCAGCAGCGAGCGCATCAGGTTCTTGCCGAACAGCGCGCGCGAGAACAATAGCGCTGAGGCGAAGAACCAGTAGAGCACGGTAGGTTTCCATTTGATGAAGGTCTCATCGTGCAGCAGTAAAGTTGCGCCGCCGAAGACCACGATGATGCCCAAGCTTACCCACAGCATGGTGTCTACTTTGCCGTGGCGATATTTGACCCAGGCAACTTGGGCAAAGGTTGCGGCGATGGCGGAAGCCGTTGCCGCGTACACGCCGAAGAATTTGAAGACGAGGAAAAATAGAATAACGGGGAACAGGTCGAATAAGATTTTCATGGCAAAGGTCGAATGTAGGATGGGTTGAGCCCTTCGGCTTTGCTCGGGGCAGGCTTCGCGATATCCATCATTAATTTCTGTCGAGAGCGAGCGAGGCGGAGTTGATACAGTAGCGCAGTCCGGTTGGGTTGGGGCCATCCTGGAATACATGGCCAAGATGTGCGTCGCATTTGGCGCAGGAGACCTCGACGCGATCCATGCCGAGCGGGTCGTCCTCGCTGAATATCAGCGTTTCTTCGGCGATGGGTTGCCAGAAACTCGGCCAGCCGGTGCCCGATTCGTACTTGGTTTCCGAATCGAAAAGCGGCGTGCCGCAGCAAACACAGCGGTAGACGCCGATGTCGTGGCAATCCCAATATTCGCCGGAAAATGCGGGTTCGGTGCCGCATTCGCGGCAGATATTAAATTGATCCGGCGTTAGTTCTTCGCGCCATTCGGAATCGGTCTTGTCGAGCGGGAATTTTGTCATGGTTAAAACCTTTTACCACAGAGACACAGAGGCACAGAGAAAATCAGAAGCAAAGCAGTATTCTGGTTTTGACTTCCTCTGTGTCTCTGTGCCTCTGTGGTGGACTTGCATTTAGAGAACTTCAGCCGCGTGATCCGCCAGTCTGGAACGTTCGCCGCGTTGTAACGTGACGTGGCCGCTGTGCGCCCAGCCTTTGAACCTGTCCACCACGTAAGTCAGACCGGAGCTACCCTCGGTGAGGTAAGGCGTGTCGATCTGCGCGATGTTGCCCATGCACACCACCTTGGTGCCGGGGCCGGCGCGGGTGATGAGCGTCTTCATCTGTTTCGGCGTTAAGTTCTGCGCCTCGTCGATGATGAGATATTTATTGAGAAAGGTACGACCACGCATGAAATTGAGCGATTTGATTTTGATGCGCGAACGGATCAGATCGCGCGTTGCGGCGCGTCCCCACTCACCGCCTTCTTCGTCGACTTTGTTCAGCACGTCCAAGTTGTCATCCAAGGCGCCCATCCACGGTGACATCTTCTCTTCTTCCGTGCCGGGCAAGAAACCGATGTCCTCACCCACCGGCACGGTGACGCGGGTCATGATGATCTCGGAATAGAGCTTGCTCTCCAGTGTTTGCATCAGACCCGCAGCCAATGTGAGCAAGGTCTTGCCGGTACCCGCTTGGCCCAGCAGGGTGACGAAATCGATCTCGGGATTCATCAGCAGATTGAGCACAAAATTCTGCTCACGGTTGCGCGCAGTGATACCCCAGATGGAGTTTTTAGTGTGGGTGTAATCGGTGAGCGTGCGCAAGGTGGCGGCATTGCTTTCCTGTGCCGTGACGACGGCATAAAAAGGCGGAGTGCTAGCCTCTTGATACACGAACTCGTTCACCAGCATGTCGCGGCACAGCGGCCCTTTCAGGTGATAGAACGTGTGGGTACCCTGCAAGCCGGACTGCATATCTTTGCCGTGCGTGTCCCAAAAATCGGCGGGCAGGGGCAGCATGCCGGTGTAGAGCAGGTCGGTGTCTTCCAGTACTTTGTCGTTGAAGTAATCCTGTGCATTCAGACCCAGTGCACGCGCTTTGATGCGCATGTTGATGTCTTTGCTGACCAGCGTGACTTCACGCTGCGGCTGCTGCTTGTGCAGGAACATGACCACGCCGAGGATGGCGTTGTCCGCTTTGCCGTTGGCTAAATTTTCCGGTAACTGATGGTCTATGAATTGGGTTTGCAGAAACAAACGGCCGGTTGCATTCTTGTTCCCCTGCGCTTGCAAGGGCACACCTTCTTCGATGTTAATGCCCTCAGTGATCAGGCTATCCATAAAACGGCTGGCCTGACGTGCATTGCGCGCCACTTCGGTCATGCCTTTTTTGTTGTTGTCCAGCTCTTCCAGCACGAACATCGGCAGATAGATGTCGTGCTCTTCAAAACGAAACAGGCTGGTCGGGTCATGCATCAGCACGTTGGTATCCAGTACGAACAGCTTGGTGTCGGTGCTTCTTTTGGCGGGAACTGCTTTGCGAGTTGGCATGTTGCTCCTTACAGAGTTTGTACGAACGAGAGAACTTCTTGAGCGTGACCATCGGCTTTGAGGCCACGCCATTCTTTGCGGATAATGCCTTTGTTGTCGAGCACGAACGTACTGCGCTCAATGCCGCGAACCTGTTTACCGTACATCATTTTTTGCTTCATCACACCGAACAGATTGCATGCCGTCTCGTCCGCATCGGAGAGTAGGTCGAAAGGGAGGTCGAACTTGGCTTTGAAATTTTCGTGCGACTTGATGCTGTCGCGCGAGATGCCGACAATCTCGCACCCCGCCATAAGAAATTCGCCATACAACTCGCGGAACTGCTGCGCCTCGGTGGTACAACCCGGCGTGTTGTCCTTGGGATAGAAATAGATCGCCAACGATTTGCTGCGGATGGGGTGAAGCGTGAAATCGACACCGCCAGTGGCGGGCAGAGTGAAATCCGGTACGGCCTGATTCGACATCAAATGAACTCCTGTTAGATGCCGCCATTGTTTATAAAAACACAGGGAATGGCAAGCACTAACACTAATCATGATGCTTCATGGAGCTGCATTTTTTGGTATATTTACCGTAATTAGCCGACTTCTCTGGCGAAGGTTTTCCAGAAGCAAATATACAGTGCCGAAAAAATATTTCAAAAATTACCTGCCGAGCCAGCAAGCCATCCAGCAGCACAGATGGTTGCGGCCTGTCGCTCATTGGCTGCAACATCCGAATCTGTGGCATCTGCATCGACGCTCGGTGGCCGGTGGCGTGGCGGTAGGGTTGTTCTGCGGTTTGATCCCGGGGCCGTTGCAGATGCTGGGGGCCGCCTTATTGGCGGTGTTATTTCGTGTCAATTTACCTATCGCTTTGTTCGCTACACTTTACACCAATCCTTTCACTATTCTCCCGCTGTACTTGTTGGCGTATGAGCTAGGCGCATGGGTGTTAGGGCTGAATGGGAATGCTTTAGCGCCGATCATCATGCCGGAATTGCATTGGAATGACTGGTTCTCGCCATTGATATACTGGACTGTCTCGCTCGGTAAGGCATTCGCCATCGGACTCCCTTTGTTGGCGATTTCTCTTTCCGTGCTGGGATATTTTGGGGTGCGTTTGGGTTGGCGTGGCTGGGTGTTATGGGAGTTATACAGGCGTCGTATACGCCGATCAAAAGAGAGGACATGATGAGCGAAAAACAGATCGCAACATTGGCTGGAGGCTGTTTTTGGTGTCTGGAAGCTGTGTTTGAACAAGTGGACGGAGTCGAGAGTGTGGTTTCGGGGTATATCGGCGGGAAAGTCGGCAACCCAAGCTATGAAGCAGTGTGCGGCGGACAGACCGGACATGCCGAGGCGGTGCAAATCGTCTTTGACGCGGGGGTGGTATCGTTCAAGGAATTGCTCGGTGTGTTCTTTGTGATTCACGACCCCACCACGCTAAATCGTCAAGGCAACGATGCGGGTACGCAATACCGTTCGGCGATTTTTTATTACAACGAGACGCAACGCGAAGAAGCGCAAGCGATGATTGCCGAGTTAAATCGCAAACAGGCTGGCGCAACGCTGCTGGCCACTGAAGTCGTCGCTGCCCCGACTTTCTATCCAGCAGAGGATGGGCATCAACATTACTTTGCCAGACATCCCGAGCAAGGCTATTGCCAATCCGTTATAGCACCGAAAATCGAGAAATTCCGCAAATATCGTTTGGCTGAGGGCTCTTCTTGAGCATTGATCAGGAAGCTATGGGAGTGCTCTGACTAGGCGAAAGCCATCAAATTTGCTACGGAACGTGGGCACGTCCTTGAATCTTTTGGCTGCGCGCACAAGTTGAGAACTGTTGAACCAAGAGCCGCCGCGAAGCACGCGCATCTTGCCATCTTTTTGCCAGGCATCACCGTCAGTCGGTGCGCCTTTGTAGTTGTCGTGATAGCTGTCCCCCACCCATTCCCGGACGTTGCCACTCATGTCGTATATGCCAAATGCGTTGGCTTGCTTGGCGGCTACCGGGCGGGGGGACTTGTCGCTATTGCCCTGCGTATCCGCAGATGCGCCATACCACGCTACGCTATCCGCATCGTCGCTGCCGCAATATTGATGTTGCCCTCCGGCACGGCAGGCATACTCCCATTCGGCTTCACTCGGCAATCGATATTGTTTGCGGGTCTTGGCATTGAGTTTCTGAATGAATATCTGCACATCGTTCCAGCTGACTTGCTCTACCGGGCAATCGTCCCCGCAGCTTGTGAAATAACTCGGATCTTTGCCTCTGATGGTTCGCCACTGGTCTTGCATGACAGCTCGCCATTGGATTTGTGTGACTTCGGTTTTACCTATGGCAAAGGGTTTTTCTATGGTGACACGATGCACGGGTTGTTCATCCCTGTCGCCGTTGTTTGATCCCATATTGAAACTGCCCGCCGGAATCACTACCATTTCGGGACACTCCGGGCAGTCGCGAAATACTTCGCCGACTGCCATTTCGGTTTCGGCGTGCGCGACTGAAACCCAGGCGGACAACAATAAAACAACAAAAGCCGGAGTGACACGTTTCACTGCATTTTTACGCTTGGACATACTATTGCCTGGGGTGCGATTGTAGGTTGATAAAGTAACATCAATTTGTCAGCACAGAAAATCGGGTCTTACCCACAACGACAATTTATCCTTCTTATGATTTATTTTGATGAATTCCCTTGACGATATCAACCTATTAAGCGTACAAGGCTTCTTGGTATTTGATTCAAAGTTTTTGCAGTACTGGTTTTTCCATGTGCAATCTTCGATTCAAATAGTTTTGCGGGGGTTTTCCCCGTTTTTTAATAAGGAAGTATTCACATGGCAACTGGAATTGTTAAATGGTTCAACGATGCAAAGGGTTTTGGCTTTGTAACTCCTGATGATGGTAGCGAAGACTTGTTCGCGCACTTCTCGGCAATCAACATGAACGGCTTCAAGTCGCTTCAAGAAGGTCAAAAAGTCAGCTTTGAAGTGACTCAAGGCCCAAAGGGCAAGCAAGCCTCCAACATTCAAGCCGGTTAATCGGTTCTTGAGTTGGAAAAAAGCCCGGCACGAAAGTGCCGGGCTTTTTGTTGGCTGAAAGTTTAGCTTTACTTTGAACTCACTCAATCCGCTTGGGTTTGAATTTCGCGGGCAGATTTTTCCCGCCACGCGCACGTTTCCCGAAGTGGCTTTGCAATCCTTCTCCTGACAATTTGATGGTGTGCTCACGCGCACCTGTTGTGCCGATCACTTCGATTTTGGCCTGATTGATGATGCTGGCAGTCGCCAGTTCTTCACCTTCAGCCAGTCCCATGAGGATGACGCCTTTGCCCCCACCTTGTAGGTGTTTCATTTCGCTCAGCAGGAACAGCAGCAATCTGCCATCACTGGATGCGGCGGCAACCAGCGATTGTTCGGTCGGCGTAAAGGGGGCCGGCGGAAGGATGGCTTCTTTATCCACGCTGATGAATTGCTTGCCCGCTTTGTTGCGCCCGACCATATCGCCGAGGGTGGCGGTGAAGCCGTAGCCTGCGGTAGTAGCGATCAGGATGTGTTGCTCGGCTTTGCCGCATAGCACATGCGCGATCTTGGCACCGCTGGCGAGTTCAATAAGCGTGGCGAGCGGCACGCCGTCGCCGCGTCCCGAGGGCAACTGGCTCACGGGGATGCTGCACACGCGGCCGTTGTCGCAGATGACGATACAGTTATCGGTGGTGCGGCATTCGTACTTGGCCAGTAAGCCGTCGCCGTCTTTGAAGGGCAGGGTGGACAAATCCAGCCCGTGCCCCTGGCGTGCGCGTCCCCAATGTTTCTTGGAGATGATGACGGTGACAGGTTCGTCGATGACTGTGTTCACCGGCGCGGCGCGTTGTGTCTCTTGGATCAGGGTGCGGCGCTCATCGCCGTAGGTCAGCGTGTCGGCATCGATCTCGCTGGCGACTTGTTCGCGCAGGGCAGGGTCTTTCGACAGCAAGCGCGTCAGTTCTTTGCGTTCTTTATCGAGCTGTTTGATTTCCTTCTCTATGCGTATGCCTTCCATACGCGCCAGTTGGCGCAAGCGGATTTCCAAAATGTCTTCGGCCTGACGGTCGGAGAGTTCAAAGCGTGCGATCAAGGCCGCTTTGGGGTCATCCGATTCGCGGATGAGTTTAATGACCTCGTCGAGATTCAAGAATACGACCATGCGCCCGGCGAGGATATGCAGACGGTCATCAACCTGCGCCAAGCGGTGCTGGCTACGTCGGCGCACGGTGGCGAGGCGGAACTCCACCCACTCGTGGATGATCTGTGTCAGCGACTTCTGCTGCGGACGACCATCCGCTCCGATCATGGTCAAATTGAGCGAGGTGGAAGATTCCAGGCTGGTGTGAGTCAGCAGCACGTTCATCAACTCGTCTTGCGTCTGGCGCGATGACTTGGGCTGGAACACCAGCCGCACCGCCTGCGATTTATCGGATTCATCCGCCACGGCATCCAGCACCGACAACAGCAGTTGTTTGTTCTGCACCTGCTCCGGCGACAAACTTTTTTTGTTGGCTCTGACTTTCGGGTTGCTCAGTTCGTCGATCTCTTCCAGCACCTTCTTGGTCGAGACGCCATGCGGCAACTCGTACACCACGATCTGCCACTGGCCGCGCGCCAACTCCTCCACCGTCCAGCGTGCGCGCATCTTGATCGAGCCGCGTCCGCTCAAATAACTTTCGCGCAAATCGCGCGGTGACGAAATAATCTGCCCCCCAGCGGGGAAGTCCGGACCTTGAATGCAGGCGAGCAGGGCGTCGTCGCCGATATTCGGATCGCGCACCAACTGCACCGCCGCAGCGGCGACTTCGCGCAGATTGTGCGATGGAATCTCAGTCGCCATACCCACGGCGATACCTGATGCGCCGTTGAGCAGCACCATCGGCAAGCGTGCGGGCAACATCGCGGGTTCCTGAAATGCGCCGTCGTAGTTGGGCACGAAATCCACCGTACCCATATCCAGCTCGGACAAGAGCAGATCGGCCAGCGGGGTCAAACGCGTTTCGGTGTAGCGCATCGCTGCCGCATTGTCGCCATCGCGGCTACCGAAGTTACCTTGGCCGTCGACTAACGGGTAGCGCATGGAAAAATCCTGCGCCAGACGCACCATCGCTTCATACGCGGAAGAGTCGCCGTGCGGGTGATATTTACCCAGCACATCGCCGACCACGCGCGCCGATTTGACATGCTTGTTGCCGTGGCTCAAGCCCATCTGCCGCATGGCGTAAAGGATGCGGCGCTGCACCGGCTTTTGCCCGTCGCAGACATCCGGCAGCGCGCGGCCTTTGACTACCGAAATGGCATATTCCAGATAGGCGCGCTCGGCATACAGCGAGATCGGCACTTCGTCGCCGTCCGGTAGAGGGGCGAGCGGGGCGAACTGTTTTGTGCCGCCTGAGCCACTGGCGGTTTCTGGCAGGATTTCGGGCGTTTCGATTTCCACGGATTGGGTTTCGTCTTCGGGGAAGAGGGTGGGTTGGTCTGTGTGTTCGGTGCTCATCGTATTTCCAATTTTAATTCTATCGCGGGTGCATGATAGTCTTCATTGAGCATAAATATGCAGCCTGAAGTGAATGTGAAACTGCTTCTGTAATAATGGGTTAAGAGGTCATACCTTCGCAGCACCAAATGCTGATTGAGTAATACAGAGAGTTAGGAGAATGAGTATTCGTATAAGTTTAGTCATGGTTATTTCTTTGTCCGATTTGAGGGTGTCTTGGATTTTGTGTAAACGGAATTTCTTAATGTTGCGGCATCCGTTCCTCGAACTGGATAGTAAACCGGTTTAGCGCGGCCTTCCAATCGCGGATCGGCATCGTCCATTTCTTGCTGATGTTTTGTATCGCCAGGTAGAAGAGTTTTAGCAGCGCCTCATCGGACGGGAACGAGCCACGGTTCTTGGTGATTTTCCTCAGGCTCATGTTCAGCGACTCAATCGCGTTGGTGGTGTAGATCATCTCGGCTTGCAAGGCTCGCTCTACAACAGCTTTTGTGAGTTGTTTGAGCAAGCCATGCTCACCGAGCAGGTCTTCCGGCTTCTGGTAGTCGGCCAATAATTGGTCAACTAATTCATGCATTGCTGCTTTCTTTGCTACGGTCATGTTCACTCCTCTTTGAAGTTAGACAGTTTCCTGCCAAATGACCGTTTACACAAAACTTCTTACACCCTCTCCGATTTTAAAATGTTTGGGCTTGCCACGCCGCTTTGCGCAAATCGTAATCTGCAATCAATACGTCCGCAGGCAACTTAAGCCCATCAGACAATCGCCGGATCATCGCTAGGGTAAGGGGCCGGGCGCGGTTCATCACTTCAGCCACTCGCCCACGGCTGCCTATATACGCCTCTAAATCCTTGCGGGTCAGTCCGCGTGTTTCCATCGCGTAGTTCAAGAAATCTATGGGGTCGGGCGCAGCAATAGGGTAGTGCTGTGCTTCGTATTTTTCTACCAGCATCACCAACACTTCGAGCCTGTCCGCTTCAGGTGTTTTATCGGGCGCATCAAACAATGCCTCGACCTCGCGTAAGGCGGCTTTGTATTCGACTTTGGTTTTAATCGGTTTGAGTTCCATGTCTACACCTTTCCCGCGTTTATCGCGTCATATTCGGTATGAGTTCCAACAAAGCGGATGTACATCATGCCCCGGTTGTAATGCACTGCGACAATTAAGCGGTAATCGTTGCCCTTGATATTGAACACCACGCGGTGACTGCCAACAAAGCTGGCATTACGATGCGCCGCTTTGATGTCCGCCGGGTTTTTCCAGTCCGCCCGGCTTGCATCTGCAAACCATGAGCGTAACGGCGTTTCCGCTTGCGGGTGTTTTGTCCAAAAATCGCGCAATGTGCTAATGGCGATTACTTGCATGGCGCCACTCTATCGTGCTCCCGTTTTGGGTTCAGTTTATTATTTGCTCCCGATGTTTTTCTGAGGGGGCAGATTCGCCACTCATCAAATATCACCCTCAACTTCGTTGCCGTGATACTCCAGCCACGCGCGGCGTGTTGAGGCTTCGTGTTTACCCATCAGCATGTTGAACATTTCCATATTTTCATTGAACGGAATCGCGGCTGCATTGACGCGCAACGAGCGCCGCGTGTCGGGATTGAGTGTGGTATCCCACAGTTGCTCGGCGTTCATTTCGCCCAAGCCTTTGAAGCGCGAGATCGACCAGCTGCCTTCGCGAATTTTCTCCTGACGCAATCTGTCCTCGATGCCCAGCAGCTCGCCTTCGTTGAGCGCATAGATCTTTCGGATCGGTTTCTTGCCCTGCGCCGGAACGTCCACGCGGAACAACGGGGGCTGCGCCAGATAGATTTTTCCGGCGAGCACCACTTGGTAGAAGTGGCGGAAGAACAAAGTCAGCAGCAAGGTGGAGATGTGCGCACCGTCCACGTCGGCGTCGGCCATGATGTAGATGCCGTTGTAGCGCATGCTGGACAAGTCTACGTTGTCGTCCGGCCCATGCGGGTCGATGCCGATGGCGACCGCGATGTCGTGAATTTCGTTATTGGCGAACAGACGGTCTTTCTCCACCTCGAAGGTATTCAGCACCTTGCCGCGCAAGGGCAGCACGGCCTGAAACTCCTTGTTGCGTCCCTGTTTTGCCGAGCCTCCGGCGGAATCGCCCTCGACCAGAAAAAGTTCGGTACGGGTCGGGTCGCTGGAGCTGCAATCGGTCAGTTTCCCGGGTAGCACCGCGACGGATGAACCTTTTTTCTTTTCCACTTTTTGCGCCGAACGCAAACGACTTTGCGCCTGCTGGATGGCGAGTTCGGTGATGCGTTTGCCGAACTCGATATGCTCGTTCAGCCATAGATCAAGCGGGTCTTTCACCATCAGCGAAACCAGACGCAGTGCATCGCGTGACACGAGTTTGTCTTTGGTCTGGCCTTGAAATTGCGGGTCGAGTACCTTGGCCGACAGTACAAAACTAGCGCGCGAGAACACATCCTCCGGTACCAGTTTCACGCCCTTGGGCAACAGGCCGTGCAACTCGGCAAAACTCTTCACCGCATTGAACACACCATCGCGCAGGCCGGAATCATGTGTGCCGCCCGACCAGGTCGGAATGAGGTTGACGTAGGACTCGCGCACGATAGCGCCTTCGGCTGACCATACGATCGCCCAAGCTGCGCCTTCGCCTTCCGCATAACCGCTGTCGCCGCCTTTGGGGATGAATTTTTCCATGGCGAAAATCGGCACGGCCATTTCCTGTTCCTCCATCGCTTCGTTCAAGTAACCGCGCAGACCATCGGGGTAGGACCAAGAGCGGGTTTCGCCGGTCTTCTCGGTATGCAGGGTGACGTTTACGCCGGGCAGCAAAACGGCCTTGGAGCGCAACGCGCGCTCCAGTTGCGGCAGGATGACGTTGGGTACGTCGAAGTATTTTGGGTCGGGCCATGCGCGCACCATCGTGCCGCTGCGCTTCTTCGGACAATCGCCGACGCGCGCAACGGGGGCTGCGGCAGCACCATTCAAAAAGCGGATGAAGTGTTCGCCGCCATCGCGATACACCGTCACTTCGACCTGGGTGGAAAGCGCGTTGGTGACAGCGACGCCGACGCCGTGCAAACCGCCCGCGAATTTGTAAGCCCCGCCGGAGTCCTTGTCGAACTTGCCGCCGGAGTGCAGCACGGTGAAGGCCACCTCGACCACCGACACGCCTTCTTCAGGATGGACGCCGACCGGAATGCCGCGCCCGTCGTCCTGCACCGATACCGAGCCGTCGGCATGGGCGATGACGCTGATGTTCTTGGCGTAATTGGCTAAAGCCTCATCGCAGGCGTTGTCCACGACTTCGGCGATCAGGTGGTTGGGAGATTCGAGATTGGTATACATCCCCGGCCGCTGACGCACCGGTTCGAGACCGCGCAGCACTTTGAAACTGGATTCGTCGTATTTATTGTTTGCCATGTTTTAACTTCATTTTTTCAGATAACTCATCAGACCTAATTTCCCCTCCCCCATGCAGGGGGAGGGCTAGGGAGCAACCGTGTTTGGGGTCAAGCATTTTTTGTGTTCCACGGAGTATTATT
>CAZHIC010000022.1:0-40855 GCA_964532405.1 uncultured Gallionellaceae bacterium | reverse complement strand
AAAACTGGTAGCATGAAACCCGCCCGTTGGAAGACGAAAAACCGAGGGAAGGTCAACACAAATTGTGCCGGGGCAACTTGCACCGCGATAGATTGACCCGTGCTCACGCCCCGTTGTTCGAGATTGGCATAGTTGATGCCCAGCTCGGCGCGCCATTTATTTTGCGCGGAGAGCATGCCCTCAACGGTTAAGGGAAGGTCGGCAAAGGCAGTGACGGGTAAAAATCCAAGTGCGCCAAGTAGCGCGATACGCATTGAACGAATAAGCATTAACAATTTTCTTGGTGTGATTTATTCCAATCTTAATACTGGCTGCGTTAAGGCTGCGTTAGCGGAGCGTTAGTAACAAGGGTGGGCGCAACTGCGTGCCCACCCTTGGCTTGCGCTCACAATCTCTGTCAGCGGTTGCGCCGATCCGTCAATATCTCAATACCCAAACTGCTGGACTCTGGCGGTGCAAAAAAGTCCGCGTGTTGCGCAATAGTCCCCGCCCTCTGCGGCAACACCAGCAAGATTTTACCTTTCAGTTTTTCATCTTCGCGCGTTTCCCACATCGCCAGAAATTGCGCCTTGGAGTAAATCCGGTTGCCCCACGAAGGGTCGGCCAACTGCACCTGTGTCGCAGAAATCCCGCGCAACACCGAGAAATGATCCTCGCCCCCGATGCTGCAAATACACCACCACCGGCACGGCCCGCTCCTGCGGAATAGGTTCATAAACCGCGCTGGAAACGGTACGCAGCCATGCTGCCAAACAAATTGGGCAGCAGGTTAATTTGGCTGTCGCCGGTCATCACGCGGCGTTCGAGGATTTGTACTTTCAGCGTTGCGCACAATTCCTCAAAGTCATGGAATGTACACAGGTGCACGTTGGGCGTGTCGTACCACTGATAGGGCAACTCTTTTGAGATCGGCATGTTGCCGAAGAGTACATCCAGACGATTCTTCCAGTAGCCAAAATTGGGGAAGCTGACGATACCTTCGCGTCCGACGCGCAACATTTCCTGTATTAACGGTTCGGTGTGGCGCGTAGCCTGTAGCGTTTGCGAAAGGATGACGTAGTCGAAAGAATTGGATTCAAAATCGGATAGGCCGGAATCCAAATCGTTCTGGATAACGTTCACGCCATTTTGGATGCAGGCAATAATTCCGGCATCGCTAATTTCAACGCCGTAGCCGCGCACATCGCGTTCGCTTTTTAAATATTGCAGCAGGCTGCCGTCACCGCAGCCGAGGTCGAGTACCGACGCTCCCTGGGGTATCCATGCGGCGATGGCGGCGAAGTCGGGGCGGGTTGCGGTGAGCATTGCGTGAGTATTCATGCGGCGCACTCCCGATGAACGTTGTTGAGATAGGCATACATCACATCGAGATAGTGCGGATCGGACATCAGGAAAGAATCGTGCCCGTGTGTGGAGGTGATTTCCGCGTAGCTCACGTTGCGGTGGTTATGCAGCAATGGTCGCACAATTTCGCGCGAACGCTCCGGCGAAAAACGCCAATCCGTGGTGAACGACACCACTAAAAAATCGGCGCGTGCCGCTGCGAAGGCTTTATTCAAATCACCGGCGCAAGCAAGGGCGGGATCGAAGTAGTCCAGTGCTTTGGTCATCAGCAAATAGGTGTTGGCATCGAAATACGCGGCGAATTTGTCGCCCTGATAGCGCAGATATGACTCGATTTCAAATTCAACATCGAAACCGTAATTGAATTTCTCGGCGCGCAATTCGCGCCCGAATTTGTCCGCCATCGCATTGTCGGACAAATAAGTGATGTGTCCCAGCATGCGTGCCAGACGCAGACCGCGTGTCGGCACCACGCCGTGCGCATAGTAATCGCCGCCATGAAAATCCGGATCGGTCAGGATGGCGTTGCGCGCCACATCGTTGAATGCGATGTTTTGTGCGGTGAGGCGCGGTGCGCTGGCGATGGCCAGCACATGGCGCACGCGCTCGGGGTAAGCTAGCGACCATTGCAAGGCCTGCATGCCGCCGAGGCTGCCGCCGATGATTGCGGCGAATTGTTGAATGCCGAGGCGGTCGGCGAGGCGCGCTTGCGATTCCACCCAGTCTTCTACCGTGATGACGGGAAAGCTGGAACCATAGGGTTTGCCAGTCTCGGAGCTGATGCTGATGGGGCCGGTGGAGCCATGACAGCCGCCGAGATTGTTCAGGCCGATCACGAAAAATTTGTCGGTGTCGATGGGTTTGCCGGGGCCGACCATGTTGTCCCACCAGCCCACATTTTTGGGTTCATCGGCATAATATCCGGCGACATGATGATGGCCTGACAGCGCATGACAAATCAGAATGGCGTTGGATTTATCCGCATTCAGCGTGCCATACGTTTCATACACCAGCTCGTAACGCGGCAACACCGCGCCGCTTTTAAATTGCAGCGGGGTGTCGAACTGTGCGCGCTGCGCGCTGACAATACCTACCGAAGAAATCACTGATGCCCCTAAAACAAAAAACCCGTTCAGCTTGGGGCTAGAGCGGGTTTACTCGCTTTAGCTGGTATGTTTAACGTGCCCCGCAAGCTGAATCAAATCGGCACAGGCGGCAGTTTCCGTGTTTTGAATGCAGCTGTCAATCGCGCCGATTTCCACGCTGAAGAAAAACAGGCGTTGAAGAAAAAACTTTACAGCGTTGGATGTTATTGCTAGGATTTAATCCACTTTGTACGAAAAAGCTCTAACCAGCCTATGATTAAAGGAAATTTCGATATTCAACTAGATTTCTTGCAGACGTCTACGCCACCTATGATCGGGGTGGATATAAGCTCGTCCTCAGTCAAGATGGTGGAATTAAGCGAAGCGCCCAAGAAGTCTGGTTATGTAGTGGAACGTTATACGATAGAGCCGTTGCCGCAAGATGCAGTGACGGATGGCAATATCAACAACTTGGATGCTGTTTCCGATGCTTTGCGTCAAGCATGGAAACGAATGGGGTCACGAATTAAAAATGTCAGCCTTGCTTTGCCGGCCGCAGCCGTGATTAGCAAAAAGATATTGTTGCCAAGCGGCTTGCGCGAAAACGAGCTGGAGAATCAAGTCGAATCGGAAGCTAACCAGTACATTCCTTTCGCGCTTGAGGAAGTTAATCTGGATTTTCAAGTAATAGGTCCTTCGCCTACCAACCCGGAAGAAATTGAGGTGCTGTTGGCCGCATCGCGCAAAGGGAATGTGGAAGATCGCGTGGCCACAGCGCAGGCAGCCGGCTTAAAAACAATTGTTGTCGATGTCGAGCCGTATGCTGCCGAGGCGGCATTTGAGCAAGTTCGTGCCCAGTTGCCGGGAGGCGCGACAGATCAGTGCATCGCGCTGGTAGACATTGGCGCAAATGTGATGAACGTGAATGTGCTGCGTAACGGGCAATCGGTTTATATGCGCGACCAGCAGATAGGGGGAGCGCAATTGACGCAACTGATCCAGAGCGCGTTCGGCCTGTCTGCCGAGGATGCCGAGGTGGCCAAGCGAAATGGCGGGTTGCCCGATAATTATGAAAGCGAGATTCTGACTCCTTTCCGGGAGAACGTGGCAACGGAAGTAACGCGGGCGTTGCAGTTCTTTTTTACTTCCACACAGTTTAATGAAGTGAATTATATTGTGCTGGCCGGGGGGTGTGCATCCTTGTCGGGTTTGGATGATGCCGTTGCGACGCGCACACAAGTGAGTACGCTGGTGGCAAATCCTTTTGCGCAAATGACGCTGTCGAGCCGGATCAAACCCCGGCAACTTCAAATGGATGCGCCCGCACTGATGATTGCCTGCGGTCTGGCCATGCGGAGGTTTGACCCATCATGATACGCGTAAACCTGCTGCCCCATCGCGCCGAAAAACGCCGTACGCGACAATTACAGTTTATTATTCTTAGCGGCATCTCTCTGGTGTTGGGAATATTGATCGTTGGCCTTGTGCATGCGTGGATCAGCGCGCGGATTTCAAATCAGGAGCGCCGGAATGAATTTCTGAAACAAGAAATTGTCGTGCTCGATAAACAGATTGCTGAAATCAAAAAATTGCGCGAACAAACCCAATCTTTGTTGGCCCGCAAAACCGTTGTCGAAAACCTGCAAAGTACGCGTTCGGACGTTGTTCACCTGATGGATCAAATGTTGCGCATATTGCCGGACGGCGTGTATTTGAGAAGTATTAAGCAAACCGGAAATAAAATCAGTCTGATCGGATATGCACAATCGAATGCACGAGTTTCAACGTTGATGCGCGCAATCGAGGACTCTCCATGGCTGGATTCTCCAACACTGGTGGAAATACATGCTTCAGCAACTGCCGGGGGGCGATTGAACGAGTTTTCTCTGAATTTTAACTTGACCAAGCAAGAGGCGGCAGCACCGGCAACCCCTCCAGCCAAGCTAGTCGGCAAGAACTAAGGGATGGCTATGAATCTGTTGGAAGAGTTAAAGAATGTTGACCCCAAGACCCCGGGAAGTTGGCCGTGGCTCATCAAGATAGGGGCGTTTCTGGCGATATTTGTTGCCGTTGTGGCAGTCGGTGCGGTGGCTGACTGGCAAGGGCAATGGGAAAGTTTGCAGGGCATCAAGCACGAAGAGTCGCAACTGCGGGATACCTTTTTGGCTAAGAAAAAAGAGGCTATCAATCTGGATATCATCAAAAAGCAACTGCTGGAAACCCAGCAGTCATTTGGTGCTTTATTGAAACAGTTACCGAGCAAATCCGAAATGGATGCGCTGTTGACCGATATCAACCAGGCGGGCTTGGGACGCGGGTTACAGTTTGACTTGTTTCGTCCGGGAGCGGAAGTGGCTACGGGGGTGTTCACCGAGCAGCCGATTACAATTAAAGTGACCGGAAACTATGACGATCTGGGAAAATTCAGCAGCGACATTTCCCAATTGCCGCGAATCGTTACATTGAACGAAATTGGCATTACCCCTGGTGCGGGCGGAGTGTTGAGCATGGATGCGATAGCAAAAACCTACCGTTATCTGGATGAAGATGAGTTGGCCGCCCAGAAGAAAACGGGAGCCAAGAAATGAGAGCCGCTTACGTGATGATGTGCGCGTCTTTGATGTTGGCAGGATGCGGGGGCGATGAATTTCAGGACTTGCGCGATTTTGTAAAGAATGCAGGCACTGATATGCGCGGAAAAGTGGAACCTCCTCCCGAAATAAAACCGTATGAGCCGTTCAGCTACGACAATTCTACGGCGATACAAGACCCGTTCAAGCCGCGCAAGACCGATTTGAAGAATGCCAGCCGTGCCGGACAGAACCAGCCTGACCTTGATCGTCCCAAAGAAGAGCTGGAGGAGTTTCCATTGGAAAGCCTGAAAATGGTCGGTTACTTACAACAAGGCAGAATAGGATACGCGGTCATACGCTCTTCCGATGGCAAGCTGCATCGCGTCAAAGCGGGCAACTATGTCGGCCTCAATTTTGGACAGATCATCTCGATAACCGATACCGAGATGAAAATAAAAGAGATGGCGCAAGATGGTGCTGGCGATTGGTCAGAGCGCGAAAGCAGTTTACAGTTGGTAGAGTAATCAGGAGTAAATATGAGACAGTTTATTACCCCAGCCCGAAGTATCCTTCGAATAGCTATTGTTGCCCTTTCAATATGGGCTGTTGGCGCACATGCAGAGCTAGCTGGAGGTGACACGAATAGCATTTTGTCGCTTACTGCCAGCCCTGCTGCGGAAGGAAAACTGGTGCTTAAAGTGGGTCTGAAAAAGGCACTGGCGAACCAGCCCGCAGCATTCACGATCAACACTCCGCCGCGTATCGCTTTTGATTTCCCGAACACAGAGAATGGATTGGGCAAATCGACCCAGGAATTCGGCGAGGGCGATCTGCGCACTGTCAATGTCGTTCAGGCGGGAAGCCGTACGCGGCTGGTTGTGAATCTCAGTCAAATGCTGAGTTATGACACCCAGATAGATGGAAATAATCTGCTCATTACGCTACAGAGCAAAGTGCCAACGGGCAGTGCAGAGCCAGTGACTACAGCGCGTTTTGCCGAGGCGAAGCCGGGCACGCAGGCACATAGCTTGCGCGATGTTGATTTCAGACGCGGCAAAAATGGCGAGGGACGCGTTCAGATAGACCTGTCAGATGCTAATGTGGGCATTGACATCAAACAGCAAGGTAAAACTTTGGTGGTTGATTTTGCAAAAACAAATCTACCTGCGAATTTGCAGCGCAAATTGGATGTCGTGGATTTTGGCACGCCCGTGCAATTGATCGATGCGTTTGCGCAGGGAGAGAGTGTCCGTTTGGTGATTGAACCCAAAGGCACGTGGGAGTACGCGGCTTATCAAACCGACAACAAATTTATCATTGAAGTAAAACCGGTTGTGGAAGATTCCAACAAATTGGTTAAATCTAGCCACGCGGCTTATGCAGGTGAAAAGCTGAGTTTGAATTTCCAGAATATTTCGACGCGTGAGGCGTTGAATGTGATTGCCGATTTTACCAATCTCAATATGGTGATCAGCGATACGGTCAGCGGCAGTCTGACGTTGCGTTTGAAAGAGGTGCCGTGGGATCAGGCGTTGCAGATCATTCTCGATACGCGCGGGCTGTTGCAGCAAAAAGAGGGTAACGTCATCATGGTTGCGCCGCGCGATGAGATTGCCGCGCGTCAAAAAGATGCATTGACGACGCAACGGGTGATCAGTCAGCTGGAACCGGTGCAGACGGAGTCATTCCCGTTGAGTTATGCGAAGGTGGGAGATGTTAAAACGGTGTTGGCGGGCTATCATAATCCGTCAACTGCCGATGCAGGGGAGGCTTCCACCGATTCGACCAGAGGGGCAACAGCAAACAAAAACGAAGCAATCGCTTTTGATACCCGCACGAACACTTTGTATATCACCGCGACACTTTCCCGTTTGGCGCAAGTCCGGGAAATTATCAAGAAGCTTGATGTCCCCGTGCGCCAAGTGTTGATTGAAGCCCGGTTTGTAGAGGCTACGAAGTCGTTCAACCGCACATTGGGCGGACGTTTAGGGTGGCAAGGCCCGGCGGTAACGGCTGGAGGCGGAGCCCAAATTGGGGGGAGCGGAATTAGCGGGCAAATAAATAACGCAAATGTCAATTTGCCGGGATCTTCATCGGGGACGGGCGGTATGTCGTTGTCGTTATTTGATAGCTTGGCTACCAAAACGCTGACTATGGAGTTGACCGCATCGGAGCTTGATGGGACGACCAAGTCGATTGCCAGCCCGCGCGTTATGACGGGGGACTCTATGGCGGCAACGATAAAGTCCGGAGTGCAAATACCTTATGCTGTGGCAGGAAGCGCAACAACCGGGCCCTCGATAGCGTTCAAAGACGCAACTTTGAGTCTGGTGGTGACGCCCAAGATCACGCCGGACGATAAAGTGACAATGACGCTGGACGTAAAGCAGGACACCGTCGGGAACTCTTTTGGAGGCGTGCCGAGCATCAACAACAAACAGGTTACCACCACGGTGCTGGTTGAAAACGGGGGGACCGTGGTGATCGGCGGTGTTTATACTCAAGACACGACAGAATCGGAATCGAAAGTGCCGCTGCTGGGCGATTTATGGGTTATCGGTTGGTTGTTTAAAAATAACAACAAGACTGAGGCCAAGAAAGAGCTGTTGATTTTCATTACGCCGAAGATTTTGAAAGACAGCTTGAATCTTAATTGAGATATTTTCAGATCAAAACAAAAGCCCGGTTATCCGGGCTTTTGTTTTTCCTGAATGATCGACGCAGTGCATTTCCGCTACAATTCCGCTCATGACGATTTCCAACACATCACCAGAAAAACGCACATCCGGAAATATTGTTTTAGTCGGCATGATGGGGGCGGGCAAAACAACGGTCGGCAGAATGTTGGCCAAGCAACTGGGTAAAACATTCATCGATAGCGATGAAGAGATACAGAAACGTACCGGCGTCAAGATATCCCATATATTCGATGTCGAGGGTGAAGAAGGGTTTCGTCAACGCGAGAGTTGCGTCATACAGGATTTGGTCAAACTCGATAACATCGTGCTGGCAACGGGCGGGGGTGTGGTACTTAGACCGGACAATCGCGAAGCGCTGCAGAAAAACGGGGTCGTCATCTACTTGAAGAGCGGTGTGCATGATTTGTGGCAACGAACCCGCCACGATCATAACCGCCCTTTGCTGCAAACGGCCAATCCGCGCGCCAGACTGCAAGAGTTGTTCGGGCAGCGCGACCCGATCTACACCGCAGTTGCAGACCACATCATCCACACTGGCAAACAAAGCGTGCAAATCCTTATAGCGCGTCTGATAAAAAAAATCAGCGCCCAAGATCAACCTAAACCAGCAACACATACCATGCAAACATTGGACGTAGAACTCGCCGAGAGAAGCTATCAAATTCATATCGGGCAAAATTTAATTGGACAAGCCGAGCTGTTGCTTAAACACATTCCGCATAAACGGGTAGCCATTGTGAGCAACACGACCGTCGCGCCTTTGTATTTGGAAAGCCTGTCCAACGCACTCACGCGTAACGGCATTCAGGTTCAGACCATCGTCCTGCCGGATGGCGAGCAGTATAAAAATACCGGGGCACTGAATACGATCTATGACGCTCTGCTTTCTAACCGATGTGAGCGCAATACACCTTTGATCGCTTTGGGCGGCGGAGTGATCGGCGATTTGACCGGTTTTGCGGCAGCGACCTATCTACGCGGCGTTCCTTTCATTCAGATTCCCACCACGTTATTGGCGCAAGTGGACTCATCGGTGGGCGGCAAAACCGGGATCAACCATCCCTTGGGTAAGAACATGATAGGCGCGTTTTATCAACCGCAGGTGGTAGTTGCCGATGTGGCAACGCTAAATACGTTGCCCGAAAAAGAATTGCGCGCGGGGATAGCCGAAGTCATCAAATACGGGTTGATTCGCGACCTGCCGTTTCTGGAGTGGCTGGAGCAAAACATCGAGAAGCTGCTACAGCGTGATGCTGAGGCGCTGCAATATGCCATCGTGCGCAGCTGCCAGAACAAAGCCGAAGTCGTCGGAGCCGATGAACGCGAGAGCGGGGAGCGCGCTTTGTTGAATCTGGGACATACCTTCGGCCATGCCATTGAAAATGCGATGGGCTACGGCGTTTGGTTGCATGGCGAAGCGGTAGCCGCAGGCACGATCATGGCGGCCGACCTGTCAAGACGTTTGGGTTGGCTGACGGAACGGGATGTGGAGCGCACAAAAAACTTGTTCACTAAAGCGGGATTGCCGACTAAGGGCCCGTGTTTGGGAACTGAAAAATACCTGCAATTGATGGGGCTGGATAAAAAAGTCGCGGATGGAAAAATACGCTTCGTATTGCTCAAAGCATTAGGGCAAGCCGTTATCACCGATGACGTGCCTGTGGAGTTGCTCGGCCAGACGCTGGAGTCTTGCTGTGTCTAACTTTGCGCCTTACGCCGCAAGCCCGCACCTCTCCCGTGGCCGCAAAATACATGAAGAGGCTCCGCCGGGCAGAAGCGAGTTTCAGCGCGACCGCGACCGCATCATCCATTCCAGCGCTTTTCGCCGTCTAGAATACAAAACCCAGGTATTCGTGAACCATGAGGGCGATCTATTTCGCACGCGCCTGACGCACAGCATCGAGGTGGCGCAGATAGGCCGCTCCATCGCCCGGCGCTTGATGCTGAACGAAGATCTCGTGGAAGCGATTTCCTTGGCGCACGACCTGGGGCATACGCCATTCGGCCATGCGGGGCAGGATGCGCTCAATACCTGCATGCAGGATTACGGCGGCTTCGAACACAATCTGCAATCGTTGCGCGTGGTCGATGTTTTGGAAGAACGCTATGCCAATTTCGATGGCTTGAACCTGTGCTTCGAGACGCGCGAAGGCATACTCAAACACTGCTCGCCGGAAAATGCGGCCAAGCTAGGAGATGTGGGCGAGCGTTTCCTCAACGATCAGCGCCCGACGCTGGAGGCGCAGATCGCCAATCTGGCCGACGAGATTGCCTATAACAATCACGATGTGGACGACGGCCTGCGTTCGGGATTGATCACGTTGGAACAGCTGGCCTCGGTGCGCTTGTTTGCAAGTCATTTGGACGAAGTGCGCAAGACATATCCCGCATTGGCGGAGCGTCGTGTCGTGCATGAGACCATCAGGCGCATGATCAACACACTGGTGAGCGATGTCATCACTCAGACCGAAAAAAACATCCGGGCGCAACCGCTTCGGGATGTGAACGATGTGCGCCATGCGCCCACCTTACTTGCCTTCAGCCCGCAGATGCTGGAGCTCAACCGTGAACTCAAAACATTTTTGCGTACCCATTTGTACCGCCACTACCTCGTTTTGAGGATGAGTGCCAAAGCTCAAAGAATCATCAGCGAGTTGTTCCAGGTGTTCATGGAAGACCGTAGATTATTGCCGCCGCAGTTTTTGCACGCTGCCGAGTCGGGGCATGCGCGGGCGGTGGCCGACTACGTTGCGGGCATGACTGATCGTTACGCGATTAGAGAGTATCGACGCCTGTTTTCAGTCGAGGAGGTTTGATAAGTCCCCGTATTTCTGTTGCCGCTTATCCTGTTATGCCAACCACTTGTCAGATGTCGGTGGCAAAATAAATTTTGAAAATATAGTATCCGCCCACTTTCAAGAATGGAGGCATCACATGAAGCGCGACAAAGGTTTCAGCTTAATCGAGCTAATGGTCGTCGTGGCCATTATCGGTATTCTGTCCGCAGTGGCGATACCCGCTTATAGCGACTATGTCACTCGCGGCAAACTGACGGAGGCCTATACCGGGCTTGCGGATGCGCGCGTTAGGATGGAGCAATACTTTCAAGACAGCCGAACTTATTTGAATGGCACGAGTTGTGGCGCCACATTGCAGACATCCAAATATTTTACATTTACTTGCACGGCAACCGCCTCGACCTACACAGCTACAGCCACAGGTATTGCCGCGCAAGGAACGGGCAGCTTTGTCTACACCGTCAATGAATCGAATACAAAAGTAACAACGGGCGTCCCGACCGGATGGACGACCAATGCTGCGTGCTGGGTAACCAAGAAAGACGGTTCGTGCTAATCCCTAGCCGACAATTCGGATTCTCCCTGGTGGAGTTGATGATGGGCATCGCCATTCTGGGTATTCTGGTCGGTTATGGCGTGCCGACCTATCGCAGCTGGTTAGAAAACTCCCAAATTCGAACGGCGGCTGAATCCGTGCTGAACGGCTTGCAGCTGGCACGCGCCGAGGCCGCAAGACGCAATTCGAGCGTAAGCTTTGCGCTCACCGGAAATAACTGGAGTGTCGATATGTCGCCCATGGGGGCGGCGAGCGGCGTGTTCTATACTGCGGCATCCAATGTGCAGGCACGCAGCGGAACAGAAGGAACTCGGCACGCGGTGATCACCGCAACGCTGAATACCCTCACCTTTAATGGCTTGGGACGCGTATCTCCCACTCCTGCGGGCAATATAACCTTTGCGGTGACCAACCCGACGGGAGGCATATGCGCTACTACCGTGGACCCGACGGGGATGCGTTGCCTGAACGTGGTGGTGGAGCCGGGAGGAAAAATCCTCATGTGTGACCCGGCACTGAACGGCGGCGGCAACCCTCAGGCATGTGCGCCATGAATCCCAATAATTCATTAAACCCAAACTGTTCCTTCCCCCATGCAGGGGGAAGGAAGATAACGGATCAGCGTGGCGCCATGCTTTTGGAAGCATTGGTGGGGCTGTTGATTTTTTCAATCGGTATCCTCGGCATGGTGGGTATGCAGGCGGCCTCGATCCAGAACTCGGCGGCGGCAACTTACCGAAGTGAAGCGAGTTATCTGACGAATCAAATTATCAGCACCATGTGGGCCGACAAAAATAATTTGCCTACTTATGCCTTGAATGTCGGCAATACTGTCTGTACTCAAGGCCCAAGTACCGCGGGCAATGCTAATTTAACCAGTTGGCTACAGAACGATGTCGTGCGGCTACCGGGCGCGGCCGCCGCTTCGGGTGTAACGGGTTTGCAGCAACAAATTGTAATCGGCGCCGGCGGCGTGGTTACCGTGACCGTATGCTGGAAGTCTCCCAAAGACACCTCATCGCATAATTTTGTAGCAACAGCACAAATCAACTAAGGCCTACGTCATGGCACATAAAATCAACCATAAATGGATGAAAATACGCTGGGCTGCAGCCGGGTTCAGCTTGGTGGAAATCATGGTGGGGATGGTGGTGGGTCTCATTACCATCGTTGTGATCATGCAATCTTTCTCGGCGTTCGAGGCACAAAAAAGAACCACCACCTCCGGCTCCGATACACTGGAAAATGGACTGATTGCCTTGCAGGCAATCGAGTCTGATGCGCGTAGTGCGGGATATGGATTGCTCACGCCCAACGGGTTGGCTTGTACCTCGCTGAATTATTACGAAGGGAACGATGCGGGGGCTATCCTCGCCAAAGGTGTTGCGGCCAACGGTACTGCGGCGCGTATTGCGCCTGTGGCAATATCGGATGTAGGGGCATCAGATTCGATTATTTTTACTGCCGCGACTTCGCCCCTAGCAGGTATGCCATTTAAATTGAATTCGGACTGGATAGGGAAGAGTGATAAGGATAATCCAGACATGGATAACATAGTGGGGTTCACGCTAGAGCAAGATTTGTATCTGGTCGCCGCGCCCATCGCCTCACCCGGAATTGGCGCAACCCCGATACCTTGTACCAGGTTGGGTTATGCCAGTGCAATAGGTCCCGCTTCGCCCGCCTCATATTACGAAACCTCTGTGGACGACTTTCCGGCCGGGGGGTATCCGATGAATAAGGGATTCGTAATCAATATAGGCAGCGCGAGTGGTGCGTCAGACGCAAGTGGCATCTCCCCGGCAGGGTTTGTACGAAACCAATATCGGGTGCGATTTACATCACCCAACCAATATGATTTGGTCGTAGAGAATGTTTCTCATTTCCCACAAACGGTGTTGTCAACCAGTGCCGTGGCACTTGCCAGCAACATCGTCAACGTGCAGGTGCAGTATGGTGTGGCACCGGCCAATACCCAGCCGGGAGTTTCTTCGCCATCGGTAAATTGTTGGACCGACGCAACGGGTAGTGCTTGTAATTCCGAAAGTGGCAATTGGGCAAGCCCCAGCGCTGCGGACATCATGCGCGTCAAGGCAATCCGCATTGCGGTGGTGGCGCGTAGCCCATTGCAGGAAAAACCCTCCGTCGCGGGCGGCACGTGTGACGCCACGCCGGCGTCTGGCGTCGTATCTTGGCCGGGCGGACCTGTTATTGATTTAACCGCGAACGCGAACTGGCGTTGCCATCGTTACCGTGTCTATCAGACCATCATCCCATTAAGGAACGTGATATGGGCAAATATTTAAACTCGACATCCCCGGCAAAGCATCAGCGCGGCGTGGTGCTGTTCATTGCGCTCATCGCACTGGTGGCGATGACACTGGCCGGTATCGCATTGATGCGTTCGGTGGATACGGCGAATGTGATTGCAGGTAACTTTGCATTTAAGGAGTCCGCGATTCATGCCACTGATCGGGGCACAGAGTTTGCAATTACGGCTTTGCCTGCGCTTATTGCCAACAATGGCTCTACGCAAGTGAACAATCAATACTACCCGGTGAGGCAAGCTGAGGTGGCAGGTATACCGGGTATGCCAGCGACTGTGGACTGGAGTGCGGTAACGAAAACGACCATCCCCAACACGGGAAATGACGTCCAGTATGTGGTTGAACGCATGTGCGATCCGATTCCGGCATCGGGTGTGGTGCCGGCAGTGCCGAACGGGCCGAGCCAACAAAACCGCAATGATGTGACGGATTACTGCATTACCGCACCCCAATGCAGTCCAGGTGTTTCCATTAACGCACCGCCATTTTGCGTAGCGGGTGATATCAGTTACCGCGTCACGGCACGAGTGACAGGGCCGCGCGGTACGGTCAGTGTTGTGCAGTCCATTGTGACCATGTAGTGCAGGAGGTAATCATGAAGCTCAAACCACTTTCAAAATTAATTTTATTCGGTGCCGTTGTTCTGTCCGCGAATGCGCAGTCAGCCTCGGTGACGATCTCGGATACCCCGATGGCGGTCAAAAACACCGCCAAATCCAACATCATGTTCACGGTAGACAACTCCGGCGGTACGGATGTAGACGTGCTGCTGACGACGTACAACTCCATGTATTACGAAACCGGTGTAACCCCGGCGAGCGACCCCTATCATCTCAACGGTAATTTTTATCTCATACCCTCTTGGTATCGTGAATTTAATGGCTTGGCTAACGAAACAGTGATGCTGGAAGGCGATCTAAACAGCCCGGATGCTAATCACTGGCGGGTGCGCAATTCTAGTTATAACGCGCAGTATTACAACTCGACCAAAACTTATCTGCCTTGGCCGGGGACAGATACCTCCGTTACTACATTTGCCGCCGCCAATCCATCCCGAGCATTTATATCGCCTCCCTATTGGAGGACAGTTTCGCATAGCCGTACTCTTGATCTGACCAAAGAAATAACCAGCGGTGTATCAAATTCAACCAGCGTTTACAGTCCGGAGGCGGGTAATTTTCTGACTTGGATTCCACCGCAAGCACATACATTCTTGAGCGCAGGATTAGCTGATATTACGCCTACCGGTAGCGGTGCCTCGGCAGGGGCAACCGTCGCGGGCGGCGTGGTGACAGCGATCAACATATCGGCTGGGGGCAGTGCTTATACCTCCGCGCCATCCGTGTCCATTTGCGCGGCTCCTGGCGCAGGAGGAAGCGGCGCGACGGCGACGGCGACCATCGCGCTCGGCGCGGTGACTGCGATAAATGTAACGGCGGGAGGCAGCGGCTACACCTCAGCACCCACCGTGACCTTCGGTGGGCGTTGTTACGATAGCAAATGGTATCCCGCCGTTTATTACAGCTGGGTGGATGGGCCTCAATATGTGTCCTCAATTACGGTGACGACGGGTGGCAGCGGTTACACCTCGGCACCCACGGTTATTTTGACTGGCGGAGGCGGTGTCGGTGCAACGGCAACGGCGACCGTAACGGGGGGTGCAGTGACGGCGATTACGCTGACTTCACCTGGATCGGGATACACCACGCCACCCGCAATCACTTTTTCTGGCGGAGGCGGTGTCGGTGCAACCGCAACAGCTAGCGTCGGCGGCAATGGCATTCTGGATGTTGGTGAAGGGGTACGTTATGAGATCAAGAATCCAACCGTTTCATGCACGCCGACCGATACGAGCAAAGACGCTAATGGCAAGTACTTGACGAAAATACCGGGTTGCGGCTCGGATGGTACAGCGGCAGGCGTACCTGCCTGCGCAGTAGGAGCGTTGGCACCCTATTCAGGTTGCAACCCTACAACGTATCCCAATGGCAATGCCTATGCTGCGGAAATTCAAAATTTTGCCAATTGGTTTCAATATTACCGCACGCCGTTGTTGGCGCTTCAAGGCGCGCTGGGTAAACAAGTAGAAACGCTGGGTGGGGTCAATGTGGGTTTAATTGATTTGCAGTCGAAGATTACCTCGCCCTATTCAACTCCAAGTTCAGCAACTTGGAGCAATGGGGGTGTTTACCCGCATCCTTTGCCCGATTTTTTTGGCACGGTGCAAGATATGTCGGTGACGGCCAATATGACTAAGCTG
This sequence comes from uncultured Gallionellaceae bacterium, assembly GCA_964532405.1. Lineage (GTDB taxonomy): Bacteria > Pseudomonadota > Gammaproteobacteria > Burkholderiales > Gallionellaceae > PALSA-1006. The sequence goes on along the minus strand of CAZHIC010000022.1, from coordinate 25,213 downwards.
CGCAACAATCTGTATGCGATTGAGGGCAGCCTGTCAGACGCATCACCTTATTATGGTTGGCATCAGCCCATTCATGAGCGTTTGAGCCTTGTCTATGATTATTTCCGCGAAAGTACACCGCTGAATGGTCATGCCGCAGCACCGATCCAATATGCCTGCCAGCAAAATTTCCATGTGCTCTCAACACCCGGTTATTTGAATGAAAATGGCCCCGCCGGTTCGGGCTCGGCGGGGTTCAAAAATTATTTTACCGGCCAAACCCCTGCTGTGAATCCGGCAAACTACGATGGGAACAAAGGCGTGCCGTATGCAGACACCTTCAGCGATACACTCGCTGATTGGGCGGCCTATTTCTACAATCAGAATCTGAGAGTTGATTTAACAGCAGGTCAAGTGCCCTTGACACCCAGTGCGCATGAAGACAATGCCAATCTGCACATCACCCAATATGTGATGTCACCGGGCTCGCAACCGACTTTGCAAAGTAGCGGGCGCTTGAATGGCAGTGTCTACGAAAAACTGAACCCGATGACCACGGATCCGTGGTTAATTGTTCCGTCGATTTCATGGCCGCAGCCCGTGTTCGTCGATCAGACCACCGTGGATGACTTGTGGCATGCGGCTGTCAACGGCAGGGGCCGGTTTGTGAATGACACCGACATTTATGGCGGATTGAAGGCCGTGTTGAATGATATTTTCGGTCGCGTCGGTGCTTCTGCGGCGGTCGCGGTGAGCAATGCGAACATCAGCCCGGGAGATAACTTCTCGTATGCGTCGAGCTATAACTCCGGCAATTGGACGGGTGATTTGCAATCTTATCCGATCGACTTGACCACGGGGATAGCGAGCACGACACCGCGTTGGGTACCGTCGGCACAAGTTCAGTTGGATAATTTGGTACAGAACTCAACCCGCATAATTGCCACTTACAGCGGATCGGTTGGGATTCCGTTTCAGTGGGCCAGCCTTGATGCAACACATCAGGCACTATTGAACTCTCCCATGACCCCTCCGGGAACAGCGGATGGAGCGAATGTGCTGGCCTTCCTGCGCGGGGAACGCAAGAACGAGGGGACGACTTATCGTACCCGAGGCCACATTTTGGGCGACATCATCAATGCGGAGCCGGTGATTTTGCGTGAACCCTATTATGCCTATCTTGATAGCGGCTATGCGAGTTACAAAGTCGCCTACACCAAGACGACCCCCCGCACGAAAGTGGTGTTTCAAGCCGCTAACGATGGCATGTTGCACGCATTCAGGGCTGCTGATACGGCGGTTGGCAAGGGTGATGGGGGGGCTGAATTATGGGCATATGTGCCGGGCTTGTTGTTTGATTCACGCCTGATTTTTTATCCCAATACCAGCACGTTGGCCAATTTAAGTTTCCGCTCCGGTTTTACGCATTTGTATATGGTCGATGGTAACCCGGCAACGGGGGATGTGGACTTTGGCAACACGCAGGGTGCCAACCCTACCACTGCCGATTGGCGCGCGCTTCTGGTTGGCGGTTTAAACAAGGGGGGACGCGGCTACTATGCGCTGGATGTTACCGTGCCGGATAAGGCGACAGCCGCTTCGGTTACGGCGTTGACCGAGGCAGAGTTGCAAAACAAGGTGTTGTGGGAATTTCCAAATACCAGCACATCTGTCGCGAATAAGGCAAACATCGGCTACAGCTACGGCAAACCTTACATCACCAAAACCAAGGCGGCGGGATGGGTAGCATTGGTCACCTCCGGCTATAACAACGGAACTAATCCTGGCGATAGTGGTGGTGACGGTAAAGGGCATTTATTCGTGCTCAATGCCAAAACCGGCGCGCTGCTCAAAGACATTCCGACCACGGCGGGAATACCTGGCACCCCCAGCGGGCTAGGCCAGATTGTGGGTTACTCGGATAACGCCTATCAGGACAACACGGTGAAGTTTGTGTATGGCGGAGATTTGCAGGGAAATGTCTGGCGCTTTGATTTGACAGGCACAACAACGACCAGCTGGAAGGTTGATCTGCTCGCACAATTGGTGGATGCAAGCGGTACACCGCAACCGGTCACCACCACACCCGCGCTGGCGTTGAGTAATGGCAAGCGCATGGTACTGGTGGGAACGGGACAGTATTTGGGCGATGCCGATATTACGACTACCCAGACGCAAAGCATGTATGGCCTGATCGATGAGTATGATGCAACTACTCCGGCTGTGCCTGCCACGATTTCACCTTTGCGATCTAATCTGAACCAACAGCGACTTGTTGCGGGTGCAACGGCAACTTCACCCCGAACTATTTCCCTTTTTTCGTCAGCGGCTTCGGCCAAAGGCTGGTATGTGGATCTCAACTTGACCACGGGTGAGCGCGTGGTGACCGATCCGGCTGTGGCGATCAACACGCTGGTCTTTACTACCAATATCCCGAGCAGTGCCGACCCTTGCAAACCGGGCGGATCGAGCTGGTTTTATAGCCTCGACTTTGCAACCGGAAAACAAGTCACTGATCCGTCGGGAACGCCAGCATCAGGGGCTACGTATTTGGGATCGACTCTCGCCAGCCGACCGATCTTGGTCAAGTTGCCGAACGGTAGCATTGTCGCTTTGGTGCGCAAATCGGATGCATCAACAACCACGCAATCCGTGGTCTCGGGAGTGAGTTCCGGTGTCGCAAAACGGGTTTCATGGCGCGAAATCCGTCAGCAGCAATAGTGGCATGAGAGTTGCAACATTCAAGCGTAACAAGCCGTGTAATGAGCATTTCAATAGTTGCATGGCAGGGTTGCAGAGATTAGTGATGGTTTGCTCGCGAGGGTGTGACGTAGACGGGCAAAACGTGACGGAATTGGTCAGGTGACTGACCCAATACAGGTGCTTGCGGCGAGTGGGGCCTGTTGTAATAGCAAGTGGTATTGGAAAACTCGCCAGATTGCAGTTGTATATTAACTTTTATAAATGGAGATAAATCATGTTCAAGAAAAATCCTATCGCAGTTGCAATAACAACCGCGTTGTTAATGTTGGGTATGGGCTCAACTTTGGCCGCAGTTCAATCTGGTGCAGCAGGCACCGGTGCCGCCCCTACAACTCCTACAACTCCTACAACTCCTCCTGGAGGGGTGTCTAATAAAAAAGCCGTGAAGGCCAGCTCTGCGGCTTGCCAGGAAGCCACCAAGAAAGTAGACAACGACACCAAGGAAGAGGCTGACAAGAAGCACGAAGATGATGTCAAGGCATCCAAGAAGAAGACGCTGAGTCACAAGAGCCATGATGGCAGAAGCCAGTCTGACACTAGTCGCGATGACGACCGCAAGGCCAAGCATGCCAAGCGTGCTGAAGAAAAGAAAGTTGCTTGCGGCGACAACGATGTGGATGATGGCAAGAATGAAGACAAAAAGGACGATGCTAGGAAGTCCGAGGATAAAAGAACCAAATCCAGCGAATCTCACGATTAAGCTTTAGCACCTGCTGTTTGAGCCCCCAGTTCGCTGGGGGCTTTTTATTGGTGCAACCCGAAAAAATACATTAGGCCAAGAATCGTCTGTAGGAGTCGCCGCGCTATGCCAAGCAAACTATTATTCACTTTCATTCTGCTGCTTTCGGGATTGAGCGGGATTTCTTATGAGATTCTGTATGGCCGCATTCTCGGCAGCATATTAGGCGATCAATTCGCGGTATCAGCTTCGGTACTGATTACCTTTTTATTGGGAATTGGTATTGGATCAAGATATGCGCACCGTTTTTGGCGATGGCTGTGGTTGGTCGAAGGTGGTATTGGCATTTACGGTATTTTATTTGCGTTAAATCTGGAGCGTATAGACCGGCTGATTTACAGCGGATCTATACTATTTCCGGGGCTGACCGGTTCGATTTTGTTGGGGACTTTACTGTTGTTGTTGCCCGCGTTGCTGATCGGTTGCAGTGTGCCGTTATTTGCGGGTTACTTGAGCCGTCTGGATGGAGACAGCGTGTTTTCGCGTGTCTATGCGCTATATAACATCGGGGCTGCGCTCACAGCGCTGTTGATTGAGTTCTGGTTGATCCGTCAATTTGGCATCACCGGCACGGTGATGGTTTTCGGTGCGGTGAACTTGGTGGCAGCAGCATTGCTGTTGCTGATGACGGGTTCGATTGCCAATCAGCCACCGGAAAAGCTAGCAGCTGTAGCAACACTGCCGCGCCGCCAGATGATTTCGCTGGTGATGGTGAGTGTTGCGTCAGCCGTATTTCAATTGTTTATGGTGAAAATCGTCGAGATGATGTTCGGCCCGTTCCGCGAGTCTTTCGCGCTGGTGCTGGCCATTATCCTTTTTGGCATTGCTTTCGGTTCTTTTTTGGTGCGGCGCATTCGTATTTCTTACACGGCATTGTTGGTGGCGAATGGCGTGGGGTTACTGCTGTTGCTGTTGTTGTTCGAGCCCTTAATGACCTTGTATGCAGAGCTGTATAAGGTGGCGGCGGAGAATGGCAATGCGATCCTATATTTGAAAGGCATTGTTCTGTTCGCACTAATGGGCATTCCCGCGATCACTTTTGGCGCGACGATTCCCGCCCTGCTCAATGACGGCGAAAAAAATGTGGCGGTTGAATCGGGGCGGCTGCTGTTTGTTGCCTCATTGGCGAATGTGGCCGGGTTCTTGTTGATGGCACTCGTGTTGCATCGGTACTTGGATTATGGCGTACAACTGCTGGTGATTTCCGGCCTAGTTGTGCTGGCATTGCTTGTTTATCAGTGGCGACAGTATTGGGTATCGGGGTTTGCCGTGATGGTGTTGCTGCTCACGGTGGCGGTACATCACTGGCGCTGGGATGAGGATCTGCTGTATTTGAGCTATACCTCGTTTCAGTCACCCAAGGAAATGAAGTCGGACCGAGAAAAGTTTGACTTCCCGGATAAGTTCAAAGGCTATCAGGATGTGTTCTCGATCAACTGGATCGAGGGCGACCCGTATTTTTTCATCAATGGCTACATCAGTTTTCCGATGAACAATCCGTCGGAAAAAATCGTAGGCACGGTCGGGTCGATGTTCGCCCCGCGTGCGCAGGAGGGGCTGGTACTTGGATTGGGTGCCGGTTCTACGGCATCTGCGGTGGGTTTGCTGTTTGATCACACCGATGTGATCGAGATCAACCCGGTTGTCCGTGCGAATCAAGCGCGTATGGCGAAATGGAATTTTGATATTGAGCACAATCCCAAAGTGAACGTCATCGTGGACGATGCGATTCACTATGCCAAATCCAGCAGCAAGCAATATGACATGATTTTGAATACGGTGACCTCGCCGCTGTATTTCAGCTCGGCAAAATTGTATACCCAAGATTTTTTCAGCGTCATCAAGCGCAGATTGAAGAACGACGGCATCTACGTGACCTGGATGGACAGCCGCATCGGCAGCCACGGAACGGAAATTGTTATCAATACGCTCAAACAAAGTTTTAAGCATTGCGCCATCCTGTTTATTAAGTCCGGGTATTTTCTGCTGATCGCATCGGATGAGCCGGTGCGGTTACAGCAGGCCAATCTGGCGGATCGCAGTGCGGTATTGAAAAACGAATTGATTGGCAAGCATGAGCGCATTCCCCGTCTCTTGGCATATAACCTGATGACGCAGAATGCGTATGCACTGGTGGATGATGCGGCGGCACCGATCAATACGATAGACCGCCCCGAGCTGGAATTCGAAATCGCACGTCTAAAAAAAGAAGGGCTGAAGGAGTTTCGCCGGAAACTCATTTCAAACTTCGATTTTGACGATGTTCGTGCGGCAATTGAACCGGCCATGCCTTACGATCCGGCACTGCATGTGGCGCATGTTCGTAAGCTGCTCAAGGACTCCTCCATTACTGATGGCTGGGACCAGCTGGGGGCGGTATACATCCGCAATTTCGAGCAACGCGTGGAAGACGCAGAACTGCAAATAGCGCGTGAGATGGCCGCAACCATGGATGACGCAAAAGCTCATCATAATTTGGGATTTGCATTGATGAAACGAAAGCGGAATGACGAGGCGCTGGTGGAATTTCGAAAAACATTGCAATTGGACCCGAAGTACAAAGATGCCCAATTCAATATCGGGAGATGCTATGAACGCAAAGGGCAGTTTGAGATTGCGATTGCCGCATTTAAAAAAGCGGGCGAACAAAATTCCGAAGATGCCGATGTACCTTATCGCACGGCGGGTATTTATTTAAAACTCAAGAAATTTGATCTGGCGTTGAGCGAAATAGACCGAGCGCTGACCATGCAACAAGACGATCTTAATTACTTGCGGCGAGGCAACATTCTCGAAGCGATGGGTCGCAAAGATGAAGCGATTGAGTCTTATACCCACGCCTTCGACCAAAACCAGAAAAACGAAGATGTGCAAGCCGCACTTAACCGGCATCTGGCCAAATGGTAAGCCAACCGCAAACGGGATATATACGAAATATTGATATATCGAGAAATGTAGATATACTTCGATTATGACTGAAACTATCGGCGATGACCGCGATTTAATTGCGGTGTTTAAAGCTTTATCCAATAACGCGCGTTTGCAGATTCTGCAATGGCTCAAAGAGCCGGAGAAGAATTTCCCCATGCAGGATGTGGCAGACGTTCGCGATGTGGGGGTTTGTGTGACTCTCATTCAGAGCAAGGTCGGCTTATCGCAGTCGACGGTGTCACAGTACCTTGCTGAGCTGCAAAAGGCCAATCTCGTGAGCGTAACCCGGCTAGGCCAGTGGACGTACTACAAACGCAACGAGAAGGGTATCGCGGCTGTAGCGGGTCACATTAAGCGCAACCTCTAGGCAACCCCTGAGTCATCAAGTATCAAAGAGAAAATACCGGATGAATATATCGATAAATCTATATATCTATTATTACCGATAGTGGCATGGAGAGAGGATGGGCACAGTGAAATTAAACTCAGGGTTTAGAAGAATGTTTGCGCCAGGCAGGCTGACGCTGGGTGTGTTTTTCGCCATTGAATCCTATCAGGGGGATACGCCTGCCATGGTTGGACAGGTCGAGCTCGCAAAGCGTGCGGAGCAATTGGGATTTGCCGCCCTGTGGTTTCGCGATGTTCCCTTGCGCGATCCCGGTTTCGGTGATGTCGGGCAGATATATGATCCGTGGGTTTATCTGGGTTATATCGCCGCACACACCACACGCATTGCGCTCGCGACGGGAAGCATCATTTTTCCAATGCGCCATCCGCTGCACATAGCCAAAGCGGCGGTTTCAGTGGACCAGCTTTCCGAGGGGCGATTGGTGCTCGGCATTGCTTCGGGTGACCGGCCCGTGGAATTCCCGGCGTTCGGGATCGACTTTGCCACTCGCGGGGAACGCTTTCGCGAGACCCTGCGCTATTACAAAGAGGTGCTGGAAAATTCTTTTCCCGCCATCGAATCCCCTTTGGGGCGATTCGATGGTATCGACCTCATTCCCAAACCCTACAATGGACGTATTCCCATTTTGGTTACAGGCAACAGTCAGCAAAGTCTGGCGTGGATTGCCGAGAACGCGGATGGCTGGATATATTACCCGCGCAGCCTCAGCCACCAAGAGCAATCAATAAAGGAATGGCGCGGACTGACGCAACAGTATTGCCCGGACACCTTCAAGCCCTTCACTCAATCACTGTATATTGATCTCACGAATGACCCGGATGCAGTTCCGCTACCCATTCACCTCGGCTTCCGTCTGGGGAAAAACAGGCTGATCGAGTTTCTCCAAGCACTGCAAGAAATCGGGGTTAACCACGTCGCCTTGAATCTGAAATATGGCAACAGGCTCGCTGCTGAAGTTTTGGAGGAGATCGGACAGGATGTGTTGCCCATGTTCGCGGCCCATTCAACGCTAGGCGAGATCGTGTAGCTGCGAAAGCGGTGCCGTTTGCGGGCGGTTGCCCATCATCCTCAGACAAGGTAACATTCGCGCCCTTTCGCTTTTGAAATTGGACGTGGTGGCGTGTGCCGCCGTATTTTGTCGCTGAGATTTAATGAGGAACAACGTGAGCCATTCTTCGTTGCAAGAAAACTTTGAAGCATCTGTACAGCACGGGTTGCCAGCCCAGCAAGGTTTATATGATCCGCGCCAGGAGCGCGATGCGTGTGGTGTGGGCTTTGTGGCGCACATTAAGGGAAAGCAAAGCCATGACATGGTGCGTCAGGGCTTGCAGATACTGGAGAATCTCACCCATCGCGGCGCGGTAGGCGCCGATCCGCTGGCGGGCGATGGCGCGGGCATCCTGATTCAGATCCCGGACAAGTTTCTGCGCGAAGAGATGGGCTGGGGCAACATCCAGTTGCCTGCGGCAGGTAACTATGGTGTGGGCATGTTGTTTTTGCCGCGCGACGCTGCGGCGCGTGCCGCCTGCGAAAAAGTCATCGCTAAAAAAATTGAAGCCGAAGGGCAGCAGCTGATCGGCTGGCGCGATGTGCCGGTAGACGGCAGCGGGCTCGGCGAGAGCGTGAAGGCGGTTGAGCCGATGATGCGTCAGGTATTTATCGGACGCGGCAAAAAAACCAAAGATCAGGATAGCTTCGAGCGCAAGTTGTTCGTCATCCGCAAGACGGTCGAGCACGCCGTGCGCGCCTTGCCCAACGAGCAAGGCATGGGCTTCTATGTGCCTTCGCTGTCTTCGCGCACCCTAGTTTACAAGGGCATGTTGCTGGCCGATCAGGTCGGCAAATATTTCCTCGACCTGCAAGATGCGCGCGTGATCAGCGCGCTGGCTCTGGTACACCAGCGTTTCTCCACCAACACTTTTCCGACCTGGAATCTGGCGCACCCGTTCCGCATGATCGCGCACAACGGTGAGATCAACACGGTGCGCGGCAACGTCAACTGGATGGCGGCGCGCCATGCGGCGATGTCGTCCAAGTTTCTCGGCGATGACCTCGAAAAACTGTGGCCGCTGATCGTGGAAGGACAATCCGATTCGGCCTGTTTCGACAACGCGTTGGAGTTGCTGGTAGCGGGCGGATATTCACTGCCGCACGCGATGATGTTGTTGATCCCCGAGGCGTGGGCGGGCAATCCGTTGATGGATGAAGAGCGTCGCGCTTTTTACGAATATCACGCCGCCTTGATGGAGCCGTGGGACGGCCCCGCTGCCGTGGCCTTTACCGATGGACGCATGATCGGCGCGACGCTGGACCGCAACGGTTTGCGTCCGGCGCGTTACCTCATCACCGAAGATGACGTGGTGCTGATGGCCTCCGAAATGGGCGTACTGCCGATCCCGCAAAACAAGATCGTGAAAAAGTGGCGCTTGCAGCCGGGCAAAATGTTCCTCATCGACATGCAGGCCGGACGCATCGTGGACGATGCCGAGCTGAAGATGCAGCTTGCCACCGCCAAGCCGTATCGCAAGTGGATCGAAAAGTCGCGCTACTTCCTGGCAGACTTGCCGGAAGCTGTAGGTCGGGATAAATCCCGACTTCAGGAATCGTTGCTCGATACCCAGCAAGCCTTCGGTTACACGCAAGAGGATGTGAAATTCCTGATTGCGCCGATGGCCGCTGCGGGTGAAGAGGCGACGGGTTCGATGGGCAATGATGCCGCTTTGCCGATACTGTCGAACAAAAATAGAGTTCTCTACAACTATTTCAAGCAGTTGTTCGCGCAAGTGACGAACCCGCCGATCGACCCGATCCGCGAAGAGATCGTCATGTCGCTGACCACCTTTATCGGCCCTAAACCGAATCTGCTGGGCATAGATGAAACCAACCCGCCGCCGCGCCTGGAAGCGCACCAGCCGGTGTTGTCGAACGACGACATCGCCAAGCTGCGCAACATCCACAAGGCCACCAAGGGGCAGTTCAAGGCGCTGGTGCTGGACATCACTTATCCCTCCAAGCAGGGTGCCAAGGGCTGTGCGACCGCACTGAAAGCCTTGCGCAAAGCGGCTAGCCAATCCGTGGCCGATGGTTACAACATTCTGATTTTGTCCGACCGCAACGTGGCGCGTGACCGCGTGGCGATTCCGGCGCTGTTGGCCACCTCCGGCGTACACCATCATCTGGTCAATACCGGTTTGCGCACCAGCACCGGGCTGGTGGTGGACACCGGCTCGGCACGCGAAACGCATCACATCGCCTTGCTGGCAGGTTACGGCGCGGAAGCCGTGTGCCCGTGGTTGGCATTCGATACTATCGCTGCGATTGCCGACCAGCTGCCCGGCGACATCGATGCCAAGGAAGCCAACAAGCGCTTCATCAAAGGCATCAGCAAGGGCTTGCTGAAAGTCATGTCCAAAATGGGCATCTCGACTTACCAGTCTTATTGCGGCGCGCAGATATTTGAAGCCATCGGTTTGAATGCCGAGTTCGTTGCCGAGTATTTCACCGGCACGGCAACACAGATCGAAGGCATCGGCTTGAATGAAGTGGCCGAAGAAGCGGTGCGCACGCATCTGGCCGCATTCGGCAACGATCCGGTGCTGGCGGATGCGCTGGATGCGGGCGGCGAATATGCTTTCCGCACACGCGGCGAAGAGCACATGTGGACACCGGATTCCATCGCCAAGCTGCAACACGCGACGCGCTCCAATAGTTTCAACACCTACAAAGAATACGCCAAGCTCATCAACGATCAAGCGCACAAGCTGAAAACCTTGCGCGGGCTGTTTGAAATCAAGCCGGCAGGCGCACCCGTGCCGTTGGAAGAAGTCGAATCTGCGAAAGAGATCGTCAAGCGTTTTGTGACCGGCGCGATGTCGCTGGGTTCCATCTCGACGGAAGCGCACACCACGCTGGCGATCGCCATGAACCGCATCGGCGGCAAGTCGAACACGGGCGAAGGCGGCGAAGACGCCAACCGTTTCCGCACCTTGCACGCGGGTGAAAAGCTGTCCGAGATTATCGGCAAAAAGCGCATCGAAGCGGACATGGTGATGAAAGAAGGCGACTCGTTGCGTTCGCGCATTAAGCAGGTTGCATCGGGACGTTTCGGCGTCACGGCGGAATACCTGAGCAGTGCCGACCAGATACAGATCAAGATGGCGCAGGGCGCAAAACCCGGTGAAGGCGGACAGTTGCCCGGCGGCAAAGTGTCCGAGTACATCGCCAAGCTGCGTTTCTCCGTGCCCGGCGTGGGGCTGATCTCGCCGCCGCCGCACCATGACATTTACTCCATCGAAGATTTGGCGCAACTCATCCATGACTTGAAGAACGCCAACCCGAGCGCTTCCATCTCGGTCAAGCTGGTATCTGAAGTCGGCGTCGGCACGGTCGCCGCAGGCGTATCCAAAGCCAAGGCCGACCATATCGTCATCGCAGGCCATGACGGCGGCACCGGCGCTTCGCCGCTGTCCTCGATCAAACATGCCGGTACGCCGTGGGAACTGGGCTTGGCCGAGGCGCAGCAAACGCTGGTGTTGAACAAGCTGCGCGGTCGCGTGGGTTTGCAGGTGGACGGCCAGTTGAAGACCGGTCGCGATGTGTTGATCGGCGCATTGCTCGGCGCGGACGAATTCGGCTTTGCCACCGCCCCGCTGGTGGTGCAAGGCTGCATCATGATGCGCAAGTGTCACCTCAATACTTGTCCGGTCGGCGTGGCCACGCAAGATCCGGCGCTGCGCAAGAAATTCACCGGTCAGCCGGAGCACATAGTCAACTACTTCTTCTTCGTCGCCGAAGAAGTGCGCGAGCTGATGGCGCAGATGGGTATCCGCAAATTTGATGACCTGATCGGACGCAGCGATTTGCTCGATGTAAAGCAGGGCATGGCACACTGGAAATCGCAGGGGCTGGATTTTTCCAAGATTTTTTATCAGCCCAAGGTCAGTGCCGATGTGTCACGCCGTCACACGGAAGAGCAGGATCACGGACTTATTAAAGCACTGGACAACAACCTCATTGCGCAAGCCAAAGAAGCCTTGGATGCGAAGCGCGTGGTAATGATCGAAGCCAATATCAGCAACGTCAATCGCAGTGTAGGCACCATGTTGTCGCATGAAGTTGCCAAGCGTTACGGTCAGGCCGGGCTGCCTGCCGAGACCATCACGGTGAAGCTGCACGGCACGGCAGGTCAAAGCTTCGGCGCGTTCCTCGCGCACGGTATTACCTTCGAGCTGAACGGCGAGGGCAACGACTATGTCGGCAAAGGCCTGTGCGGGGGACGCATCGTGGTTAAGCCTGCGGCGGACTGCAAAATCGTGGCGGAAGACAACATCATCGTGGGTAACACTGTTTTGTACGGTGCGACCTCCGGTGAATGTTTCTTCAATGGGGTGGCAGGCGAACGCTTCGCGGTGCGCAACTCCGGCGCCGTGGCCGTGGTGGAAGGCCTGGGCGACCACGGTTGCGAGTACATGACCGGCGGCATGGTGATCGTGCTGGGACAGACCGGGCGCAATTTTGCGGCGGGTATGTCCGGCGGCGTGGCCTATGTGCTGGATGAAGACGGCACTTTCGAGCGCCGCTGCAACATGGCGATGGTACAACTGGAGCCGGTGCCGGAAGAAGTAGCTGCCAGCGAGACCGGCGAAGTCGAAGCGCATGGTCGTGTACATTTCAATCATCTGAACAAGGCCGATGAAGCGGCCTTGCGCGGCAAGATCGAGAAGCACCTGCGCTTTACCGGCAGTGCGCGCGCCAAGCAGATACTGGATAACTGGAATAGCTATCTACCCAAGTTCGTGAAGGTCATGCCGACCGAATATCGTCGCGCCTTGCTTGAAATCGCGGCGCAGCAAAAGGAGGCCGCATAATGGGCAAGCCAACCGGATTCATGGAGTTTGTGCGCGTCAGCGAAGGCTACGCGCCAGTCGAACAACGAGTAAAGGATTACCACGAGTTCGTCGCACATCTCAACGATGCCGAAGCCAAACAGCAGGGCGCGCGCTGCATGGATTGCGGTATCCCGTTCTGCAACAACGGTTGCCCGGTCAACAACATCATCCCCGACTGGAACGATCTGGTGTATCGCGGCAACTGGAAACAGGCGCTGGACGTGCTGCACTCCACCAACAACTTCCCCGAAGTGACCGGGCGCATCTGCCCCGCGCCGTGCGAAGCGGCATGCACGCTGAACATCAACGACGACGCGGTCGGCATCAAATCCATCGAGCACGCCATCATCGACAAGGGCGGCGAAAACGGTTGGGTGGTGCCGCAACCCGCGAAGAAAAAGACCGGCAAGAAAGTTGCTGTGGTCGGCTCCGGCCCCGCAGGTCTGGCCGCTGCGCAACAGCTCGCGCGTGCGGGTCATGCCGTCACCGTGTTCGAGAAGAACAGCCGCATTGGCGGCCTGATGCGCTACGGCATCCCCGATTTCAAACTGGACAAGCGTTTGCTTGATTGGCGCATGGCGCAATTGGTTGCCGAAGGCGTCGAGTTTCGCACCAGCGTTTTTGTGGGCAAAGAAGCGCCCGCAAAAGGTATCGCGAACGATGCGAAGCAAACCATCAACCCGAAAGACCTGCAAAAGAAATTCGATGCGGTAATTCTGGCGGGCGGTTCGGAACAGCCGCGCGATCTGTCTGTGCCGGGACGTGAATTGAAAGGCGTGCATTACGCGCTGGAATTCCTCATTCCGCAAAACAAAGAAGTGGCCGGCGATGCGAAGAGCCCGATCAACGTCCACGGCAAGCATGTCATTGTGATTGGCGGCGGCGATACCGGTTCCGATTGCGTCGGCACCTCCAACCGTCACGGTGCGGTTTCGGTCACGCAGATCGAAGTGATGCCGCGCGCACCGGATCAGGAAAACAAGCCGCTGACTTGGCCGTACTGGCCGCTCAAATTGCGCACCTCCAGTTCGCACGATGAGGGCTGCGAGCGCGACTGGGCGATCGCCACCAAAGAGTTCGTCGGTGAGCACGGTGTGCTCAAAGCCATCAAGGCGGTGCGCATCGAGCTCAAGGACGGCAAGATGGTCGAAGTGCCGGGTAGCGAATTCGAAATCAAGGCCGACTTCGTGTTCCTCGCCATGGGCTTCACCAATCCGTTGGCGCAAGTACTGGATGCGTTCGGCGTAGAGAAAGATGCGCGCGGCAATGCCAAGGCAAGCACCGACGGCGAGGGTTGCTATCAGACCAACGTGAAAAAAGTGTTCGCGGCGGGCGATATGCGGCGCGGGCAATCGCTGGTGGTGTGGGCGATCCGCGAAGGCCGTCAGGCGGCGCGTGCGGTGGATGAGTTCCTGATGGGTTCGTCCGTTTTGCCGCGTTAATCAAAACCTTGTCCGCAGATTTTGCAGATTACACAGATTAAAACCAAACCAAAATCTGCGCGAATCTGCGAATAGTTTTTTAACAATAGGACAACCATGAACTTCAACGTAAAAAATGACACCTTCCTGCGCGCCTTATTGCGTCAGCCGACCGAATACACGCCAGTGTGGATGATGCGTCAGGCCGGGCGCTACCTGCCGGAATACTGCGCTACCCGTAAACGTGCTGGCAGCTTTTTGCAACTGTGCAAAAGCCCGGACATGGCGACGGAGGTAACTTTGCAGCCGTTGGATCGCTTTCCGTTGGATGCCGCGATTCTGTTCTCCGACATCCTCACCGTGCCGGATGCAATGGGGCTGGGACTGTATTTTTCCGAGGGCGAAGGCCCGAAGTTCGAGCGCCCCTTGCGCGACGAAGCCGCGATCAAGGCGCTGCGCGTACCCGACATCGGCAAAGATCTGAAATATGTGACCGATGCCGTTTCCCAGATCCGCAAGGCGCTCGACGGACGCGTGCCATTGATCGGTTTCTCCGGTAGCCCGTGGACATTGTCCTGTTACATGGTCGAAGGCGGTGGTAGCGACGATTACGCCAAGGTGAAGACCTTGATGTACAAAGAGCCGAAGCTGATGCACCACATTCTGGAGGTGACTGCGCAGTCGGTGATCGCTTACCTGAATGCACAGATCGAAGCGGGCGCGCAAGCCGTGATGATTTTCGATTCCTGGGGCGGTGCGCTGTCGCACGCCGCTTATCATGAATTCTCGCTGCCCTATATGCAGCGCATCGTGGCTGGCTTGATCAAAGAAAAAGACGGGGTGCGCATTCCGTCCGTCGTGTTCACCAAGGGCGGCGGTCTGTGGATCGAGAGCATCGCCGACATCGGCTGCGACGCGGTTGGTCTGGACTGGACCATGGACATCGGCGTGGCACGGCAGAAGGTCGGCCACAAAGTTGCCCTGCAAGGCAACATCGACCCGACCGTACTGTTTGCCACGCCTGAAGTCATTCACAATGAAGTGGAAAAAGTGCTGACCAGCTACGGCTACGGTAGCGGCCATGTGTTCAATCTGGGGCATGGAATTTCGCAATTCACCAATCCGGACAACGCTGCTGCGCTGGTGCAAGCCGTGCATGAATTGAGTAAAAAATATCATTAAAATCCCTTGACATCCGGTGCGGTTATAAACATGGCGACGGATTAACTAAAGGCCACAGATGATTTGTCTGTGGCCTTTGTGTTTATTTATAACATATTGATTATAAGCATGTAATATAATGCCTGCAATTTGAGCAGATGAAAAAAACAGTATATATAATTAGCAGTTAGCATGGTTGTTGGGGGGTTATGCACATAGTTATCCACAGGATTTGTGCATAATAAAAAATCTGTATATTCATCAAGCGCATTAGTGAAATTGCATAGAAATTACCGGAGAAAAATTCATTAACATGCCCATCGTTCGCGTCGCGCTAGATGTGCCGTTGTCAACACTATTTGATTATTTAGTGGACGCTGATTTGTCGGTGGACATCGGCCAGCGTGTACTCGTCCCGTTCGGGCGTAAACACGTTGTTGGCATCGTGATGGAATTGGCAGAAAGCTCCGATCTGGCGAGCGAACGCCTCAAGCCGGTCGTACAGGTGCTGGATGATATGCCACCCTTGCCTGCCGAGCTGCTGACGCTGCTGCGTTTCTGTAGCGACTATTACCATCATCCGCTGGGCATGACTGTCATGGCGGCTTTGCCCGCACGCTTGCGTGCAGCGGAAGCGGTCGCGATCAAGCAGGAATCAAGTTACGCCCTGAGCGATGCGGGGTGTGCGCTCGATCTGGAACAATTCCCCAAGCGTCGCGTGGTGCAGCAGCGCATCCTGCAGGCTTTGCAGCACACTGTCTTGAGCGGCGGTCAGGTACGCGCTTTGTCGCCCAGCGCATCGGCAAATTTGAAGGTGCTAATGGAAGCAGGCTGGGTGGAGGCGCGCGCAATGATGGAAGTCGTACCCGCTGCACATGTTTTCAATGAAACTCACACGCCGACGGAAGCTCAACAACGGGCGGTGGATGCGGTTGCGCAGGCGCAAGGCTTCCGTTGCTTCCTGTTGCACGGCATCACCGGCAGCGGCAAGACCGAGGTTTACGTGCATTTGATGCACCAAGTGTTACAGCGCGGCGGACAAGTGTTGCTGCTGGTGCCCGAAATCAACCTCACGCCGCAGTTGGAAAATTACTTCCGCAGCCGCTTTCCCGATGCCGAGTTGGCGAGCTTGCACAGCGGCTTGAACGATGGCGAACGCGCGAAAAATTGGTTGCGTGCGCAATCCGGTCGGGCGCGCATCGTGCTGGGCACGCGTCTGGCGGTGTTCACCCCGCTGCCGCAACTCGGCTTGATTCTGGTGGATGAAGAACACGATTCCTCGTTCAAACAGCAGGATGGCTTGCGCTATTCGGCGCGCGACGTTGCCATTTTCCGCGCCAATCAGCGCGGCGTGCCTATCGTGCTGGGTTCGGCCACCCCGTCGTTGGAGAGCTACTACAACGCGCGCAGCGGGCGCTACCAAATGCTCAAACTGACGCAACGCGCAGCCGCGCAAGCCCAGCTGCCGCAAGTGCGCTGCCTCAACACCAGCAACATCCCGCTGCAAGATGGCATCACTCCGCTCATGTTGACCGCACTGAGCGAGCGCCTACAGCGCAAAGAACAGAGCCTGATCTTCATCAACCGTCGCGGCTACGCCCCGGTGCTGATGTGTACGGCCTGCGGCTGGCTATCGGGCTGCTCGAATTGCGCGGGCAAACTGGTGCTGCACTTGAAAGACCGCCGTCTGCGCTGCCATCACTGCGGCCATCAGGAGCGCGTGCCTCACGCCTGCCCGGATTGCGGCAACACCGATCTGCAACCCGTCGGCATCGGCACACAGCGCGTCGAGGAAGCGTTGCAGGCGCATTTCCCGGAGGCGCGCATCCTGCGCGTGGATCGAGACAGCACGCGCAACAAAGGCAGCTGGCTCGCCATGCGCAAACAGATCGAAGACGAAACGGTGGACATTCTGGTGGGCACGCAGATATTGGCGAAGGGGCACGATTTCCCCAATTTGACGCTGGTCGGTGTGTTGAATCCGGATGGTGCGCTGTACAGCGCAGACTTTCGCGCCTCGGAGAAACTCTTCGCGCAACTCGCCCAAGTGGCGGGGCGTGCCGGTCGTGCCGACAAACCGGGCGAAGTGTTGGTGCAAACCGCCTTCCCCGATCATCCCCTGTTTCGCGCTTTGCGCGCGCACGACTACGATACGTGGGCGCAGACTTTGCTGGCGGAGCGCGAACAAGCGGGCTTCCCTCCGTTCGTTTTTCAAGTGCTGTTGCGCGCGGAAGGTAAACAGGAGGACGAGGTGTACGCCTTTTTGAAGCGCGCGCGCGCAGCCGCAATGGCCTTGTCGATGCCCGTGGAGGTCTACGGCGTGGTTGCGGCTTCGATGCCGAAGCGCGCCAACCATATCCGCGCGCAGCTCTTGGTGCAGAGCACTACCCGAAAATCGCTACAGCAATTTTTGCGCGCATGGGACCCGTCGCTGGAACAGCTTCCCGCACGAAAACTTCGCTGGTCGCTGGACATTGACCCGTTAGAGTTTTAGAGTGCTGTGCATAATTTACCAAGGGGACGCAAAAATGTCGATACACCGTTTTTATACCAAGACCGTCAGCGAAAAACTGCTCTATACCTCTTTCCTCCTATTGGTCGGTCTCGGTTATCTGATGGCGATCGCTTACCTGTATGTCACCCACGAAATGAATGACGGGAAACCGGGATTATCCATTTCCGATGTGGCGAGCAGTTATTACGGCAACCGCAGCGGCACGCGTTTGGAGGCGGCGATCCGCGGCCCGATGGCCGGGTTTATCGAAGATGAGGACCGTATGCGCATCGTGGCATGGCTGAAGGACGGCGCGGAGGAAGGCCAGTACGATAAAGAGATTCACCCTATCCTTGCGAAGACCTGCCTGAATTGCCACGACAAAAAAATCAACCCGAACTATCCCGATTTCACTACTTATGCGGGGCTGCGCGAGGTATCCAAAACCGATACCGGCATGTCCATGGCGAGTTTGCTCAAGCTGTCGCACATCCATTTGCTCGGCATCAGCATGTTGCTTTTCGTGATCGGATTTATTTTTATCCAGGCCGAGGTAAACGTCTGGTTCAAACGCTTCTTGGTGGTGTCGCCGATGCTGGCCGTATTCGTGGACGTCGCATCCTGGTTTCTGACCAAATGGGATTATCATTACGCTATCGTGGTGATTGTGGCCGGTGGCATATTGGGGTTCTCGATGGCGTTGCAGATTCTGATTTCGCTGTATCAGATATGGTTCTTGAAGCGGCCCGCCAACCCGGAGGATCACCCTCCGCTGACTTGACCAACATGGCACGGGCGGCGCGCCGGACAAAGGCGTTGCTACGGCTCGCGATTTGAAGTTGTCGTATCTGTTGTTTGCACATAAAAGTTGGGTTCATTTTTTAACCACAAGGGGAGGTAACATGCAAAAGCAATCAATCGCAATCGTGGGGCTGGGTAGAGTGGGTTCGGTATTTTTGGAAAAACTACTGGGCCGGGCCGATAAAGGTATCGAAATCGTGGCGGTCGCGGAAAAAGGGGAGACATCCGGTACGGTCTTGGCCAAGACGCACGGCGTGCAGAATTTGAACATCAACCAATTGATGGCAAAGGGTGACGACATCGACATCTTATTCGACCTGACCGGACTACCCGCGGTGCGCCAAGAACTCAGAGAAAAAATGATGGCATCCGGCAACCGCCACACCGTGATCGCCACAGAAAGTATCGCCATGTTGATCTGGATGCTGATTGCCGATGGTGAGAGTTTGCCCGATGTACACGTCAAAACTGGCTATTGATCGCCCACACAAACCCGGTGGTGTTGATTGCCGCCCAACATGAGGGAACATGAAGACGTGATCCTCTCCTTGGCAACCATCGTTGCCAAGGAAGCGGTGTTCACCGGGGAGGTCGCCGCACTCCATGCTGGATGCAGCGCAAAACAATGCTTTCATCGAACAGCACGAGCACGACGTCAACCGCATCGTGTACAAAGTCGTGGCTAAATTCGACGGCCGCATCAGCGCCGAACACGGCCTAGGCCAGCTCCTACAGGACAAGTAGAGTTTCATTTTATTCAAGCTTGAAAAAAGGAGATACACATGGCAGCCCAACCCGAAATCACCAACATGGCTCTGTTCTGCGACTTCGAGAACGTAGCGCTGGGCGTGCGCGACGCCAAGTACGCGCCGTTTGAAATCAAGAAAGTGTTGGAACGCCTGCTGCTCAAAGGCAGCATCGTGGTCAAGAAAGCCTATTGCGATTGGGATCGTTACAAGGAATTCAAGGCGACCATGCACGAAGCGTCCTTCGAGTTGATCGAGATTCCGCATGTGAGACAAAGCGGTAAAAACTCCGCCGACATCCGCCTAGTCGTGGACGCGCTCGACCTCTGCTACACCAAAGCTCACGTGGATACCTTCGTCATCATCAGCGGCGATTCCGATTTTTCGCCGCTGGTTTCCAAGCTGCGCGAGAACAACAAGTACGTGATTGGCATCGGCGTGAAAGATTCGACCTCGGATTTGTTGAGCGCCAACTGCGACGAATTCATTTTCTACGACGACCTAGTGCGCGCGCAGGAAGCAAAGCAAAAACGCGCCGAGAAAAAAGCTCCGGCAAAACCGGCAGCGGGCAAAGCCAAGCCGCAAGCTGCGAAGGCTGATGAAGACAAACGTCAGGAAGCGCTCGACTTCATCGTCGAGACCGTCGAGGCGCTTATCGCCGAACGCGGCTCGGATGAAAAAATTTGGGGTTCCATGGTCAAGACCACCATGCAGCGCCGCAAACCGGGATTCACCGAATCGTATTACGGCTACCGCTCGTTCAAGGAATTGGTGGAAGACGCGCATAGCCAGAAATTACTGGTGGTAGTGCGCGACGAGAAGTCGGGGCAGTACACCATACGGTTGCCTGCGGCGGATTAAGGTTAAATTGTTGACGGGGTAATGCGTTCGCATTACCATGATCGCCGAATGTATCACTAAGGGAAGTCCGTCATGGCTCACATACTGAAACTCGAATCCACCCTGACCGACCGCTACCAAACCACGGTTCCAAATGCGGTGCGCCATGCGCTCAAGCTGGGTAAGCGCGACAAGATTAGCTACCTTATCCAACCGGACGGTGGCGTGTTATTGGCGCGTGCAACCAGTGAGACCGAGAATGATCCGGTGCTGGGGCAATTCCTGAGTTTTCTGGCGCACGACATGTCCAGTCACCCCGAACACTTAAAAAGTATTGATGCCGGATTGCGCAAGCGCATCAAGTCGCGGGTAAAAAAAGTCAAAGTTGACCTTAATGCGCCTTTGGCGGCTGAAGACGAATGACTCAGTCGTCTTCAGCCTTGGTCATCAATGGCTGGACGATTTTCGCGCATCCGCTTTTCCTCGATCCCCTTGAAGCCCTGACTGCCCAAGTCGCCGCGTTGCAGCAAAAAGACCCGAGCGGTTATATCAACAAGAACGCCAACAAACGCTTGGCTGCCATCAACAAACTGGCCTTTGAAGTGATCCCGCAGAATCCGGCACGACCGGAATATCGTCAGGGCGCGATCCTGGGCGATGACCGAAAACACTGGTTCCGTGCTAAATTTTTCCAGCAATACCGTTTGTTTTTTCGCTACCACCAAGAGAGCAAAATCATCGTTTACGCGTGGGTCAACGACGAAAACACCAAGCGCGCATATGGCAGCGATACCGATGCCTACCAAGTTTTTCAGCGCATACTGAAAAGCGGAAATCCACCGGATGATTGGTTGAGTTTATTGGATGAAGCGAAGCGTGCAAGCAAGCGGCTCGGTAAAAAGTGAAGCGTAGCTGATTAGTTTGTTAAGGAGTTAAAGAAATGGCCACCGCGACCATCAAGAAAATCAAAAACGTCAAACCGCCTTATCCATTCGAGGTGTATTTCCACATCATCAGCCAGCTTCCGAAAGAAGAAGACGGCGGCGGATTCTTAATCACCTTTCCCGATCTTCCCGGTTGCATGTCGGATGGCGCGACAGAAGCCGAGGCTGTTGCCAATGACAAGGATGCTTTCAAGACTTGGGTATCCGTGCGCAAAGATGCAAGCAAGGAAATTTCAGCACCGTTCTATCGCCCCGACACCGTGCCGGAAGTGTCCGTAAATTCATTACGCGTTTGCCGAAATCAGTTCATGCCAAGTTAGAGGAGCGTGCCAAAACAGAGGGCCAAAGCAGAGGGCCAAAGCAGAGGGCCAAAGCAGAGGGCGTGAGCTCGAATATGCGGGTGTTGCGTTTGTGTCCGAGGGCGGTGTAGAAAACAGTGCGAACCTATCCCCTTTCGAACTAACGGAATTGATTTTAAATAGGCTGGTCTATATACTGGTCTACATCAAGCGCATAGTGCAGGAGGGTGTCATGAAGATTGAAATTGGATCATATGAAGCGAAAACCAAGCTCCCCGAATTGTTACGGCAGGTAAAAACCGGGAAGAGCTTTACCATCACTAATCGTGGAGAGCCCATTGCGGATTTGGTGCCCAGCTTGGGAGCAAAAGTAAAGAACAAGGTTGCGGCAGCAGAAAAACTCAAGGCATTCATGCGGGCAGATCCGATTCGTGGAGTGGACATCAAAGCGCTCATTGAAGAGGGGCGTGCGTGAGTTTCGTTCTTGATAACTCGGTGACCATGCGTTGGTTTTTCGGTGATGGCAAACCGCAGGAAATTACCTATGCAGGAAAAGTGCTTGATGCGATGAAACATGACAACGCTCTTGTGCCCGTGACATGGGGTCTTGAGGTGGCAAATGTCATTGCCAGAGCAGAAGCAAAAGGCCTTGTGACCGAGGCGCGTAGCGGCACATTTCTTGAGATGCTGGAAGGAGTGGATATTGAAGTGGACTCGGCCACATTCGCACACACACTGCCCGATACGCTTCAACTTGCACGACGCTACAAACTATCCGCCTATGATGCTTCTTACCTCGAACTAGCCTTGCGGCAAGGCATGGCGCTGGCCACGCTCGATGAAGATTTGCAGAAGGCCGCCAAGAAGGCGGGTGTAAAAAGATTCGGCTGAAATTTCAATCGGGATTCATTGCTATCCAAATCACCAAGTCATTGAATGCTGCTCCAATGTGGCTGAGGGGCTGGGGCGGAAGGCGGCGTGAATCATTGCGAACCTGACCCCTTAATCGTTGGATGATTGGCCGAGTCTGTTGAGTGAGGCGAAGCGTGCGAGTAAGCGGCTCGGTAGAAAATAATGCGAGCGAGCACTGTTAGTTGGTACACAATCCGAATGTCTGCGGCAGATTGACTAAGGAAATAACCATGCGTTACCCGATTGTGATTCACAAAGACAAGAACAGCGATTACGGCGTAACCGTTCCCGATCTGCCCGGTTGTTTCTCGGCAAGCGAAACATTGGATGAGGCGCTAGAGATGGCGCACGAAGCGGTGGAGTGCCACATTGAAGGATTGTTGCTAGGGGGCGAAGCGCTGCCCGCTGTGCATCCCATTGAGCATCACCAAAGCAATCCCGATTATGCGGACGGTGTCTGGGCATTAGTCGAACTCGATTTAATCAGACTGGAAGACACCACCGAGCGTGTGAACAGGGTGCTTACCTTGATTGATGATGCGGCCAAGCGTGCGGGCGAATCGCGTTCAGGTTTCCTAGCACGGGCGGGGATCGAGGCGGCGCAACATGCAGGGCAAGCGGGTTGATGGAGCGTTCGTAAAAATGAATCTGAACTTGTCCTCTTTGAATCCTGTTATATGAGCCCTTCTTTCCGGAACGCTTTAGCAACTTTCTTGTCACTGATAATCCTTGGATTATCACCATTACCAACATTAGCTGAATCAAATTTGAAAAGAGCGACTCCATTAAGGAGCATGCCTTTGCCCCCCTTGAATCAGCCCTTTCCCGTTATAAACTTTGCAAAGTCAATTCAAGAAGCTTATGCCAATCCAGAACAATGGGATGGACATGGCGTTTCAATTGAAGGAAAAATTAAATCTGCTATTACCAATTCTAGAGGACAGCCTATTATTGAGCTGTCCTTGGATGAAAATTCGGGAACAGCTATCCGAGTTATGTTTGCGTTTCCAATAAAAAGACAATCTTTCATACGCATTGGTGAACCATTGCGAGTAATGGGGTGGTTGCGAAATGCATCGGAATGGGCGAAGGTCGTCCCTGAGTCGCCGACTCAGTATCCGCTAGTATTACTATCGATCTGTTTAGTCAAAATTCCCAGCTTAGATGCTGTATTTGATAGTACGTATATTGAATATTGCGAGGAATGGGAAAAGGGCAATATGCCACTGTGAATGCCACACTGATGTATACCAATCATTCCGCCAGACCTGCGCGAAAAGCCGCACAGGCGGGTTTCAAACGTTGATCGACTGCTTTGGAGAGGATCGACTAGCTGAAACGGGTTAAGATAATTATTCGCAAACAGCCTTTCAGTTGTCTAACCTTGCACATACAACCCGCCGCTGCCCCAATGCTATAATCCGCGCCTCTTAAAAGGTGCTGTTTCATGTCCGCTGTTTTAAATTTCAAATCCCATTTATCCGATTTGTTCGCGCAGGCTTTGCGCGAGGTTGCGCCCGATTATGTTGGCGCGATCATTCTCATTGAACGTCCCAAGCAGGCTTCGCATGGCGATTACGCCTGCAATCTGGCGATGCAGTTGGCCAAGCCGTTGCGCAAATCGCCGCGCGATATTGCGAATGCGCTGATCGCGGTGCTGCCGAAGTCCGAAGTTATCGAGAAAGTCGAGATCGCGGGTGCGGGTTTTATCAATGTGTTCATCACCACTGCCGCGAAGCAGGATGTGGTGCATGGGGTGTTACAGGCGGGTGCGGGTTACGGCCATGTGCATGTCGGTGGCGGGCGCAAGGTGGGAGTGGAGTTTGTTTCCGCTAATCCGACCGGCCCTTTGCATGTCGGCCACGGGCGCGGTGCGGCGGTGGGCGATTGCTTGTGCAATGTGCTGCGTGCGGCGGGCTGGAATGTGACGCGCGAGTTTTACTACAACGATGCGGGTGCGCAAATCGACAACCTCACGCTGTCCGTGCAATTGCGCTGCAAGGGTGTCACCCCGGACGATCCATCCTGGCCTGAGTCTGGGTATCGCGGCGATTACATTGCGGATGTGGCGCGCAGCTACATGGCAAAAGAAACCGTCGAAGCGGACGGCCCTACACCAAGCGCGAGATTCCAAGATGGGAGTGGGCCGTCCCCACGCCCCCTCCCGCAAACGGCTGGCTTCGCCAGTAACGTGTCGGGGGCGCACGACCAGCACACCACAGGCAAAGGCGATGCGAACGATGCCGAAGCGATCCGCCATTTCGCCGTGGCCTATTTGCGCCGCGAGCAGGATTTGGATTTGCGCGCGTTTCAGGTGGAGTTCGATGTGTTCTCGCTGGAGTCGGCGTTGTACACCGACGGCAAAGTGGAAGAGACGGTGCAGAAGCTCATCGCCAGCGGCCACACCTACGAGCAGGACAATGCGTTGTGGTTGCGCACCACCGATTTCGGCGACGATAAAGACCGCGTGATGCGTAAGAGCGACGGCGGTTACACCTACTTCGTGCCGGACGTGGCTTACCACTTGGACAAATGGCGGCGCGGTTTCGAGCGCGTCATCAACGAGCAGGGTTCCGATCACCACAGCACCATCACCCGCGTGCGCGCTGGTTTGCAGGCGCTGGGTGCGGGCATCCCTAAGGGCTGGCCGGATTACGTGTTGCACCAGATGGTGACGGTGCTGAAGAACGGCGAAGAGGTGAAGATTTCCAAGCGCGCGGGCAGCTACGTCACCTTGCGCGACCTGATCGACGAAGTGGGTTGTGATGCCACGCGCTATTTTCTTGCCGCGCGCCATCCCGATTCGCAACTGGTGTTCGACATCGACCTCGCCAAATCGCAGAGCAACGACAATCCGGTGTATTACATCCAGTACGCCCATGCCCG
>CAZHIC010000021.1:0-41103 GCA_964532405.1 uncultured Gallionellaceae bacterium | reverse complement strand
ATGTCTCGTATATACTCATCTGGTGTGTACGTTTCGTGCGCATTTTGGAGTCCCTAATGGTTGTGTTGTACGTTTGCAATCAATGGCTTGACTGTAATCATACGCACTTCCGTTAGGCTTTTCCACTCAAATAATTAGCTTTTGTTAAATAAAATCAATTCGTTATATTTCTGGCTGGGAACTAGCTATGCTGCATATCGCAATGTCAGCGGGGCTATGTTGCTTGAAGTGTTGCAGAATGAGCGGATGTTTTTCGTTGATCAGATGGATACAGACGTTGCTATCAAGCAGGTAAATCATTTGAATTCCAGACGCTTTTCCAGAGCTAATTGGGGAGGGCGTTCCAGCGGCTCACCTTCCCATTTTCCGAAAAGATCAAAATAGCCTTCCGACCAACTTGCGCTGGCACTGGTGTCGCGCTTGACCAACTCTGCCAGATAACGCGAAAGACTTAATCCTGATTGCTTGGCACGGCGTTGAGCTTGATGGGCGATGTCCTCGGAGACATAACAATGTAGTTGAGTCATGACAACCTCCGTATGTATGTGCTATATGTGGATTCTAGCAAAGGCTAGCACCCCTCGCTCATAAGTCTTCTGGACTCTTCGCGATAAAAAAGGGGGCAGAACTCGCCCTGCACGCCGAATGAGAACGGATAGGAGTGTAGGAGCGGGTCTTGCCCGCGAATAGAAAATAATCGCGGGCAAGGCCCGCTCCTTCACAATTTAGAACTCGCCCTGAACCCCAAACGAGAACGGAATCACCAGCGGGTACACCGGCTCTTTGACGGTGTAGGTCGCGTCGTAGCGGTAGCCGGACAGGTTCTGGCGGAAGTAGACGTTGTTCAATTCGAAGTAGGTGTTCAGTTTCCAGGTGTTGAATATATAGCTGCGTTCGAAGCGCAGATCCAGACGGTGATATTCGGGCAGGGTGCCGGAGTTGACCGGTGCATACGCGGGAATGTAGCGCCCGGTGCCGTCTTGGGTCGCACCGATCACCGGTGTGTAGGGCGTGCCGGAGTGGTAGTTCCACTTGGCCCCCATCGTCCACTCGTTGCTCAGCTTGTAGTTGGTGACCAGTGTGGTGTTGATCGGTTGGTCATACTGGAAGCGGAATGCTTGGCCGGTCACATCGTTTTGCCGCTCGGAACGCGCCAGCGAAACAGCCAGCCAGCCGGTGAGCTTGGAGAGCCCGTCTTTCTTGATGAGCAGTTCGGCGCCGTAGGCTTTGCCGCTGGCGCCGTTGATGTAGTTTAACTGCGGGTCGCTGATGACCAGATGGCTGAATTTTTTGTAGTAGCTTTCGGCTTTCCACGACCAGTCGTTATCCAGTTTTTTGGTGATGCCGATCACGCTGTGATCGGCGCGCAGATGCTCAAGTTGGGGGTTGCCGAATTTGGGCGAGATCTGTTGTCCGGTGGGTAATTGGTTATGGCGTCCCCAGCCGGCAGTGAGTAAAGTTCGCTCGTCCCAGTCCCATTCCATCCCCAAGCGCGGCTCGGTATATGACTTGCTCAGATAGTCGTCCCCGCTGTGGTGGATGCCTCCAACTAGCGTGAGTTTGGGCGCAACCCGCTTGCGATCTTGTGCGGAAAATTCCCAGGCATTGGTGTAAAAAGATTCGTTGAGCTGTGAACGCGACATGCTGCTGAAATCGCATTTCGGATTGAACTGGGTGCAGGTGGGGTTAATGATGTCGGCGTTGACGCGGGTCTGGATGCGGCTCAAGTTGCTGCCCAGTGCCAGCTCGTGACCTTCTGCCAGTGGGATGCGCACGAGCTCGCGTATCTGGTTGGTGTCTTGCGCTATGCTCAGGTTGCCGGCTGCTGCAATTGTGCTGTTGGAGTCGCTGGTGATGTGTTCCAGCGCCAGTTTGTTTTGCGTGCCCGAAAAAATGGCCGCATCCCACACGGCCGCCTGCATGGCGTAGGCATCGGAAAAATTCAAATCCCCGCTCAATATGGGCTGCTGCTTGGCGATATCCGAACTGCCGCCCACATTCAATTTGAGTTCGTCCTTTGCGCCCTGTACATGCAGCGTGAGCCGGTCTGTCTCATTCAGTTTCCACAGATACTTGCCCTGATAGTCGCTGTAGTTGGGAATCTGCACGGTGACGCCGCGTTGTTCGATCTGCTTGATCAGCAGATCGAAATAGCTGCGCCGCGCCGCGAAGAAGAAAGACTGGTTGTCGGCGACGGGACCTTCCACCAGAAAATCGGCACCGATCAAATTGATGTTGGCCTTGCCGCCGAGACGGTCGCTGCGCGGTTCGCGCAGGGCGACATCCAGCACCGCGCCGGTGACATCGCCGTAGCGCGGCGCAAAGGCCGCGCTATATAAATTGAAATCTTGGATCAGGTCGGCGTTGAAAACGCTGATGCCGCCGAAGTGAAAAATCTTGCCTATGGGCAAGCTGTCCACGTAATACAGATTGTCGCCGGGGCCGGAACCGCGCACGGCGGGCGCGCCGCCATTGCTGGCAACCACGCCGGGCAAGGCTTGCAAACTCTTCAGTGGGTCGCCGCCGGAGCCGGGAACGCGGCGCAGCTCCGTACCGGTGATGACGCTCTTGCTGACGCGATCCGGGCTGCGTTCGCCGCGCACCACGATCTCTTCCAGAAGCGTGGCAGAAGGCAGATAAAAAGTGGGCGACGGCTGCTGTCCACCCGGCTTTAGCTCGATGACGATGTTGATCGGGCTGCTGCCGCCCAACGTGGCTGCGCTCAGGGTGTAGCGTCCGGCAGCGGGTAACTGCATTTCGAAGTGACCCTGTTCATCCGAGATAGACGTGATGGACTCGTTCTCGCGCACCGCAATGTACGCGCCGCCCAAGGGTTTGCGCGTGCCTTTTTCCAGCACCAGCCCGGACACCTTCCATTCGTCCGCATAGACGGATGTACTGGCAATGCAGGAACAGGCGAAACTCATGAGGAGGCAGAATTTCAGGAATAAGTGATTTCTCATGGGGATTGTTTTCTAGTTTAAATTAAATCGGAACGGCACTTGAAAGCGCGTGCCGACAGGCTTGCCTTCGATCATGCCGGGGTTGAATAGGCTTTTCTGCAAAGCTTGTTTCACCGCTTCATCAAAGGCTGCGCCGCCGCTTTTCAAGATGCGCACATTCAGCACATTGCCTTGGGAGTCGATGGTTACTTCCGCCAGCACATTCGCTTGTGTGCCTGCGCGCCGCTCCGGGGCGGGATAGACCGCTTCGATTTTTCTCAGAAAACTGGGCATGCGCGTCAGGCGGAATAAGGGCTGAATCTCTTCGGCTGGTGGCGCGCTGTTTTGCGTCGGGGGGGCGGGTTGAATTGGCGCGGGCGGCGTTGCGGCTACTTGCGGCGCAGGCTGCGTGACCTGCGGAACGGGCAGCACAGCGGGAGCCTCCTCGGGTATCGGTTGCGGCTTGGGAGAAGAGCGTCTCTCAGGTTCAGGCGAGCTGTCGGGTGTGGACACCTCAAGGGATACTTCAATCGTTTGTCTTTGCGCGAGTTGCGCTTCCGATGGGTTCCAGTAAAACGCGAGCAGAACCAGTGCATGGAGCAGCAGAGCCAGCAGGATGGCGGCTACGATTTGCCGAATGGATATGTCGCCAATCGACGCATAGGGTCGGATGTGAGTTCGGGTCAGCAATGGTTGCGCTGTTCAGAGAGGGATAAGTGCGGAGGGAAGTTTATCCGCACGGCTGAGCAGAATTCTGCCCAAGTCGTCCAGTAGTGCGGACGTGACATCCTCGGGTTGCAGCTTGAAGGCGTTGATGCCGAAGGCAAGCAAGTTGCGACTCATGACGTCGATGTGACCTTTGTCGTAGTTGGCCTGAAATCTGAGATGCACGGGAAATTCGGGTGCCAAACGTACTTGTAGCCATTCTTGTTTCGGGCGTTTACTGTCCAACTCCGATTCGTCCAGTGCTTTTAATTTAAGGCTGTTCAATTCAGCCTTCAGCGCTTCGAGTTGATCCCAGGGGCGGGTGGCCAGGACGGATTCGGGGGCGCAGTAATTGACGCTGAAGGTGACGTGAGCCAGCAGCGCGGCGGATGACAGATCCTGCTTCCGGCTATCCAGAAAAGCACCGCGCCATTTCAACCGGGTATAGGTGGTGCGGGCATCAAGACGATAGCTTCTGGAGATGTCCGGCTCCATGTTGTTGGCATACTGGATTAACGGGGTGAAGAAGCCAGTGATGCGATTGAGGGCGTCGTGCAGGCGTTGCGAACGGGCTTGCAACTCTTGCGTCGCAGACAAGTTGACTCCTTGTTTTTTTGCGGATTCCTGCGCCAATTCGGCAAGGAAGCTGGACTCGAAAGCCTGGGTCTGCACGGGCGGCGGGGGTGGCGTCACTGGCGGGGTCTGCAACTCTGTTTGAAATGCCGGGCGTTGCGGCTCGATGAATTCATGCGCCGTGCTACGCCGTGCTTCTTCCAACTGCTTTTCGATGTCGGCCATCGAGGCGTTGAGGTCGAAGTTGATGGCGGGCTTATCATTCGTGGACATATTTTGTGCAGTGGGTTCTGAAGGTGTGTGACTCATGTCATTTTCTCATGCGAATTGATGTGGCGGAACAGTTGAAAGATTGCCCAATTTCTATCCGGGAGAATAGTACGTCAATATTTTTTCAGCTTCAACAATGGATGCAGAAATTCAGATTACACTTAGGCCTCTGTTTAAGGATGCAATGACATGAGCACAAGGAATGCCGAGTTGCACAAGCGTAGCCTGATATTCGCCCATCGCGGCGCGAACAGGGAAGCGCCGGAGAATACGCGTAGTGCTTTCGACAGGGCGCTGAGCTATGCCATCGACGGTATGGAGACTGATGTGCAACTGAGTCGTGATGAAGTGGCGGTGCTGTGGCATGACCGCTTCCTGAGCAAGCTGCCCGGTCTCGGTGCCAAACACATCGACGATTTCAACTATACGCAATTGAGGGCGATGGATTTTGCGGAGCATTTCGGCCAAGGCGTTCGGGCGGAAGGCATCATGCGTTTGCAGGAATTTCTGGAGGTATATCGCCATCGCTGTCGCCTACTGATCGAAATCAAAAATCGCGATTGGGAAGAACGTGCGCGGCATGAGATCAAGGTGCGGCAGACGCTGGATAGGGTCGGTGCTACGCATGGCGATGCCATCCTCGTGTCTTCGTTTGATCTTGCCAGTTTGGTTTACGCACAGCAGTACCGGCCGGGATTTCCTCTGGTCTACAATTTCGAGACAGATCAGACTCTGGCGGATGCCGAGCGCGTTCTGGCTGAGCACGGTTTTCTGCGCGGGCTGTGTCTGCCTATCGACACGCTGGATGAATCCTTTGTCCGGTTGTTGCGAGAGCAAGGCAAAAGCATCGCGGTGTACACCTGCAACAGAGATGAAGAAATCAACAAGGCGCTGAATCTCGGCGTGGATATTCTCATCAGCGATCTGCCGCAAAAGGCGTTGCGCATGAGGGGCGCATGAAGCGTAACTTTGCCGGATTGAAGGCCACGCCTTTTGATCTGTTGGTGTGCGGCGGCGGCATTTATGGCGCATGGACGGCTTATGACGCGGCGTTGCGCGGACTGAAGGTCGCGCTGGTCGAGCAGGGCGACTGGGCGGGCGCGACATCCTCCGCGTCCAGCAAGTTGATCCACGGCGGTTTGCGCTATCTGGAGTCATTCGATTTCAAGCTGGTGAAGAAGGCCTTGACCGAGCGCGGCATGTTGCTGGAGGCTGCGCCACATCGCGTGTGGCCGTTGCGTTTCGGCGTGCCGGTGTATGCGCACAGCCGTGTCGGCAGGTTGCAACTGAAAGCGGGGCTCACGCTGTACGATTGGCTGGCGCGCAGCCCAGATGCGGGCATGAAGCATCGTTACTTTGATCGTACCAGATTTGCTCAACGCTTTTCTGTGCTGTCACAAGATGGGATGAAGGGCGGATTTACCTACGCCGATGCGCAAACCGACGATGGGCGCTTGGTGCTGGAATTGGTCGCAGGTGCGATGGATGCAGGTGCGGTATGCGTCAATTACTGCAAGCTGATCGAAACATCCCCTCCCCCTTACAGGGGGAGGGCTAGGGAGGGGGTAGAATCTCCGTCATCCCAGCGAGACAACCCCCATCCTAGCCTTCCCCCTGAGAGGGGGAAGGAACTGTTCTGCGCAGTGGTGCAAGACAGTGTTACCGGAGAAATTCGAGACATTCATGCTCGCTCAGTGGTGAATGCCACGGGACAATGGATGGCTGACGCAGAGGTCAGTCGTGCATGGTGTCGTCTGAGCAAGGGCATCCATCTCATCTTGCCGAAGATATTGGGGGAGGAGGCTCTGTTGCTTACCGCCAAGTCCGACGGGCGCGTGTTCTTCATGATCCCGTGGTATGGGCTTACGCTGGTGGGCACGACCGATACCGATTATCGCGGCGACGTCGAACGCGTGGCGGTGGAAAAAGCCGATGTGGATTATCTGCTGTGCGAGGTGAATCATTATCTTAAAACGCAATGGACGGAACGCGATGTGATCGGCAGCTATGCCGGTGTGCGCGTGTTGGGGCAAAGCGATGCGGCATCGCCCTCTGCCGTCAGCCGCGATTGGGAATTGAAGACGGGCAGCAATGGGGTGTTCTACTCCGTCGGCGGCAAGCTCACTTCGGCGCGGGAAGATGCTGCGGTGATCGTGGATGCGGTGTGCGCGCAGCTCGGCGTGGATGTGGCGTGCCGCACCAAGGGGCGCTTATTTCCATGGGCGCCGGAGGATTTCGCTGCATGGTCTGCGGTCATCGTCGGGCAGGCGCATAAGCTGGGTCTCGATGCCGAATGCGCCAAGTGGCTCATGCGCCGACATGGCAAACGCGCGAGCGATATTCTGCGCGATGTCGAAACGCACCCATCGCTGGCTGCACGTATCGTGCCCGCGCTGCCGTTTATCTACGCCGACCTGTTGTTTTGTGCGCGTGAGGAAATGGTCGTACATTTGGAAGACCTGCTGCGCCGCCGTATGCCGTTGTTGATATTGGCGAAATTGACGGAAAGTGAGCTGTGGCAGATTGCGCTAGCAGTTTCTGGGGCTTTGGGCTGGGACGAGGCTAGATCGGGGCGGGAGGTGGGGTGCTGTGTTGCTCTTGAAGAGCTGTGACCCGCAGACTGATCAGATTAATAAATCTGCCGCGAGTCTGCGGATGGAATAGCAGTCAAGTTTTAGCCGAAACGACCAGTGATGTAATCTTCAGTCTCTTTGCGTTTCGGGTTGGTGAATACGGTGCTGGTGTCGCCGAATTCGATCAGGTCGCCCAGGTACATGTAGGCGGTGAAGTCGGAGACGCGCGCGGCTTGCTGCATGTTGTGCGTGACGATGACGATGGTGAATTCTTTCTTTAACTCATCGACCAGTTTTTCGATGTGCGCGGTGGAGATCGGGTCGAGTGCCGAGGTGGGTTCGTCCAGCAGCAGCACTTGGGGTTTGACGGCGATGGCGCGGGCGATGCACAGACGCTGTTGTTGACCGCCGGAGAGCCCGGTGCCGCTTTGCTTCAGTTTGTCTTTTACTTCATTCCACAATGCGGCTTTTTTCAATGCCCATTCCACACGCTCGGCCATGTCGTGGCTGCTCAGGCTTTCGTACAGCTTCACGCCAAATGCGATGTTGTCGTAAATCGACATCGGGAAGGGGGTGGGTTTTTGGAAAACCATGCCGATCTTGGCGCGCAGCTTGTTGAGATCTTGATTCTTATCCAGTAAGTTTTGCCCGTCGAGGAGTATTTCACCTGTGGCACGTTGCTTGGGATAGAGCTGGTACATGCGGTTAAAAGTGCGCAGCAATGTGGACTTGCCGCAGCCGGAGGGTCCGATGAAGGCGGTGACCATTTTTTCAGGGATGGTCAGGTTGACGTCATTCAGTGCACGGTCTGCGCCATAGTAAAAATTCAGATTTTTTACAATCAGCTTGGGCGTAATGTTTTGTTCAGCATTCATCTGCTTGCATCCTTAGTAAGTATTGGCTTTTTGACGGAACATCACGCGTGCGACGATGTTGAGGGTGAGCACGCTGAACGTAATGAGGAGCGCCCCCGCCCAAGCGAGACTGCGCCAGTCATCGTAGGGGCTCATGGCGAACTGGAAGATAACTACCGGCAAGTTGGCCATCGGTTGGTTCATGTTGCTGCTCCAGAACTGGTTGTTCAGGGCGGTAAACAGCAACGGGGCAGTTTCGCCACTGATACGCGCTACGGCTAACAGAATGCCGGTCAGTATCCCGGCACGCGCTGCGCGCAAAGTTACGGAACTGATGATCTTCCACTGCGGGGTCCCCAGTGCGGCGGCCGCTTCGCGCAGGCTGTTGGGAATGAGGCGCAGCATGTTTTCGGTGGTGCGGATGACCACGGGAATAACGATGATAGAGAGCGCCAATGTGCCGCCCCATCCGGCAAAGTGGCCGACCTTGACGACATAGACTTCGTAAATAAACAGGCCGATCACGATGGAGGGCGCGGACAATAAAATATCGTTGATGAAGCGGGTGACCGGGGCGAGCCAGCCGCGCTGGCCGAATTCAGCCAGATAGGTTCCGGCCAGGATTCCGATCGGTGTGCCGATCACCGTGGCGAGTGAGGTCATCATCAGGCTGCCCCAGATGGCGTTGCCCAATCCACCTTGGCTACCTGGGGGTGGGGTGGACTGTGTAAAGATGCTGCTGCTCATGCCGGGAAGGCCTTGCAGCAGCAGGGTCCACAAGATCCAGCCCAGCCAGAATAAGCCGAATGCCATGGCGAGCACGGAAATGGTCAGGCTGAGTCCGTTGATGAAACGACGTCGTGCATAAAGTGAAAACATATCAGGCTCCGCGACCTTCTCGTTGTGCCAGCTTGAAGAGCATGAAGCGGGCTATCGATAGCACAACGAAAGTAATAAAAAATAATATGAGGCCGAGTTCGACCAGAGCCGAGGTATACAGGTCGCCGACGGCTTCGGTGAATTCGTTGGCCAGAGCGGAGGAGATGCTGTTGCCCGGCTCAAGTAGCGATGCGCTGAGTTTGTGTGCATTGCCGATGATGAAGGTGACGGCCATTGTTTCACCCAGGGCGCGCCCCAAACCAAGCATGATGCCGCCGACCACGCCGATCTTGGTGTAAGGCAGCACGACTTGGTACATCACTTCCCATGTGGTGGCGCCCAGTCCGTAGGCAGACTCTTTGAGCAGCGACGGGACGACGTCGAACACGTCGCGCATCACCGATGCGATGAACGGGATGACCATGATGGCCAGAATAATTCCTGCGGCCAGTACGCTGATGCCCAAGTTGGGGCCGGTGAACAAAGGGGAGATGAGCGGGATTGTACCCAAGTGGTCGTTGATCCAGGGTTCGATATGTTCGGCAAATAAGGGCACGAACACGAACAAGCCCCACATGCCGTAAATAATGCTGGGTATGCCGGCGAGCAACTCAATGGCGATGCCCAGCGGCCGGCGCAGCCATTGCGGCGAAAGCTCGGTCAGGAAGAGGGCGATGCCGAAACTGACGGGGATGGCGATCAATAAGGCGATGGTGGCAGTAGCCAAGGTGCCGACAATGGGAACCAGTGCGCCGAATCGTTCCGTGACGGGGTTCCATTCCGAGCTGATCAGGAACTCCCATCCGAATGCGTTGATGGCGGGCATGCTGCCTATAATCAGCGTAATGATGATGCCTATCATTAAAGCCAGCACTGCCAGTGCAGATAAGCGGGTGATGTTGCGGAACAGGATGTCCAGCAGACTTTGTCGTTTTAAGCGCGTGTCTAACGTATGCATAGTGGCCTGATGATCGATTCACTCAAATTTTGAAAATGGATTTTCACCGGATGTAAAATCAATTTTCAAAATTTGGGGGGGTCGAAACCCCCTCAAATTATATCGGAGACATGCCGGTGTAATCTTGGCGTGTCTCCGCTTGCTTATTTATTGCCAAACAGCTTTTCCATCGGCAGCTTTGATCTGTGACTTCCAGGAAGCGCGAATCATCTTAACGACGTTTTCCGGCAACGGCACGTAGTCCAAATCTGCCGCGAGTTTGCCGCCATTGCTGTAAGCCCAGTCAAAGAACTTCAGCACTTCCTTGGCGGATTCTGCATTGGCTTGGCTTGTATGCATCAAGATAAAAGTCGCGCCGCTGATAGGCCAGCTGTCCTTGCCCGGTTGGTTTGTCAGTACTTGATAAAAACCTTCCTCAGCTTTCCATTTTGCGTTGGCCGCAGCAGCTTGGAAGTTTGAGGCTTCCGGCTTGACGAATTGACCGTCGCGATTTTTCATTAACACATAGCTCATTTTGTTTTGCAGAGCGTAAGCATATTCAACGTAGCCGATCGAGTTCTTGATACTCTTTACGTTGGAGGCAACTCCTTCGTTACCTTTGCCGCCCATGCCGACTGGCCAGGCCACCGAAGTGTTTGCACCGACGGATGCGCGCCACTCGGAGTTCGTCTGAGTGAGGTAGGTGGCGAAAATGAATGTCGTGCCGGAGCCATCGGAACGGTGAACCACGTTGATGGCTGTGTCAGGCAATGAAACACCGTTGTTGTCTGCGGCGAGTTTCGGGTCGTTCCATTTGGTGATCTTGCCCAGGTAGATGTCAGCCAGTGTTGCGCCGGTGAGTTTCAATTGGCCGGGTGCAACCCCTTCTACGTTGATGACTGGAACCACGCCACCGATCACGGTTGGGAACTGGGTCAGCCCTGCCATCCCCAGTTCGTTTGCATTAAGTGGCATATCCGATGCGCCGAAATTCACAGTCTTTTTGGTGATTTGCTTGATGCCGCCACCGGAACCGATGGATTGATAGTTGAGGCCAACACCGGTTTGGGCTTTGTAGGCTTCGGCCCATTTGGCGTAGACTGGGTAAGGGAAGGTTGCACCTGCACCCGTGATGTCGGAAGCGAAGGCACTGCCAGCGGTGAGCAGTGCGGCCGCGAGGCCGATGCTGCTTAGAAGACGATTAAATTTGCTCATGGGTTCTCCAAAATAGTATTGAGGTTGCAATGTTCTCTTGCTTGCCGTTTAGCAGCGTTTCGCATCATATCTAGTACTTGTTACGCAATTATTACAGGAGATGCGGGAATGTTTGTTAGGGATATATCTTTGGAGGTGGGGCAGGATGTGATTTCTGTCCATGTCGGCCTGTGAGCGAGATTGACCGTTCCTGTTTTCGCAGGTAGGATTCGAGACTTTCGTGGCTACAGGAAATAATCGGATGCGCCGCAAATTAGTCGTCGGAAACTGGAAGATGTATGGTCGTCTGGTTCGTAACAAAGTGTTACTGGAGGGGGTCATTGCGGGTGTGCGTGAACTTAAAGGTGCGGATTATGCTGTGTGCGTCCCTTACCCTTATCTTGCTCAGGCGCAGTCGGTGCTGCAGGGAAGCAATATTGCTTGGGGTGCTCAAAACATAAGCCAGTACGAAGAGGGGGCATATACCGGAGCTGTGGCGTCGGGAATGTTGGTTGATTTCGGCTGTCGCTATGTGATCATCGGCCATTCCGAGCGGCGCGGCTTGTTTCATGAGAGCAATGAGAGCGCAGCGGCTAAATTTGATGCCGCATTAAAGGCGGGCCTTACACCCATCTTATGCGTTGGCGAGACATTGGCTGAACGCGAAGCAGGGGTGACTGAGCGGGTGGTGGCGGCCCAGCTGGATGCGGTGCTGAACTATGCGGGCGCGCAAGGACTGGCAAAGGCTGTTGTGGCTTATGAGCCGGTGTGGGCGATCGGTACGGGCAAGACGGCTTCGCCGGATCAGGCGCAGGCTGTCCATGCGTTTATTCGACAAAGAGTTGCGCAACAGGATAGCCATGTCGCACAAGCCTTGTGTATACTCTATGGCGGTAGCGTGAAAGCAGCCAACGCGTCTGAGCTGTTCGCTATGCCGGATATCGATGGCGGGCTGATCGGCGGAGCGTCTTTGGTGGCAGATGACTTTGTGGCGATTTGTCGTGCAGCACAAAAATAATTAATTTGATTCTTGGAGTGGTGAGTGGAAACATTAGTTTGGTTTGTTCATGTAACAACTGCGGTTGTGTTGATTGGTCTTGTTTTGATTCAACATGGTAAGGGCGCCGATATGGGCGCTGCCTTTGGAACCGGTTCAGCAGGAAGCTTGTTTGGTTCGAGTGGTTCGGCTAACTTTCTGAGCCGAACCACCGCTGTGGCGGCCACCGTCTTCTTTCTCACCAGCCTTTCGTTGACTTACTTATACGCGCACCCATCAAAAGGTCAGGGTGTGATGGACAAGATTGACGCGAGCAAGCTGGTGCAGCAAGTTGCACCAGCTCCGGCGGTGCCTGATGCGCCCGGCTCGAAATCAAAAGAAGTACCAAGATAATCATAAAAAACATGCGGAGTTGGCGGAATTGGTAGACGCGTAGCCTTGAGGTGGCTATGTCCGTAAGGACGTGAGGGTTCGAGTCCCTTGCCCCGCACCAAACATTAAGCCAAAGCATCTATATTTTGGTGGATTAAAATAAACTAGAGAGGCGTATGGCATCCGTTTTTCGGGTGCTGTATGCGGGGGAGAATCGGAATGTTGGAAAACTATTTTCCAGTTTTGCTGTTCATCTGTGTCGGTCTGGCCGTCGGGGTCGTGCCTTTGGTTCTAGGGAGGCTGGCGGCACCCCATCGTCCTGATAGTGCCAAGCTGTCGCCCTATGAGTGCGGCTTCGAGGCTTTTGAAGATGCGCGCATGAAATTCGACGTGCGCTACTATCTGGTGGCCATTCTCTTTATCCTGTTCGATCTTGAAATCGCGTTCCTTTTCCCTTGGGCCATCGTGCTGAAAGAAATCGGTACGTTCGGTTTTTTGTCCATGATGATGTTCTTGGGGGTGCTCGTTGTGGGCTTTATCTATGAATGGATGAAAGGAGCGTTGGAATGGGAATAGAAGGCGTTCTTGAGAAGGGGTTTGTCACTACTTCGTTGGATACGGTCATTAACTACACCCGTACCGGTTCGCTGTGGCCGATGACGTTTGGATTGGCTTGTTGTGCGGTGGAAATGATGCATGTGGCGATGTCCCGCTACGACTTGGACCGTTTTGGTGCTGGCGCGTTTCGCCCCAGTCCACGGCAGTCTGATTTGATGATTGTGGCGGGTACGCTGTGCAATAAGATGGGGCCTGCGCTACGCAAAGTGTATGACCAAATGGCAGAGCCGCGCTATGTGATTTCCATGGGGTCGTGTGCCAATGGTGGCGGCTATTACCACTATTCTTATTCTGTCGTGCGCGGCTGCGACCGCATCATCCCGGTAGACATCTATGTTCCCGGATGCCCCCCGACTGCTGAAGCTTTGCTCTATGGCGTGATCCAATTGCAAAACAAAATCAAACGTAGCAATACCATCGCGCGTTAGGATAAACATGGCTGATGATTTGAATATGCTGGGCGCTCATTTGAAGGAAGTCTTCGCGGACAAGGTAGTGAGCTTGGAAAACAAGTTGTACGAGCTAACCATGGTTGTTTCCGCAGACGATATGCTGGCTGTGTTCAAGTGCTTGCGCGATGACGCGAAGTTTCATTTCGAGCAATTGATCGACGTATGCGGAGTCGACTATTCCACTTACGGTAGCGTAACTTCCGAGGGCGGCATGTATTTGGCTGATGCGGAATGTGTCAATCCATTCACGCGGCGCTTTGCCGTGGTCTATCACTTGCTTTCGGTGGAACACAACGCGCGTTTGCGCGTAAAAGTGTTTGCCCAAGATGACGCCGCACCCATGCTGAATTCCGTCATTGATGTGTGGCCTTCCGCCAGTTGGTTTGAGCGTGAAGCGTTTGATATGTTCGGTATTATCTTTTTGGGTCACCCCGATTTGCGCCGTATTCTCACCGACTATGGTTTTGTTGGGAATCCGTTCCGCAAAGATTTCCCATTATCCGGGCATGTCGAAATGCACTACGACGCCGAGCAGAAACGCGTGGTGTATAAGCCAGTTACCGTGGAGCCTCGCGAAGTGACTCCGCGCGCCATCCGCGAAGAAAATTACAGTCGTCACTAAGTGAGTGCAGAGGAATCGTAATGGCTGAAATTAAAAATTACACCATGAACTTCGGGCCGCAACATCCGGCTGCCCACGGCGTATTACGCTTGGTATTGGAGTTGGATGGCGAGGTGGTCGAGCGCGCCGATCCGCATATTGGCTTGTTGCATCGCGGCACAGAAAAACTGGCAGAGCATAAGACTTATCTACAGTCGGTGCCTTACATGGACCGATTGGATTATGTATCCATGATGAGCAACGAGCACGCTTATGTGATGGCGATCGAGAAGCTGGCCGGTATCGAAGTGCCGGTTCGGGCCCAATACATACGCGTCATGTTCGACGAGATCACGCGCATATTGAATCATCTGTTGTGGCTGGGCGCTTCCGGTATCGACCTCGGTGCGATGACGGTGTTTTTCTACACTTTCCGCGAGCGCGAAGATTTGATGGATGCGTATGAGGCGGTTTCCGGCGCGCGTATGCATGCGGCCTATTACCGTCCGGGCGGTGTTTATCGCGACTTGCCGGATAGTATGCCACAGTACGAGGCATCAAAAATACACAATGAATCTGCGATAAAGCGCATGAACGAGAATCGTCAGGGATCGTTGCTCGACTTTCTGGAGGACTTCGCTAACCGTTTTCCCGCCTGTGTGGATGAATATGAAACGCTGCTGACAGATAACCGTATTTGGAAGCAGCGCACCGTCGGTATTGGCGTGGTGTCACCGGAACGCGCTTTGGCACTGGGTTTCACCGGGCCGATGTTGCGTGGCTCCGGCATCGCCTGGGATTTGCGCAAGAAACAACCTTACGAGGTGTATGACCGCATGGATTTTGACATTCCGGTCGGCGTCGAAGGTGATTGTTACGACCGTTATTTGGTGCGCGTCGCAGAGCTGCGCCAATCCAATCGCATCATCAAACAATGTATAGCCTGGCTGCGCAAAAATCCGGGACCGGTCATCATTGAGAACCATAAGTTCGCGTCGCCACCGCGCGAGGCGATGAAGCAAAACATGGAAGAGTTGATCCATCACTTTAAGCTTTTTACCGAAGGGTTTCATCTGCCGGTCGGCGAGGCTTATGCCGCGGTGGAGCACCCTAAAGGTGAGTTCGGTATCTATTTAGTTTCAGATGGGGCGAACAAGCCTTATCGCTTGAAGATTCGTGCGGCGGGTTATCCTCACTTGGCCAGTTTGAATGAGATGACGCGTGGTCACATGCTGGCGGATGTGGTGGCGATCATCGGCACACAAGATATCGTTTTTGGAGAAATAGACCGCTGATGTTATCCGATCAAATTCAAGCAAAGATAGAGCGCGAGCTGAAGAAATATCCGGCGGATCAGCGGCAGTCGGCAGTCATGGCCGCGCTGCGTTTCGTGCAGGATGAAAAGGGTTGGATTGCGCCGGAAGATATGGCCGATATCGCCGTTTATCTGGGTATGCCGCAGATGGTTGTATATGAGGTGGCGACGTTCTACCACATGTACAACCTCAAGCCGATGGGCGAATACATGTTGACGGTGTGCACCAATCTTCCCTGCCAGCTTGGCGGTGTTGATGAAACGCTGTTGCACCTCAAAAATAAACTGGGTATCGGCTTGGGAGAGATCACCGCCGATGGCAAATTTGGCTTACGCGAAGGCGAATGTATGGGGGCCTGTGTGGATGCGCCGATGTTCACGATCAACAACAAGAAGCTGTGCGGGCGACTGACCGGCGAGAAGATCGATCAGATTTTGGCAGAGCTTGAGGCGGGTAACACAGGGGGCAAACAATGAGCGCGCCTATCCTCTTTAACACCTTGCATTTCGACCAGCCGTGGACACTGGAAAATTACCTCAAGGTCGGTGGCTATAAGGCTTTACGCAAGATCATCGCCGAGAAGATGCTGCCCGAAGCGATCATCGCCGAGGTGAAAGCATCAGGCTTGCGCGGTCGCGGTGGCGCAGGTTTTCCTACCGGCTTGAAGTGGAGCTTCATGCCGCGCAACTATCAGGGCGATAAGTATCTGGTATGCAACTCCGACGAAGGAGAGCCGGGAACCTGCAAGGATCGCGATATTCTGCGTTACAACCCACACATGCTGATCGAAGGTATGGCCATCGCGGCATACACCATGAGCGTCAAGACCGGTTACAACTATGTGCATGGCGAGATATTCGAAGCCTACGAGCGTATGGAAGAGGCTTGCGAAGAAGCCCGTAAAGCTGGCTATCTGGGCAAAAATATTCTCGGTTCGGATTTTGAATTCGACCTGCACAACCATCTGGGCTATGGTGCCTATATTTGCGGCGAAGAAACCGCCTTGCTCGAGTCTATCGAGGGCAAGAAAGGGCAGCCGCGCTTCAAGCCGCCATTTCCGGCCACTTTTGGACTGTACGGCAAGCCGACCACCATCAATAACACGGAGACTTTCGCCAGCATTCCGTACATCATCAATAACGGAGGTCAGAAATTTGCCGACTTGGGCGTACCGAACAGCGGCGGTATCAAGCTGTTCTCGGTGTCCGGGCATGTGAATAATCCGGGTAATTTTGAAATGCCGATGGGTACGCCGTTTAAAACGCTGCTAGAAATGGCGGGCGGTGTGCGCGGCGGCAATAAGTTGAAGGCGGTGATTCCGGGCGGCTCATCCATGCCGGTGTTGCCGGGCGAAATCATGATGGATCTGAATATGGATTTTGACTCCATCCAGAGGGCGGGCTCATATCTGGGTACGGGCGCGATTATCGTAATGGATGAGACCACGTGCATGGTCAAAGCGCTGGAACGCTTGTCCTATTTCTATTACGAAGAATCCTGCGGCCAATGTACGCCTTGCCGCGAGGGTACGGGTTGGCTGTATCGTATTGTGCATCGCATTGAGCATGGCGAGGGGCGTCCGGAAGACTTGGATTTGTTGCTCGATCTGTGTACTAACATCGCGGGTCGCACCATCTGTGCTTTGGGTGATGCGGCGGCTTGGCCGGTACAGGGTTTCCTCAAGCATTACCGCAAGGAATTTGAATACCACATCGAGCACAAGCGTTGCTTG
Organism: uncultured Gallionellaceae bacterium; assembly: GCA_964532405.1. GTDB lineage: Bacteria > Pseudomonadota > Gammaproteobacteria > Burkholderiales > Gallionellaceae > PALSA-1006. Next base: position 24,088 of record CAZHIC010000021.1, on the reverse strand, counting down.
GTGTAAGGCAGACGGATAGGTGAGCAATGATCAACATCGAAATTGACGGCAAGCGCATCGCAACGGAAAACGGCTCGACCGTGATTGAAGCCGCGCATAAAGCGGGCATCCACATTCCGCATTTTTGCTATCACAAAAAGCTTTCCATCGCGGCGAACTGCCGCATGTGTCTGGTGCAGGTCGAAAAAGCGCCTAAGCCGCTGCCTGCCTGTGCCACACCGGTGACCGAGGGCATGAAGGTGTTCACCGCTTCCGAGCAAGCGGTGCAGGCGCAAAATGGCGTGATGGAATTTTTGCTGATAAACCACCCGCTGGATTGCCCGATCTGCGACCAGGGCGGCGAGTGCGAGTTGCAGGATATTTCTGTCGGTTATGGCGGCTCGGCCTCGCGCTACAAAGAAGAGAAGCGTACGGTATTGAGCAAAGACATCGGTCCTTTGGTTTCCGCCGAAGAGATGAGCCGCTGTATCAACTGCACCCGTTGCGTGCGTTTCGGCCAAGAGATCGGCGGGCAGATGGAATTGGGGCAAGCGTTCCGTGGCGAACATGCGGAGATTATGTCCTTCGTTTCCGGTGCGGTGAACTCCGAGCTCTCCGGCAATATGATAGACCTGTGTCCGGTCGGCGCGCTGACCAGCAGGCCATTCCGCTACAAGGCGCGTAGCTGGGAGCTGTCGCGCCGCCGTTCGATCAGCGCACATGATAGCCTCGGTAGCGGCCTCGCGGCGCAGACCAAGGACAACCGCGTATTGCGCGTATTGCCTATCGAGAACGAAGACATCAACGAATGCTGGCTGTCCGACAAGGATCGCTTTGCTTACGAGGGCTTGAACTCGCCGGAGCGTTTGACCCGACCCATGATCAAACAGGGCGGACAGTGGCAGGAAGTGGGATGGCAAGTCGCGTTGGAATATGCCGCAAACGGATTGCGCCATATCGCCAATGGGGCGGGGGCGGAACAGATAGCTGCGCTGGCGACGGCGAACTCCACACTGGAAGAACTTTACTTGCTGCAAAAACTCATGCGTGGCATCGGCAGCGACAACGTGGATTTCCGTTTGCGCCAAGCCGATTTCAGCGTTGATGGAAAACAAACCGGAGCGCCTTGGTTGGGCATGTCGATAGCCGACATCGGACGCGCCGACCGCCTGTTGCTCATCGGCAGCTTCCTGCGCAAGGATCATCCGCTGCTGGCGGCACGCATCCGTCAGGCCGCCAAGAAGGGCACTCAGGTCAACATCATTCATTCCACTGACGACGACCTGCTGATGAAGGTGGTCAATAAAGCCATCGTCGCGCCGGATGCGCTGGTGGATGCCTTGTCGCAAGTCGCCAAGGGCGTGACAGCGAAACAGAGCAACGGTATTGCGGGCAGTCTTGTCAGCGGCGAGCGCGTTGTCGTGTTGCTCGGCAATTTCGCGCAACAACATCCGCAGGCCGCACAGTTGCAAGCACTGGCGCAGCAAATTGCCAGCGCGACCAACGGCAAGTTCGGTTTTATCGGCGAAGCGGCCAACAGCGTCGGCGGTTACTTGGCGCAAGCCACGCCGGGAGCGCAGGGCTTGAATGCCGCCGCCATGCTGGCGACGCCGCGCAAAGCTTATGTGCTGCTGAACGTGGAAGCGGAACTGGACACGGCGAATCCGCAACAGGCTGTCGCCGCGATGCAGTCTGCCGACCTAGTGATCGCACTGTCCGCCTACAAGCACCACGCGACAGCGTATGCCGATGTATTGCTGCCTATCGCCCCGTTTACCGAGACCTCCGGTACTTTTGTCAGCACCGAAGGTCGCGTGCAAAGCTTCAAGGGGGCTGTCAAACCCTTGGGCGAAGCGCGTCCGGCATGGAAAGTGTTGCGCGTGTTGGGCAATTTGCTGAAAGTGTCCGGCTTCGATCAGGATACTTCCGAAGCGGTGCGCGATGAAGCGCTGAAGGGCGTGGATGTCGCGACCAAGTTGAGCAATGCGATCAGCGGTGTTGACATCAAAGCCGCTTCCGCAGCGGGTGGTTTGCAGCGCGTGAGCGATGTGCCGATCTACGCGACGGATGCCGTGGTGCGCCGTTCCGTGCCGTTGCAGGCCACCGCCGATGCGGCCGCGCCGCAGGCATGGCTGCACAGTGAGGAATTGAAAAAGCTGGGTGTGCAAGCAGGCGCGACAGTCAAGGTCAGCCAAGGGCAGGGCAGCGTGAACTTGGCAGCCGCAGTCGATGATAAGTTGCCCAGAGGCGTGGTGCGTGTGGCGGCAGGTCATGCTGCGACCGCTGCGTTGGGTGCAATGTTTGGAACGATCACAGTGGAGCGCGCATGATGGAAGCTCAGATCCTGCATTTCTTACAATGGTTCTGGAATTTGTTCGGGCTATGGGATTGGCTATGGAGTTTCGTTGGACCGGTCTGGCCGCTGATATGGACATTGCTCAAGATCGTGACCATTGTAGTGCCGGTGATGCTCGGCGTGGCCTACCTCACTTACGTGGAGCGCAAGGTGCTGGCTTATATGCAGGATCGCGTCGGCCCGAACCGTGTCGGACCTTTTGGTTTGCTGCAACCGATTGCCGATGGCGTCAAGTTGTTCATGAAGGAAATCATTATTCCGACCGGCTCCAATAAATTTCTGTTTATTGCTGCGCCGGTATTGTCCATCGCGCCCGCATTGGCGGCTTGGGCGGTGGTGCCTTTCGCGGATGGCTTGGTATTGGCCAATGTGAACGCGGGTTTGCTGTACATTCTGGCGATGACTTCGTTGGGTGTGTACGGCATCATCATCGCGGGTTGGGCATCCAACTCCAAATACGCATTCCTCGGTGCGATACGTTCTGCCGCGCAGATCGTCTCGTATGAGTTGGCCATGGGTTTCGCGCTGGTGTGCGTGTTGCTGGCAGCGCAGAGCATGAATCTGGGCGACATCGTGCGCGGGCAGCAAAACGGTTACGGTTTGCTCGGCTGGTATTTCATTCCGCTGTTCCCGATGTTCGTGGTGTACTTCATCGCCGGCGTGGCCGAGACTAACCGCTCTCCGTTCGACTTGGCGGAAGATGAATCGGTTATCGTGGCCGGCTTCCATACAGAATATTCCGGCATGAGCTTTGCGCTGTTCTTCCTGGCCGAATACGCCAACATGATTTTGATCGCGGCATTGTCTTCGGTCCTGTTCCTCGGTGGCTGGCTGCCGCCCGTGGACATCGCGCCGTTCAATCAGATACCGGGCCTGTTCTGGATGCTGGGCAAGATGTCGTTCATCCTGTTCCTGTTCCTGTGGCTGCGCGCGACGTTCCCGCGCTACCGTTACGACCAACTGATGCGTTTGGGCTGGAAAGTATTCATCCCGCTGACGCTGGTTTGGGTAGTGGTAGTCGCCACTTGGATGCAAACTCCCTATTGGTTGTGGTGAGAGACAAAATGGAAAAGATCGCACATTTTTTTAAAAGCTTCCTGTTGATCGAGCTGCTCAAGGGCATGGCGGTGACCGGCAAACACCTGTTCTCGCACAAGATCACGGTGCATTATCCGGAAGAAAAAACCCCGCAAAGTTTCCGTTTTCGCGGTCTGCATGCGCTACGCCGCTATGCCAATGGGGAAGAGCGTTGCATCGGCTGCAAACTGTGCGAAGCTGTTTGCCCCGCGCTGGCGATCAAGATCGAAGTGGCGGAACGTAGCGACGGTTCGCGTCGCACCACCCAATACGATATTGATTTGACCAAATGTATTTTCTGCGGCTTCTGTGAAGAATCTTGCCCGGTGGATGCCATCGTGGAAACGCGGGTGTTGGAGTACCACGGTGAAAAACGCGGTGACTTGTACTACACCAAGCCGATGCTGTTGGCGGTAGGTGAAAAGCATGAAGCACAGATCGCTAAAGACCGCGCGTCTGACGCCAAATACCGTTAAGGACTAGGACATGATAGGTATAGAAACAATCGTTTTCTTTATGTTTGCCGCGCTGTCGGTGTTTGCCGCGTTGCGTGTTATTACGGCGCGAAATCCGGTGCATGCGGCCTTGTTTCTGGTGCTGGCTTTTTTTAGCATGGCCGGAATATGGATGCTGCTTGAGGCCGAGTTCCTGGCGATTACGCTGGTGCTGGTTTACGTCGGCGCGGTGATGGTGCTGTTCCTGTTTGTGGTGATGATGCTGGACATCAATCTGGAGGAACTCAAGGAAGGTTTCTGGCGCTGGTTTCCGGTCGGAGCGGTGCTGGCCGCATTCATGGTGTTCGAGATGGCGTGGGTGCTGGGCAGTCGTCAGACGGCGGAGACCGGTGCGCAACTGGCCAAGCATGCGGCGGATTACAGCAACACCAAAGAGCTGGGCCGCCTGATTTATACCGACTATGTATATCCGTTCGAATTGGCGGCGGTGATTCTGCTGGTCGCCATCGTTGCGGCTATCGCGCTGACCCTGCGTGCGGGGCGCGCTAAAAAGAAACAAGATCCAAGCAAGCAGGTGCTGGTGAAGAGCAAAGATCGCGTGCGTCTGATTTCGATGCCCGCATCAAAAAAAATGTCTGCGCAAACAGATGCAGCAAAAGCCGATCAAGTGAAGAGCTAAAATTTCAGGGGGAAGTATGTTGAGCTTAAGTCTGTCTCATTACTTGGTGCTAAGCGCGGTGCTATTCGCCATCAGCGTGGTGGGCATTTTCTTGAACCGCAAGAACATCATCGTGTTGCTGATGGCGATCGAGTTGATGCTGCTGGCCGTGAACACTAATTTCATTGCTTTCTCTCATTACCTGAACGATGTGTCGGGTCAGATATTCGTGTTCTTTATTCTCACCGTCGCGGCCGCAGAGGCGGCGATCGGCTTGGCAATTCTGGTGGTGCTGTTCCGCAATTTGAACACCATCAACGTTGACGATCTCGGCAGCCTGAAAGGTTAAGCGTACCCATGAGCAATATGCAAAATCTCTATCTGCTGGTTCCCTTGGCTCCGCTAGTCGGCGCGATTGCGGCCGGCCTGTTCGGTAAAGTGCTGGGGCGGACTTGGTCGCATCGCATCACCATTTCTTTGGTAGCGGTCTCCTTCCTAGCGTCATTGGTGATCTTCCAGGACGTGCTGGCCGGGCATCAATACAACGGCACGGTGTACAAGTGGATGACGTCCGGCGACACGAGTTTCGAGGTCGGTTTTCTGATCGACCGCCTGTCCGTGATGATGATGCTGGTGGTGACCTTCGTCTCGCTCATGGTGCATATCTACACCATCGGCTACATGTCGGAAGATCCCGGTTACCAGCGTTTCTTCAGCTACATTTCGTTGTTCACCTTCTCCATGCTGATGCTGGTGATGGCCAATAATTTCATGCAGCTGTTCTTTGGTTGGGAGGCGGTGGGTCTGGTTTCCTATCTGCTGATCGGTTTCTGGTACACGCGCCCCACGGCGATCTACGCCAACCTCAAGGCGTTTCTGGTCAACCGCGTGGGCGACTTCGGCTTCCTGCTGGGTATCGGCTTGGTGCTGATGGTGTTCGGCACATTGGACTACGCTTCCGTGTTCGCCAACGTGCATCGCTATGTGAACGACATAGCACCTATTCCCGGCGTGTCGTGGAATCTGATTACGGCTATCTGTATCCTGCTGTTCATCGGTGCGATGGGCAAGTCAGCGCAATTCCCGCTGCATGTGTGGCTGCCCGATTCGATGGAAGGCCCGACACCGATCTCCGCGTTGATCCACGCGGCGACCATGGTGACAGCGGGTATTTTCATGGTGGCGCGCATGTCGCCGCTGTTCGAGTTGTCCGAGACCGCGCTGTCCTTTGTGATGATCATTGGCGCGATCACCGCGCTGTTCATGGGCTTTCTCGGCATCATCCAGAACGATATCAAGCGCGTGGTGGCGTACTCCACTCTGTCGCAACTTGGTTACATGACCGTGGCGCTGGGCGCTTCGGCTTACTCGGTGGCGGTGTTCCATCTGATGACTCACGCCTTCTTTAAGGCGCTGCTGTTCTTGGCGGCAGGTTCGGTCATCATCGCCATGCACCACGATCAGGACATCCGCAACATGGGCGGCCTGCGTCGTTACATGCCGATTACCTGGATTACTTCTCTGATCGGTTCGTTGGCATTGATCGGCACGCCGTTTATGTCCGGTTTCTATTCCAAGGACAGCATCATTGAAGCGGTGGAGTACTCTCACTTGGCCGGTTCCGGTTTCGCTTATTTTGCCGTGCTGGCCGGGGTGTTCGTTACCGCCTTCTATTCCTTCCGCATGTATTTCCTCGTGTTCCATGGCGAAGAACGTTTTGGCAAGGCACATCAGGATACAGATGCACCAGTAGCCCATGCGGATGCTCATCACGACACTGGACTCCATGACGCTGCCCATCACGACGATCACGCAAGTCATGAAGAGCATCACGGCCTGGCTCCGGGGCAGAAACCGCACGAGACGCCTTGGGTGGTTTGGTTGCCACTGGTGTTGCTGGCCATTCCGTCGGTGGTGATCGGTTTTTTTACGATCGCCCCCATTGTGTATGGCGACTATTTTCTCGATGCGATCTACGTCAGCCAAGAGCATCATGCGCTGGCTGAAATGCGCGAAGAGTTCCACGGCGCAGTGGCGATGGCGTTGCATTCCTTTCTGTCCATGCCCTTTATTCTGGCGCTGGCAGGGGTGGCCTCGTCATGGTTCTTCTACATGAAGCGCCCGGACATTCCCGCCGCGATCAAGCAACGCTTCGAGGGTATCTACACGCTGCTCGACAACAAGTATTACTTCGACCGCTTCAACGACTGGTTCTTCGCCGGTGGTGCGCGTGGTGCGAGCCGCTTCCTGTGGAAATTCGGCGATGTGAATCTGATCGATGGGGTGATGGTGAACGGTACGGCACGATTGGTGGGGCGTCTCTCCGGGGTGTTGCGCAACATGCAGTCCGGCTATATCTACCACTACGCTTTTTCGATGATCATTGGCGTGTTCGTGTTGTTGACCATCCGCACTTGGTTTGAATAAAGTCGCCGCAGAATAAGGATATAAGCATGATTTTTGGATTTCATTTGTTAAGTGTGGCTATCTGGCTCCCCATTATTTTTGGCGTGCTGGTATTGGCAACGGGACATGACCGCAATGCCCCGCTGGCAAGAAAAATAGCGCTGGTAGGAGCCGTGTTGAGTTTTCTGGTGACGTTGCCGCTGTATACCGGCTTCGACAAAATGACCAGCGCCATGCAGTTCGTCGAGATGAAAGACTGGATCGTCCGCTTCAATATCCATTACCACCTCGGTGTGGACGGCATCTCGGTGTTGTTCATCCTGCTGAATAGTTTCTTTACGCCGCTGGTCGTCCTTGCCGGATGGAAAGTAATCGAAAAGCGCGTGGCGCAATACATGGCCGCCTTCCTCATCATGTCCGGCCTAGTTAACGGCGTGTTCGCCTCTCTCGATGCGATTTTGTTTTACGTGTTCTGGGAAGCGATGCTGATCCCGATGTTTATCATCATCGGTGTGTGGGGGGGCGCCAACCGTGTGTATGCGGCGATCAAGTTCTTCCTCTATACCTTGCTTGGCTCCCTGTTGATGCTGGTTGCGTTGTTGTACCTGTACAACCATTCCGGCGGCAGTTTCGAGATTCTCGATTTCCACCAGATGTCGATTCCGTTAAACGCACAGATACTGGTGTTCATTGCCTTCTTCATGGCGTTCTCGGTAAAAGTGCCGATGTTCCCGGTGCACACCTGGTTGCCGGATGCCCATGTGGAAGCGCCCACCGGAGGCTCGGTGGTGCTGGCGGCGATCATGCTGAAAGTGGGCGCGTATGGCTTCCTGCGTTTCTCCATGCCCATCGCGCCCGACGCCAGCCATAGTCTGTCCGGCTTTATGATCACGCTGTCGCTGATTGCGGTGGTGTATATCGGTTTGGTGGCGTTGACCCAAGCCGACATGAAAAAGCTGATCGCCTATTCTTCTATCTCGCACATGGGTTTTGTCACGCTCGGATTTTTTATCTTCAACGCCTATGGCATGGAAGGTGCGCTGATGCAAATGATCTCGCACGGCTTCGTGGCGGGTGCCTTGTTCCTGTGTATCGGCGTGATGTATGACCGCGTACACTCCCGCCAGATCGTCGATTACGGCGGTGTGGCGAACAAGATGCCGGTGTTTGCGGCTTTCTTCATGCTGTTTGCGATGGCGAACAGCGGACTGCCGGGCACCAGCGGTTTCGTCGGCGAGTTCATGGTCATCATGGGCGCGGTCAAAGCCAATTTCTGGTATGCCTTCTTGGCAGCCAGTACGCTGGTCTTCGGCGCCGCGTATACGCTGTGGATGTACAAGCGCGTGATCTTCGGCGCGGTCACCAACGACCATGTCGCCCACCTGCATGACATTACCTTGCGCGAAAAATTTATATTCGCCATCTTGGCGATTGCCGTGTTGGTTATGGGGGTGTATCCGCTGCCGTTCAGCGAGATATTGCATGTGTCGGTGAACGATCTGCTAGTTCACCTTGCCCGTTCCAAAATTTAAGTCGCCGCTAAATCGAGCCATCAGCAATTGAGGAAAATATGAGTTTCTTGTCCACCCTGTTTCCCGCCTACGCAGAAATCTTTCTGTTGGTGATGGTGAGTGTGATCCTGATCGCGGATCTGTTCACATCCGGCCGCACTAAAACCGTGACCTACCTGTTAGTGCAGCTTACTCTGCTCGGTTGTTCTCTGATTACGGTGGCGACCCATCAGAATGGTATCGCGCATCTGTTCCACAATATGTTTGTGGACGACCTGATGTCGGACGTGCTGAAGCTCTTGAGCTATCTCGCGGTCTCTATGATGCTGGTGTATTCGCGTAGTTATCTGCTGGCGCGCGGCCTGTTTTCCGGCGAGTTTCTGGCGTTAGTGTTGTTCGCCTTGATGGGCATGATGGTGATGATCTCTGCCAGCCATTTCCTCACGCTGTATCTGGGTTTGGAATTGCTGTCGCTGAGCTTGTACGCGATGGTGGCCTTGCAGCGCGACTCTGCGACGGCAACGGAAGCAGCGATGAAATACTTCATTCTGGGCGCGCTGGCATCCGGTCTGCTGTTGTACGGCATGTCCATGCTGTACGGTGCGACGGGCACGCTGGAGGTGAATGCAATTTCCGCTGCGATTCAACACGGTGTAGCCAATAAAGCGCTGCTGGTGTTCGGTCTGGTGTTCGTGGTTTCCGGCCTGGCCTTCAAGCTGGGGGCGGTGCCTTTCCATATGTGGGTTCCCGACGTTTACCACGGCGCACCGACCGCGATGACCATGCTCATCGGCACTGCGCCCAAGCTGGCAGCATTCGCTTTCGTCATGCGCATTCTGGTCGATGGCTTGCAGCCTTTGATGGTTCACTGGTCTGGCATGCTGGCGATACTGGCCGTATTGTCGATGGCGGTGGGTAATCTCAGTGCCATTGCGCAAACCAATATCAAACGCATGTTCGCGTATTCGACCATCGCCCACATGGGCTTCCTGCTGGTCGGCGTGCTGAGCGGCGGTATCGAGGGCTATGGCTCGGCCATGTTCTATGCCGTGATCTATGTGCTGATGAGCTTGGGCGGTTTCGGCATGATCATGCTGCTGTCGCGCGAAGGTTTCGAGGCGGACAAGCTAAGCGATTTCAAGGGACTCAACCAGCGCAGCCCGTGGCTCGCATTCATGATGCTGCTGCTGATGTTCTCCATGGCCGGCGTGCCACCTACGGTCGGTTTTTATGCCAAATTCTCGGTGTTGAACGCGGCGGTGGCGGCTGGGCATATTCCGCTGGTTGTCATGGCGGTGCTGTTCTCGCTGATCGGCGCGTTCTATTATCTGCGCATCGTGAAGCTGATGTATTTCGATGCGCCGGAGAGCCATGAGCGCATCTACATGCAGCCCGACAGCACGCTGCTGATCTCGATCAACGGGTTGGCGGTGTTGGCTTTGGGGATTTTGCCGGGTACCTTGATGTCGGTGTGTGCGGTTTCTGTTCAGCAATCGCTGTTGTTGCACTAGTCATACAGGCAGTTTGATTCAAGACACTCCCGCTACGGCGGGAGTGTTCGTTTAAGGCGCAAGATTCGGAGATTAAAATGGATTTAACAGAAACGCAAGTCAATACCGCATTGGTCTATGAGGGCAATTTCATTCAGGTTCACAAAGACCATGCGCGCTTACCCGATGGCAGCATCGGCACCCGCGAGTACATCAAGCATCCCGGCGCAGTTGCCATCCTCGCCTTGTTGGATAACGGCAATCTGGTGATGGAGCGCCAGTTCCGTTATGCGCCGCAGCAAGAGTTCATTGAGCTGCCCGCCGGTAAAGTCGACCACGGCGAAGATGTTTTGCTGACAGCGCAGCGCGAATTGCTGGAAGAGACGGGTTATGTGGCGAGTGAATGGACGCATATTTCTACGGCGTGGCCATGTATTGGTTTTTCTGACGAACGCATGGAATACTTTTTGGCGCGTGGCTTGACGCATAAGGGACGCCAGCTCGACGCGGGTGAGTTTCTGGAGGTGTTCGAGTTGTCGCCGGGCGATGCTATCGAGTGGATACGATCAGGAAAAATCACCGACAGCAAAACCATCGTCGGCCTGTTCTGGATGGAAAAAACGCTTAGCAATTGGGCGTAAGCGGGCGCTTATTTGGTGCATTATTATGAGGCGAGATAGCGCAATGCGCACTTATTGAGGGAAATATGGAAAACCTAAAAGTGGGCAGCCCCCCGGCTTTGTGCATAACGGCCCCTTGGCCGGGCTGGTCGCGGCGTGTGCCGGTTCCGACTTGATGCACCCGCTGGGAGCTTGATCGTCCTGTTTCGTGACAAACGGACTTGGGTCGCTTAATCAGGTAGGCGACCAGCAGATGCTAGCCAGCCGCCTGTAGGGGATTATTTTTCGTCCAACTTAATGGCTACATAAGAGGTGATTTCCCCACGTCGCACGAGCAATGCGATATTCCGGCCTTTGGGGATTTGTTTGAGCAGGTCGTTGAGTTGCTCCACCGATTTGAGCGCAAAATTTCCTATCGCCAGAATGACATCGCCGCGCCGCAGTTCGTTGCGCGCTGCGGCACCTTTTGCATCTTCCACCAATAGTCCGCCATCGACTTGCAGTTGAGTTTTTTGTTCATTCGTCAGGTCGGACAAGGTTAATCCTAATCGTTCGCTGCTCTCGGTTGCCGGTGCGACATTGCCGCCATTTTTATTGCCGCGCTGCGCGAGTCGATTTTCGTCAGCGATTTCGCCGACGCTCAGGGTCACTTCGCGAGTTTCGCCTTTGCGCCATAGCTGCACGCCGACTTTGCTGCCTGGATGTGTGCCTGCCACGATGCGCGGCAGGTCGCTGGAGGCATTCACCAGCTTGCCGTCGAATTTCAATATGACATCGCTGGCCTGGATGCCCGCTTTGTCGGCCGGGCCGCCTTTTTCTACGTTCGAGATCAATGCGCCGGTCGCTTTGGTCAATCCGAAAGAGTCCGCCAGTTCACGCGTTACTTCTTGTATGACCACGCCGATACGTCCACGCGTCACTTTGCCGGAGGTGCGCAACTGGTTGACTACGTCCATTGCCACGTCGATCGGGATCGCGAAGGACAGACCCATGTAGCCGCCCGAACGGCTGTAGATCTGCGAGTTGATGCCGACGACTTCGCCTTTCATATTGAACAGCGGTCCTCCCGAGTTGCCGGGGTTGATGGCTACATCGGTCTGGATGAAGGGCACGAAGTTTTCCTGCGACAAGGAACGGCCTTTGGCGCTGACGATACCGGCGGTCACGCTACTGTCGAAGCCGAAGGGTGAGCCTATCGCCAACACCCATTCGCCGACTTTCAGCAAGCTCGGATCGCCTTGGGAAATTCTGGGGAGTCCGGTCGCTTCGATCTTGAGCAAAGCAACGTCGGTGCGCTTGTCCGCGCCGATGACTTTGGCTTTGAATTCGCGTTTATCCGACAGGCGCACGGTGATCTTGTCGGCGCTATCGACGACGTGTGCATTGGTCAGGATGTAGCCATCCGCACTGATGATGAAGCCGGAACCCAGTGACTGCGATTCTTGTTCGCGCGGCACTTGCGGCGCAAAGCGGCGGAAAAATTCGTAGAAAGGGTCGCCTTCGGGCAAGTTGGGCATGCCAGGAGTGGCTTGCGTGTTGCGGATGCGCTGAGTGGTGCTGACATTGACCACTGCGGCCCCCTGTTTTTCTACCAGCTCGGTGAAATCGGGAAGTTCTTTTGCCTGTGACGTGTGTGCAAAGAGACCGAACATCGCGATGATAAAAAACTTCTTCAACATTTTATCTCCTTCAGTTTTGAATGCGGCTCAAGCCGGTTCAGGGATGCTGCTTTGATATTGCAATTTCGATCAGCTCAAGACGGGATGATAGGTCGGGCCACGGCCGCCACCAGTTGGCGTTTTGATATCCATCTGGCCAGCACAAAACCGCCGACCAAACCGAGCAAAGAACCGATGGCCGCGTAACCGTCGCGGCTTGCCGTGTCGCTCGCCCAATGCGCCCCCAACATGCCGCCGCTTAACAGCAAAGACAGCGGTATGACGTACATGATGATCGAGCTGCGCAACAAGACGCCATCGGGCAAGGTGATTTGCACCTCGTCGCCGACGCTCGCATTGGCCTCGTTATGCACTTTGAATTGTCTCGGCTGGCTGCAAAATATTTGCGATAGTTTTCCGCTGCCGCAACCTTTCTCGCTGTCGCAATGACCGCAGCCTCCGCCACCTTTGGCTTCTACCAAGGCTTCATTGCCTTGCACGTGAACGATGATAGCGCGTGTTTCTAGCATGATTATTGTCCCGCGTAACGAACTGATTCGGCGATCTGGATGACAGTGCGGGGGGGGACTTCTCCGACTACCGTGATCAACTTGTCGCCGTTGATCCGGCTATACACTTGGATGGCTCCTTGACTGGATAAGCCGGGATTTATATCCTCTCGTCCCCCCAGGTCTTCGATGAATACGGAAATGCCTGCGAGCCCATCGGAATACACGAGGTGCATAACCGGTTTCGTCTTGTCGCGCATGGGGCGGCAGACTGCCATGATTCTCTTGAATCCGCTGGGTAAGGCATCAATTTGCCAGTCCGATGCTTTCGGTTCGGTAGCCAGTTTCACCACCGGAGCGATTTCATCTTTTTTAAATACCGGGAGGATCGATTTATCCGGATTGATCCATGTTCGATCTACTTTTCCGCCAAGCGTCAGCTGAGTGAATGCATATTGTTCGATGATGCGCGCGCGTTCATCCAGTATGACCGCCTTGAGCAACAAGCCGGATTCGTTATGCGCCCACATTTTATGGGTGTAACGCAAATTATCCTTGGGCTGAAAAACGACCGCATGCACATGAAATCCGGCCACCCGGCCTTCTTCTGCCTGATTGATTAAATAATTTTCTTTCAGGATAGAAATTTGTTCCGGCAGCAATGCCGGAAAGGTTTTCTCATCATGATGCTTTTCGATTCTGACCTTGCGATCACCCAAGTACAGCCACACTTGGTTATTGCTGCTGACGATCTCGCGGCGAGCCCCGTTTAAGCTCTCCAACCTTTCGTGTTCGCCGTCGGCATCCAGGATGTGCGTGATGCGGGAGACTTCGACCTGCCCGCCCACGCCATCCTGATAGACAAACGTACCGCTGTAGTCGGTTTGATGCGCTGCAAACGCCATCGTTTTCAGCCAATCGGCATCGTGGTGTCGCAACGGATCGGCAGCAGCACTTTGCCACAAGACAATCGGCAATAGGAACGACAGCACTCTTACACTTTGTTGCATCAGGATTTGCCCTTATTTATCTGAGACGGTGTGTATGTAAGATGCGGCACCCTGCACATCCGTGCTGGGAGAAAACTCCTGATGTGCCATCAGGTAATCATTGACGTTGTTGGAGGTGGAGAAGCTGGCGGGGCGAACCGAGTTTTGTTGGGAAGTGGCGGCGATTTGAGGGGCGGGTTCAGTGCCAACTTGCATCGACATCCACGCCACCAAGGCTAGAGCCATCACGGATGCGGCCGCTGAGAGTGCAAAGTATCGCGCCTTTTGCGTCACCCTGCGACGCGGGGCGAACACGGTGGGTTCGGCTTGCAAGCGTTCGCGGAAAGACGCGCTGATGTCTTTGCATACATGATCGGGTTGACGCAAGGCATCGCCGATCAAATGGTAGGTTTGCCACTCTTGCCGGGCTTGCGGATTTTTCTTCATTTTATCGAGCAACGCATCGGCTTCGTCCTCGAATAATTCGCCGTCCATTAACGCAGAAATATCATGTTTCATGCCTACCACCTTTGATTGTCATTAGTGCCCAACAATGGACGTAAATTAACCGCAACCGCTTCTCGCGCCCGGAATATTCTTGATCTCACCGTGCCGATCGGACAATTCATCACCGCCGCGATTTCCTCGTAACTCAAGCCCTCTATTTCGCGCAGAGTTAACGCCATGCGCAAATCATCGGGCAGTTGTTGCAACGACGTGTTTACCACCTCGATCACCTGCTTGCTCATCAGTTCGTTTTCCGGCGTCGCCACTTCATGCAGCAATGACGCATCTTCAAACTCTTCCGATTCCTCGGAATCAAAATGGGTGTTCGTCGGTGCGCGTCGTCCCAACGCCAACAAGTGGTTCTTTGCCGTGTTGATGCCGATTCTGTATAGCCAAGTATAGAACGCGCTATCCCCGCGAAAAGCCGGCAACGCCCGGTATGCCTTGATGAACGCATCCTGGGTTACATCTTCCGCTTCCGCAGCATCGCGCACAAAGCGCGAAATCAGGCGTCCCAGCCTGCGCTGATATTTGGCCACCAACAGTTCGAACGCGTGCTTATCGCCGCTCTGCGCACGCTCTACCAGCTGTTGATCGACTTCCCTGTCACCCATTTCCTAGCCCTTATTCCTTACCACGCAACGTGGAGGGCTAGTATAACCGGACTACACCATGTGGCGGCATCTTTGCCCGCAAGTGTTGCATAGACAATGCAATGTAAATTTAGTTCAGATAAGTGCAGTCGGTTTGTCGGGATAGAGTGGCGCAGATTTGTTATAGTTCGCCCAATGTATAACTACTCAACTTAGCCGACGTGTTGCAATTCGATACTCTCATTATCGGTAGTGGCCTAGCGGGACTATCACTGGCGCTGAAGCTCGCAGACCAGAAAAAGGTCGCCATCATCACCAAAAAATCCCTGCTGGAAGGGGCGAGCGCATGGGCGCAAGGGGGTATTGCCGCCGTTCTGTCGCCGGACGATTCATTCGACAAACACATCCAGGACACGCACATTGCGGGAGCCGGTTTATGCGACCCGCAAACCACGCGTTTCGTGGTGGAGCATGGCGCGGCAGCAATCGACTGGCTTATCCGGCAGGGGGTGCCGTTTACGCGCGATAGCAATGCGGACAAGGGCTACCACCTTACGCGCGAAGGAGGGCATAGTCAGCGCCGCATTATCCATGCTGCCGATGCTACGGGCTTGGCCGTGCAGGAAACGATTGCAAATAAGGTGCTCGCGCATCCGAATATCACGATTTTGGAACGCTACATAGCAATCGATCTCATCAGCGGGCAAAAATTAGGGCGCGACGACAATCATTGCTACGGAGCTTATGCACTTAACAGCTTGAGTGGCGAAATTATTACGATTGCGGCGCGCGACACTATTTTGGCCACCGGCGGGGCGGGGAAAGTGTATCTGTACACCACCAATCCCGATACCGCCACGGGAGACGGCATCGCGATGGGCTGGCGCGCCGGTTGCCGCGTTGCCAACATGGAGTTCATCCAATTCCATCCGACATGTCTTTACCACCCGCATGAGAAATCTTACCTGATCAGCGAAGCCGTGCGCGGCGAGGGCGGCATCTTGAAATTGCCCGACGGCACGCGCTTTATGCCTTGGCACGACGAGCGCGCCGAACTGGCGCCGCGCGATGTAGTCGCCCGCGCCATCGACTTCGAGATGAAAAAACGCGGCTTGGATTGTGTCTATCTGGATATTTCCCACCAGCCCGTGGAGTTTTTGCTGGAGCATTTTCCCAACATCTATCGCCGCTGCATGGCGCTGGGAATCAACATCGCACGCCAGCCTATCCCGGTGGTTCCGGCGGTGCATTTTACCTGCGGCGGGGTGCTGGTGGATCAACAGGGGCGCACCGATATTGCGAACCTTTATGCGATAGGCGAGACCTCATACACCGGTTTGCATGGGGCGAATCGTTTAGCCAGCAATTCGCTGCTCGAATGTTTGGTCTATGCCGAATCTGCCGCTCAGGATATTTTGAGCAAACCTCGCGGCGACATTCTTGCCCTGCCGCATTGGGATGAGAGCCAGGTGACGGACGCGGACGAGGCGGTGGTGATCTCGCACAATTGGGATGAGTTGCGACGCTTCATGTGGGACTATGTTGGCATCGTCCGAACTACCAAGCGTCTGGAGCGCGCACAGCATCGTATTAAGTTGCTGCATGAGGAGATAAACGAGTATTACCGCAATTTCCACGTTACGGCGGATTTGTTGGAACTGCGCAATCTGGTGCTCAGTGCCGACTTGATCGTACAAAGCGCGCTGTCCCGCCACGAAAGCCGTGGTTTGCATTTCAGCAAGGATTTCCCCGGAATGCTTGCGCAAGCGACTTCTACTATTCTCACGCCGCCAAACTTCAAACCGTAGGCTTCATACGCCACTTCAACGCGACACGCAGCCGGCGAAAAGACTCCGCCTCCATGCTGTCTGACATGAGTACTACATTGCGTTTCCGGTGTCGGCCTGGCACTGCTATGTTCAGTACTACAAGATGCGGCATGACCACGCTGCTGCGCAGCAGCGTGCCCGTCGTTTCCTCGCCCTTATGGTCGGTCAGCACGATGCGGTCATCTTCCAATATCAGTGTAACCCAAGCACTATCCAGTTTTAATCGGGCATCGCGCAGCATGTAATAAGCCATGCTACACGACAATACGATGAGCAATAAGACCAACGCTACGTTGGAAAACGGAAGAAAAAGAAGCGCAGCCATCACAACTGCGTGCGCAAAAAATATGGTCAGGGTCAAATAATTCGAGGGGCGCAACGTAAAGTGTCGTTGCATCGGGGGCATGCTTAAGGCCGGTAGCTTGGCAACTAGTTCAACAAGGCAAACACAAGCCCGATGATCACCAGCACGACGATGGTCATCAGCAGGCCATTGCCGCCCCCTTTTGAAGGTGCGGCTTGAGCTGCGGCAGGCTTGCTCTTGAGGGGCGGAATTGATTTGGAATCCACAGGGGAGGGCGCGCTCGGCTGCGGTGCTTGCGGTTTGGGTGCGGCACGGTTGATATCTTCCATGCTGGGGCGGGTCATTTTAAATGTTTTGGAAAGCTCCTCAACATCTGCCGGAGTCGCAGTCATTGCCGCCAAGCGCATGGTGGCATCAAACGAGTCAAATGCAGTGGACAGCCCCAGTGTCGGAACGGTGCTTGACCCTTCGCCTTCTTCCACGCGCGGCACAACAGGGGTGGCGTCAGGCAACGCCTTGCTAGACGATGCGGGTGTGGGTGTACCTGCTGCTGCAGCGGTCGAGCGCGGCAAAGCATCGCGACAGGCGCGCAAGTCATCCGCCAGATCCTTGGCGTTCTGGTAGCGGTCATCCAGGTTCTTTGCCAGCGCCTTGGCGACGATGAAGTTGAGCATGTCCGGCACGGCGGAATTCACCGTGCTGGGGGGAGGGGGGATGCCATTCAGTGTCTGGTACATGATGGCGTTAACGTTTTCGCCCGCAAAAGGAGCCTTGCCTATCAACATCTCATACAGCATCACGCCCAGAGAGAAAATATCCGAACGCTGATCGATGAGTTTGCCCATGACTTGTTCGGGAGACATGTATTTAGGGGAGCCCAGCACCATTCCCGTCTGAGTGCGTACGGAAGCAGACTCCATACGTGCGATACCGAAATCGGTGATCTTTACATGTCCATCGCGAATCACCATGATGTTGGATGGCTTTACATCCCGATGCACGATGCCATGTTCATGCGCGTAAGCCAAGCCTAGCGCTACTTGCAGCACAATGTCCAAAACCTGTGCAACAGGAAGAACTTGCGCATCGTTGAGCACATCGCGCAACTCCCGGCCTTGCAAAAACTCCATCGCAATGTAGGCAACTTCACCGCTCTTGCCCACATCGTAGATGGTGACGATGTTGGGATGGCTCAAGCGTCCTGCCGCTTTAGCCTCCTGGTAGAAACGGCCTTCGTATTCTTCTTTTTCTTCCTGGGCCAATCCCAGATTGATGGTCTTGATCGCGACGGTACGATCTATCAGCGGGTCCGTCGCTTTATATACGACCCCCATCGCCCCCTGGCCGATCTCAGAGATAATTTCATAGCGCCCCAGTTGGTTGATCATGACCATTGTTGTAGAAAATTATTTTGCAGACTTGTATTTGACGCTACTAAACACCGGCCCCCATACTGGGTGCCCCGCTTCGGCCTTAGTCAAGCTGAATCCCGGATCAAGCGCAAACGCTTTTTCAAAAGACTCACGGCACATTTTCTCTCTTGATGAAATGCAATGAATAAAAGCCAGATATTTATACGCCTGCAACTTCTCTTTTTTGGTCGCGGCTGAATTGCCTACTAGCTTCTGCAAGGAAGTCATGGAGGCCACGTAATTTCCATCTTCAAAGCTGCCTATCGCATTATTCAATATATGTTCCGTCGGACTATTGAACCATCTGACCCCGCGACCATCGTCGCAAGATAGCACCGAGCTACAACCGCCCAGCACGAATACGCACAATCCAAGTAAAATTATATTTTTGCTGCGCTCCAAAATTAAAATTTGTTTCTCCCTACAACTGGTTAGTTGGCAAATTTATAGCGAATGTTCACACCTTCGTCGGCCTTGATAACAATGGATTTTTTATACACAGGGAAGTTTGCATTTTTTACCTCAATAATATGTTCCCCTAATGAAACTTTTAACTGAGTCAAAGGCGGACTCACTCCAACCATTTTTCCATCGAGATATATCTCCCCCCACGGCCTGATCGTGAGTGAAATCATTCCTTGAGAGCCGCTCCCGGGGGCTGTTTCTTTAACGTTATGAGCGGTCTTTTTTTCTTTCTTTTCTTTTTTCTGATGGCTGGCGGCTTTTTGCTCATGCGCCGGCGCTGCATGCTTGGCCGAACTTGTCGCCGCAACGGGAGCTGGCGACGCTAGCGGCACGCCTGATTTAGCGGCAGCAACTGCCGCGAGCGAATTCGCCTTTGCCACTTTGTCCAAATTTTTGAGCGGTGCTTCCGGCTTGTGCGCTAACTTGACTACCAATAGCAGCAACAGAAGAAGCGGAATTGCCGCTAGCCCGACATACAGCGCTTTCTGCTGGCCGGACGCATGAGTAAACGTTTCGCGAATATGCGCTGCCAACTCATGGTAACGAACTAGCAACGCATTCCAATAAACCCTGCTTTTCACCCGAATATTAACCAGCGCCTTAGAGAGTTTTGTTTCCGCTTTTGGGCCTGCAGCTTGCTGAGAAGCAGTTAAGTCGCCGGGATAACCGATCGCATACACTTCATGTTCACGCACATGCTTGTCGGTGCGCGAGCCTTCAAAATGGAACATGCCCGCGTATTCTTGCGACAAACGCGAAGCCGCATCGTAGTAGGAGCGCGATACCAGTATTTGCCCGGGTTCGGCGAACCCCATCACGCGTTGCGCTACATTGATCCCGTCGCCCACAATATTGGGTTGGCCGTTGATATCCTTCACCAGGCGCACGGGACCCAGATTGATTCCCATGCGTACCAGCAAAGCGGGATCAATAAGCCCTTCTTCGCTTAGCAGGCTGGCGCGCATGCTGAGCGCGGCACGCAGCGCGTCCTCCACATCTCCCAAAAAACTGATTGCAGCACCATCTCCCGTGTCTAGGATAATGCGATCATTATTAGGCACATCGCGAATGGCGGTGGATAAAAAGGCGTTAAAGCGCTCCTTCAGGGAGATTTGCCCCGAAACGGATTTTTTTGAATATTCGACGATATCCAAAAAAAACACGCTACATATGATGGTCTTATTGATCCGCTCTTCCATTCGACCTTATCCGATACACGCTCACGCAAATTGCCACATTATTCAAGAACCTTGCTTAACCTCGGGAATTTTAAACGATAGTTAAGGTTTCGCGCCAGTTTTAATTTTTCGATTGTTAGGGGGAATATGAAATATTCGCTTTGCTCGATCCTGGAAACACAGTTGGATATAGACAAGCTCTCTGCAAGTCTCTCCCCAAAACCTGTCTTGGTTAACGGTGACATGGCAAATTGCGCGTGACCTGACTTTTGTTCAGCGAGAGCTGAACCGAGTGTCATGAAGCCCCAGCCTTGTGGGTCGAGAGGGTGTTTAACCGGACAGCTTCAACAGCGCGACGATGCTCTGGTGTCCGTTTTTGACGGCAAGATCAAGTGCTGTGCTGCCGTCTTTTTGTACCGCATGGCGATTGGCACCTTTATCGAGGAGTAATTTAACTACCTCTGTATGTCCGCTGTTGGCGGCTTTGTGGTGTGCCATGCTGCCATCGGAACCTGCCAGATTGACATCGGCTCCATGAGCAATCAGATAGGCACAGGCAACCAGATGGCCTCGGGTCGCTGCCTGTATCAACGCAGTCCAGCCGAACTGGCTTTGCGTGTTGGCATCCACACCCTGCACCAGTAGCATCTTCACCATATTGGAATGGCCGTTAAACGAGGCCCAATGCAACGCCGTGTAACCTTTCATATCCCGAGTGTCGATTCTTGCCTTGCTCTTTATCAGTAGCAGTGCCAAATTTTCTGCGCCATTGAACGAAGCGATTATCAGAGCCGTCCAATGGCGTTCGTCGCGCACTTCCAGATTCACGCCGCAAGAGAGCATTTTTTGCACCACTGGCAGATTGCCGTCTCCCATTGCTTTTAGAAAACCCTGGGAAGTAAATTCGTATCCGGATTGGACGACCTGCTTGCGCTGGGTTTCCTTGTCATCGCCCCATACGTCAATCTCTTTGTCCAGTTGGTGCGATTCGCTGGCCAAATTGCTGAGGCGGAATATCTCCTTTGCGGCCTCAGGTGGGAAACCTGCGCGCTCGCCGTCGCGGGAATTTAAGAGCAGGTCTTGCAGGTAGGCATCGATTTGCGGTGTCTCCCACAATTCGAGCAGTTCGTTAAAGACGCGCGGGAATTTGGCCTCTAATACATGCGGGTAGATTGCCTCGTCACCGCTTAATAGATTAAGTAGTCGCGGATTCATATTTGTTGTACAGCCCTCGGGCTATGCGGGTTGTTGGACGCCTTCAGTATCGCTACGGTAGCTCTCTCACAAGACGGAATCCGTCGTCATCATCGGTATATATTGGCAGAGATTTTTCGCGTCCTGTCGCACGTTCTTCAGACGGCCTACCATTCCACGAGCTGCCGCGCAGTACGCGCTCCTTCCCGTTGCCTTGCCACTCACTGCCATCTGTCGGGGCATCGTTGTAGTTTTCGTGATAGCTGTCTTCCACCCATTCATATACGTTGCCGGTCATGTCGTACAAGCCAAAGGCGTTTGCCTTTTTTTGGGCTACGGAGTGCGTTGTCTTGCCGCTATTCCCTTCGGGTATTGCATAGGCGCCATACCATGCCACGCTGGCAAGATTATCGCTGCCGCAGTATTCGTTATTTCCGCCAGCACGGCATGCGTACTCCCATTCCGCCTCGGTTGGTAAACGATATTGCTTACCGGTTTTGGCGTTGAGCTTTTGGATGAATTCCTGAGCATCTTCCCAGCTCACCCGTTCCACCGGGCATTTATCGCTACAATTTTTGAAGCCGCTGGGATTGCTGCCCATGATCGCTTCCCATTGCCTTTGCGTAACTTCGGTTTTTCCCATGGCAAATTTTTTTCCGATGTTGACGTGATGCACAGGCCTCTCATTTGCATTGCCGTTATCCGACCCCATGTCAAAGCTGCCCGGCGGAATAACGACCATCTCCGGACATTCGGGACAGTCTTTAAACATCGCGCCCGGTTTTATTTCGGTTTCGGCCTGTGCGCACGGCAACCACGGCGCCAAAACAATAGCGGAAGCGATCAACCATACTGCGCTCTTACGTGTAGACATATAATCTCCTCATGCAAGTTACTATGGTGAAACAATAAAAACTTATTATCGAAGCCTACCAGCAAAACCCCCGCAGGTGTTGTTGTGTTATTGGGATTTTCTCTCATTCCTCCTCGCAGCCTGTCGGACTGGGTGCAGTAAAATGATCGCACAAGAACAAAGGATTGCGGTACTTTATGGCAAGTAAAGGCAATGGTATACGAAGCAACGTGGAGTGTCAGATTGGGAAATATTATTCTAATGCAGTCATGTGGTAAGCTGTACCTCGCTATACTTCTAAAAAATAACTATGTGATTCACGCGGGGAGGAAAAATGGATGAGTTAGAAGCTATTCAGGCAAGTCTTGCTAGCTTTACCAAGCGCCTTGAAGAGGTCTCTACCGACCGATTCAATGAACTGCGCAAGTGTTCCTTCTTCGATGCCATTCCCAGTGAATGGCTGACCTCCATCTCCGATCAGACTGAGATACGCACGTTTGCGGTGGGTGAAAAGATTACCGCCGAAAACGATAGCATGAACTCTTTCTACGTCATCCTTTTTGGTTCGACCACGGCGCTCTATAAGCAAAAAATGGTTGGCAAAATACGCAGCGGCGAATGTATCGGCGAGGCAATGTTCTTCGGCAAAGAGAATCTCGTGCGCTCGGCGACAGTCGTTGCCGATGGGCAGGTGATTGTTGCAGAGATTAAGAAGAGTGGTATTGAGCGATTTCAAAGCAATACTATGGTTTACATGCATAGGGCGCTGCTGCTGGCACTGTTCGCAAAACTTCAAGCAGCCAACCGCACGATCGCAGAGTTGATGCGCTGAACGGACGCTGTTATCTGTCCGAAAAGCCTTGTGTAAAATATGGGCAATATGTAATGTGTCCGCGCTTGCGGGGCTTGGGTAGGGAATCACGCAAGAATAATTACCCTCATTCGGGTTTGTTGAAAATTAAGGTGAATTTGCAATGACGGATGGCAGCACGGTCAATCCCCAGGCATATTTGGATGCGGAGAAAAATGCCAGTTTGGTACTGGCATTACTTGATAGCTATTTCCGGGTGCATACACACTCCGGCAAGATTTACGAAGCCTTTCCGGATTTTTTCTTGTTTAAGCCAGCTGTGCTGGATGGGTGGGACATTGCCACCCGCAGCTCGGAGAAGTTGCTGTTGAACGATTGTATTCAGCGCGCCAAGGAACGTAACGGTTATATCGGTGTTAGCAAACATCGCAATCCAAAGCTTGGCTATTACTGGCTGGAGTTATCGGTGATGCCATTTATGCTGGGCGATCCGGTGACTAAAAATAATAAAGGTGAATTTTTTTTCATACTCACGCGTTTTATTGAGTTCACCAAACAGAATCCACTGATGTATGGGGATTTAACCGCCGAGATTGATTCGGACAAAGATCTTGCCTTAATGCTTGGGGAAATCAGCAATATGGCGGCTTATTTAACCACGATGCTAAAGTTTTATCCGGAACAAATGCTGGTGTCTTTCAACCCGAAATGGCCGCTTGCCGAAGTCAGTAAACTGATGTTATCACTCAAGGATAACGATCAGGATTGGTGCGAAATGTTCTTTGAACATCTGATTTACGCGATGAGCCAGAAGAAGAGATGATTTTTTGCCCACGCAATTGTCCGATGAACCAAAATCCATTAAAAAATAATGGGCAGCGTCGTTGCCTAGGAGGAGGATAAATTGAGCGAAAACCAGCCATTGGAAGGTGTGAAGGTTGTGCTGATTGATGACAGCAATACGATCCGGCGCAGCGGTGAAGTCTTTCTGTCGCAAGCGGGCTGTCAGGTTGTGCTGGCCATTGATGGTTTTGATGGTTTGTCCAAGGTGGTCGACACCCGACCCGACATTATTTTTGTGGATGTGATGATGCCGCGACTGGATGGTTATCAAACCTGCGCCCTGATTAAAAATCATCACGAGTTTAAAAACATCCCGGTGGTTATGTTGACCAGCAAAGATACGCTGTTTGACCGCGCACGCGGCAAACTGGCCGGTTCAGATCAATATCTA
>CAZHIC010000020.1:13891-41617 GCA_964532405.1 uncultured Gallionellaceae bacterium | reverse complement strand
AACCAACAAAAAACTTAACCTTGTCCAGCAAAACGAAACATACAAGGGGGTAGAAACGTTGCTATTCTACCGAGCCAACCCCCATCCTAGTTGCCCCCTCGCTACGCTCTCCCCCACTGCGAGGGGGAAGGAACAGTTTAGTTATCTGCGGATAGCGGTTTTTGCAGGAATGACAGACAAAAAAAGACCCCTGAACCAAAGGGGGAGGTTAGGGGCCTAAGTCTTAACGTTTAGGGGTTAAGACACCTGCTCAGGGAGGAGAAACAGGAGATGACTCACATCATCTGTAAGCTCAGACGGGGCGATTTAAAAATAGTTCAAAAATTCTGAAAATATTTTGAGGCGATATATGCAAACACTCGGACAATACCCGCACAAAAGAATGCGCCGCATGCGCCGTGACCAGTTTTCACGCGACCTTATGCGAGAGCACATACTCACTTCAGCAGATTTCATCTACCCGGTTTTCGTGCTGGAAGGCAGCAACAAAGTCGAGGATATAAAGTCCATGCCGGGAGTGCAGCGCAAAACTTTGGACTGGCTGCTGAAGGATGCCGAGCAATGCGTCAAGCTGGGCATACCCGTGATGGCGATCTTCCCGGTGATCGACGTACCGCTAAAAAGTCTGGATGCGCACGAAGCCTACAATCCGGACGGACTCGTACCGCGCGTGGTTGCTGCCCTGAAGAAGAACTTCCCCGAACTCGGCATCATGACCGACATCGCCCTCGATCCTTACACCAGCCACGGGCAGGATGGTTTGATCGACGACAACGGCTACGTTCTCAACGACGAAACCATCGCGGTGCTGACTAAACAGGCGCAATGTCATGCAGCAGCGGGCGTAGACATCGTCGCTCCCTCGGACATGATGGACGGTCGCATCGGCGCGGTGCGCACCGCACTGGATGCCCACGGCTACATCCACACCCGCATCATGGCCTACTCCGCCAAATATGCCTCCAGCTTCTACGGCCCGTTCCGCGATGCCGTCGGCTCCAGCGGCAACTTGGGCTCAGGCAACAAATACACCTACCAAATGGATCCCGCCAACTCCGACGAAGCCCTATGGGAAGTAGGCCTCGACTTGCAGGAAGGCGCGGACATGGTCATGGTCAAACCCGGCATGCCCTACCTCGACATCGTGCGCCGCGTAAAAGACGAATTCAAAGCCCCCACCTTCGTCTATCAAGTGAGCGGCGAATACGCCATGCTCAAAGCCGCCGCACAGAACGGCTGGCTGAACGAAGAAGCGGTCGTGCTGGAATCGTTGCTGGCGTTCAAACGTGCCGGGGCGGACGGGATACTGACTTACTTTGCGCTGGATGCGGCGCGGTGGTTGAAAAAGCAGGATTAAGGATGGAAACGATGGAATCCGTTTCTTTAAGTACATATTCCACGTTGGTGACTGGCTGATTATTTTTTATTTTTTTCTTTCCTCACTAAAATTCTAGAACTCCCCTCGCCCGCAGGGATTAAAGAGAGCCTTTCTCGTTCGCCTCCTCGCCCGCTTGCGGGAGAGGATTGAGGAGAGGGTATTCTCGGGAGAGGGGCTGGGGGATAACCAGCGACTTGGCAGCTTGCTGCCTTAGTCGAATGGCTAGTCGTTTTATCAGAGGGTTCGGCTTTTCGCCATGCCTCTACCCTCTCCGCAAGGGAGAGGGTACAAAACCTACGCCACGGCCTCTTCCATCAACTCCATATCTTTGCTGCTCATCAGCTTCTCGATGTCCACCAGAATCAACATGCGCTGATCCACCGTACCCAAGCCCATGATGTAGCGCGTGTCCAGCGAGGTGGATAACGTCGGTGCGGCCTTGATTTGTTCGTGCACCAAGGTCAGCACATCGGAGACGCTGTCCACCACCACGCCGACGACGCGCGTGCCCAGGTTGAGGATGATGACCACGGTAAACTGGTCGTAGTCCACTTTGCCGAGATTGAACTTGATGCGCAGATCGACAATCGGCACGATGATACCGCGCAGATTGATGACGCCTTTGATGAACGGCGGGGTGTTGGCGATGGCGGTGACCGCATCGTAACCGCGTATCTCCTGCACCTTGAGAATGTCCATGCCGTACTCTTCGGCACCGAGAGTGAAGGTCAGAAACTCGCCTCCGGCTGCGGTGTTGGTGCTTGCTGTGTTGGATTCAGTTGCCATGTTGATCTCCTTTAATTCTTGCGTTATCTTTCCCAATTCATCCGTTCTGCTCCCCTCGCCCGCTTGCGGGAGAGGGGCTGGGGGAGAGGGTAAGCGTGCGGCGTATCTGCTCCAACACACCCTCTAACTGTTGCATGATTTCATTGTTCCAAAAACGCAGCACCACATAACCTTGGCTCCTCAACCACGCATCTCGATACTGATCGTATTCCGCCTGTTCGGCATGCTGTCCGCCATCAAGTTCAATAATCAGCCGTCTCTCAACACACACAAAATCGACAATGTAGCGACCCATAGGTTTTTGCCGCTTAAACTTCAGTTCCATAAAACGATGCGCTCGCAAGTGATACCACAACCGCTGCTCTGCTTCAGTTTGGTTGGTGCGAAGTGCCTTGGCATTATTTAACGCCCTCTCTTCGCCCATTACCCTCTCCCTAGCCCTCTCCCTTGCAGGGAGAGGGGACGTTTCAGGATGTGATTAAAACTCTTCCCACTCTTCACCTTCAGGCTTGCCTGCCTTGGCGGGCAGGGCTCTGGGCTTTCCGACGGGCGCAGCCGGTTTTTTGGCCGGGGCTGACGGATGTCTGAGCGCAGGCTTGGTAACTGCGCGTGAAGCAGAGGGTGCTGCGGCACGCGCCTGCTGTGAATTCCCATCCATCTTGAACACGCCTATGGAACGCGTGAGGCTTTGCGCTTCCTCTTCCAGCGATTCGGCAGCAGCGGCGGCTTCTTCCACCAGAGCGGCGTTCTGCTGGGTCACTTCGTCCATCTGGGTGATGGCCTGGTTGACCTGCTCGATGCCTTGGCTTTGTTCTGCCGAGGCGGCGCTGATCTCGCTCATGATGTCGGTGACGCGTTTGACGGCGTTGACGATTTCTTCCATGGTCTTGCCCGCGTCGTCCACCAGCTTGGTGCCGACTTCGACTTTGTCCACGGAGTCGCCGATGAGGGTTTTGATCTCTTTGGCGGCGGCGGCGGAACGTTGCGCGAGGTTGCGCACTTCGGCGGCGACCACGGCGAAACCGCGGCCTTGTTCGCCCGCACGGGCCGCTTCCACGGCGGCATTCAAGGCGAGGATGTTGGTCTGGAAGGCGATGCCGTCGATGACGCTGATGATGTCGACGATCTTGCGCGAGGATTCGTTGATGGAGCTCATGGTGCCGACCACTTGTTGCACGACGGCGCCGCCCTTTTGCGCCACGGAGCTGGCGCTGTGGGCGAGCTGGTTGGCTTGTTTGGCGTTTTCGGCGTTCTGCTTTACGGTGGCGGTGAGCTCTTCCATGCTGGCGGCAGTTTCTTCCAGGCTGGAGGCCTGTTCTTCGGTGCGTTGCGACAGGTCAACGTTGCCGCTGGCGATTTCTTTGGAGGCGGTGCCGATGGAGTCCACGGAGACTTTGATTTCATCGACGAGCTTTTTGAGGTTGTCTACCGTGGTGTTGACGGCATCTTTGGTTTTACCAAACATGCCCGGATAGTCTTTGCTGATGCTCTGGGTCAGGTCAGCCTCGGCCAACGCTTCAGCCACGCGCACCACGTCGTTGAAGCCGACATCGCAGGTGGAGATCAGCGTGTTCATGCCGCGCATCATGTCGCGGAACATGAATTCAAATTTGTCGGCATCGCCGCGCTTGCTAAAGTCGCCCTGCGCACCCGCTTCAGCCAGCGTTTTAATTTGACTGCTAATATCGAGCAAGGCCGCTTTGACCGCATCTATCGCGGCGGTAATTTTGGCCTTCTCGCCCGGCAACTTGTCCATGTCGCGCGCGAAGTCGCCCTTGGCGTACTGCGTGATGATTTCGACGACCTTCATCTTCACGGCGATGTGGGCAAACACCAGCTCGTTAAGCTCACTGGCCATTTTTCCGTAGGTGCCGGGGAAGCGCGATACATCCATACGCTCGCTGATCCAGCCTTCGGCATGCTTTTTCGCCATCACGCCCTGCGCGGCCACGAAACCGTTGATCGCGTCCTGCATCTGCTTCATGGATTCGAGCAGCTTGCCGATTTCATCCTGGCTGGTGATGGTGATCTGGCTGGTCAAATCTCCGGCAGCGATCTTGCCCGCCACGTCCATGGCCTGGCGCAAACCGCGACCGATAGAGCGCATCAGCATGAAGGCGACCACGCTGCCGACCAGCAACGCAACCAGCACGAGGATGATGCTCTCGACAATGGCAAACGCCACATTGTCGGCAGATTTTTTACCTGTCGCTTCCATCAACTTGCCCTGAAATTCGACCAGTTTATCGACGCTGGCCATATAATCGGCTTGCGGCTTACGCACCGCAGTAATGAGATAGTCGGTGGCCTCTGCCTGCTTGCCGTCAGCAATCAGCTTGAGGAAAGATTCCTGCACGACCACGTATTTGGCTCTCTCTTCCGCTACATTTTTGAGTATGCCTTTACCCTCGTCGCTCCTGACCATCAAGGCGAGTTTATCGAGCTTTTCGGTGATGGTTTTGCGCGCATTTAGGATGCGCTCGTGTTCCTTGGCCTGCGCCTCTTTATCTTTAAACAGGAGCAAGTTGCGCGTGGCTCGCGCGATGATGTTGATGTTGTCGGTGACGGTGCTCGCCAGCACCGTCTTGGGGAATTTATCGT
Organism: uncultured Gallionellaceae bacterium; assembly: GCA_964532405.1. Lineage (GTDB taxonomy): Bacteria > Pseudomonadota > Gammaproteobacteria > Burkholderiales > Gallionellaceae > PALSA-1006. The sequence continues at coordinate 36,852 of CAZHIC010000020.1, read as the reverse complement.
TGACGATGTCGTCAATGTCATGGCTCAGGCTGTTCAACTCTTTGATGCCGATACCCACGGTGATCGCCAGCAGTAACAGCACTGCGCCGAAGCCCAGTGCCAAACGGGTGCCTATTTTCATGTTTGCAAATGACATTTTCATTCTCCTTTAATAAAAAATTAAACCGTTTAGATGCTACGAGTCCGAATATTACAAATTAGCTATTGCGAGACGCGTGTTGTGCCGCCAATGCCATAACATCCAAAATCAAGGCCACTTTTCCATCGCCCATAATCGTCGCGCCGGAAATACCCTGTACCTTGCGGAAGTTAGACGATAAACTCTTGATCACCACTTGATGCTGTCCGAGCAATTCGTCCACCATCAACGCCGTTTTCTTGCCCTCGGCTTCGATGATGACCACAATGCCTTGGGTAAAATCGGTGATGGCATTTTCAATCTTGAACACTTCATGCACCGACACCAACGGCAGGTACTCACCGCGCACGCGCAGCAAGTGACCTTCGCCGCTGACCGATTTTAAATCTTCCGCCTTGACCTGCAACGACTCCACAATTGAACCCAGCGGGGCGATGAACACCTGCCCGCCCACCGACACCGATAAGCCATCCAATATCGCCAGGGTTAGCGGCAAACGAATCGTGGTGCGCGTACCAAAACCTTCCGCCGAATCCATTTCTACGCGACCGCCCAATTCGGCGATGTTGCGTTTCACCACGTCCATGCCGACACCGCGCCCGGAGACATCGGTGACGACTTCCGCCGTAGAGAAGCCCGCTTCGTAGATCAGCATCCATACGGCGCTGTCGGGCATGTCGTCGCCGACGTTCATGCCGCGCTCTTTGGCTTTCGCCAGAATTTTTTTGCGGCTGAGACCGCCGCCATCGTCGGCCACTTCGATCACGATGTTGCCGCCCTGATGGAAAGCGTTCAGGGTGATGGTTCCGGTCGGCGATTTGCCCGCAGCGACACGTTTGTCCGGCATTTCGATGCCGTGATCGAGGCTGTTGCGGATTAAGTGGGTAAGCGGGTCGGCGATTTTTTCGATCAGGCCTTTGTCCAGCTCGGTGCCTTCGCCCAGCGTCTTGAGTTCGATCTGCTTGCCCAGCTTGGCCGCCATGTCGCGCACCACGCGCGGGAAGCGGCTGAACACGAAGGAGATCGGCAACATGCGCACCGCCATCACCGCTTCTTGAATATCGCGCGTGTTGCGCTGCAACTGGGTCAGGCCGCTCTGGATGCGCTCCACCACCACCGGGTCGAGCAGCGACGCCGATTGTGAAAGCATGGCTTGGGTGATGACCAACTCGCCCACCAGATTGATGAGCTGATCGACTTTTTCCACGCTGACGCGGATGGAGGAGTCGGCGGCCGCGGGCGGGGGCGCTCTATCTGCCGAACGGCGCGTGGGGTGCGCTTGCTCTGCCACTAAAGCGGGCGCTTGTGCCGCCATTTTTTCGGTAGCGAGATCGGCTTCAGCCGCCTTGGTATCCGGGTTGGGCTCCTGCAAGAAACCATAGCCGCGTTTGTCTTCACGCTCGACTTTTTGTACCGGGGTCTCTTCAAAGAAGCCATAACCTTGTTGGCTCTCGGCCTCTGCCGTATCTTGCTTGGCGGGTGTCGGCTCATCGTCAAAGAAACCATAGCCCAAGTCCGCTGTCGGCGCGGCGACCGGGGCGACTGCTGCGGGGACAACGGGGGCAACCGATTGATCGGAGGAAGAAAGGCGCTCTAGCTTGGCGCGCGCATCTTTGACGACTTGCCCATCGACTGCGCTGTTATCGCGATGTCCCGCCAACTGCATGTTGATGGCATCGCCCGCTTCCAGAAAGGCGTTCACCATTTCATTGGTCAACGCCATCTCTTGTTTGCGCAATTTGTCGAGCAGGGTTTCGAGGACATGCGTCACCTCGGTCATGTCGGTGAAGCCGAAAGTTCCGGCGCCACCTTTGATGGAGTGTGCTGCGCGGAAAATGGCATTCAAGTCATCCATGCTGGGATCGGCTACATCCAAGCCCAGGAGCAAACTTTCCATGCTGGCCAGATGCTCTGCCGCTTCTTCAAAGAAAACCTGGTAAAACTGACTAAGATCGAAACTCATGGCAGTGGGTTACCTTTTTATTTTGTTCCCTCCCTGCCTTAGCTCCCCTCTCACACTCGTGGGAGAGGGGCTGGGGGAGAGGGTGTGTGCGCTGCAATTAAATTTGTTGCTGTGCCAACTACCCTCTCCCTAACCCTCTCCCGCCAGCGGGAGAGGGGACAGAGCGGCTTTGTGCTAATAAATTGAATTATCCGATAACTTTCTTTACCACTTCCAACAACTTTGCCGGATCAAACGGTTTGACGATCCAGCCTGTCGCCCCGGCGGCTTTGCCTTGCGCTTTCATGGCATCGCTCGATTCGGTGGTGAGCATCAAAATGGGCACGCTCTTGTAAGCGGGCATTGCGCGCAAATTTTTAATCAGCGTTAGCCCATCCATACGCGGCATGTTCTGGTCGGTCAGCACCATATCCACCGTTTTCATTTTGGCCTTGTCCAGACCTTCTTGCCCGTCCACCGCTTCGATAATTTCGTAACCCGCACTTTTCAGCGTGAACGCCACCATTTGCCGGATAGAGCTGGAGTCATCCACGCTCAATATTGTTTTTGCCATAATGCCCTCGCTGTTGAATAATCTTTAGGTTAAAACAGGTCGATGTCGCTGGACTCCAGTTTGTCCTGACGCACCGGAGAACGCTCGCTCAAGCGTTCTGCTTCGGCAAATATATCACTTATTTCCTGACGCATCTGCGAAACACGTTCCAGCGAAGCCGCTTGCCCTTGCTGCGCCTCGCCAGCCCAATCGCCCATGCGATGCCAAGCCGCTTCCATGCTGCTGATACGCGTGTGGGTGTGCTGGATCAATTGCCCCACCATGTCCTGAAATTGCAGCGAGGTGACTGCGCGTCCGACCACTTGTTCCACTTCACCGGCAATCTTGCGCTGATCTTCGATCACTTTCACCATGTTCTTATTCATCTGGTTGACGTGCTCCAGCGTCTGATCCATCTTGCTCTTGGATTCCAGGGCAAAATTCATGTCCAACGAGGCCATTTGGCTGATCGATTTTTCCGCATCGACGATCGACGCACGCACATCCGTCACATTGCCGCGGATCTGACGGCTGAATTGTTCGGAGCGTCCCGACAGCTTTCTGACTTCGTCCGCCACTACGGCAAAGCCGCGTCCTGACTCGCCCGCCCGCGCCGCCTCGATTGCGGCATTCAACGCCAGCAGGTTGGTCTGTTTGGAAATTCCGTCGATCTCGCCCAGCACATCCAGAATAGCCGTCACCTGCTGGCTCACCGCATCCATCTTGTCCACCAACTCCATCGCGACCTTGCTGTTATTGACGATACTGCCCACCAGCTCCCTGAGCATCTCTGCGGTTTCGGTAATGAATTTCTCCAGCCCTTCGCTTTGCTGTCCTTGCCCCCCGCTCGCCGTCGAATTCGCCACGTTACTCTGGCTTTGGATGAGCGTTTGCATGCCGCTAAAACTGTCCAGCAATTTCCCAATCGCATCGCCGAGCAGCATTTGCACTTGATTCAAGTCGGCGTTCGCCCCGGCAAAATGCGTGGCGAATTGCGTGTGCGTCTGCGCCAACACATTTTCCACGGCGCTGTGTGGCAATACGGCAAGCTTCTCGACTTTTTCATTTTTATCTTCGACTTTGCCGATATAAATCAGAAAGGCATAGACCACCGCAATCGTGATGAGATGCTCGGCAATATTGAAAAGTATCGACGCGTCACTCGTCAATACAAACTGCAGCAATATCGAGACGACAGCTATTGCCAGCATAAACGCCAGCAGCTTCATGTTATGTTTTTGTCTCTGTTCGTCTTGCATGATGACCTCGCTTCACTATGCTGCCTTGTTTTTCTTCCCTCCCCCATGCAGGGGGGCTGGGCGTAGGGTGGGTAAACGGCTTCTTCGTTTGCCCACGCGGTATTTACCCTGTTATCCGCGTGGGCACAGAAGCGTGCCCACCCTACGCACTGCTAAAACGACAATCAAACCAGTCCACGAAAAACACGAAAGGCACGAAATAAATCCAGCAACCGGATAGACCCGAACACCCATTTCGTGTTTTTCGAGCCTTTCGTGGACAGCTGATTTTTAATGCCCGCCATCTCCGAGCAACTCTTTAATATCCAAGATCAGCACAATCTCGCCTTCGCTCGACATGGTGACCCCGGCCACGCCTTTGGGTCGGAATGTGTCCAGCGACTTAATTACCACATCATCGTGACCGGCGAAACCGTCTGCGGAAAGAATGAAGCTCTGGTTGCCGACTTGCATCAACACACCGACTTCGGACTTGCCCGATTCGGGCCAGCCGATCAAGTTCGCCAGCGACCTTACGGGCAACACTTCGCCGCGCACCACCATGGTGGGACGACCGGAGATCAGTTGCTGCCCTTCCGGTGTCACCGACATGATTTCGCGCACCATCGACAACGGCACGGCAAACGGTTGATCGCTGAGTTTGAGCAACAACACCGGCAAAATCGCCAGCGTGAGTGGCAGGGAAATAGTAAAGGTGGAACCGCGACCGGGTTCGGAATCAATCGTGATCGTGCCGTTCAACTTATTGATATTGGTCTTCACCACATCCATGCCGACACCGCGACCGGACACGCTGGAAATCTCGTCTTTGGTGGAGAATCCCGGCAGTAAAATCAGATCCAAACTTTCCGCCTCGTTCAGCGCGCTGGCGGCCTCCAGCGTGATCAAGCCTTTTTCGATGGCTTTGCCGCGTATCACTTCGGGGCGCATGCCTTTGCCATCGTCGGCGATACTGATCAGGATGTGATCGCCTTCCTGACGCGCACTCAGATACACCATGCTCTTGGCAGGCTTGCCCGCTGCGGCGCGTTGTTCGGCACTTTCCACACCGTGATCCACCGAGTTGCGCACCAAGTGCACCAGCGGATCGTTCAAGTCCTCAATCATGGTCTTGTCGATCTCGGTCTCTTCACCCGACAGCACCAACTCGACATCTTTGCCCAACTGGCGCGCGAGGTCGCGCGCTAGGCGCGGATATTTTTTGAACAAGCGGCCGATAGGCTGCATACGCGTATTCATCACCGCGTTTTGCAAACTCACCACCAGCATATCGAGCTGGCTCACCGATTCGTCCAGCGACTTGAGCGTCTCCGCATCCGCACGACCCTGCAAAATATCGCTGCGCAAATGCGTCAGCCGGTTCTTGGTGAGGCCGATCTCGCCCGACAAGTTAAGCACTTGGTCGAGACGGTCAGTATCCACCCGTATCGTATTATCTTTTGCGGCTGGCTCCGCCTCGCGCCGATTCGCGGAAGGGGCAGCGGGACGGCCTGGCACATCCTCGGTACGGCGACCGAAGGCGCTCTGCTTGAGCTTTTCTTCATCAATTTCGGCAGCGCTGGGATTCGCTGCGGGAGCAGGCGCAACTTCAACTGGAGCTGCTGCAACAGGCGCGGCGGGCGCGCCCCCCACTAAGGTTTGATACAACGCATTCCAATCTGGGCCATTCTGCGCGGCAGCTTGCAATGCAGTAGAAACGGGAGGCGTTGCAGGAACGGACACGGCAGGCGTTGCGGCAGCGGCACTCAACGACACTTCCTTGCCTTGCAGCGCGGCTTCCAATGCGTTCAACACGGCTTGTGGTGCACGTTGCGGCTGCACCCCCCTGCCCAGATCATTGAACATCAAGCGCACATCACCCGTTGCCGCCAGGATGACATCCAGCAAACCGGAGTTGAGTTGCAACTCTGCATTGCGCAATTTATCGAAGAGATTCTCGGTCAAGTGACACAGCGTCACCAGCTCGTTCGCATTCAAGAATCCGGCACCTCCTTTGATGGTGTGGAAGCCGCGAAAGATTATGTTGAGCGTATTTTTATCGTTTGGATTTTTTTCCAGCTCCATCAATTTGCTGTCCACATCGGACAACAAATCAGATGCCTCCAGAAGAAAATCCTGCAGCAACTCTTCCATGCCTGTGAAGTCGTTCATTTTAGAACTCCAATATTTCTAGCGGCCCGACACCCCGCGCCCTCGCGGGAGATGTTTTTAAAACCGCTGTTGCAATTACATCTCGAACACTGCTTCTTGCTCCCCTCGCCCACTTGTGGGAGAGGGGCTGGGGGAGAGGGTACGCGCACACCAATGAAGCTTGTTGCTATGCCTCGTTTCTACCCTCTCCCTAGCCCTCTCCCTGCAAGGGAGAGGGGATAAATCAGCTTGCGTAGGGTGGGCACGTTTTTTGTGCCCACGCTGTTCATCATCTTCGCTACCGCGTGGGCACAAAACGTGCCCACCCTACCAAATCAGAACCCCAAGCTATCCAGCAGATCATCCACTTGTTTCTGGCTGGTGACCACATCGCTGCGTCCCTGCGCGTTGATGACCGGCCCGTTCAACAGCCCGGAGTCGATCTTCACCGAAGGCGGCGCATTTTCGATCAGCAGCGACACCAATTGCTGCTCCATGTTTTGCGTGACTTCGATGATCTTTTTGATGACTTGCCCGGTCAGATCCTGGAAGTCTTGCGCCATCATGATCTCGGTCAGATAAGCGTTGGTCGCTTTGGTCTGCTTGGGCACTTCCACCAAATAGGCATGAGTGCGCGTCGCCAGTTGTTTGAACTGCTCTGCGTCCAACTTCTGCTCGAATAATTTTTGCCATTCGCCGGACAGATACTTGGCCTCGCCTTCGATCTTCTCCACCAGCGGCTGCGCCGCCTCCGTGGCGTTCAACACGCGCTCCGCCGCCTGTTGCGTCATGGTCGCGATATAGGTGAGACGATCTCGCGCATCGGGAATCGCATTGGCTGCTTTTTCCAGATTTTTGTCGTAACCGAGTTCGCGCAGACTGTCGTGCAAAGCACGCGTCATGTGGCCGATCTTGTTGATCACCTCCGGGTTTGCTGTCTGTGCATCCGTTGCCGCAGCCGCAGGTATTTTTACTGCTACTGCCGCCGCAGGCGCTTCGCTACCGCTGGCCGCGATGCTGTCGAACAGGGCTTCCAGATCATCCGAATCATTATTTGCATTACTCATGGCATCTCTCACTTCTGCATGGTTAAGAATACTTTTTTCAACTTCTCGTCCAGCGTGGCGGCCGTAAACGGCTTCACCACATAACCGGAAGCTCCCGCCTGCGCCGCTTCGATAATGTTCTCGCGCTTTGCTTCCGCCGTGACCATCAATACCGGCAAATGTTTGAGCACCGCATCGGCACGGATAGCGCGCAGCAACTCGATGCCTGTCATGTTCGGCATATTCCAATCCGATACCACGAACTCGAAATTGCCCTCGCTGCGCAACTTGTTCAGCGCTTCCACGCCGTCCTCCGCCTCGGATACATTGGCGAAACCCAATTCCTTGAGCAGATTGCGCACGATTCTTCGCATCGTCGAGAAATCATCCACTACCAGAATTTTCATATTTGGATCAGCCACGGTGTCCTCCCATCTTTCTTATCTCCCCTCGCCCACTTGTGGGAGAGGGGCGGGGGAGAGGGTAATCTTCAACAACACACCCTCTCCCTCCGCTTCGCTCCTCCCTCTCCCGCAAGCGGGCGAGGGGACTTTTATAACAACGGTCTGAGCGTCTCAGACAACATCAATCCGTCAAATTTAGGCACGTAATAATCCACTCCCACGCGCGTCCCCATCGTCCGGTTTGCTTCCGAAGACAAGGACGAATGCATCACCACCGGGATGTTGTCAAAACGCCGGTCGGCTTTGATGTGCTGCGTCAGCACATAGCCATCCATCTCCGGCATTTCCGCATCGACCAATATCACCTGAATCTGCTCGCGCAAGTCATGTCCCGTATTGCTCGCCGATTCCGCCAGCCCTTGCAGGCGCTGCCAACCTTCGAGCCCGTTATGCGCCTGAACGTGTTTCACACCCATCTTGTCTAACAGTTCGGCTATTTTCTTACGGGCGACCGCAGAGTCATCTACGAAAAAGACGGACTTTTCATGCCCTCCTTCGACTTTCTCAACAGCGCCGACCACCGCTTCGCCGAATGCCGTCGCCATGATCTGCTCCACATCGAGGATGGAAACAAGACTGCCATTGGGCAACTCGGTGATCGACGTGATCAGATGCGAATTGCCGCTCATCATGCCTTCGGCAGCGCGCACCTTGTTCCAATCCACGCGGATGATGCGGTCCACATCGCGCACCAGAAAGCCCAGAACGTGACGGCTGTATTCCGCCACCATCATCACCTGCTGCTCTGCGGGATTGCCCAAGCCCATGAACGAAGCCAGATTGAGCACCGGCATCACATGGCCGCGCAAACTCACGATGCCATCCACGCCATGCGGCATATTCGGCGTCTTGGTGATGCGTATGTTGCGGGTGACTTCTTTCACCTTGAACACGTTGATCCCGAACACCTCGTTCGAGCCGATGGAGAACAACAGGATTTCCATCTTGTTGGAACCGGCCAAGCTGGTGCGGGCATCTACCGCGTCGAACACGCCGCTACCTTCGTTTTGCATAATTTCTGTGGAAGACATGATCGGCTCCTATTTAGTAAGCAAACGCGTGAGCGTCTGCGCCAATTTCTGGGGTTCAAATTTCGGCACGTATTCATCCACGCCGACCGCTTTGCCCAACTGCTGGTTGGAATCGCTGGACAGCGACGAGTGCATCAGCACCGGTATTTTGGCAAAGCGCTTGTCCTCTTTAACCTTGCGCGTCAGCATGTAACCATCCATCTCCGGCATTTCCACGTCGGTGAGAATCACCTGAATCATGTCGGTAACCGGAATGTGTGCCGCCTCGGCATAATCCGCGATCTTCTTCAACTCGATCCAAGCGCGGTTTCCATTGATGGCGGAGATATATTTCACCCCCATCGCATCCAGCGTTTTTTCGATCTGCTTGCGCGCCACCGACGAATCGTCCGCGAAAAACACGGTGCGGTTGGCCAGCCCGATCGGCTGTACGCTCTTCAAAATCTGATCTTCATCGGCAAAGTGTCCGGTTTCGGCCAGTACTTTTTCCACGTCCATCATCATCACCAGACGCTTGTCCGCCAGCTCGGTAACGGCGGTGACCAGACCGCCCGTTTGCGAGTTGAGCATCTCGGGAGGCACGCGCATCGACGACCAGTCCAGACGCAGAATGGTATCCACCGCTTCGACCAGAAAGCCCTGGGTATGCCCGTTGTATTCGGTCACGATCATAATGGAGGGCTTCAAGTCGCACTGCACGCCGACATATTTGGCGAGGTCGATCACCGGCACCAGCACCCCGCGCAGACTCACCATACCCTCTACCGCATTCGGCATATCGGGCGACTGGGTGATCTCGGGCACGCGCATCACTTCGCGCACCTTGAACACGTTAATACCGTAGGTCTCGCGCCGGTTGCTGCGGTTATCCAAGCCGAGAGTGAACATCAGAATCTCCAGCTTGTTGTTCCCCGCCAGCTTGGTGCGCGCATCAATATTCTTTAATAAATCGGACATCATGCCCTCCTGTCTAAACTTCCAAAATCAACTCAACACATTTTCTTTTGCTCCCCTCGCCCGCTTGCGGGAGAGGGGCTGGGGGAGAGGGTGGTGCTTCGATGTGACTTATTGCTGTGCCACATACCCTCTCCCTCCGCTTCGCTCCTCCCTCTCCCGCAAGCGGGCGAGGGGAACTAAACCCTAAATCTTAAACTGCTCCGACGACTGCCTCAGTTGATGCGACAGCGCCTCCAGCATCGTGATGCTTTCGCGTGCGCCCGCTACGGCAACGTGATTCTTTTCCGCCATCTGCGCTATGCCTTCGATGTGGTGGGCGATGCTGTCCGTCGCCGCTTTCTGCTCCTGCACCGAGTGGACAATATCGCCCACGCCGGTGGTGGCGCGCTCCACCGCATCGCCTGCCTGCAATAACAAGCTCGACACTTGCTGCACATTTTTTTGCGTGGCTTGGATAGAGCGCACGCCTTGCTCGATAGATTTTTCCACTTGCCCGGACTGCGCATCCAGCTCGCGGGTGATGCGGTCGATCTCGTTCGCCGAGTGTGCGGACTTCTCTGCCAACTTGCGCACTTCATCCGCCACCACCGCGAAACCGCGTCCCTGTTCACCCGCGCGCGCCGCTTCGATGGCCGCATTCAAGGCCAGCAAATTAGTTTGGTCGGCGATGTCTTTCACCTGCTGCGTCATGCCGGTGATGGTGTGGGCGCGCTCGATGAACTCGTGTACCGATTGCTCCACCTGGCGCATCACCTGTTCGATGCTGTTGATCTCCGCCACCATCGCGTTGGCATTGCGATTGCCCTCGCGCGTCAGATCGGCACTCTCTTTTGCCTGACGACCGACTTCGGCAGCATTCTCCGCCACCATGCCGATACTCACCGTCACTTCTTCCACTGCCGCCGCCGTGGAAGCGGCCGATTCGTTCTGCGCCTGCGAACTGTGGTTTATTTCATCAGCTGAGCCTGCCAGCATTTTGGCGGCAGCCTGCATCTCGATCGAGCCGTGTTTCACGTCGTACATGCTGGCGCCGACATTGATGATCAGCTGGTTGAAGGCATTGGCGATCTCGCCCATTTCGTCTTTGCGGTTGGTTTTGGGTGCGCGCAAGCTCAAGTCGCCCTGTGCCACGGCACGCACCATCACATCGCGCAGTTCGTGCGCCGTCCCGGTCAGGCCGCGTATCAGACGTTGGCTGTACACCAGCATGAACACCATGCTGGCGATAATCGAGATCAGCAACATTTGGGTAGAACGATCCGTCTCTTCGTTAATTTCTAGCGACGTTTTTTGCACGCCCGCCAAGGCATAGGTCGCTTGCGTATCCACTTTTTCCGTCAAATCCGCCATCATCGGCAGCACTTTGTTGACGAGGATTTTTTCCGCCTCTTCAAAGCGGCCTTCTGCCAGAGCGTTGCGGGCGGGAAGCGCAGCCTCGGTACGGTAAGCTTCAAACGCGGCTTTTATTTCGGCATAACGCTGCGTATCCATAGCGTTATGCACATACGTTGCATACTCTTCCAGAGCGTGTTGTAGCGTCACCAAATTTTCATCAATTGCTTCCAGATGCCGGGTAAGCGGGTGGTCGTGCATCTGGGCCGTGCGCGATGCGGGATTATGCTGCAAACCCAACAGGATTTGCGCGCGCGTGCTGGTGGCATGTTCGCGTATCTGATAAATTTGCGTCGCCAAATACACGCGCCGATTTGCCACATCGGAGAACGCTTCGTTGGCATGTTTCAGCGCCAAATAGCCCTGACCCCCATCAAACAACAAGGCGAACAACAACACGCCAAACGCCAGCCACAAACGCGGCGCCAGGCGTTGCGGAATGAACTTGTTCCACCCGTTCGGGCGCTTGCGTGCCTGTCCGTGATATATCTCCCAATTGCCCTGATGGCCTTCGCGGAACTTGCGGTATAAGGCATCTGCCGCTTCGACCTCCGCACGCGCAGGCTTGGTGCGCACCGACACATAGCCTGTGCACTGATCGTTTTTCAATACCGGGCTGACCTCTGCCGATACCCAGTAATAGCTGCCGTCCTTGCGCCGGTTCTTGACCAGACCCTGCCACGGCTCTCCGCTCTTCAGCGTGTTCCACAGATCGGCGAACGCCTCCACCGGCATATCGGGGTGGCGCAAAATATTCTGCGGTTGCCCGATAAGCTCTTCTTCCGCATAGCCGCTCGCTTCAATAAAATCTTTATTGCAGGAGGTGATCATGCCGCGCGTATCGGTGCGCGACACGATGAATACGCCGTCTTTCAACAGGTATTCGATATTGCTCACTGGTTGGTTGTTTCTCATGTTCCCGTTCCTGGGTGTGTCTTTAATTTTTCTCGATCCTGCTTTGCTCTTCACTAGTCCCCTCGCCCGCTGGCGGGAGAGGGTTAGGGAGAGGGTGGCTGTTAAACAAAGCTCAGCACTACGCGCTCCCTCTCCCCCAGCCTCTCTCCCACAAGTGGGAGAGAGGAGCAAAATTCAAACCTTAAACTTGCTCACCGCACTCTGTAAGTCACGCGCCAATGCGCCCAGTTGCACAATGCCTTGCTCCGATTGCGCAATCGCGGCGTGGTTCTCTTCCGCCATCTGCGCGATATGTTCGATGTGGCGCGCGATCTCGTTGCTGGCCAGCGATTGCTCGGACACGGAAGCGGCGATGTCGTTGACGCCCGCACTCGATTGCTCGACTGCACTGCCTGCCTCTTTCAGCACGGCGGACACTTCATCCACATGACGCTGGGTAGATTGCAGCGATTTCAAACCGTCTTGTACCGATTTTTCTACTGCGCTGGATTGCTGCTCCAGCGATTGGGTGATGCGGTCGATCTCCCCGGCGGACTGCGCCGATTTTTCCGCCAATTTACGCACCTCGTCCGCCACCACAGCAAAACCGCGCCCCTGCTCGCCGGCGCGCGCCGCTTCAATCGCCGCATTCAGCGCCAGCAAATTGGTCTGGTCGGCGATGTCTTTCACTTGCTGGGTCATGCTGGCGATGGTGCGCGCGCTAGTGATAAATTCGTTCACCGAGTTGGCGATCTGGTTGACGGTGGTTTCGACCTGGCTCACATCCTTGATCATTTCGGAGGTCGAGCGATTGCCTTCGCGGGTCTTTGCCAAACTTTGCGCTGACAGTTTGCGCACTTCGCTGGTGTTCTCCGAAACCGAGGTGATGCTCACGCTCATCTCTTCCACCGCCGAAGCCGTGGAGGCCGCCGCTTCGCTTTGCGCCTGCGAGCCGCTGGTGATCTGCGAGGAAACGGTGGAAAGTTGCGCCGCCGTATTGATCACGCTGTCCGCGCTGTTATGCACCTGGCTGATGACCTGCCTGAAACTATCCAGCAACGAATTGTAAGAAACCGCCGCCTGCGCCACTTCATCGCTGCCGTATACCGGCACATGGCGGGTGAGATTGCCATCGGCAGTCGTGCGTGCCATCACATCGCGCATGTCGCCGGTGGAACGCGCCACCCCGGAGATAATGGAGTACCCCAGCCCTCCGCCCACGGCAAGCGCAATCAACATACCTAATATCAACATTATTTCGGAGATATGCACTGATTCCAGTGCCGCTGCCTCGGATTTTTTGGCGGCCTGATTTTGATGCTCGGCTTGCGCGTGCGCCTTGACCATTGTTGCATCGAACAAGGAATTTATTTGATGCAACTGCAAGTTTTGGGCGTCGTCATATCGGCCCGCCGTGATGGCCCCAATTGCCGGCAATAAGCCTTCAGCGACAAAGGCGGCGCGCGCATCGGCCAACTCTTTCAGCATCTTTCGGCCTTCTGCGCTCAAGGTGTTCTTCTCCAGCTCGACCAGGTATTCGTCGATCTTGGTTTTGTTGGCCGCGATTTCATCCAGATGTTTGCTGACCGGATGATCCAGTGTGGCGGCCAATTTTCCGGCCGGATCGTGCTGCAAGGCGGCGAGGATCTGCGCCTTGTTGTCCAGCATGGCGAACATCACCCGGTTGATTGTGCGCACCAAGTGGATGCGCCGCCCGGCGATGTCCTGGGTGGCGGATTGCAAGTCGGAGAAGCCGATGTAGGCGGAGATCGTGACGGCCACACCGATCACCATGATGACACTCACTAACAGTATCAGCCGCGCTTTGATGGTCATATTGTTCAACATTTTTATTCTCCAATAACTTGTTAGCCGCGTAGGGTGGGCACGTTTTTGCCTCGAAGAGGTTCTCGCACCCTTTGGGTGTGCCCACGCTGTTGCTCATTTTTGCTACCGCGTGGGCACAAAAAACGTGCCCACCCTACAAAACTTCTCTTCACTAGTCCCCTCGCCCGCTGGCGGGAGAGGGTTAGGGAGAGGGTGACTGCTAAACAAAGCTCGGCTCGGCGCAACGCGCTCCCTCTCCCGCCAGCGGGCGAGGGGAGCAAAATCTACACCTTAAACCGTCCCACGCTGCTCTTTAACGCTTCTGCCAATCGCTCCATATCCTGCACGGCTTGCACCGTGCGCTGTACGGCGGCGTTGTTGCCTTTGGCCATGCCGGCGATGTTTTCCACGTTGCGCGCGATCTCCTGGCTGGCTTGTTTCTGTTCGTTCACCGAGGCGGTGATGTTGTCCACGCCCGCGTTGACGCCGTTCACCGATTCGTTGGCCTGAGCCAATACACTGGCGACGCTTTGAATATGGGCCTGGCTGGTTTGCAATGATTGCAGCCCGCTTTGCACACTGCGCTCCACCTGGGTGCTTTGCTCACCCAGCGCTTTGGTCACCACGTCGATCTGGCTGGCGGACTGCGCCGATTTTTCCGCCAGTTTGCGCACTTCGTCCGCCACCACCGCGAAGCCGCGCCCCTGCTCCCCGGCACGCGCCGCTTCGATAGCCGCGTTCAAGGCCAGCAAGTTGGTCTGCTCGGCGATGTCGCGCACCTGCTGCGTCATGCCGGTGATGCTTTGCGAGCTCTTGACGAACGCTTCGACCGATTCCGCCATTTGCTTGACGGCACTCTCCACGCGGTTGATTTCACCCATCATCTGCTGCAAGTTCTTCTGGCCACTGTTGGCGCGCTCCAAGCTTTCTTGCGAGAGATGCGCGACTTCATGGGTGGCATCGGCCACCGAGGCGATACTGGCACTCATTTTTTCCACCGCGCCGGCGGTGTTGGTGGCGGCATCGCTTTGGCGCTGCGAGTTGTCGGCCACCTGATGTGCGCTCGAGGTGAGTTGTTGTGCCGCGCTGCTCACTTCATCGGCATGGGCATGCACTTCGCGCACGATCTGCTGAAAATTATCGAGCAGCGCATTAAACACGCCGGCGATGCGGCCTATTTCGTCACCGCTGGTGACGGGGGCACGCTTGGACAGGTCGCCATTCGCTTTGATGAGCAGCATGGTTTGCTCCAACTGGCGCACCGGTTCGATAACACTGCGGATCAGCCCGCCGATCAAGAAAAACAACAACACTTGCAGGCCAAATTGCCCCCCCCATAGCAAGGCATTCAGTTTGTCGAGCTCATGTTTCTCTTGTTCCAGGCTAACCGTCAAACTCACCGAACCGATCACCGTTCCTTCCGCTACTGCGTGGCACGAAAGGCAGTCGGTGCCGTGAAAATTGCTCCCTGCGGGAAGAGGCACTACGACACGCATACTGGGTGTGCTGTCATTGTGTATTTTTGTTTGTACCGAGTTGCCCGCAATGGCGGCGCGGTCGAGTTCGTCGCCCGCATTCTCTTCCGGCAATCCGGCACCAAAAGCATCGCTTACCGCTTTGCCGCGCACTAGATGAAATTCGATCACACCGTCCTGACTGTTCATCTTTTTCAGGAAAGTGCCGCGCGTGGCGGCATCGCTGATACTGCTGTTCAACATCATGCCGTTCAAGGCGAGAAAAGATTGCATGGCACTGCCTTGTGCGTTTTTCGCGGCGTTTTGATACATTTTTTCTTCAAACTGGTTCATCACCCAGATTTGGGTCAATATCAGCACCACCAGCAACGCGAGTTGCGTGGGAATTTGCAGTTTGTTGCGCAAGGAAAGTCCATGCCACCAGGTGTTCATTTTGTTCTCCTCCTGTTTTCGTAGGGTGGGCACGTTTTGTGCCCACGCTGTTACGATTTCTGCTACCGCGTGGGCACAAAAACGTGCCCACCCTACAGCTACAGCAGATTTAAACCTTGAAGTGCGCGACGCTCTTCTTCAGTTCTTCCGCCACATGCTCCATCAGGCTCACGGCTTGCACCGCGCCCTGCACATTGGTGTGGTTGGCTTCGGCCATGCTGGCGATACTCTCCACGTTGTGGGCAATATCCTGGCTGGCGCGTTTTTGCTCGTTCACGGAAGCGGTGATGTCGTCCACACCGGCATTGACGCTCTTCACGGCTTCGCTCGCTTGCACCAGCACCGCCGCGACTTCCTGCATGTGCTTCTGGCTGCTCTGCAACGATTGCAATCCGCTCTGCACGTTGCGCTCGACTTGCTCGCTTTGGTCGCCCAGTTTTTTGGTGACAATGTCGATTTGGCTGGCGGATTGCGCCGATTTTTCCGCCAGTTTGCGCACTTCGTCCGCCACCACCGCAAAGCCGCGCCCCTGCTCTCCGGCACGCGCCGCTTCGATGGCCGCGTTCAAGGCCAGCAGGTTGGTCTGCTCGGCGATGTCGCGTACTTGTTGCGTCATGCTGGTGATGCTTTGCGTGCTTTTCACAAAGGCGCTCACCGAGTCGGCCATCATGTGCACCGCGCCTTCGACTTGGCCGATCTCGCTCATCATTTCGTTCAGACTGGCCTGACCCTTATTCGCGCGTGCCATACTTTCCGTCGAGAGCGTCGCCACTTGAGCTGCGTTATCCGCCACTGAGGTGATGCTGACACTCATTTCTTCTACGGCGCTGGCGGTGCCTGCCGCTGCGTGCGACTGGCTTTGCGAGCCGGACATGATGCTGGCCGTATCCTGCGCCAGCCCATGCGCGGAATTGACCACCTGCTCGGCATAGCCGTGCATTTTCCCGACGATAGTCTGGAAGCTTTGGACCAACGCGTTAAATGCCATACCGGCTTGGCCGATTTCATCCGTGCTACGAATCACAACCCGTTTGGTCAAGTCGCCATCGATCTGCATTTTCAACATGGTTTGCTGCAATTCCTTGGCAGGAAGGATGACGCGCCCGATGATCCAGCCGAACATAAAGAATAGGGAAATCTGCACCAGCAACTGACCGCCCCACAGGAAGAGGTCGGCTTTTTTCATGAGCGCATATTCCTCTTGCAGATTGAGCGTGACACTGGCTGCGCCATTGACGGTGCCTTCCGGCACCATGTGGCATTGCAAACAGTTGGTGCCGCGAAAATCTTTGCTGGCGATGAAAGGAACGACGACGCGCAGGGTAGCTTTACCATTGTCATGGCTCAGCTTGCTCTGTATCTGTGCGCTGCTAAGCGCAGCCCTGTCCATGTCGTCGGTGGCTTGCTCTTGCGGCAAGCCGGGACCGAATTGATCCTGTACCGGTTTGTTGCGAATGACGCGTAGCTCATCGACTTTGTCGGACGAACCCATTTTCTTTATGAAGAGCTTGCGCATTTCGACATCGCTGATGATGCCGTTGATCATGAGCATGTTCAGCCCGTTAATCACCCCGTCGGCAGTGACTTTGGCCTTCTCTTCAGCCTCGATTAGCACACGGTTTTCGAATTGGTCGAATACCCAGCGCTGGGCGAGCACCATGATGACTATCAGCGTGAGCTGAATAGGTATCTGTAACTTGTTTTTTAGTGACAATGCACTCCACCAGTTATTCATTTTTCTCTCCTCCCAAATACTTCTTGTTGTATAAAACTGCTCTGCGCTTAGTTCTTGATAACGGCACTTCAAAACAAATCTTTAATTTATTCAAGCCGGGTAGCACTTAAAGCATATCCACATCATTAAGTTTATCTCGCTTCCCCTTCTGTTAATTCAGAGAATAGAAGCCCTTTACAGGTCGACATCGGCATTTAGGGGCGGCCTAGTTCTAGAAATTAAAAGTGTTGGAGCGCGTAGGGTGGGCAAACGGTTTCTTTGTTTGCCCACCCTACGCACTAACGATAAAGCGGTTTACCCTAGAAAAAGCATTTGTCCACGAAAGTCACGAAAAACACGAACAAATTCAAATCGTTCCATAGCGCGGAGCAAAAACCCGATTGGTGACTCGTCAAGTCAATTCAACCGTTTGTTTTATTTCGTGCCTTTCGTGTTTTTCGTGGATGAATGGCCGTTTTTAGGTTTACCCACCCTGCGTACCCTCTTTAATGTGCTGCGGGTAATACTGCCGGTACGGCGGCAGGTGCGGATGCTGCGGATACGCCACTTGCGCCTAATATTTTTTTCACATCACCATTCTCGGCATCCATTTCTACTATGCCCCCGTCATGCTGCGCGGTTTCTTGCGCTTTTTTATTCATTACGATAATGCTGATGCGGCGGTTTATCGGGTTAAACGGGTCGCTTGTGTCGAACAGCACGGCGGATGACATGCCCACGACTCGCACCACTTTCGTCTCGTCCATGCCGCCCACGATCAGTTCGCGCCGCGAAGCATTGGCACGCTCCGCAGACAGATCCCAATTGCTGAATCCCTTTCTGTCGGTGCTAAACGGGTGGGCATCGGTGTGTCCGCTCAAACTCACTTTGTTGGGCAACTGGTTCATGGTCTTGCCGATTTCATGCAGGATGTCTTTGGTATAAGGCTCCAGCTCCGACTTGCCCAGCTTGAACATCGGACGATTTTTTTCATCCACGATCTGGATGCGCAAGCCATCGCTGGTGATGTCGAGCAATATCTGATCTTTGAACTGCGCCAGATTGGCATTGCTGTTGATGGCTTTTTCAATGCTCTTTTTCAGTTCTTTCAGCTTCTCCAGTTCAATATCCTTTTCCATTTTCATCATGTCTGCGATGGCTGTTTTGAGATTGATAACTTGCTTCTCGCTGGGATCATTGCTCTTTTTTACTTGCCCCTCGGTTTTTGTAAGATCGGTACCGCCGCCTTTGATGACGCTTGTGGCATCTCCGCTGCCATCACCGCCCATCAGGGCGACTTTGAGAGGGGTCTTGAAGTATTCCGAAATACCGTTCAGATCGCCCTTGGCTGTCGAGCCCAACAACCACATGAGCAGGAAGAAGGCCATCATCGCGGTCACAAAATCGGCATAGGCGATTTTCCATGCGCCCCCGTGGGCGCCGGCCGACATTTTTTTGATGCGCTTGATAACTATCGGTCGTTTTTCTTCACTGGCCATTTTTTAAATTCCATTCCTTAGAACAGGTGAAAGGTGAAACGTGAAACGGAGAAGTGGTTCTCCTTTTCACTTTTCACTTTTCACTTTTCACGTTTCCCACTTCACCCTTGCACTACTCTTAGGGAGTTGGAAATTACTGAAATACCATTTATAAAATTATGCCGCACCAGCCACCCCATCCCCACCCCAACCCTCCCCTTGAAGGGGAGGGAGCTAGGTTCCTCCCCCTTCAAGGGGGAGGCTAGGAGGGGGATGGGGGTGAATGTTGGAGATGCGATTAACGGTATTTTTGAAATTTCCATCTCCCTTAGCGTTTTGTTTTAACGTGCTCTTCCAGCTCGATAAAGCCGGGACGGTCGGTGGAAAGCAGCACTTTGCGCCCGAATTCAACGGCCATTGCCGGAGCGTATCCGTTGAGGTTGGCGAGCAGCGTGACTTTGATGGTCTGGAACATTTTGGTGGACTCTTCGGCTTTTTGTTCAAGCAGACCAGCAAGCGGGCCGACAAATCCATACGCCAATAAAATGCCCAAAAAAGTCCCCACCAGTGCGTGTGCGATCAACATGCCCAATTCGGCCGGCGGAATACCCACCGATTCCATGGTGTGTACCACGCCCATCACCGCCGCGACGATACCGAATGCCGGCATACCATCACCCAACTTGGCAATAGTGTGCGAAGGCAGCATAGCTTCGTGATGGTGTGTTTCGATTTCCATATCCATCAGATTTTCAATTTCCATGGCATTGAGGTTGCCGCTCACCATGATGCGCAGATAGTCGGTGATGAATTCTACGATGTGATGATCCCCAACAATTTTCGGATATTTCGCAAAAATCGGACTTTCATGCGGATTTTCGACATCGTTTTCAATCGACATCAGCCCTTCCTTGCGAACCTTACCCAGCAGTTCATAAAGCAGTGCCAATAGTTCCATATAGGAATCTTTACTGTATTTCGATCCTTTAAAACAGGTCGGGAATGCTTTAAAGGTGGCCTTGACTGCAGGCATGGTGTTGCCCACAAAAAATGCGCCGCCAGCAGCGCCACCAATCATCAGCAATTCAATCGGCTGAAATAGTGCAGCCACATGCCCGCCCGCCATTGCAAAGCCGCCAAATACACTGGCACACACAACGATATATCCGATAATCACAAACATATTTCAGGCTCCATAAAATCTGCATACTGTGAACTTCACCACCGCGCAGCCTCTCTCTGTTGAAAATAACCACGCGACCATTCTGTGGCATTTTCAAGCATTAATCAAAACCCAAAAAGCACTAAAACCGCTTCGACATCGTCCAATTACCCCTGACGATTTCGGAATATACACTTCGGGTGGTGTCGGCGTCAGTAGCTCGTATTCTTTTTTTGAACGATGCCGTCCATTTTTGGTCGTAAAAGCTCCCTGATTAGCCTATTTTGACGATTGCATTTTGCGGGAATTCCGCCCGCAGATAAATCGGAGAATGTCTGTTTCTTGCGTAGGATTTCTTCTTATGGCGGCTTGCGCAGGATGCGCGGCAAAATTCAAAAACAAGAACTTGTGTCCACGAAATACACGAAATACACGAAATACACGAAAGGCACGAAAGGCACGAAATATTACCAAAGCATCTTTTCGTGATTTTCGTATATTTCGTGGACAAATGTTTTACGTACCTCCGTACAGACCAAACAATCTGAGCATTCCAGATGCCTTGTCCAGTGTTTCCTGATACTCCGCTGCGGCGTTTGAATCCGCTACGATTCCCCCTCCCACCGAGCAGTGAATCTCCCCATTTGAATAGATCAATGTGCGTATCGCAATATTAGTGTCCATGTTGCCATCCCATCCGACATAGCCGATAGCGCCGCAATATACGCCACGCCGCTGCGGCTCAAGCTGTTCAATGATTTCCATCGCGCGTTTTTTTGGCGCCCCCGTGACAGAACCGCCGGGAAAGCAGTCGCGCAACAAAGACAAGGCGTCGTTACCCGCAGCCAATTTTCCCGTGATGGTGCTGACAAGGTGATGCACGTTCGCGTAGCTTTCCACTTCAAATAGCTTTTGTACTTCGACCGACCCCGGCGCGCAGTTCTTGCTCAAATCATTTCGCAGCAAGTCCACGATCATTAGATTTTCTGATCTATCCTTTTCATTGGTTCGCAGATCCTCAATCAGTCGTGCATCAGACTGTGCATCGATACCGCGTTGGCGCGTACCTTTGATCGGCTTGGTTTCTACGTTGCCATTTTGCACGCTCAGAAAACGTTCGGGGGACACGCTGAGGATTTGCGCTTGCGGCAAGTTGAGAAATGCGGAATACGGAGCCGGTGTTATTTCCCGCATGCTCAAATAGGCTTCAAGTGCATCGCCGCGTGCATCGGCAGTAAAACGTTGCGCAAGGTTGACCTGATAGCAATCGCCCGCAATCAAGTAATCGCGTATCTTTTCAAATGCAGCGTCATATTCACTGCGCGAAAGATTGGCGCGGATACTTCCGTTTATTTGAAAATCATTTTTCTGTTTTGCGTGGATATTTTTTAGGCGAGCCAGAATTTCGGGCAGCGCCCCTAATGTCTCCGGTGCATGCAGCCTCGACACAAGGCGCGCTTCTTGTTCCTGATGATCGATCAGCACTGCCCAGTCGTAGATACCCATTGCCATATCCGGCAACTTTTCCGTATCGTCATTATGACCGGACAATTGCATCCAGCGACGCGCAAGATCGTAGCCCCAGTAGCCCAGTGCGCCGCCGCAAAAAGGGATATTCGGCATACTGGAAATTGGCGCGCCAATCTGTTCACGCAACAGATCGAAAGGGTCGTCGGTTGATATACGCCGACCTTTGGCATCGCAGATTTCTGTAGCGGCTCCCTGCGTAACCAGAATGGCAACGGGTTGCGCAACAAGGATGTCGTAACGACCTCTGCCGCCGCTATCCAGCCAGATCGCCCATGGCAAATCGATGATCGCAGCGTAGTAATCGCCCGCGTTGACAACGTAAGGGATGGGATTGCTATACAGCATCAATGTTAAACTGCTTAAAAAATATAGGAGTATTCATGACCACCATCGTCGCTGTCAGAAAAAATGGGTTTGTCGCTATCGCGGCTGACACATTAACCACTTTCGGTAACACCCGCTTGCACGCCTCACAGGATGGTTCTCACGACAAGATTTTGCAAATCGGCGATAGCTACATCGGTGTCTGCGGTAGCGCGGCACACCATTTGGTACTTGCCAGTTTGCTTGCGAAAGTACCCGAGGTGCAGCTTAACAGCAAGGCCGCTATCTTTGAAACTTTCCGCAAGCTGCATCCAATTTTAAAGGAAGAGTGCTTTTTAAACCCGAAGGAAGATGAAGACGATCCCTATGAATCCAGCCAAATCACGGCGCTCATCGCCAATGCTACGGGTATCTACGGGATTTATTCTATGCGCGAGGTGTTCGAGTACACACAGTTTTGGGCGATAGGTTCAGGCCACGAATTCTCACTGGGCGCGATGCATCATGCGTATTCGCTTTACGATAATGTTGTGGACATCGCAAGGGCGGGTGTCGGGGCCGGCATTGCGTATGACAAAAACAGCGCCTCACCCGTCACTCTATATAGCGTCGGACTGAACAACTGATCTGCCAAGCAAAAATAACGCGCGCATCAGAACACGCTAACAGTCCGGATTTTTTGACGGCAGAAACACCTCCATTTGCTGGATATTCTTACCTGCTTGTTCAACGAATCGAGCGGGAACAGCCATACCTTGTCGCCGCCAAGGCAACACGCCACACCCCTCTTCGAACTCAAATATGCACGCCACCCTCTGCACCACTCTACTTTTTTAGAGGGCAAAAAACCGCGCACTTTTTCAAGTGCGAAAAGTCCGCACCGAACTCGATCAACTGAACCGTGAATCAGCCCCCAGCTTTGCTACAGGGGCTGCCTCACAGCCTTCCGCCACATCAGTTTGGCTTGCTAATGCCTGGGGTCGGAAAAGGCCAAGTCGCGGCCGGGCGCACTGGAGCCGGTGCAGAAGGAGCCACCGTTGATACGGGGGCAACCACTACTGGCTTGGCGACTGGTTTAGCCACTGGCTTAGCTGCGGCCTTCTTAGCTGCTGGCTTAGCTGCGGCTTTCTTGGCCACTGGCTTAGCTGCGGCCTTCTTAGCTGCTGGCTTAGCTGCGGCTTTCTTGGCCACTGGCTTAGCTGCGGCCTTCTT
>CAZHIC010000020.1:0-13791 GCA_964532405.1 uncultured Gallionellaceae bacterium | reverse complement strand
CCTTCTTGGCTGCTGGCTTGGCTGCGGCTTTTTTGGCCACTGGCTTAGCTGCGGCCTTCTTGGCTGCTGGCTTGGCTGCGGCTTTTTTGGCCACTGGCTTAGCTGCGGCTTTTTTGGCCACTACTTTTTTAGCTGCGGCTTTTTTTGCTGCTGACTTCTTCTTTTCTGCTGCCATTTCAACCTCCTTAAAAGTTAACGAAATACAACATAACCACTACCACACCCCCGGCATACCGCCATGCGGTATAACCGAAGCCCTCGCGACAGAGGCTGCCGAAGCAGCCTCTGTCAACAATCCTAAATTCAATAGGGCGCACTACCCGCTTGACGTTCCGTCACTCGCGCCTCGAAAAAGCATTTTGAGTTGCGGTCAGACGGCAAAAAAGTTTTTTGCATACAAGCCTGCGCCAAAAGAATCTCCATCCTCAGTCCCACGACAACGCCCCGCCCGTTTGATATTCGGTGACACGGGTCTCAAAGAAGTTCTTTTCTTTTTTGAGGTCGATCATTTCTGCCATCCACGGAAAAGGATTGCTCGCTCCTTGATACAACACATCGACACCGATCTGCTGACAACGGCGATTAGCGATAAAGCGTAGATATTCTTTAAACATCCCTGCATTCAGACCCAACACACCGCGCGGCATGGTGTCTTCGGCGTAGCGATATTCCAGTTCGACGCCTTTTTGGATCAGGCCGCGCATCTCTTCGCGGAACGCCGGTGTCCACAGGTGCGGATTTTCCAGTTTGATCTGATTGATGACGTCCACGCCAAAGTTGAGGTGCATGGATTCGTCACGCAGAATGTATTGATATTGCTCGGCCGCGCCGGTCATCTTGTTCTGACGCCCCAGCGCCAGTATTTGCACGAAGCCGACATAAAAGAATAAACCTTCCATGATGCAAGCAAACACAATTAGGCTGCGCAGCAGCTTCTGGTCGTTCTCCGGCGTGCCGGTTTTGAAATCCGGATTAGTCAGCACGTCGATGAAAGGCAGCAGAAACTCGTCTTTGTCGCGAATGCTTTGCACTTCATGATACATGTTGAACACTTCGCCTTCGTCCAGCCCCAGGCTTTCCACGATGTATTGGTAAGCGTGAGTATGGATCGCCTCTTCGAACGCTTGGCGCAGCAAGTACTGCCTGCATTCCGGATTGGTGATGTGGCGATAAGTACCCAATACGATATTGTTTGCAGCAAGGCTATCGGCGGTGCTAAAAAATCCCAGATTGCGTATGACCAGACGACGCTCGTCATCAGTCAGGCCATTCGGGTTCTTCCACAGCGCAATGTCGGCCGACATATTGACCTCTTGCGGCATCCAATGATTAGCGCAGCCCGCCAGATACTTCTCCCACGCCCACTTGTATTTGAACGGCACCAACTGATTCACATCGGCGTTGCTATTGATGATGCGCTTGTCCTCGACGCGGATGCGCCCGGTGGATGTCGATGCGATGGTGTAAGAGTGATCGCTTGTACCGGCCTCCATTGCAGCAGCGACTCCCATCGCTGCCATGCGCACGCCAGCCGATGCGGCTACTGGCGTAATGTCGTCTTCAAATGTGAGCATATTTTCCCTATCTTTTTATCTTCGCCGCACTTTACGGTGGCATTTTAATTTATTTTCGCTCTGATTTCGGATTGCACCAACGCCCTCGAATCTATTGACAGGCTTCGCACTCCGGGTTGTGGTTTCGGCCACCCCTTTGGGGTTTAACTTGCTTTGCAAGTTAGCCTTCGCCGCAACCCGGCGTTTATTGACAGGCTTCGCATTCCGGGTTGTCAATCGAGCAAAATTTCGTTTCCTCCGCTACTGCAGATGCCGCCATACCACCGGCATCACCTCCGCTGGAAACCGCGTTCAATGAACCTGCGCGCGAGGTGGATTTTTCCGCCGAAGTCGCACCCAATGTACGCAGGTAGTATGTCGTCTTCAAACCGCGCAACCACGCCAACTTATACGTTTCATCCAACTTCCGCCCGGAAACACCGGACATGTAGATGTTCAAAGATTGCGCCTGGTCTATCCATTTTTGACGGCGCGCAGCCGCTTCGATCAACCACTTGGGCTCAACCTCAAATGCGGTCGCATAAAGTCCGCGCAACTCAGCGGGGATGCGATCTATCTTGGACAAGCTGCCATCGAAATATTTGAGGTCGGCAATCATGACCTCATCCCACAAACCCAGTGCTTTCAGGTCTCTCACCAAATAATCGTTAATGATGGTGAATTCACCTGACAGATTCGATTTCACAAAAAGATTCTGGTAAGTCGGCTCAATACAAGCCGACACACCCACGATATTAGAAATAGTTGCCGTCGGTGCGATTGCAACACAGTTAGAGTTACGCATGCCGTGCTGCTTGATACGCGCACGCAATGCATCCCAATCCAACGTTACGGAATCATCCAGTTCCACATAACCGCCGCGTGCCGAGCGTAGCATTTCCACCGAATCCTGAGGCAAAATGCCCTTGTCCCACAGGCTGCCGCGATAGCTGGAATAACGTCCACGCTCTTCGGCCAACTCGGTGGAAGCCATATAAGCGTAGTAGCAAACCACCTCCATCGAATGATCGGCAAACTCTACCGCCACGTCCGACGCATAAGGCACGCGTAGCTCATGCAAAGCGTCCTGAAAGCCCATGATGCCCATACCAACCGGACGATGCTTGAGGTTGGCATCACGCGCCTTCTTTACTGCGTAGTAATTGATGTCGATCACGTTATCCAACATGCGCATCGCGGTCGTGATCGTGCGCTTCAGTTTTTCATGATCCAGTTGGCCGAATTTCTCATGCCCCTGCGGATGCAAATGGGCCACCAAATTGACGGAACCCAGGTTGCACACGGCAATCTCCGACTCCGAGGTATTCAGCGTAATTTCCGTGCACAAATTAGAACTGTGCACCACGCCAACATGCTGCTGCGGACTACGAATATTGCATGGATCTTTAAAGGTAATCCATGGATGACCGGTCTCGAATAGCATGGTCAACATCTTGCGCCACAAACTTGCCGCCTGAACCTTGCGGAACAGCTTTAACTCACCCCTAGCTGCTTTTTCTTCGTAGGCCACATAAGCCTGCTCGAAATCAGCGCCAAACTTGTCATGCAAGTCAGGGCAATTCGACGGCGAGAACAACGTCCATTCACCGCCCTCCATCACGCGCTTCATAAACAAGTCGGGAATCCAATGGGAGGTATTCATATCATGCGTACGACGACGATCATCGCCGGTATTCTTGCGCAACTCCAAAAACTCCTCGATATCCAAGTGCCACGTTTCCAGATAGGCGCATACCGCGCCCTTGCGTTTGCCGCCCTGATTGACCGCAACCGCAGTATCGTTCACCACCTTAAGGAATGGCACAACACCCTGCGACTTACCGTTGGTACCCTTGATATGACTGCCCAAAGCACGTACGTTGGTCCAGTCATTACCCAAGCCGCCCGCGAATTTTGACAACAGCGCATTTTCTTTCAACGCTTCATAGATACCATCCAAATCGTCCGCTACGGTCGTCAAATAGCAGGAGGACAGCTGCGAACGACGCGTGCCGGAATTAAACAAGGTAGGCGTCGAGCTCATGAAATTAAAGCTGGACAACAAACGGTAAAACTCAATAGCGCGAGTCTCACGCTCGACTTCATTCAGCGCCAAGCCCATCGCAACGCGCATAAAGAAGACTTGCGGCAACTCGAGACGCTCATCCTCAATATGCAGGAAATAGCGGTCATACAAAGTCTGCAAACCGATATAGCCAAATTGCAGATCGCGACTTGGATCGAGCTCTTGCGCCAAACGCACCAGATCAAATTGCCCCAGCTTTTCGTCTAACAACTCCGCTTCGATTCCGCGCTTGATGAACTTCGGGAAATATTCCGCGTAACGCGCCGCCATCTCAGCCTGAGGCACTTCTTCGCCCAGAATCTCGCAACGGATATTGTTCAATAACAGACGCGCAGTAACAAAGCCGTAGGCCGGGTCTTGCTCAATCAGAGAGCGCGCCGACAAAATGGCGCATTTGCGCACTTCTTCTATAGGCACTCCGTCATACAAATCCTTCAGCGTGAGCTTAAGAATTTTTTCTGCATCCACTGCCTCGCCCAAGCCCGCACAAGCCGCTTCAATCTGCGCCACCATGCCCGCCACATCCAGAGGACGCAGGATGCCGTTTTCTTTTACATTCAGCACATGGACGGATTCATTTTCTTTTTTGGCCTTAGTGCGCTCACGCGTGCGCTGCTCGCGATACAACACATAGGAACGCGCCACATCATGCTCACCCGAACGCATCAAAGAAAGCTCGACCTGATCTTGAATATCCTCGATATGAAAGGTTCCTCCATGCGGCTGACGACGCACCAGCGCGTTAACCACAGCAGACGTCATTTGCTCAACCAGCTCACGCACGCGCGCCGAAGCCGCACCCTGCCCGCCGTTCACCGCGAGGAAAGCCTTCGTCATGGCAATAGAAACCTTGCCCGGCTCGAACGAAACAACCGAGCCGTTACGACGGATCACTTTATATTGATCAAGGGATGAACTACTGCTCGATGAAACGGAAGATTCAGAATCTTGGCGCGGAGGCATAGAAAAAGATGACAAGACACTTTCTGATGCAAGCAACATACAACCCCCTTTGAATTACCAGCTATTATTGGCTTGTGACCAACAAGCTCCCTTGAGCTTAAAACTACTATATGTAGTGGTCGCCTATCGAATTTTCGCTAATTCTAGTGCATCGTTGAATTTATGCAAGCAGTATTTTGGCCTAGATGTTTTTTTTCAGGCGACCCATAGAGCCGGAATACATGGAGCAGTATTTTTAAAGGGAATCGAGGTAGCGCGGCCAGTCGAAATGCGGGCCGGGATCAGTCTTGCGTCCGGACGCGACATCGGAATGCCCGGCGATGCCACCGATCGAATAGGCACGCTGCAAGCGTCTGGTCAAATAAGACAAACTGCGGTACTGCGCATCGGCAA
Organism: uncultured Gallionellaceae bacterium; assembly: GCA_964532405.1. GTDB lineage: Bacteria > Pseudomonadota > Gammaproteobacteria > Burkholderiales > Gallionellaceae > PALSA-1006. The sequence continues at coordinate 8,796 of CAZHIC010000020.1, read as the reverse complement.
AGGGCGCAAAATCGCTTCCCTCCAACTCGATACCGATGGAAAAATCGTTGCAGCGCGCCCGTCCCCGCCACAGCGATGCGCCGGCATGCCATGCGCGGCGATGGCACGAGACGAATTGAACAATCTCGCCATTGCGCCTTATGAAGAAATGCGCGGACACTTTTACGCCGCGTAACTGCGCATAATAGGGATGTTCTTCCGTATCCAATTTGTTGGTAAACAACTGCTCGACTCCGGCACCGCCAAATTCGTCCGGAGGCAAGCTGATGTTGTGAATGACGAGCAGGCTGACAGGCATGCGCGGCGGGCGCGCATCAGAATTGGGCGAGACCACCCGACGCACCCCGCTGAACCAACCCTGCGCATCCAGCTTCAATTCGGGCTTTCTTTGTCGGTGATAGACAGTCGCTCCATGCGATAACGCAACGCCCTGAATGTCACCCCGAGTATTTTTGCGGCAGCGGTGCGGTTGAAGCCTGTCTGCCCGAGCGCCTCCACAATCGCTTCGCGCTCGATGCGATCCAGATAATCGGTGAGCGGATACCTGCCGGACTGACCATAACCCTCTGTTCTTTCAAAAGATTCTGCCGGAACAAGCTGTAAATCATCCGGCGTAATTATCTCTCCGGTACGCAAAGCCAAGGCCCGTTCGATGATGTTTTCCAGCTCGCGCACATTGCCGGGAAAATCGCATCGCGTTAGCGCGCGTAAGGCCTCGACCGAGAACCTTGCTGCTGCGTCTCCGCGTAATCTATCCAGCATTTGCGTGGCGATTTCTCCGATATCATCGCGCATCTCCCGCAACGATGGCATCTGCAACGAAATCACATTCAGCCGGTAATACAGATCCTGGCGAAATCTTCCTTGCTGCACGCACTCCGCCAGATTGCGGTGTGTCGCACTGATGATGCGCACATCTACCGCTTCCTCTTCCGTCGCACCCACTTTGCGCACCTTCTTTTCCTGTATCGCGCGCAACAGTTTCACCTGCATGTTCAGGGGCAAATCGGCAACCTCATCCAGCAGCAGTGTGCCTCCATTCGCAGCCTGAAAAAACCCCTCCCTATCCTTTTCCGCGCCAGTAAATGCGCCCTTGCGATAACCGAAGAACTCGCTTTCCATCAGATTTTCCGGAATAGCACCGCAATTCACCGCAACAAAAGGCTGCTCGTGACGTGCGCTCTTCTCCACGATCAAGCGCGCCGCCAACTCTTTACCGCTACCCGACTCTCCGCTGATATGCACCGGTGCCTGGCTGCGTGCCACGCGCTCTATCAAATCTCGCGCACGCTGCATCGCCGCAGAACGTCCCAGCAAGGTGCGTTCACCAGCTTTAACCTCGCCGTGCGTCTGCGGCAATTTGAGCGCGGACTTCACCAATGCGCGCAACTGATCCAACGCCACCGGCTTGGACAAATAATCGAATGCGCCCGCCTTGAGTGCGGCAACCGCATTTTCCGCATTACCGTGCGCCGTGATCACCGCTACAGGCACATCGAGATTATGTTCGCTGATATGACGCACCAACGCCAATCCCTCGCCATCGGGCATGCGCATATCGGTCAGGCAAAGGTCAAAGTGCATGCTATCCAGCTGTCGGCGAGCCTCGCTTACAGTTCCCGCCCGCGCCACTTCCAACCCCATAGGTATCAAAGCCAGCTCCAGTAATTCCAGAATGTCCGGCTCATCGTCGACCAGCAACACTCGCGGGATACGTGATTTGGCCGAACGTGTATCAAGGCGCATTATTCACTCCAAATACAATGCGGAAACAAGCTCCGCCTTCATTCGGCGAACTATATTCCAAAACCGCCCCATTGGCCTCGCACAATTCCCGTGCAATATACAAACCTAGACCCGTACCTCTCGCATCCGTAGTAAAGAAAGGCTCGAACAATTTTTGTGCCGTTTCCGCATCAATTCCCGGCCCGTCGTTTATGACCTCCAAGAGCACTTTTCCGTCATCCGCGTGTTTGGCAAGCAACCGAATGCTTCCCGGCTTTTTTTGACTGTAGCGCAACGCATTTTGGCCCAGATTCCACAATACTTGATCTAGATGACCGCGATCAAAACTCACCCTGCATTCCGGCAAAACAACGACACTGACTATCTCGGGTGAAATGCGCTGAGTCTGGCACAACTCTTCGGCAAATCCGGCCAATTTCCGAGCCAAATCCAGAGTCTCCGCGTGCACGCGGTCACGCCGATTCAACTGCATCACATCCTGCACGATGCGATTCAACCGGGCGGTGTTATCCAGAATGATTTGAGAGAGTCGCAGTTGCGCCGGATCCTGTTGCCCCTCTTGCAGCAACTCCGCCGCATAACTGATGGAAGATAGCGGGTTGCGCACTTCATGCGCGATATTGGCGGTAAGCCGCCCCAAAGCGGCGAGTTTTACTTGCTGTGCCTGCTCCTGCACCCGCTGCATATCTTCAAGCACGATCACCGCCCCCCAAAATCCCTCGCGCTGCACTGGCAAAAAACGCACGCGCACCAAGCGATTGGTCGCAGGCAAACGCAACACCTCGTGGCCCAACGCTTTGTTCTGTCGCCACGCGGCGAACATGGCATCCAGCAACGGGGAGCAATCGCCCAGTACGCATGGGCTATCCATCAAAAATACATGGCCCAGCAAGCGCTCTGCGCTGGGATTGGATTGCCGCACCGCACCGCGTTCATCCACGACCAGCACGCCGTCCGGCATATCCTGAATCATCAGCCGATTGGCCTCGGCCATATTGGATAAATCCACACCCCGGACAAAAGCCAGTTTTTCACTGGTAATCGCATATTGGGATAAGGTATGCGACAGCCACGCCACCGCAAAATACGCCGCACTCAGAATTCCTGCCTGCAAAAATTGACCGACTGCGGCCTCATGCGTCAACACGGAATACGCATGCTCTAGCAAGATGGCAATACTTGCGAGCGCCGCGTAAAACAAAGTGATGCGGCCGCGGCTGATCATTCCTGCGGCGGCCAACGACACCAACAGCAGCATCCCGAGATTACTTTGGATACCCCCGCTAAAATAGGTCAACGTGGCGACGACGACGATATCCGTTCCCACCTGAAAAGCCAGTTGCAAGGAAAAAAGAGGGCGTCTTGTTTGAACGCCCATCAACGACACCAGCGTCAGGAAAGTGTACGCCAGGCAAATGCGGAAAACCCAAGCCTGCTCGAAAGCGTTAAGCGATAAGACTTCTCCAAACGCAGTTGCCAGCAACAGCAACACCCCGCCAAGGATCAAACGATAAAGGCCAAAAAAATACAGCGACTGCCATAAGTCTTCTACGGCCATCGGTGTAGCGACTTGTAACTTGGACAGCGGCCAGAAAGAAGGGAGTTGCTTATCCCTCATTGGAATTATTCAGTGCGGCCCGCGTGATCGCGCCGATGCGCCTCACAACAGAAATATTCTCCGTCCGCCAAAATACTCTCGCTCCTGGGCTGGTGAATCCCGCATTGAACACAGCGCACCATATCCTCGGAAGATTCAGGTGCAGCCGGCTTTTGCGGCTGCCTGAGGTACGACTTAAGCAGCCAATAAACGACGGCAACAACGGCAACCAAAAAAATCAAACGACTCATACTACACACCCCGTAAATTCAAAATATTCATTAGCCTAATATCCCCTCCCCTTTGCAGGGGGAGGGCTAGGACGGGGGTAGAAACGTGGCTATTCCAACGAGCCCACCCCCACATCCTAACCTTCCCCCTGGGAGGAGGAAGGGACTGTCCGCGCATTGTAAGGAGGTTTGTCCTCCCCGTCACGGGCAATAGCTCGGTTGCATAATCCAAAACTTGACCCAAGACGCATCACACCGTTATCATTCCCGACATAATTACTCAAGAAAGAGGCATCCATGGAAACTCAAGAACTGATTCGCCAGCAAGTCACCACCAACTCCGTCGTACTCTATATGAAAGGTACGCCACAATTCCCGCAATGCGGCTTCTCCAGCAACGCGGTGCGCATTCTACAGGCGGCAGGAGTTAGCAATTTTCTGGCGGTTAATCTGTTGCAAAATCCAGAAATCCTCGAAGGCATCAAAGAATTCGCCAACTGGCCAACCATTCCGCTGCTCTTTATCAAAGGAGAATTCATCGGCGGCTCGGACATCATGACAGAGATGTTCCAGAGCGGGGAGTTGCAAACCCTTTTGGAGAAATAAGGACTAATTCGACGGGGGAGGACTAGATAGTTAACGAAGTATATAGGCCGTTTGGCATATATGCTTTCACTGGTCGCCTACGTACAATCCGCTTCGAGTGTTTGAGCTCCGAGTCCCTAAGGCTCGTTCTTTCTTACTCTCCTCCTATTTTGGGCGATCGCAAGGTCGCCCACTTTTTTGCCTGAATTTCAAGCCAACGATTTGCGCGCCCGCGCAATCGCTGCCTCCACTTGCTGCGGCGCGGTTCCACCCGTGTGGTTGCGGGCCGCCAGCGAACCCTCCAGCGTGAGCACGGCGTAGATGTCATCCGCGATAAGCCCGGAAAACTGTTGCAGCTCTTCCAGCTTGAGACCGCTCAAATCACAGCCGCGTTCGACAGCAAAACGTACCGCCAAGGCCACGGCCTCATGTGCGTCGCGGAACGGCAAACCCTTCTTCACCAGGTAGTCGGCCAGATCGGTGGCTGTGGCATAGCCCTGCAATGCCGCGCTGCGCATGGCTTCCGGCTTGACGGTGATGCCGCCCATCATGTCCGCGTAGATGCGCAGGGTCTGGGTCAGCGTGTCCACGGTGTCGAACAGCGGCTCTTTGTCTTCCTGATTGTCTTTGTTGTAGGCCAGAGGCTGGCCTTTCATCAACGTCAACAGTGCAACCAGATTGCCGTTCACGCGCCCGGTCTTGCCGCGCACCAGTTCCGGCACATCGGGATTTTTCTTCTGCGGCATGATGGAGGAGCCGGTGCAAAAGCGGTCGGCGATGTCGATGAAACCGAAGCGCGGACTCATCCACAGGATCAGCTCTTCCGACAAGCGCGACAGGTGCGTCATGATGAGAGCCCCGGCGGCGGCGAATTCGATGGCGAAATCGCGGTCGGACACGGCATCCAGCGAGTTCTCGCATACGCCGTCGAATCCCAGCAATTCGGCCACATATTCCCGCTTGATCGGATAACTGGTACCCGCTAACGCAGCCGCCCCCAGCGGCAAACGGTTCACCCGCTTGCGGCAATCGGCCAACCGTTCCGCGTCGCGCTTGAGCATCTCGAAATACGCCATCAGGTGATGCGCGAAACTCACCGGCTGCGCCACCTGCAAGTGCGTGAAGCCGGGCATGATGGTGTGGGTGTGATGCTGCGCCAAATCGAGTAATGCGCTTTGCAGTGCACGTACCAGCAGAATCAAATCGTCGATGGCGTGGCGCAGATACAAACGCACATCGGTCGCCACCTGGTCGTTGCGGGAACGCCCTGTGTGCAGGCGCTTACCCGCGTCGCCGACCAACGCGGTGAGGCGCTTCTCGATGTTGAGATGGACATCCTCAAGATCGAGCTGCCAGACAAAATCGCCGCCCAGCACCTCGTTCTCGATCTGCGCCATGCCGCGCTGAATATCCTTCAAGTCTTGCGCGCTGATGATTTCGCACGCAGCCAGCATTTGCGCATGCGCCAGAGAACCCTGAATATCGAACAACGCCAAACGTTTATCGAAATCCACCGAAGCGGTATAGCGCTTCACCAATTCAGCCACGGGTTCGTTGAATCTGCCCGACCAGGCCTGTTTATCTTGCATCGTCATCGTCTCTTGTCCAGAATGTTCGGCATATAAGGAGCCCCCATGCCAAGGTCGCGAAGTATAAATCAAAACAATATGCCCGATGCGTTGCCCGACTTCCGCAATCTGGGTGTCGTGCTGCGCATCGTGTTGCTGGTAAACGGGTTGGCGCTGTTAAGCGTCCTGACCCAAGCCTCCTCCATGCAAGACATCGGGCAACGCATGATGCATGGCTCGGCCTTCCTGCAGCCCGTGTTGTTGTCCAGCTTGCTGCTCTTGCACGCGCTCAACAACACCCTCGCACGCATGAATTATTGGCAAGGGGCTGCTAGCATCTTGCTGACCGTGGCGTTGATTGCAGTGGGCATAGCCCAATTCGGTGGCGAATTATTCGTATCTCCTGCCGGGAATAATGCATTTAATTTGTGGCGCCACGCCGCCTTGAGCATGATTGTTGCCGCACTCTCACTCACTTATTTTCGTTTGCGCGCCCAAGCACTTTCGCCCGCCTTACCCGAAGCCCGTTTGCAGGCGTTACAAGCGCGCATACGTCCGCATTTTCTGTTCAACAGCATCAATGCCGTACTCGGCATCGTGCGCAGCGACCCCAAGCGCGCCGAGAGTGCGCTGGAAGACATGTCCGACCTGTTTCGCATGGCCATGGCCGATAACCGCGAGCTGGTCACGCTGAATCGCGAAGTCGAGCTTTCACGCCAATATCTGGCCTTGGAACAACTGCGTCTGGGTGATCGCCTCAAAGTGAATTGGCAAATACAGGACATGCCGCAGGATGCGCTCGTTCCCCCGTTAATGTTGCAACCGCTGCTGGAAAACGCCGTGTATCACGGCATCGAGCCCATGCACGACGGCGGCGAGATCACCATCAAACTCTACCGCAGCGGCAAGGAAATGCATCTGGATGTGTACAATCCCTGCCAACCGCAAGGCAGAAGCCACACAGGAAACAAGATGGCGCTGGCCAATATCCGCGAGCGACTTGATCTGCAATTCGACCTCGAAGCGAATTACAGCGTCGATGCGGGAAAAGATTATTATCGTGTACACATTTTGATCCCCTACGTCAGAGAGGAATCGCAATGACCGAAGTTGAATTACCCTTGGCCGTATTCATCGTCGATGACGAACCCCCCGCGCGCAACCGGCTCAAAGACCTGCTCACCGATTGCGCCGAACAGCTACCCTTGACCTTGGTAGGAGAAGCCGGCAACGGCGTCGAAGCGCTGGATAAACTTTCCGAAGTCCATGCCGATGTCGTGTTGATGGATATTCGCATGCCGCAGATGGATGGCATCGAACTGGCGCAGCACTTAAACAAACTGCACAAGCCGCCTGTCATCGTCTTCACCACCGCCTACGACAGTTATGCCATCAACGCCTTCGAGCAGCGCGCCATCGACTACTTGCTCAAGCCGATTCGCCTGCGACGATTGTTCGAAGCGCTCACCCGTGCCCGCCGCGCCGTTCCGATCCGCAGCGAAGTGTTGCAAGAGCTCACGCCGGAACCGCGCAAGAACCTCTCCATCCACGAACGCGGCAAGATCGTGCTGGTGCCGATCGAACAAGTGCTCTTCCTGCGCGCCGAATTAAAATACATCACCGTGCGCACCGCCGAACACGAACACCTCATCGAAGAGTCGCTCATCGCCTTGGAAAAAGAATTCGCTCTGCGTTTCGTGCGCATCCACCGCAACTGTCTCGTGGCAAAAGAAGAGATCGAAGGCTTCGAGAAGGTCGCCGAAACTGACGACAGCGAAGCGCACTGGGCAGTCAAGCTAAAGGGATTGGAAGAACTCCTGCCCATCAGCCGCCGACAGCAGTACATCGTAAAGGAATTTAGCTAGCGTGCATTTCATTGCGCCTGCTACAATCTAGTCAGACCGACTAGACTTTGGAGGGCATCATGCAAACATGGCAACTACAAGAGGCAAAAGGCAAGTTCAGCGAAGTAGTCAAACGGGCACAAAACGAAGGGCCGCAAAACATCACCGTGCATGGCGAGCCGGTTGCAGTGCTACTTTCTCGACTCGATTATCTGAAGCTCATTCACCCCAAACCCAGTCTGGTTGAGCTACTACGCACCTCGCCGTTGCTGGGCAGCGAGCTCAAGATCGAGCGGCAGCAAACCCTCACCCGCGAAATCAAACTATGAGCTACCTGCTCGATACCAACATCATCTCTGAACTGGTGCGCCCCAAACCAGCCAAAGCAGTTCTGACATGGTTCGACAACATCCCCTCTGAAGCCCTTCACATCAGCGTGCTTACCTTGGGGAAAATACGCAAAGGAACTGAACAGATGCCGGAGAGCGCACGCCGCGAAAAGCTTCGCGTGTGGCTAGAACATGAACTGATTGACTGGTTCGGAGACCGTGTCCTGCCCATAGACACCGCCGTGGCAGACCGCTGGGGTAGATTGATTGCTCAGATAGGACGGCCAGTGCCCAGCATTGATAGCCTGTTGGCTGCCACAGCACTGCATCACGAATTAAGAATGGTTACGCGCAACCAGAAAGACTTTGATTACCCGGGATTAGAAATTGTTAACCCGTGGGGATAATTAGCGAGTTGTCGTCACGGCTATAGAAAGGATTTTCCTCGCGTTTCGTGCGTATCCACCGCAACTGTCTCGTGGCAAAAGAAGAAATCGAAGGTTTCGAGAAAGTCGCCGAAACAGGCGACAGCGAAGCGCACTGGGCGGTCAAGCTAAAAGGATTGGAAGAACTGCTGCCCATCAGCCGCAGACAGCAGTGCATCGTGCAAGAAATTAAATCTGATCATCGTTGCGATACTTGCTTGGTCGTTTAATAGCACGGCAGTGGCGGGAGATTGCTCTGCTACTTACTCGGTGAGCTATTCTCCCAACCCCATCAGTGTGAATATCGGATCAACGGTCAATATCACCGTTACCGCTTCGCCGACATCCGTAAGTGGGACTAATCAAGTCTATGAGATCGAGTTGAAAAAACAGGGACTTTCTACTGTGCGTAGCGTCCCACCGTAGCCCCCGTTTTCCCCTCCGCCAAGCTGTTGAAGTTCATGCGCGGGAA
>CAZHIC010000019.1:0-51053 GCA_964532405.1 uncultured Gallionellaceae bacterium | reverse complement strand
CTCACGCTGGAAATACACCCTTTCGTTCAGGCTCATGTGTCATTGGACAAGGCTCCAATTTGATGAGATAGCCATCTTCGGCTATAATGCGTCCCAATCCAAAAGCGGGACGAGCCAAGTGCTTATCCCGCTTCTTTATGTCCAGTTCGAGGGGGTGCCCGGTGTCGCAAACAAGTCCTGCTATTTTAGTTTTAGCCGATGGGACAGTGTTTCGCGGAACCGCCATCGGCGCGTCCGGCAGCAGTGTCGGCGAGGTGGTGTTCAACACCGCGATGACCGGCTATCAGGAAATCCTCACCGATCCGTCCTATTGCAGGCAGATCGTCACGCTGACTTACCCGCACATCGGTAATGTGGGCTGCAATCCCGAGGATATGGAATCGCACCAAGTATTCGCCAGCGGCCTCATCATTCGCGATCTTTCCATGACCGTGAGCAACTTCCGCAGCACGCAGTCTTTGCCCGAATACCTCAAGGCCAACAACGTGGTCGCCATCGCCGGAATCGACACGCGCAAGCTGACGCGCATCCTGCGCAGCAAAGGCGCCCAGAACGGCTGCATCGCCACGGGCGACAACGTGGAAGCGGCGCTGGCGGCGGCACGCGGTTTTGCCGGATTGGCGGGCATGGATCTGGCACAAGTGGTGAGCTGCGACAAGCCTTACGAATGGAAACAACGCGAGTGGGAGTTGGGCGCGGGTTATCGCGACAGCGCCGAAGCGAAGTTTCATGTGGTGGCTTACGACTTCGGCGTGAAGCGCAACATCCTGCGCATGCTGGCCGAGCGCGGTTGCCGCATCACCGTGGTGCCCGCGAAGACCAGTGCCGCCGATGTGTTGGCGCTGAAGCCGGACGGCGTGTTCCTGTCCAATGGCCCCGGCGATCCAGAGCCGTGCGATTACGCGATTAACGCGACCAAAAAATTCCTCGAAGTCGGTATGCCGTTGTTTGGTATTTGTCTGGGGCATCAGATTCTCGGTCTGGCTTCGGGTGCCCAGACCGTGAAGATGAAATTCGGCCATCGCGGCGCGAACCATCCGGTGCAAGATACGCAGACCAAGCGCGTGATGATTACCAGCCAGAACCACGGCTTTGCTGTGGATGCGGCGACGTTGCCAGCGAACGCGCGCGTCACGCATATTTCGCTGTTCGACGGCACGCTGCAAGGCTTCGAGCTGACCGATAGCGCGGCATTTTGTTTTCAGGGGCATCCCGAAGCGAGCCCCGGGCCGCATGATGTGGATGGGTTGTTTGATAAATTTGTAGGATTGATGGAGAAGAAGCTGTGAAAGGTGAAAAGTGAAAAGTGAAACGTACGGCAGCGAACCGCGCGTTTCTCACATTTCACATTTCACGTTTCATGTTTCACTGAAGAAATGCCAAAACGTAACAACCTAAAATCAATCCTCATCATCGGCGCCGGCCCCATCGTCATCGGGCAGGCGTGCGAGTTCGACTATTCCGGCGCACAGGCGTGCAAGGCACTGCGCGAGGAAGGCTACCGCGTCATTCTGGTGAACTCGAATCCGGCCACGATCATGACCGACCCGGACATGGCGGATGCGACTTACATCGAGCCGATCACCTGGCAGATGGTGGAAAAGATCATCGCCAAGGAACGTCCCGATGCGATCCTGCCGACCATGGGCGGGCAGACCGCGCTGAATTGCGCGCTGGATTTGGCCAAGCACGGCGTGCTGGAAAAATATAAGGTCGAGATGATCGGTGCGTCGCGCGATGCCATCGACATGGCAGAAGACCGCGAAAAATTCAAGCAGGCGATGACACGCATCGGGCTGGCTTCGGCGCGCTCCGCCATTGCGCACAGCATGGAAGAGGCGTTGCAGGTGCAGCAAGTGCTGGGCTATCCCACCGTCATCCGCCCGTCCTTCACCATGGGCGGAAGCGGCGGCGGCATCGCCTACAACCGCGAAGAATTCGTCGAAATCTGCGAGCGCGGCTTGGAAGCCAGTCCGACCAAAGAGCTACTGATCGAAGAATCGCTGCTCGGCTGGAAAGAATTCGAGATGGAAGTGGTGCGCGACCGCAACGACAATTGCATCATCATCTGCTCTATCGAAAATCTCGACCCGATGGGCGTGCACACCGGCGACTCCATCACCGTTGCTCCGGCGCAGACACTGACCGACAAGGAATACCAGATCATGCGCGATGCGAGTATCGCGGTGTTGCGCGAGATCGGCGTGGAGACCGGCGGTAGCAACGTGCAGTTTTCCATCAACCCGGACGACGGGCGCATGGTGGTGATCGAGATGAATCCGCGCGTGTCGCGTTCTTCCGCGCTGGCTTCCAAAGCGACGGGCTTCCCGATTGCCAAGGTTGCGGCCAAGCTGGCCGTGGGCTATACGCTGGACGAGTTGAAGAACGACATCACCGGCGGTGCGACACCTGCCTCGTTCGAGCCGACCATCGACTACGTAGTCACCAAGATTCCAAGATTCGCCTTTGAAAAATTCCCGCAAGCCAATGACCGCCTGACCACGCAGATGAAATCGGTGGGCGAGGTGATGGCGATCGGTCGCACCTTCCAAGAGTCATTCCAGAAAGCCTTGCGCGGGCTGGAAGTGGGCGTACACGGGCTGGACAGCAAGTACACCGACCGCGACGCGATTTGCGCCGAACTCGGCAGTCCCGGTCCGGAGCGCATCTGGGCGGTCTCGGACGCGTTCCGTATCGGCATGAGCGTGGAAGAAGTGTTTAACCATAGCAAAATCGACCCGTGGTTCCTGGTGCAGATCGAAGACCTGATACGCCAAGAAAAATCGCTGACTGGCCGCACCTTGGAAAGCCTGAGCGCGGACGAGATGCGCGCACTGAAACGCAGCGGCTTTGCCGATGCGCGCTTGGCGGCTTTGCTGGATACCGATGACGCCGCATTGCGCGCCTATCGCCATGCGCTGGGTGTGCGCCCGGTGTTCAAGCGCGTGGATACCTGCGCCGCCGAGTTTTCGACCGATACCGCTTACATGTATTCCACTTACGAAGAAGAGTGCGAATCGCTGCCGACCAACAACAAGAAAATCATGGTGCTGGGTGGCGGCCCAAACCGTATCGGCCAAGGTATCGAGTTCGACTATTGCTGCGTGCATGCCGCGCTGGCGATGCGCGAGGACGGTTACGAGACCATCATGGTCAACTGCAATCCTGAAACCGTTTCCACCGACTACGATACCTCGGATCGTTTGTACTTCGAGCCGCTGACATTGGAAGACGTGCTGGAAGTGGTGGCGGTGGAGAAACCTATCGGCGTGATCGTGCAGTACGGCGGGCAGACCCCGCTCAAGCTGGCACACGGATTGGCGAAGAACGGCGTGCCCATCATCGGCACCACGCCGGACATGATCGACATGGCCGAAGACCGCGCGCGCTTTCAGGCCATGTTGCGCGAATTGAATTTGAAGCAGCCGCCTAATCGTATTGCGAGCAACGTGGCCGATGCGGTTGCCGGGGCCGCCGAGATCGGCTATCCGCTGGTGATGAGGCCAAGCAACGTGTTGGGCGGTCGCGCCATGGAAATCATCCATGCGCAGGCCGACCTTGAGCGCTACATGCGCGATGCCGAGGAGATGTCCAAGACCTATCCCGAGCGCATGCCTATCCTGCTGGACCGCTTCCTGAACGATGCCATAGAAGTCGATGTGGATGCGGTGTCAGACGGCAAGCAAGTCATCATCGGCGGCATCATGGAGCACATCGAAGAGGCGGGCGTGCACTCCGGCGACTCGGCCTGTTCGCTGCCGCCGTATTCCCTGTCCGCCGAACTGCAAGACGAATTGCGCCACCAGACGGTGGCGATGGCTAAAGCACTCAACGTGGTTGGTTTGATGAACGTGCAGTTCGCCATCCAGGGCGAGACCGTGTATGTGCTGGAAGTGAATCCGCGCGCCTCGCGCACCGTGCCGTTTGTGTCCAAGGCCACCGGAGTGGCGTTGGCGAAAATCGCGGCGCGCTGCATGGCCGGACAAACTTTAGCGGCACAGGGCGTGACCAAGGAAGTCATCCCGCCGTATTACTCGGTGAAAGAAGCCGTGTTCCCGTTCATCAAGTTCCCCGGTGTGGATACCATCCTCGGTCCGGAGATGAAATCCACCGGCGAAGTGATGGGCGTGGGCGATACCTTTGCGGAAGCCTTCGTCAAGTCGCAACTCGCGGCCAGCGTGAAACTGCCGAAGAGCGGCAAGGTGTTCATCAGCGTGCGCGAGGCGGACAAGGCGGGTGCAGTCGAGGTTGCGCAAAACCTGCATAATCTGGGCTTCGCGATTCTGGCCACGCGCGGTACGGCAGCGGTGATATCCGCTGCGGGCGTGCCGGTGGTCGTGGTGAACAAAGTTCCCGAAGGCCGCCCGCACATTGTTGATATGATCAAGAACGGCGAAGTCTGTCTCATCGTCAACACGGTCGACAGCAAGCCGTCGGTGATGCGCGATTCGTATTCGATCCGCCATGCCGCGCTGCAAGGCCGCGTGACTTACTACACCACGCTTGCCGGTGCGCGTGCGGCCTGTCTCGGCATGCAGCACTTGGCCGAGTTGCAAGTGTATGATCTACAGACGCAGCATCGGCGTCTGCAACATTAATTTCAGTTTGGGGTAGCACATGAGTAAAGTTCCATTAACCGTCGTTGGCGCCGAGTTATTGCGCCAAGAGCTGCATAACCTGAAAACGGTTGAGCGTCCCAAAGTGATCAACGCAATCTCTGAAGCGCGCGCGCAAGGCGATTTGTCGGAGAACGCCGAATACGATGCCGCCAAAGAGCGCCAGTCCTTTGTCGAAGGGCGTATCGTCGAGCTGGAATTCAAGCTGGGTAGCGCGCAGGTCATCGATCCGAAGACACTTAACGCCGATGGGCGCTGCGTGTTCGGCTCAACCGTGATATTGGAAGACACCAAGACCGGGGATGTGGTTACGTATCAGATCGTAGGTGACGACGAAGCGGATATCAAACACCGCAAGATTTCGATCAGCTCTCCGATCTCCCGTGCTTTGATCGGCAAGTCGAGCGGTGATGTGGCAGAAGTGCAAGCGCCGGGCGGCGTGCGCGAGTACGAAATCGTCGAGGTTCAGTATATCTAGACTTTGTAGGGTGGGTAAACGGTTTCATCGTTTGCCCACGCGTGGGCACACCCAGAGGGTGCGAGAACCTCTTCGAGGCAAAAGCGTGCCCACCTACCAGCTGGTTTCTAACGATTCCCCAATTGCTTCTTAGTGAGCGGCTTGCCTTTTTTGCGCTTGGTCGGGCTGGCGAGTTGAATAGCCAGCGGACGATAGATCACTAGGATCTTGCCGATGTGCTGCACGGCATCTGCGTTCAGGAGTGTGCAGATTTCTTGCTGCATGGCGGTGCGCGCTTCGCGGTCATCGTTCATCACGCGAATCTTGAGCAGGTCATGGCTTTTCAGGCTGCGTTCGATTTCTTCCAGTACCGATGGCGATAAGCCGCCGGAGCCGATGATGACGATGGGGTTGAGTGTGTGGGCGCGTGCTTTGAGTTCGAGGCGTTGTGCAACAGTGATGTTTAACATGTGGTACTCCAGATAGGTCGCGCATTTTACCCGATGAAGCCTTCTAAAACCAGCAAACAGTGGATGCGCGAGCATATCAACGACCCTTATGTGCAAATGGCGCAGAAGGACGGCTATCGTTCGCGGGCCGCGTACAAGCTTTTGGAGATCGACGAACGCGACCATTTGCTCAAGCCCGGCATGGTCGTGGTGGATCTCGGCGCCACTCCGGGAGGCTGGTGCCAAGTGGCTGCGGCCAAATTGGGCCAGAACGGCAAGATCATCGCATTGGACCTGCTGCCGCTGCCCCCTTTGCCGCGAGTGGAGTTTATTCAGGGCGATTTTCGGGATGACGCGGTGCTAGCGCAACTCGAAAAAAAGCTGGGCGGGCAGCAGATCGGACTTGTAATTTCCGATATGGCTCCCAATATGAGTGGCATCGATTCAGCCGATCAGGCACGCGCTATTCATTTGGCCGAATTAGCACTGGAGTTCGCCGCACAGCACCTCAAGCCGGGTGGTGCCTTTCTGGTCAAGGTGTTTCAAGGCGTGGGATTCGAGGAATATTTGAAACTAATGCGCGGCCATTTTGCCAAAGTAGTTACGCGCAAACCCAAAGCATCGCGTGACCGCAGCAGTGAGCAGTATTTGTTAGGGTTGGACAAGCGGGAGACTGGTGGAAGCTAATTTCGCGTAGCGGTTCGTTCGTTCTTTCTCCCGCTCGCGGGATAACCAGCGACTTGCTCGCTTGCGAGCTTAGTCGATTGGCTAGTGGTTTAAACAGAGAGTTAGAGAGAGGGCAAGGTTTTTTGCCCTTGAGTAATCAGGTCGGAACGTGTTTAATGCACGTAATGTTTTTACGGCTCAATGAGAGGCGATAGTGAATAATTTATTTAAGAGTATCGGAATTTGGATGGTCGTGGCCTTGGTGCTGATGACCGTGTTTAATCAATTCACTTCGCGCCAGCAATCGACGGCGCAGGCGCAACTGGATTATTCGCAGTTCCTCGAAGAGGTGAAGCAGGGCCACATCGCCAAGGTGACCATCGAAGGGCGCACTCTGAAAGCCGTCACCAACGAGGGCAAGCGCATCACCAGCTATGCCCCCAGCGATCTGTGGATGGTTTCCGACCTGCTCAAGAACGGCGTCAAGATCGAAGCCAAGCCGGAAGAAGAGCAGTCTTTCCTGATGAGTCTCTTCGTGTCGTGGTTCCCGATGCTGTTGCTCATCGGCGTGTGGGTGTTTTTCATGCGCCAGATGCAAGGCGGCGGCAAGGGTGGCGCATTCTCGTTTGGCAAGAGCAAAGCCCGTTTGCTGGATGATGCGAAAGAGCGTGTCACGTTTGCGGACGTGGCGGGTTGTGACGAGGCCAAGGAAGAGGTTTCCGAACTCGTGGATTTCCTGCGCGATCCGAGCAAATTTCAAAACCTCGGCGGGCGTATTCCGCGCGGTGTATTGATGCTGGGTAGTCCCGGCACCGGCAAGACCTTGCTGGCAAAAGCCATCGCGGGTGAAGCTAAAGTGCCGTTCTTCTCCATCTCCGGTTCAGACTTTGTCGAGATGTTCGTCGGTGTCGGTGCCGCGCGCGTGCGCGACATGTTCGAGCAGGCCAAGAAGCAATCGCCTTGTATTATTTTCATCGACGAAATCGACGCGGTCGGTCGTCAACGCGGTGCCGGTATGGGCGGTGGTAACGACGAACGCGAGCAAACCCTGAATGCGTTGTTGGTAGAGATGGATGGCTTCGAAGGCGCGAGTGGCGTGATCGTGATCGCCGCCACCAACCGCCCCGACGTGCTGGACTCAGCACTGTTGCGCCCGGGTCGTTTTGACCGTCAGGTGGTGGTGCCGTTGCCGGATATTCGCGGTCGCGAGCAGATTTTGATGGTGCACATGCGCAAAATACCCATGGCGCCCGATGTGAAGGCCGACATTCTGGCGCGCGGCACGCCGGGTATGTCCGGCGCCGATCTGGCCAACTTAGTGAACGAGGCCGCGCTGTTTGCCGCCAGACGCAGTAAACGTTTTGTCGAGATGGACGACTTCGAATCCGCCAAAGACAAAATCATGATGGGAACAGAACGTCGCACCATGGTTATGCCGGAAGAAGAGCGGCGCAATACGGCCTATCACGAGTCCGGTCATGCGGTGGTGGCGAAGCTGTTGCCCAAGACTGATCCGGTGCATAAGGTCACCATCATTCCGCGCGGTCGCGCGCTGGGCCTGACCATGCAGTTGCCGTCGGAAGACCGTTACAGTATGGACAAGAACCGCATCCTCGACACTCTCGCGGTGTTGTTCGGCGGACGCATCGCCGAAGAGATATTCATGCACCAGATGACGACCGGCGCGTCCAACGATTTCGAGCGTGCCACCGACATGGCGCGCAAGATGGTCACCCAATGGGGTATGTCCGATGCGTTGGGGCCGATGGTTTACGGCGAGAACGACGGCGAAGTGTTCCTCGGTCGTTCGGTGACGACGCACAAGAACGTCTCCGAAGCCACTATGCAAAAAGTGGATGAGGAGATTCGCCGCATCATCGACCAGCAATATGCGTTGGCGCGCGGCTTGATTGAAGCCAACCGCGACAAGGTTGAGGCGATGACCCAAGCCTTGCTGGAATGGGAAACTCTCGACGCGGATCAACTCAACGACATCATGGCGGGCATTCCGCCGCGTCCTCCAAAACCCGCTTATGTGGCGCCGCCCCCGCCCCCGCAGGACGCCACACCCACGGCACCTGCTACGCCTACACAACCCGCGCAAGAAACCTGAATGCGGTGAAAGGTGAGAAGTGAAACGTGAAAGGTAACCGACCACACGTTTCACGTTTCACATTTCTCGTTTCACTCTAATGTTCCTCCACTGCGGTAAATTCAAACTCGATCTTTCGCGTCCCAAAGTGATGGGCATCGTCAACGTCACCCCCGATTCCTTCTCGGATGGCGGCAGACATTTGTCGCATGAAGCGGCTATCGCGTATGCACGGCAGCTGATCGAAGATGGCGCGGATATGCTCGACATCGGCGGTGAATCCACCCGCCCCGGCGCAGCCACAGTGAGCGAGCAGGAAGAGTTGGATCGCGTGCTGCCGGTGATCGAAGGGTTACGCGATATTGCCGTGCCTATCTCCATCGACACCTGGAAACCTGCGGTGATGCGCGCCGCGCTTGCGGCAGGTGCTGCCATGGTCAACGACATCAATGCGCTGCAAGCACCGGAGGCATTGGCCGCAGTTGCCTACAGCGATGCGGCGGTGTGCCTGATGCACAAGCAGGGCAACCCTGAGAACATGCAGCTCGCCCCGCAATATGCCGGCGTGATGAGCGAAGTAATGAGTTTTCTAAAAGCCCGCATGCTGGCGGCGCAAGCTGCCGGCATCGCCCGCGAACGCATCGTGATCGATCCCGGTTTCGGTTTCGGCAAGACACTGGTGCATAATCTCGCCTTGTTGAAAAACATGCAGACTTTCGCCGAACTCGGTGTGCCTATGTTGGCGGGGCTGTCGCGCAAATCCATGCTGGGCGCGATCACGGGTCGGGATGTCGGACATCGCCAAGCAGCCAGCGTGGCAGCGGCGCTGATCGCAGTGCAACGCGGAGCCGCCATCGTGCGCGTGCATGATGTGCGCGAGACGGTGGATGCTTTGCAGGTGTGGCGAGCGATTGAAGGGTGATTTTTTGTCCGCAGATTACGCAGATTTTGTTTGGCTTAATTTAGCTAAAGTATTGCAACCGAACCGTTCCTTCCCCCTTGCAGGGGGAAGGCTAGGATGGGGGTAGACTCGGTGAGGATACTGCAATTCTACCCCCGCCCTAACCCTCCCCCTGCAAGGGGGAGGGGATGATGAGCCTGATAGATTTTTAGGGGGTTTTTATGAGCAGAAAATATTTCGGTACCGACGGTATACGTGGCAAAGTGGGCGAGTATCCCATCACCCCGCAATTCGTGATGCACTTGGGCTATGCGGCGGGCAAGGTGCTGGCGGGCGCAGAGCACACACAAGGCGAACGTCCCGCCGTGTTGATCGGCAAAGACACACGCATCTCTGGCTACATGCTGGAATCGGCGCTGGAGGCCGGGCTCATCGCGGCGGGTATCGACGTGTATCTGGCAGGCCCGATACCGACACCGGCGGTCGCTTACCTCACACGCGCATTGCGCTTGCAGGCAGGTGTCGTTATCTCCGCTTCGCACAATCCGTTTGAAGATAACGGCATCAAATTTTTTTCCGCTGACGGTACTAAATTGCCGGATGAGGTTGAGCTCGCCATCGAGGCCGAGCTGGATAATCCGATGCAGACCAACGAATCCGAAGGTTTGGGTAAGGCCAAGCGCCTTGACGATGCGGTCGGGCGCTACATCGAATTCTGCAAGAGCACTTTCCCGGCGGACATGAATTTGCGTGGCTTGAAAATCGTGGTGGATAGCGCGCACGGCGCGACTTACCACATCGCGCGCCACGTATTCCATGAGCTGGGCGCGGATGTGGTTGCCATCGGAGCCGAACCCAACGGCAAAAATATCAACGACGGTTACGGTGCAACCGCTCCCAAAAATTTGCAACAGGCAGTCAAAGAACACCGCGCCGACATCGGCCTCGCACTCGACGGTGACGGCGACCGCCTTGTTATGGTGGATGCGGAAGGCAAGCTCTACGACGGCGACCAGTTGCTCTATGTCATTACCCAACACCGCCAAGCGCAAGGCACGATGAAAGGCGGCGTAGTCGGCACACTGATGACCAATCTGGCTTTTGAACATGCCATGCAAAAGCTCGGCGTTCCGTTTGCGCGCGCCAAAGTGGGCGACCGTTACGTGATGGAGCTATTGCAGCAGAAAGGTTGGCAGATCGGCGGCGAAAACTCAGGCCACATCATTTGTCTGGACAAACACAGCACCGGCGATGGCATCGTCTCCGCGCTGCAAGTGCTGCACGCATTGCGCGAAAGCAAGCAAACGCTCGCTCAAGCGGCGCAGCCGCTGGTGATGTATCCGCAAATACTCATCAACGTGAAAGTCACCGGAAAAGCCGCCGAGCTATTGGAACGTCCAGCGGTCAAGGCCGTAGTGGGAGAAGCCGAACATGCTTTGAACGGCAAAGGTCGCGTGCTGCTGCGTCCGTCCGGCACCGAGCCGCTGTTGCGCGTGATGGTGGAAGGTGAGAATGGGGTGCAGGTTAAGCAGTGGGCGGAGAGGATTGCGGGAGTGGTGAGGGAAGTGGCGGGTTGATTTTTGATAATGAGCCTGCTTTCCCCATCTGTTTCCGGCTTCGCTTCGACATGCTTGCCGATATAGTCCGCACGTGGATAGGCTTGGCACTTTGAATACGAGCCCTCAGGAGGAACGAAATGCCTTCATTTATCAATACCAACATCGCGTCCTTAAACGCACAACGAAACTTGAACGAGTCGCAAGGCTCGTTGCACACTTCCGTGCAACGTTTATCTTCCGGCTTGCGGGTGAACAGTGCGAAAGACGATGCGTCGGGTTTGGCGATCGCTTCGCGTATGGAAAGTCAGATTCGCGGTGTGAACCAGGCGATACGTAACGCGAGCGACGGTATCTCTCTCGCACAAACAGCCGAAGGTGCTTTGGGTACCATTCAAAACAACATGGCGCGTATGCGCGAATTGGCGGTGCAGGCGGCCAACGCCACATCGAATGCCGACATCCCATCGCTCGATGCGGAGTTCACCCAGCTCAATGCTGAAAATATGCGAGTGATTCAGGCTACTTCATTTAACAACATTCCTCTTCTTTCGGCGCCGGTTAATCAAACCTTTCAGGTGGGGGCAAACAGTACACCCGGTGTCGATAGTCTCACCATTACCACGGGGGCGGCATTGGTTCCGGCTTCGACGACATTGGGCGATTCTTCGTTGACGGCTCAAGCGGAAATCGCCAAGTTGGATACCGATATCGCCGCAGTCTCCTCGTTGCGTGCCACTTTCGGTTCAGCTCAGACCCGCTTTGAATCGGCCATCTCCAACTTGCAAATCGCCGCTGAAAACCAGACCGCTTCCCGCAGCCGTATCATGGACACGGACTATGCCGCAGAAACCTCCGCATTGACCCGCGCACAAATCCTGCAACAGGCGGGTACTGCGATGTCGGCACAAGCCAACCAATCGCCGAACGGTGTTTTGACGTTATTGCGCTAAGAGTTGAGGGGCGGGAGAATTTTGTGCAATTGCGCAGAATCTCAACCGTTGCGCTTACCTACCTCGGGTAGTTCACATTTTGTAAGTCGCTTGCAGCCACAAAGAGCGCGGCGCCATCGGCAGGTCGTTGGGGGATCAGCCGGGGTGTCAGGCTGGGTTCGCGGACATCGGCGTCGAACAGGTTGCGCACGGAGGAGGAGAAATCCCACTGACCCTTGGCCGGGCCGCGAATCACTTCGATGCGCGCCACATTTTCCAATGGCATGCCTCCCCAAATCTGGCCGCGATCACCCTGAAATACATTGGTGATCGGAATACCATTGACCAGCATCAGGGCTTGCGAATTTTGGAGAGTATGGATGCCACGGAAGCTGTAAATCGGCTTCGAGACAACATGCGATTTGGAAACATGCAGCCCCGGTACGCTTTCCAGCACCTGATCCAGATCGGTAGCACCCATGGCTGCGATGTCGCGAGAAGTGATCACGGTCGCCACGGCGGGTGCGTGGCGCAATGTTTGTTTGCTGCCGGTGGCAATGCTGACGGTGGAATTGTCGCCATAGGCCAGCGCCAAGTCTTCTTCTTCAGAAGTCTGTGCGACAGCGACGTTGATAGATGAAAAAGCGAGAAAAGCAAAGAGTGCTTGTCGGTTGAATACTTGCATGGTTGTTCTCACCTGTTTAGTTTTACCAGTTTGAGTTTTTTAATCGGATTTTGTAGGTTGGGTTACGCGATGAAGCCGCTAACCCGACCTACGGTGCTAGCGAATCACCTCTTTCAGTTGCTCCAGAATCGCCGGATTCTCAAGCGTCGAAATATCCTGCGTGATTTCTCGCCCTTGGGCGATGGAGCGCAACAGGCGGCGCATGATCTTGCCGGAGCGAGTCTTGGGGAGGTTGTCGCCGAAGCGAATCTCGTCGGGTTTGGCGATGGGGCCGATCTCTTTGCCGACCCAGTTGCGCAATTCGTCCGCGAGTTTTTTTACCGCAGCTGCATCTGCCGGACGAGCGCCTTTCAGCACCACGAAGGCGACGATGGATTCGCCCTTGATGTCGTGCGGACGTCCGACCACGGCGGCTTCCGCCACCAACGGATTGGCGACGAGTGCGGATTCGATTTCCATCGTGCCCAAGCGGTGGCCGGAGACTTTCAGTACGTCGTCGTTGCGTCCCATGATCCAGATGTAGCCGTCCTCGTCGCGAACGGCAGAATCTCCGGCCAGATAGGCACCTTTCATTTCTTCGGGAAAGTAGTTTTTCTTGAAGCGCTCCGGGTCGCCCCAGATAGTGCGTATCTGCGAAGGGAATGGTTTTTGGATAACCAGCGAACCGCCATGCTGCGCATCAACTTCGTGCCCCGTCTCATCCACCACCGCGACCTGGATTCCGGGGATGGGCAGGGTGCAGGAGCCGGGCTTGGTCGGCACGGCGCCGGGTAGCGGCGCGATCATGTGGCAGCCGGTCTCGGTCTGCCACCAAGTATCCACAATAGGACAACGCGATTGTCCGACCACGGTGTGGTACCACATCCACGCTGCGGGATTGATTGGTTCGCCCACGCTGCCGAGCAGGCGCAGCGAGGAGAGATCGTATTGCTTGGGTAGCTCGCCGCCGAGTTTGATGAGCGAACGGATGGCGGTCGGTGCGGTATAGAAGGTGGTGACCTTGTGATCCTGAATCATTTTCCAGAAACGTCCGGCATCGGGGTAGGTGGGGATGCCTTCGAAGATGGCCTCGGTCGCGCCCACCGCCAGCGGGCCGTAGGCGACGTAGCTGTGTCCGGTGATCCAGCCCACGTCGGCGGTACACCAGAAAATGTCGGCAGGTTTGTAGTCGAACACCCACTGCATGGTGAGCGTGGTGCCGAGCAGATAGCCTGCGCTGGAATGCTGTACGCCCTTGGGTTTGCCGGTGGAGCCGGAGGTGTAGAGAATGAACAGCGGATGTTCCGCGCCCACCCATTCCGGTTCGCAGATGCTGGATTGGCTGGCGACGAGATCGTGCCACCACGCATCGCGCCCGGCGTTGAATGGCATTTCGCAACTGGCACGGCGATAGATGATGACGTGCTTCACCACGTCGCAGCCTTCCATGATGAGTGCTTCGTCCACGATAGATTTCAGCGGCATCACTTTGCCGCCGCGCATCTGCGCATCGGCGGTGATGACGGCGCAGGCTTGCGCATCGGTGATGCGCTCGTGCAGACTCTTCGAGGAGAAGCCGCCGAACACCACGGAATGGATTGCGCCGATGCGCGCGCAACTTTGCATGGCGACTACCGCTTCGATACTCATTGGCATGTAGATGATGACGCGGTCGCCTTTCTTGATGCCGCGCGATTTCAGGGCGTTGGCGAATTGGCACACGCGGGCGTGCAGGTCGCGGTAATTGATCTTGGTGACAGTACCGTCATCCGCTTCGAAGATGAGCGCAGTTTTTTCCGGTTGCGTGGTCAGGTGTTTGTCGAGGCAGTTGTAGGAAACGTTCAGAAGGCCATCTTCGAACCATTTGCAAAAGGGCGCGTTGCTTTCATCCAGAATTTTGGTGAACGGCTTGTTCCACAGGATGTTTTCACGCGCCAGTTTCGCCCAGTAACCCTCATAGTCGTCGTGCGCCGCTTTAGCCAGAGCCTGATATGCGGCCATGCCGGAGACATTGGCTTGCGCCACGAAGGTATCGGAGGGTTTAAATACGCGGGTTTCGTTCAGACTGGATTCGATGGACATGTAAGCTCCTGTGTGTCGTTGTTCAAATTATTAAGGTTGTCTGGGTCAAAAACTGCCAAGTTGTTTTAAGTCAAACCCCCATTTTTCTGCCACTTCGATATTGGTGATGCTGTCGGTGCCTTTCGCGAGATCGATCAATTCAGGCATGATGGGCTCGTTGGATTTGGTGGAGAAAAACGCTTTGACATGCGGCGTGAGCAGGCCTTGCTCGGACTGCTCCATGACTATAGCGAGCTTTCCTGATTTGAGTCTTACCAAGGTGCCGGAAGGGTAGATGCCGATGGTTTTGACGAAAGCGTAAAAGATGCGCTCGTCAAAATGGCCGTTGCGCCATTCCGCCATTTTGTGCAGAGTTTCTGCGGGTTCCCAGCCATCCTTGTAGCAGCGGTTGGAGGTGAGTGCATCGTACACGTCGCATACCGCACCCATGCGCGCGAACAGGGTGAGCGCGTCGCCGGAGATTTTATCCGGGTAGCCCGTGCCGTCCACGCGCTCGTGGTGATGCCGCACGACATCCAGTGCCACCTGATTGGCACCCTCGGAAATGCTCAGCACCTCCCAGCCGTGCAAAGGGTGGGCCTTGATGATTTCAAATTCCTCGTCGGTTAGCTTCCCCGGCTTGTTGAGTATTTCATCGGGAATCATCATTTTGCCCACATCGTGCAACAGACCCGCCATGCCCGCATCTTTGATGTCGACCTCGGAAAGCTCCAGCTGTTTGGCCAGCGCGATCATCAGCGCGCACACCGCGACGGAGTGTAAATAGGTGTAATCGTCTTTGTTTTTCAGGCGGGAAATATTCAGGAAGGCTTCGGGGTTGCGCGAGACGGACAGGTTGATCTCGTCCACTATGGGGACAGCATCGGCGACGTTGATCGCGTTCCCCATGCGCGCCTCCTGAAACATGGAGGCGACGGCTGCTTTGCTTTTTTCCTGGAGTTTGCGCGCGCGGACAACCTCTTCTTTCATTGAAACGCGCACTTCGGGTTTGCTCTCGCTGAGGGCGATCTTTTGAAAGGCCTGCTCGATCTTTTGTTTTTCTTCTTCGACCGTCGTGGCGACAACATGGGACTCGACGTCCAGGCCTTTAGTGGTGTCGATCCAGACTTCTTGCAGGCCGCATGTTTGCAGCGAGTGCAGGTCTTTCGGATCGCTCAGCTCAAAAGTTTTTTTCCAGAACGGGTGATCCATCCAGCTGCCACACAGCTCTTGGATGAACATCCCGAGACGCACGTCGCGAACATGGATTTTTTTCAGCATTTCAAGGTTTCACCGGGGCGAATTTTCGCCAATTATAACCATCACAGGTTCAACCAAAACGCATTTTCATCACCAATACCGCGCCTGCCAGGCACACGGTGATGCTGTTGGCGATGATGATCGGCCACGAGCCGAGCAAAACGCCGTACAGCAGCCACAGCGCAACGCCGCAGGTGAATGCGATATACATGCCGAGGGAGATGTCTTTGGTGTGACGCGTGCGCCATACCTGCCAAACTTGGGGGATGAAGGCAGTGGTTGTGAGGGTGGCGGCAAGGCTGCCTATCAGGTCGGTCGATTGCATTTTAGTGCTGCTCCAATGATGACCGGGAGTTACCCGTTATGTCGGCCATCACCACAGCTGACGGGTGATGGCTACAAAGGGATTCATTCAGCCCCCCCCGAATCATGCCGGGCTGGCTTACAGTGCTTCGACGCTGTATTCCACGGCCAAGCGATGTGTCTCGCCCGGCTTGACGGTGACAAGATTGTCGAAGGCGTTGGCGCTTTCCACGCACACCATGCCGCGATAGCCGTTGTCGCCGAAGTCGCCCATCTTGTCGGCTTTCTCCGTCCACGGATTCCATACCACGGTGGAACGGCTGCCGCTCTTGGCGATGCGAATCGCACGCTTCAGGCCACGGTCTTCGATCACGCAATCCGCTTCCGTATCCACATACACGCGATCCACTTCGCTTGCGATGACGATGCCGCCTTGCTGTGTGCGGCGCGCCGGTTCGCCCACCTTGTCCAGATAATCGCAGCCTTCCAGTCCGCGAATGGTCATCTGCGCCACATCGCTGATGTGGAAGTAGCTGTGCAGCGCTTCGCCGAGGACGAACGCTTCTTTGCCGCTGTTCTGCGTGACCAGCGCTACGCGCAAGGTCTTGCCGACGGTCACTTCGAGCTGTGCGGAAGAGGGGTGCGGCCACTGCGCGCGAGTCGCGTCCGACTCGATCAAACCGAAACGCAGGAAAGTCGCGCCGTCCGGCAGGGCTTTGGTTTCCAATACTTCCCATAGCACGGTACGGGCATAGCCGTGTCCCGACAGCTTGGCGTCGGTGGCATGAGGGCCGAACCACGGCCAGCAGATCGGCACGCCGCCGCGTATGGATTTGCCAGGCGCGAATTTGGCGTAAGGCGACAGCCAGATCACCGGCTCTTGTCCGCGCGGCTGCCAGGTGGCGACATGGGCGCCTTGCAGCGCGATGTTGCTGTTGGCATGCTGGTTGGAAACCTCGGCAACGACGATCCCCTCCGCGATCTCTTTGAATTGAACGTGGTTGCTGATGGCAAAGCGCTGGTTGAGTTCGGTCAGAGTCATGGTTGCGTCCTTCAAAAAATGGGTGCGGCATTTTCGCCGCAAATGGAATTGTTTGCCAGAAAAGTTGTTGGGCGCGGTTTTCTCCCGCGCCCCTTTGAATAAATCCGAATAATCCATTGGGCAAAAATCTCCTGTAGGAGCGAGCCCTGCTCGCGAATGGGAAAAACAATCGCCCGTAGGCCGCACTCCATAGCTGAATATTTATGGGTGTCGCAATCCTATGTTTATGCGCACTGAGCATGATTTTTGTCGTCAGTTAAGTTAGAATGCCGCCCACTTTAAAAAAACGACGCAGGCATATCGTGGCATTGATAGTTCAAAAATACGGCGGCACTTCTGTGGGTAGTCCGGAGCGCATCAGAAATGTTGCGCAGCGCGTAGCAAAATACAAGGCACTAGGGCATCAGGTCGTGGTCGTGGTTTCCGCCATGAGCGGCGAGACCAACCGCCTGCTCGCACTGGCCAAGGAAATTCAGAAACATCCCGATCCGCGCGAACTCGACGTGGTGATTTCCACCGGCGAACAGGTGACCATCGGCCTAGTCTCTATGGCATTGATGGAGCAGGGCTTGAAGGCGAAGAGCTACACCGGCGCGCAGGTCAAGATACTCACCGACAGTGCCTTCACCAAGGCGCGCATCGTCAGTATTGACGAGCAGAACATCCGCACCGATTTGGCGAACGACTACGTGGTCGTGGTGGCCGGTTTTCAGGGCATGGATGAAGCGGGCAACATCACCACGCTGGGGCGCGGCGGCTCGGACACCACCGGCGTCGCTATCGCGGCAGCGTTGCGTGCCGACGAGTGCCAAATCTACACCGACGTGGACGGGGTCTACACCACCGACCCGCGCATGGTTCCCGAAGCGCGCCGCTTGAAGAGCATCACCTTCGAAGAGATGCTGGAGATGGCGAGTCTGGGCTCCAAGGTGTTGCAGCTTCGCTCGGTTGAGTTCGCCGGCAAATATAAAGTCAAACTGCGCGTGCTCTCCAGTTTCGCCGAAGAGGGCGAAGGTACACTGATCACTTTCGAGGAAAACGATAAAATGGAACAGGCAATCATTTCAGGCATCGCGTTCAATCGCGACGAGGCAAAGATCACCGTGCGCGGCGTACCGGACAAGCCCGGCATCGCTTACCAGATTCTGGGCCCGGTGAGCGATGCCAATATCGATGTGGATATGATCATCCAGAACGTCGGCGTGGATGGCTCCACCGATTTCTCCTTCACCGTGCATCGCAACGAGTTTACCAAGGCGATGGACACTCTGAAGAGCAAGGTGCAGCCGCACATCGGCGCACGCGATGTCATCGGCGACAACAAGACCGCCAAAGTCTCCGTAGTTGGCGTCGGCATGCGCTCGCATGTGGGCATCGCCAGCAAAATGTTCCGCACCTTGGCGGAAGAGGGCATCAATATCCAGATGATCTCAACTTCCGAGATCAAAATATCTGTCGTCATCGACGAGAAGTATTTGGAGCTGGCCGTGCGCGTATTGCACAAAGCATTCGATTTGGATCAAGAAGACGCATAAACAGTTTGACCGACTAGCCTCTAGTCAGTATCATTCGCGGCCTTCGGAGAGGTGGCCGAGTGGTCGAAGGCACGCCCCTGCTAAGGGCGCATCCGGGCAAAACCTGGATCGAGGGTTCGAATCCCTCCTTCTCCGCCACACAGTAACAAAAACGCGCCCGTAGCTCAGCTGGATAGAGTACTTGGCTACGAACCAAGGGGTCAGGAGTTCGAATCTCTTCGGGCGCACCATATTAATCAGCAAAATCAGTCGCTTAGCGCTAACCCGCTAGGCGATTTTTATTTTTAGCAAAAACACTGCCGGATTTTTGCCTGACTTTACCCAGTAGACTCGATTCGCCTCTTCTCAGGCATGGCCTGCTAAATGAGTGCTAGCATGATAAGTTGGCGTAGCCAAATCGTAACTTGATGGGGCTGTTTCTCTCATTTGTAGGGCTTTGTGAGGTGGTAAATGGAGTTGGCGGGCGGAATTGCTAAGATGAACACAGAAAAAACTGGCGCGCTCGCGCCGATTCTTACCCCGCACGGTCACCTGCTGCTGGCAGCGGAGCGCGATGCTCCGAACCTCGCCGAGCCAATTCACGTCAGATTGGTAGACGCCTTCACACGAAGTACGGGATGTGGCCTATTGCACCTCGGCGCAGCGGGGGTAGGCAGCGCGTTGCCGCCGACCTTTGCCTGGTGGCGCGATTTCAGCGCGCGCTACGTCACGGCACTGTGTTCGACGACGGAGGCAGGTGAAAGTGACTGCGTCATCGCTGCACCTGCGGCAGAGGATCTCGATGAATTGCTCGCCAACGCACCGCCGATGACTGGCTCGGAGTACCTGACGGCGGATGTTCTTATTGCGCTGTGGGGTGAACTTGATACGGCGTTTCGAATTGAGCTGGCCGAGTCAAAAAAGTCGCTCCAGGATTTTCTCAAAGTGCTCCATCCAGCCTGGAACCTGGTTGGCCGGGTACATTTTAACTTGGCCGAAAACCGCAAGGATGTTGAAGCGCCGTTTGCTTTTATCGCTACCTACACCTCGCGGCTTTCGGCGCATGGCAAGGCGCAACATCAACCCTTGTCACAAGCCTTGAATGAATACTCCGATGGCAAGAGCCGGGCGCGCCTACTGTCATTATTGATGCCGGTGCAGCGGGCGGCGGAAAGCTGCGACTGGTTGCAGGCAATGGTGGAATCTGGCGAAATTTACCATCCCTTGCGCTGGACACCTACTGATGCCTACCAATTCCTCCTTGCCGTACCGCAACTTGAAGCCGCCGGCATCGTGGTGCGCGCACCGGGAACGTGGCGGGCGGGGCGTCCTGCTCGACCGCTGGTCAAGGCCAGTGTGGGTGTCAAGACTCCCTCGCTACTGGGCAAGGATGCGCTGCTTGATTTCAGTCTCGACGTAACGCTGGACGGTGAACGCCTCAGTGCGGCAGACATAAAAAATCTGTTGGCCGGCGGCGATGGTTTGCACCTCATGCGCGGGCACTGGGTCGAGGTGGATCGTAAAAAACTGAGCCGTATGCTCGAACGATTTCAGGCCATTGAGCAAGCGGCAGCAACTGGCGGCGGGCTGGCCTTTTCCGAGGCGATGCGTCTGGTGGCTGGCGCGTCGCTGGATGGATCCACCGATACAACCGATGCGGACTGGTCACAGGTCGTTGCAGGCCCGTGGCTGGCTGACACCTTACGGGGCTTGCGCGCACCGGAAGGACTGGCACAGGTAACGCCGGGAGCCGAACTCAAGGCCACGTTGCGCCCTTATCAACAGGCGGGTGTGCGCTGGCTGTATCTGCTGACACGGCTTGGACTGGGGGCGTGTCTGGCGGATGACATGGGGCTGGGCAAGACCATTCAGGTGCTGTCGTTACTGTTGGTGTTGAAGCGTGAACGGGCTGGCGAAACACACCCTAGCCTGCTGGTCGCACCGGCATCTTTACTGGCGAACTGGGCGGCAGAGATCACGCGTTTTGCCCCCGGCCTGACGATGCTGATCGCGCATCCATCGCTACTGTCGGCGGCGGAATTGCAGGCACTTGATGCGCGGCAGCTCGGCGGGTTCGATCTGATTATCACCAGCTATGGCTCGCTCATGCGCTTGCCCGTGCTGGAGGCGATGCATTGGCAGATAGCGGTGCTGGATGAAGCGCAGGCGATTAAAAATCCGGGGACGAAACAGACGCGGCAAGTCAAAAAGCTCATTGCCCGGTCGCGCATTGCGCTCACCGGAACACCAGTAGAAAACAAGCTATCTGACTTGTGGTCAATTTTCGATTTCACTCACCCGGGGTTGTTGGGCACGGACAAAGTTTTTTCCAAATTCACCAAGCGGCTGGCCGTTGCCGAGCATTTTGGCCCGTTGCGCGAACTGGTGCGCCCTTACATCCTGCGGCGCTTGAAGACCGACAAGCGCGTCATTGACGACCTGCCGGACAAAACCGAGTTGAAAGCCTTCTGCCACCTGAGCCCGCTACAGGCGGCACTATATCAGCGCGCGGTGAAAGAACTCGCCACGGCACTCGAAGATGCTGAAGGCATAGGCCGTAAAGGTGTGGTGCTAGCGTTCCTCATGCGCTTCAAGCAAATCTGCAACCATCCTTCGCAATGGCAAGGCGACGCAGCATGGAATGCCGCGGATAGCGGAAAATTCGCGCGCTTGCGTGAGCTGACCGAAGTGATCGCCGCCAAGCAGGAAAAAGTGCTGGTGTTCACCCAGTTCCGCGAAACAACTGAACCGCTGGCAGCCTTCCTCGGTACCGTGTTTGGTCGCGAGGGGCTGGTGCTGCACGGTGGTACGCCGGTGGCGAAACGGCGTGCAATGGTGCAACGCTTTCAGGAAGATGAATTGACACCTTTCTTTGTGCTTTCGCTCAAGGCAGGCGGCTCGGGGCTCAATCTGACCGCTGCATCGCATGTGATCCACTTCGACCGCTGGTGGAATCCGGCAGTGGAGAATCAGGCCACAGATCGTGCTTTTCGCATTGGCCAGACTCGCAACGTGCTGGTACATAAGTTTGTGTGCAGGGGGACGGTCGAAGATAAAATTGACCAGTTGATC
The DNA here is from genome assembly GCA_964532405.1 of uncultured Gallionellaceae bacterium. Taxonomy (GTDB): domain Bacteria; phylum Pseudomonadota; class Gammaproteobacteria; order Burkholderiales; family Gallionellaceae; genus PALSA-1006. The sequence goes on along the minus strand of CAZHIC010000019.1, from coordinate 29,468 downwards.
GAATCGAAGCAACGTCTGGTAAAAGATGTGCTGGAAGGCGGCGCGGAACTGCTGTTGACCGAAATGAGCGACAAGGAGTTACTCGATCTTGTTACGCTCGATATTCATGCTGCACAGGAAAATTAAATCTACGGAGAATGTGAAATGGGTTATTTCGGATGGAAGCCTTATGTTCCTGTCGCCGAACGCCGCAAGAAGGCTGAAAAAGCCGCCGCCAAAATGCACAAGAGTGGCGTTACGCTCACTCCCGTAATCGGCGGGCGCGGCAGCATTGCCAAGACCTTCTGGGGCAAGGCTTGGTGCGAAAATCTGGAGCGTTACAGCGATTACGCAAACCGTTTGCCGCGCGGACGAACCTATGTCCGTAACGGTTCAGTAATTGACCTCAAGATTACCGAAGGCTCGATACAGGCGCAGGTAATGGGTTCGAGTCTATACAAGGTTGCGGTCAGTGTGGCTGCTGTGCCCGATCACCAGTGGCGGGCGATCAGTGCCGATTGCGCCGGATCAATAGCTTCGCTGGTTGAACTGTTGCAGGGGCGACTTTCCAAGGCTGTGATGGAGCGTATCTGTACGCCGAAAACGGGCCTATTCCCCGCGCCAAAAGAAATCAGCTTCACTTGTAGTTGTCCCGACTGGGCTTCGATGTGCAAGCACGTTGCGGCGGTACTTTACGGCATCGGTGTGCGCCTGGATAATCAACCGGACTTGCTGTTCAGCCTGCGCCGGGTCGATGCCAAAGACCTCGTCGCCCAAGCGGGTGCCGGCCTGCCGAAAAACAAAAAAGCGCCGGCAACCACGAAAGTGCTCGATGCTTCGCTGCTCGCGGATGTATTTGGTATCGAAATGGTCGAGGCATCACCGCCAGTGGCGCGCGGCAAGTTGACTGCGGCGAAAGAAAAGTTGCCAGCGCTGAAGAAGATTCCAGCCATCAAGAAAGCTACGGTAGTCAAAAAAGCCACTGTGCCAAAGAAACCCGCCCCGATCAAACAGTCCGCCACGATCAAAAAGATTGTGAGCAAGCGCAAATCAACTGCCGCAAAAGCTGATGTTGACACGGCAACGCCGAAGCGCAAACCCGCCGTGCCAAAACGCAAGCCCATCAGCGTAAAGAAAAAGTGATTCTGTTTCGCCAAGGTAAACTTTATGATCAGCACTGACGTTACCTGAGAAACGCAAACTTTAGCTATGGCTTTTATGCAAAACCCACAAGGGGAATGGTTAAATGCCGCCGCTTGCCATTCTGTTAGTCAGTGCTTGTCCTGTTGCTTATGGCATCAATAGGTGCGGTTTTAGGGTTGAGTGGCAGCGCATCTCGCACGAATGCAGAATGTCGCCGACGAAAATTAAATCGAGCTTGATCCATTTAATTTCGGTTTTCAGAACGAAGCACTCAGGGGGCTACAGATAACCCTGTTGAATTGCCCGGAGTACTGCGCGGGATCGGTCGCGGACTCCTAATTTTGAAAGAATGCTCGACACATGGTTTTTGATCGTGCCTTCTGAATTGCCGATGGCAGTGGCAATCTCCCGGTTGCTCATGCCTGCCGCCAGCAATCTTAAAATCTCGGTCTCGCGGCGGGTCGGCGTGGCGCTGATGCCGTCTACCGTGCCATGCGCATCGCTATTGTCGGCAACCCAATCGTTAACCTGTTGAGTCATGCCGGGTAGGAACAGGCTTTTTCCTCCTGCAACATCGCGGATTGCTTCAGACAGTTTTTCGAGCGAAATATCCTTGAGCAGAAATCCTTTTGCTCCGGCTTCCATGCCTCGTTTCATCGCATCGTCGTCATCGAACGTGGTCAATAAAATGGTGAGCGGTAATTGGCCTTGATCGTTTAGCGCCTGCAACACATCAATGCCGGAAAATTTTGGCAGCCTCACGTCAAGCAGGACGACATCGGGCTGCATATCGGCGATGACCCTAATGGCCGTATTTCCATCTGTCGCTTCGGCGATAACTCTAATATCGTCGGTCAGCCCCAGCAGCGTGGCGATTCCCGCTCGGATGAGCGTCTGGTCATCCACCAGCACAAGGCGAATCATGCCACCGCTCCCTGAAATGGAATCGTCATTTCCAGCGCGAAGCCTTTGTCCGTTTGGTTGTGAACAGCAAGACTTCCTCCGATTGATGCCAGCCGCTCTCTCATTCCAGCCAGACCATCGCCTTCGGTGAATTGTTCATTGCCTAATCCATCATCCTTGATCGACAAAACAAGATTGGTATCGCGCCGACTGAAATCAATCCACAAGTTGGAAGCTTGAGCATGCTTGACCGTATTGTTGACCGCCTCCTGAATGCACCGCCAGATAGACCTGCCGACTTCTGTGTTCATTTGTGTAATGTCGCACGTAGTCGAAAGATGAATTTTGGGTTCTGGGATCGTCGCGATCAGTGTTTGCAAAGCGGCATACAGATCGCTCACGCGCTCTTCTCGTAGCAGACTTACCGCCCCTCTGACTTCGGTGAGCATCTGCCTAGCCAGTGATCGGGCAGTTGAGATATGCGCCCCGCTGGAAGATTCGGAAAGGCGGCTGGCAATATCCAGTTGCAACGATAACGCGACAAGCTGATGCCCGACAGCGTCATGCAGATCGCGGGAGATACGCAACCTTTCTTCGGCTCTGCTTTTCTCGGCTAATTCTTGTTGAGCCAATATCAACTCGGCATTTAATTGCGCCGACTTTTGCCGACTGCGTGCTTCATTGGCAGCGAACCAACTGATGATAAATGCGAAGAACTGCCATACGGTGATATTAAAAATTCCAAAGGCAAACGAACTGTCGTCCCCGGTAAATCCCTTGAACCCCCATTTCCATAGGAGCAGCAGCCATAAATTGTAGACAATGATTTGCCCGACAATCCACCCGATGGCGTGACGCCGATTTAAAATCAAAGGGGCTTCTATGGCCACAACATACATAAGATTTGTTGAAAATGCCATTCCCGCTACGGCCTGAGCCAACAGGAACAAGAAGCCCAGAGACGTTTCCTTTTTGGCGGGAATCTCCCGCGTACTCATCCAAAAGCATACCGCGAAAGTAATAAGGTATAGCGAAGCACGAATCTGTTGCTTTTGCCAACGTCTTCATGTTTTGCAGAAAATTCGATCAACTTTTCTCTTGTCCCTGACCGATCACCCGATTGTTCTCAATTAGTGGTTGATGTTGCCATGAGTGAAAATACTACTCTAGGCATAAGTCCACTAAGCTGTAACTCAGATCGTCCTGCTATTGCCATGTCCCCCAATAGCAATGTCAGAAATCAGGTAAATCGGCTAGTTGTTCCATGGAGATATGCTCCACATGGTGCATTTAGTGATGACTATTATTTTATGGTATCTGTCGGGATAGAAAACGACCAATTCAATTCCACGGCGGGATCTACCGCGAATGTTTTCTTTTTTGGCAGTTCGCTTCATACAGGGTATCAATGGTTTTGGGATAACGGTTTTAATATCACTTTTATCATTAGCGCCTCACATTTAGCGCGAGTTAGTCTGGACAGGAGTATGTCCCCGACCGAAAGCCCTGATGTGGTCGATTTTCTGGATAAAAATACCAGCAGCAATACGCATTATTCGGCGGGCTCTCTTTTGGAATGGGCTTTCTGAGGCCGTAGCCTCCGGGTTTGGTTCTGTTGTTCGTAGGTTTTGTGAGTGGTGTTATGATTCGCCGCGAAAAAATATATCGCCCCGCTTAACTTAAACCGCACACATGAATCTTCTTAAAACCCTTGCTGCCGTCAGCAGTCTGACCTTGGTTTCGCGCATCCTCGGCTTCGTACGGGATGTGCTGATGGCGCGCATTTTCGGCGCGGGCATGGCGACCGATGCTTTTTTCGTCGCTTTCAGATTGCCTAATTTGTTGCGCCGCATGTTCGCGGAAGGTGCCTTTTCGCAAGCTTTCGTGCCGATCTTCGGTGAATACAAAAACCGCAAAGGGCACGACGAGACCAAGCTGTTGGTGGATCACGTGACCACGCTGCTGGCGATTATCCTGTTCATCGTCACGCTCATCGGCATCATCGCCGCGCCGATTCTGATTTATATCAGCGCACCCGGTTTTGTGAAGGACGCGGACAAATTCGCGCTCACCGTGCAACTGCTGCGCATCACTTCACCCTACATCTTTTTTATCTCGCTGGTGGCCGTGGCGGCGGCCATACTTAATACCTACAACAAATTCTGGGTGCCGGCGTTCGCGCCCATCCTGCTCAACGTGTGTTTCATCGGCGCTGCGCTGTGGCTGGCGCCCTATTGCGATCCGCCGATTCTGGCGATGGGTTGGGCTGCCTTCGTCGGCGGGGCGGCACAGCTTGCGTTCCAGATACCGTTCCTGAAAAAGATCGATATGCTGCCGAAATGGAGTTTGAACCTGAGAGACGCCGGGGTCTGGCGCATCGTCAAGAAGATGGGGCCCGCCATGTTCGGCGTTTCCATCGCGCAGATCAGCCTCATTATCAACACCATCTTCGCTTCGTTCCTCATCGTGGGCAGCGTGTCCTGGCTGTCTTACGCAGATCGCTTGATGGAATTTCCCTCCGGGTTATTGGGGGCTGCGCTGGGCACTATCCTGTTGCCCTCTCTTTCCAAACACCATGCCGACAACAGCACGGAGGATTATTCCAAATTGCTGGATTGGGGTTTGCGCCTCGTCTTCATGCTTACGCTGCCTGCGGCACTGGCGCTGGGCATGATTTCTGTGCCGTTGCTGGCAACCTTTTTTCAGCACGGCGCATTTGCCGCCAACGATGTGTTGATGACGAGCAATGCACTGGTTGGCTACAGCGTCGGCCTTATCGGACTCATCGCGGTGAAGGTGCTTGCCCCCGGTTTCTACGCGCGGCAAGACATCAAGACGCCGGTAAAGATCGGCATCGCGACCTTGCTCGTCACGCAACTGTTTAACCTCGCCTTCGTTGGCTGGCTGCACCACGCCGGACTGGCGCTCGCCATCGGGTTGGGTGCCTGCTTCAACTCCGCTGTGTTGTTCTACTACCTGCGCAAGCGCGGTATCTACACACCCGAACCCGGCTGGGGCAAGTTCTTCCTCAAGCTGTGCATCGCCTTGCTGGCTCTGGCTTGGACGCTGTGGTTCGGCATGGGCAGCGAACAACACTGGCTCACCAGTCACGGCTGGACGCGCATCATTCACCTCACGTGGTTGGTGCTGCTGGGTGTGGTGGTGTATTTCGCCGTGCTGTGGGCGCTGGGGTTCCGGTTGAAAGATTTCTCCAAGCGCGGGGCAAATTAAGACGGCGCGCGCTGTTTTAATTTGAACCGCGAACCGGTTATGTCGCAACACACATTTTCTCCTCCCGCTGACGGCAGCATGAGCCCCAAGGCTTGGTATCAGGCTGCCCGTGCCAAGCCGGGTTTTATCCACGATGCGGCGCAAGAGGCGGCGATTGAAGCCTTGGATACGCTGTGGCATCAATTGGTCGACTTTAAAGCCAAGCGCAATCATTTTCTCGGACGCAGTCTGTTGAGTCCTGATGTGCCGAAGGGTTTGTATTTCTGGGGCGGGGTGGGGCGGGGCAAGAGTTTTTTGATGGATGTGTTTTACGACTGTGTGCCGTATCGCCGCAAGCGCCGTATTCACTTCCATAACTTCATGGCGGAAGTGCATCACGAGATGAAACTGCTGGCGGGGGAAAAAGACCCGTTACTCGCCTTGGCCGACAACATCGCAAAGTCCACGCGCTTGCTGTGTTTCGACGAGTTTCATGTGAGTGACATCGCCGATGCCATGATCCTCGGACGCTTGCTGGAGGCGATGTTCGAGCGCGGTGTGGTGTTGATGACCACTTCTAATTATCCGCCGGAAGGCTTGTATCCAAACGGTTTGCAGCGCCAGAAATTCTTGCCCACCATCGCGCTGCTCAAGCGCGAACTGCGGGTGCTCAATGTGGACGGCGGTAACGACTATCGCTTGCGCGAGATGACGCGCGAGTCGCTGTTCATGGTGCCCGCCGATACCGCGAGCGAAGCGCGTATGGCAGAGATGTTCGAACGGCTGAGTCCGGTGGCGCAGCAGGATGAAAAACAGATCGAGATCATGGGGCGCATGATTCCGGTAAAGAAATTATCGCACGGGATAGTCTGGTTCGATTTTATGGGAATCTGCGGCGGGCCGCGCGCGCAGACCGACTATCTGGAGATCGCGCATCAGTTCCACACCGTGTTCGTGTCGCATATCCCCAAGATGAGCGCCGAGGATGCGCCTGCGCTACAGCGCTTTATCTGGCTGGTGGATGTGTTCTACGACAACCGCGTCAAGCTGGTGATTTCGGCGGCGGCTTTGCCGCATGAACTTTACGTTGATGCCGCGCAAAGCGGGGAGTTTTCACGCACGGTGAGTCGGTTGATCGAGATGCAATCCAGAGATTATTTAAGCTTGCCGCACCAGTCGGAGGGCGTGACGCTGAATTTGCCGATGGCGGGATAGCTCTCCCCCTCCAGTTTGCGGGATAACCAGCGACTTGCACGGCTTCATCGTGCTTAGTCGAATGGCTAGTCGTTCCACCAGAGGGGAGATAAATATTGCTTGCTATTGCTGCTGGGTAAAATTTTCCATAACGTCTTCCATGAACTCTATGGAACCCTCCTTGCCGACACCAATTTCTTCCAACACTTGTCTCCCGATGTCGGGCCATTCAGCATCTTTTTTGCGGTGAATTTTATTGTACAGATGCTGCGCCATCTGCAAGATTGAAACAAGCGTCAATGCGGCATGATCCACGCTGAGTCGGTCGTGATGGAAGCGCACCGCCTGACAAACGAATTCGGGCAAACCCCAGTGTTTGGTCACCAGAAATCCGACTACGGTGTGGTCGGTATGGAAGCGTTCATCTTCCTCGCGAAAGTCCGGCCAGTTGTCGCCCTGATTGAGGCGGAAAGCCTGGCAATATTCGGGGAAGCGTTGCATCAAGAGCGGCACGCCGCACTCATGGAATAACCCTGCCATATACGCTTGGTCTACGGCAATATTGCAAGCCGAGATTTGTTTGCGGGCAATGAGCGCACTGAGTGTGGCGATCTCATCGGAGCGTTCCCAGAATTTCTCATAGGCCAGCTCTTGGCCGCCGATCGCTTTGCGTAGCGACATTGTTTTGATGAGGCTGGACACTTGCGCTAGTCCCAGCACGGTGATCGCTTTTTGAATGCTGGAGATCGGGATCGGGGATTGGTAGAACGACGAATTGACGAGCTTTAAGATGGCTGCGGTCAGGCCGGCGTCTTTGGTAATTAAGTTGCCGAGCGCGGTGAGATGATGGTTCGGCTTGTTGATCAGTTTGTCAATTTCCAGAAGGATAGCGGGCTGCGGCGGGAGGTTGATTTGGCTGCCGAGTATTTTGTCGAGCAACGCTTGTTCATTGGAGATTTCGATTGTTTTCATGGGGCTGTTCGGGTATGCCGATGCGGCATTGTCTGTGTCAAATGTTACGGGCGAATTATACCTGCAAAAATAGGGCTGATTTACTTCAATCGGACGCGGCTCTCACCATTTCAACAGCCGCTTGCCCAGCCACAAGCCGATGATTCCGATGGCGAGCATGGGCAGGTAGTGCCATTCGATGACATGCGCGATGGAGTCGGTTGCTTCGTGTAGCCGCAGCCACAATGCGCCGACGCTGAAAGCAGCGAGCAGTACGACACTCCCCGCCAGCCGATAGTGCGTGCTGGCATATTTGCGCATGGAGTAGAACGTCCAGCCTGCCGGGAGCAGCGCCATCAACATGATGCCGAGGGTACATTCAAAGCTATGTACGGGCAGCGGTGCGGGAGGGCTGTCGGCGCGCCAGGCAAAAAACAGGATCAGAAGGAACAGGGCGAACATCCATGCTGGTGCCAAGGCCAGATTGCGCTTCTGATGCAGATCAGGGAAGGACAACAGGGCGGCACTGAGCGACGTGACGATGAAGATGCCGAGCAGCGCGGCAACCTCGGCAACGAACCATGTGCTGTGGAATTTTTCCAGAAGATCCGGGCGCAGGCCGGAAAGCGCGAGCGATACCGCAAGATAGATCGCGGCGATGCCCAGCCATTGCAGGCTCAGCATGAACGGATGCGGCGCAGGTTTTACTGCGGTCGTATCCTGCGCAAGTCTGGTAACGAGATCATCAATGTTTTCCATTATCTTTCCAGCTTCTCTTTCAGCATCTTGTAGGCGCGATGTGCCGCGACTTTGACGGCTGATTCATTCATGCCCATTTTTTCGGCCACTTCTTTGGCGGTGTAACCTTCCTGATGTATCAACTGCAAAATGGTTGCCTGCTTCACGGGGAGTTTTTGCACCTCCCCGCTGATAGATTCGTAACTCATCACCGGTTCGGTTACATGCTCATGAAAACTTTCTTCCAGCTCGTCGAAATCAACCGCGTGGCGCAGCTGATCCGAATAGTGCGCACGTAAATAATCCTGAAAGCGAAATTTGGCGATAGCGAATGCCCACGGTTTATAAGGGCGGTTACCATCATAGGTGTGGCGCGCTTTATGGATGGAGATCAGAATCTCCTGCATCAGGTCGTCCACTTCGCTGCTGAAGCTCAGACGCCGTGCCAGAAACGGGCGCAACATCTGTGAGGTCTTTTGCAGCAAAGCAGCGTAGGCGCGCTGGTCTCCGTCCAGAGACTGCTGCATCAATATTTCAAAATTGTCGTTTTGATTTGTCACCAGAATTTTAAGCGTGATTTGTAACCATTTAGCGGGATGTGTCGAATAGGCAGTCAGAGTGAATCATAACGTGAGACTCAATCCGGAGGTAGACATCATGCAGCGCAGACAGTTTTTATTCACTTTATCCGGTGTCGCTGTGCTTTTGGCATCCCGTTCTTTTGCCGGCAACACATCAGGAGGTGACAAGGTGAGCATCATGCAATTCTCCGACGATGGAAAAGCACTGGGGCGTACCGTTTTGACCAAGGTACGCAAAGACAAAGCAGAATGGCGCAAAACACTGTCGCCATTGGCTTATGAAGTAACCCGCGAACAAGGTACCGAACGGCCCTTTTCACAGCCGGGTTACGACAGACACGAGCCCGGCCTGTACCGTTGCGCGTGTTGCGACAACGCGCTGTTTGATGCGAAAACGAAATTCGATTCGGGGACGGGATGGCCAAGTTTCTGGCAGCCGATCACTGCCGAAAACGTCCATGAAATCGCCGACCACCTGTTCGGCATGACGCGCACCGAGGTGCAATGCGCGCTGTGCGATGCACATTTGGGGCATGTGTTTAACGATGGCCCAAAACCGACGGGTTTGCGTTACTGCATGAACACCGTAGCGTTGCGCTTTGTGTCGCGACCAACATAACCCGATCTACAGAACTCATTACCCGGAATTCATCATGCTGATTTTTTTACTCGCGTATATCGGTGGCGCACTGACCATCTTCAGCCCGTGCGTGCTGCCGGTGTTGCCGTTTATCTTTGCCCGTTCCGACCAGTCGTTCCGTCGTTCCGGGCTACCGATACTGTTGGGCATGGCGGCAACCTTCACGCTGCTTGCCAGCTTTGCCGCCGTGGGCGGAGCATGGCTGGTCGAGGTGAATCAATATGGTCGCTATGCGGCGATGGCGTTATTGCTGCTGTTGGGAGTGGCGCTCATTTTCCCCGCTTTGTCGGAACGCCTGATGCGTCCGTTCGTCGCTTTGGGCGGACGTTTGCAACAACAAGCCGATCAGAAAAACAGCTTGCAAGGCTCATTGTTGTTGGGCGTGGCTGTGGGCTTTTTATGGGCTCCCTGTGCCGGGCCGATCTTGGGGTTGGTGTTGGCGGGCGCGGCATTGAACGGGGCGAATCTTTACAGCGCCTTGTTGTTGCTGGTGTTCGCCGCCGGTGCGGCGACTTCGTTGGGCGTTGCTCTGCTGGCGGGCGGACGGGTATTTAAATTGATGAAGCGCGGCCTGGGGGCGGAGGAGTGGGTGCGGCGCGGTCTGGGCGTGGCGGTGGTGGTGGGCGTAGTAGTTATCGCGCTGGGCTGGGATACGCGTTTTCTGTCGCAGTTTTCTTTTTTAAGCACCGCCAACACCGAGCAGCAATTGATCGAGAAGTTGGCGCAGCGCCCGGCTACGGCAGATTTGGCGGAGGCACGTATGGCTCCGCCGCTAGCAGGGGCGACGCAGTGGCTCAACTCGCCGCCGCTCAATGCGGAGAGCTTGCGCGGTAAAGTGGTGCTGGTCGATTTCTGGACTTACTCCTGCATCAATTGTTTGCGCACCTTGCCTTATCTGAAAGCGTGGGATGAGAAATATCGCGCACAAGGTTTGCTCATCATCGGCGTACATGCGCCCGAATTCGCCTTTGAGAAAGACCTAGGCAATGTCGGGCAGGCGGTGCGCGACCTCGGCATCAAATATCCGGTGGCGGTAGATAACCAATACGCCATCTGGAATGCTTTTCAGAACCAATACTGGCCCGCGCATTATTTGATCGACGCGCAGGGACGCATCCGCCATCAACATTTTGGCGAAGGGGCGTATCAGGAAACCGAGCAGATGATCCAGAGCCTGCTCAAAGAAGCGCATAGTGATTTGGCATTGAACGGGGGCTTCGTGCAGGTCGCGGGGGCGGGCGCAACGGCGGCGGCAGCGAATACGCAGAAATCGCCGGAAACCTATCTGGGATATGCGCGTCAGGAAAATCTGACCTCACCCGAAGCCATCAAACGGGACGTGCCTGCCCGCTATAGCGCCCCGCGAACGCTCAAGTCGGATCAATGGGCGTTGAGCGGAGAGTGGCTAATAGCCAAAGAGTCCGCCGTGCTGCAATCTATCGGCGGCACTATCAGTTATCGTTTTCAAGGGCGCGATTTACATCTGGTATTAAGCTCGCACAACGGTAAGCCGGTGCGCTTTAAAGTCACGCTGGATGGAAAACCGCCCGGCAAAAATCATGGCGTAGACACCGATGCACAAGGCAATGGCGAAATTCACGAGCAGCGTTTGTATCAGCTCGTCCGCCAAAGCGGTGAGATTAAAGATCGAAATTTCCGCATTGAATTTATAGATGCCGATGCAGAGGCATTTGCCTTTACCTTCGGTTGAACATAAGGGGCACCACCATGCAAATCATCAAATTTATCGGCAACTATTTTTGCGGTAGTATTATTCTCTTGCTAGCGTTGGGCATGCTGCCAACCGCCACGGCAGCCGCCGCCGAGGAAACCGCGGTGTTCGCAGGGGGCTGTTTTTGGGGTGTGGATGCGGTGTTCAAACACGTTAAAGGCGTGTCTGAAGTCGTGTCCGGCTATGCCGGCGGCGACGCAGCCACAGCGCATTACGAACAGGTTGGCAATGGCGATACCGGGCATGCCGAATCAGTGCGTATCCGTTTCAATCCGGCACAGGTTTCGTATCGGCAACTGCTGCAAGTGTTTTTCAGCGTGGCACATGATCCCACTCAGTTGAACCGCCAGGGCCCGGATGCGGGCAGCCAGTATCGTTCGGCAATTTTTTACACCGGCGTTGACCAACAAAAAATTGCACAAAGTACCATTCGGCAGCTCAACGCCGCGCGAACTTTTTCTTCGCTTATCGTCACGCAAGTCGTGCCGCTGCAACAGTTCTACCCCGCCGAGGATTATCACCAGAACTATTTGGCATTGCATCCGAATCAGCCGTATATCGTCTATAACGACAAGCCCAAAGTGGAGCAATTGCGCAGGCAGTTTCCGGGGCTGTATCAATAGGCTCCATGTTGTGAAGACGGAGCTGTAGCCAAGTCAAGCAGCGGAAATACGGGGCTCGACACGGCAAACCCGATAGTCTTTTAGCCGGACTTGCAGCAGGGTACACTAGACATTGATACCCCACTTTTTCTCATTTGAACGCAACCATGGGACGCCGCAAACACCATAACGTCTATGTGATCGAGCTGTCGAAAGACGTTCTTTACGAAGGCCGTTTTAAGCGCTGCAACCCCGGCTATGTCACCGGAAAACCGTGCGTCTACGTCGGCATGACGGGATTAGACCCCGATGTGCGCTTCGATAAACACAAGGCGGGCATCCAATCCAATCGTTACGTCAAAGAATACGGATTGCACTTATTGTCGGACCTCTATGACGCATATAACCCGATGTCCTATGATGAGGCTTGTGACAAGGAGGTCGCGCTGGGGATAGATCTGCGTGAAGCAGGGTTCGGGGTGTGGCAGGCGTAAGCAAGATATTCAAATAAAGGCGGTCATCGGGTCGATTTTTGTTTATCCTGAGACGAAATTTTATATGTAGGAGTGGCGACAAATCATGACCGACATCCAAACATTGACCTATCCGACAACTCTGGATAAAGAGGCGCTGCACGAATTTGCTGATGCCCTGACGGATCGTGCGCATGACATCGAGCGCGACATGGTTCGCTTGAGCCGTGATCCGGAAAACCGGGTGCTGATCGCCGACATCTTCCGCGCACTGCACAATATCAAGGGCGATGCCGCGCTGTGCAATGTGCCGGTGGCCGGGTTGGTCGCACATCCGCTCGAATCACTCTTGACCCGTTTGCGTTCAGGGGAGGTGCGCTATACGCAATTGCTCGGCGAAGTGGTCTTGCTCGCGCTGGATCGGCTGGAGTTGGCGATAGATGCACTGGCGGCGGGCAGACCTGTGGTGCAACTCAAGCTTGCAGTGCTGGTGGAAGGTCTGGAACGGATGAGTCAGGCTCCCCAGAGCGATATCGAGCTTGGGGCTGCCCAGCTGATTAAAACCGTTACCGGGTTTCAGCCGCAGACAATTCTTCGTGTGTTGACCGGAAAACTTTCCGGTCAAGCCTCCCCAAAAAGCAGCGAGGCAAACGATCTGCGATTTTTCCGTTCTCTCGCCTTGCAGTTCGAAACTCGTTCTCCGCTGTTTGCCGGACGTACTGATCGCCTGCATCAATTGGCATTGGACACCAACCGGATGGCTGGCTCTCCAGTGGATGAGGTGCAATTGGAAGCGGCGCTCTATCTCCACGATCTGGGCATGATGTTTCTGCCGGAACCGGTATGGCTCAAGCTCGAAAAGATGAGCAAGGAAGAGCGCGCCGCGCTTCACGCGCATCCCGAGTTCGCCGCCGGGTTGCTGGAGCGCATGGAAGGTTGGAAAAGCGCCGCCGAGATGGTGCGGCATCACCATGAAACTTGGGATGGAAGCGGGTATCCGGACGGACTGAGCGGTGCGTCAATTTGTACGGGGGCAAAGATTATTGCCATCGTGGATGCCTTTGAGGCGGTGACGCTCAAGCACAGTGCCCGCAGTCATGGCAGTTCCATTCTGCGTGCCATTGCCGAGGTTAATGCCTGCGACAAGCAGTTCGCGCCGGAGTGGGTGGAGCCGTTCAATGCGGTGGTGCGGACAATGATCGAACGTTAGCCGTTGTCGGTTTTTGCTTTAATTGCAAGCCGCAAAAATTTCCATGTAACTTTTTTTCGGCCGCGCCCGAATATTTTGGTACGCGGGCGCAAAGTCGTGAGACCATCAGCAAGATACAGGGATCAGGTCACTTTAGTCCGCGTGTAAATAAACCGGATGTTATCCGGCCGATGATTTGGGGATACCCCCTTCAGTTTTTTCAATCAAAGAGGAGAAGCAAAAATGGAAAAGCATCAAGTTTTGTCAGTCGCAATCGGTGGTCTGTTGGCGTTGGGGCTTGCAGGCAATGCAAGTGCCGCCGATAAGAAAGTGGAAATGGAAAAGTGTTATGGCGTGGCCAAAGCAGGGATGAACGACTGCGGCAGCAAGAAGGCCGGTCACTCTTGTGCCGGACAAGCCACTAAAAACAGCGATGCCAATGATTTCGTTGCGTTGCCCAAGGGGACTTGCAACAAGATTGCCGGCGGCACCGTGTCCGACGGCGGCGATATGATGATGAAAAAGGCGATGTAATCATAATGCCCGCAAGCAATACATTGCCGTGTGTCGCGGGTATCGGCTTGCGGGCGCCTCATTATAGTGAGGTGCTGGACACCTTGCCCAAGCTGGGCTGGGTAGAAGTACATAACGAGAATTTTTTTGGCGGAGGCGCACCGTTGCGCACCTTGCTCAAGGTGCGCGAACATTACCCCGTTAGTCTGCATGGAGTGGGTATGGGCTTGGCGTCGACCACGCCACTCGACGCGGACCATCTGTCCGCGCTGCATCATTTGTGCGATGTCGTGCAGCCCGCCGTGGTGTCGGAGCATTTGTGCTGGAATGCAGCCGAGGGGATGGTGGTCAATGATCTGTTGCCGTTTCCTTATACCTTTGAGGCGCTGACTCATGTGGCGCGCCGCGTGGAGCAGGTGCAGGAAAGGCTGGGGCGACAACTGCTGGTAGAGAATCTTTCCAGCTACCTGTCTTTTTCGCACAGCGAAATGACGGAAGGTGAATTCCTTGCCGAACTGACGCGGCGCACTGGCTGCGGGATTCTGTTCGATGTGGAGAATTTGTATGTCAACGTGCGCAACCTCGGCGTGGATGCCGAAGCGTTCATCAAGGCTATTCCGGCTGAGGCGGTGAAGGAATATCACTTGGCGGGATACGGCGTGCGCGACGGCTGTCTGGTAGATACGCATAATCATCCCATCTATCCCGAGGTGTGGGAGTTATACGAATATGTATTACGCCAGATCGGGCCGCGCCCCACGCTGATCGAGTGGGATACCGACATCCCCGCGCTGCCGGTGCTGATGAGCGAAGCCGCAAAAGCGCAGCAACGGATGGAGGCTGCGCGTGGCTGATTTAAACGACGACCTTGTTCATTTTGCGCGCGCCATCGTGCATGGCGAAGCGCCCTCTGCACGGATCGACAATCGCTATTCCAATTACGCGGCGGATGTCGCTGTCGAGGTGTATCGCAACAATTATCGCGGCAATTTGCACGATGCTTTGGCAGGTGTCTATCCGGTTATCAAGCAACTGGTTGGCGATGATTTCTTCCGCTTTATGGCGCGGAAATTTGTCGAGCAACACCCTTCTCACGGTGCAAATTTGCATCACTACGGCGCAGAGTTGGCGGACTTTGTGGCGGCTTTCGCGCCCGCGCAAGAACTGGTTTATCTGTCCGATGTGGCGGCGCTGGAGTGGGCTTGCCAAGTTGCCTATTTTGCGGCGGATGCAGCGCAACTGGCGCTAGACCGGCTGGCGAAAGTTCCGCCGGAGCAATATCCGTATTTGATTTTGCACACCCATCCGGCTTGCCGGATAGTGCGCTCGCGCTATCCGATCAGTGCGATCTGGCGGGCGCATCAACCCGGTGCCGATGCTGATTTTCATATCGACCTTAACAGTGGTTCATCCATCGCGCTGGTGAGCCGCGAAGAGGATGTCGTGCAGGTGGCGGAGCTGTCGGAAGCCGAAGCGGATTGGATGCAACGCATACAGGCCGGCGACATGCTGGGCATCGCGACGGCAGGCACGCTGGAGCGGCATCCCGATTTTGATTTGCAAGCCACCTTGCTCAATCTTGTTACGCAAAACGTCCTGATAGCTTTCACTCCCGGAGCCGAGATATGAAAACGTTGTTGAAATTTCTGCGTCATTACTACACCGCATCGCATCTACCGGAATGCCTCGCTCCTGCGCTCGATCTGGGATTGCGCTTGTTTCTCGCGAATGTCTTTTTTAAATCCGGACTGACCAAAATACAGAATTGGGACAGCACTTTGTATCTGTTCAGCGATGTCTATCAAGTGCCGCTGCTCCCGTCCGATGTCGCGGCCTATCTGGCTACCGGAGCGGAGCTCGGCTTGCCGGTGTTGCTGGTGTTGGGATTGTTCGGACGTTTCGCGGCGGCGGGACTGTTCATCCTCAATGCGGTCGCGGCTTATTCGTATTACGCGGAACTGAGCGAGGCCGGGCTGGCTCAGCATCTGTATTGGGGGATGTTGCTGGCGGTGCTGCTGATCGCCAGTCGCGGTGCATGGTCGGTCGATGCCTTGCTGGAAAAACGACTTCCCGCATCATCACCGGGCTGATTTATACTACGGCAGTCGGATGGGCGCTCCGACTGATGTGAAACGGACAGAACGCTGAACTCAACCTGATAAGGAGCAACAAATCATGCAAGATCAACGCAAACTTATTTCAACCGCCATTACGGGTTTACTCGCACTCGGTATCACCGCTTCATCCGGCATCGCATCGGCTGCCGACGGTGAAAAATGTTTTGGCATCGCCAAGGCCGGACAGAATGCGTGCAACAGCAACGCCAACAAGCATTCCTGTGCCGGGCATTCCAAAATCGACAACGACCCCAACGATTTTACGAGCGTCCCCAAGGGAAGTTGCCTGAAAATCGGTGGCAAGCTGGAGTCGGCTTCTGCCGCGAAGAAATAAGCGGGTGTTCATCCTGTATTGATTAGGCCAAAAAATACAGTAGGAGCGTGCCCTGTACGCGAATAAAAAAATAATCGCGTGCTAACCCTCTCTCTAACTCTGATGGGACTGCTAGCCATTCGACTAAGCCCACAAGCGGGCAAGTCGCTGGTTATCTCCCGCGAGCGGGAGAAAGGACAAACGAGAAAGGCTATTTTCAATTCTGGCACGCTCCTGCCATTTGGTTTTAATACATAGCAAAGGTACGCAATGCTGCAACGCAGGATATGGCTGGCCTTTTTACTCGTGTTGATGGTCGGCATCGGGGTGTCCGCCCGCATCGTTTATTTGGGCGATTCGGTACAAGCTATCAATCACATTTTTATTGCCGAGAAACTCCCGCTATCCCATCGTAGCGGTGAGTTGCGCGGTGCCATTGCGGATGAAGAGCGCTTGCTGTACGAATACTATTCCTACACCGCAACCGGTGAAGCCTTTCAAGCGCAGCGTCTCCAGAACCATGCGCGACTCGACAAGATCGTCGGGCAAATGGAGAAGGACATGGGCTCCCATGAGGGCGTGACGGAATTGCGCGCGCGGCTCGTGGAGCTTGACCGTCTTGCCGACGAGTTGTCCGGCACTCTCGCCAGTGCCGCAATTGATTGGGACAAAGCGCGAGCGATTCTGGCACAGGTAAAACCTAAAGTGCGGCAGATCGAAAACGTACTTGCCGATATGACATCCGCGAACCAGAAGGCGGTGGATGATCTGGGGCAGGATTCGCAGAGCAGCGTCTCGACCATGGTACGTTCCGTCATCGGCTTCTCGGTGCTGATTTTTGGTGTCGCATTCTTTGTGGGTTACTACGTCGTTGCCATCATTCGCGAGGGGGCGGAACGCCGCAGGCTGGCACTGTTCGCCGAGCGCGATCCGAATCCGGTGTTGCGCCTCAATGCGGCGGGTGAGGTACTGTATGCCAACCCCGCAACGACCGAATTGCTTGGACACCTCGGTCTTGCTGCGGCGCAATCGGCACAGTTGTTACCTTCGGATTTACCCTCTCATCTGGCCGCGACCCGCAAAGCACCGACCTCGAACACGCAATTCGAATATGCGCATGGTGTGCATACGCTAGAATGCACCGTCGCCTATCTGGCGGATTTCGCCGAATTTCACGTTTACCTCAAGGATGTCAGCGCGCGCAAACAAGCGGAAGAGCGCCTTGCCTATCAGGCGTACTTCGATGCGGCAACAGGGCTGCCGAATCAATACAAGCTGCGCGACGAATTGAATCTGGCATTTGCGCAGCAGTGCGCCGGATCGGTGATGATGATCGTGGCCGACCGCGAACAGGAAATTCTGGAAAGTTTCGGCGCGGCAGAAACTGAAAATTGGCTGGTCAAGATCGCACAACGTCTGCGTGAGGCGCTCAATAGTGAGGGAGAAAAACTTTATCGTTTCGGCAGTAATGCCTTCGTGCTGGTGCGGTTGCCCTGCAATTTGTCCGCTGCCGAACAGCGCGCCAGAGAGCTGTTGATTGGGGCGCAACAGCCTTTGCAGGTCGATGGGCACGAATTGTTTTCGACGCTGTCGATAGGTGCGGCACTCATACATTGCGATGCCTGTAAGGATGCTGCGGGTATGGTGGAGGCGATGGTGCAGCAGGCAGCTTCTGCCTGTAACCGGGTGCGTCGCGCGGGAGGAGATGATTTCGCGGTCTATGACGAAGCCATGAGCCGCGCTGCGGCCAAGGTGTTGCACTTGGCGGCAGACCTGCATCACGCCGTGGAAAATAATGAGCTGCGTCTGCAATATCAGCCCAAAGTGGATACCGCAACAGGGCGCTTGCTCGGCATGGAAGCGCTGGTGCGCTGGATACATCCCGAGCGCGGCATGATCTCGCCGGTCGAATTCATTCCCGTCGCCGAAGATACCGGCCTGATCGTTGAGATCGGTCGCTGGGTGTTGCGCGAAGCCTGCCGGCAAAACAGCGAGTGGCAACGTTCCGGCCTGCGTCCGTTGCGCGTGGCGGTAAACCTTTCCGCGCGCCAATTCCGTTCCGGCGAACTGCTGGATGAAATCGATGCCGCGCTGGCAGAAACGGGGCTCTCCGTGGATTCGCTGGAACTGGAAGTCACCGAAAGCATGGTGATGGAAGATCCGGAAAGCGTTATCAAATTGCTGGGCGCGATACACGACCGGGGCATCCACATCGCCCTCGACGATTTCGGCACTGGGCATTCATCGCTCGCTTATTTGAAACGCTTCCCGATAGATTGCGTAAAAATCGACCGCGCCTTTATCAAGGACACGCCTGAAAACGCGGGCGATGTGGCGATTGCAAAAACCATTATCGCCATGGCGCAGGCACTTGGCATGTCGACTGTCGCGGAAGGAGTGGAAACCGCAGAACAACTTGAGCTGATGAAAGAGTTAGGCTGCGGGCAAATTCAAGGCTATTACTTCAGTCGTCCGTTACCTGCGGATGATTTCCTCGCCTACTATCGCGCGCACCTCTAAGCGATAGTTTCAAATTAAGCCTATAAACACAGCTGCCCGTTCGTCCTGAGTAGTCCGCGCAGCGGACGTGTCGAGGGATCAGTTGCTTTGCAACTGCGAAATTTCGGTTAAAGTGGAGCGAGGTATTCTCGGTTTTTCGGACGATACTCATGCGGGTGCAATGTTATTATTCGCCATGAACTTTTTCTCGAACTCTTTCCAAGCATGATCTTCGGCATCGGCACCGACATCGTCGGCGTGGCGCGCATCGAAGCCGCAATTGAACGGCATGGTGCAGCGTTCGCCGAGCGCATCTTGAGCGCGCAAGAGCTTCCCGAATACACCGCGCATGCCTATCCGGCAAGGTTCCTGAGCAAACGTTTTGCTGCCAAAGAAGCCCTCGCCAAAGCCACCGGGCAAGGCTTGTGCCATCCGGTCAGCCTGCAACGCATCAGCGTCATCCACGACGAACTCGGCAAGCCCGCATTCCATTTCGACGACCTGTTGTCTGCACACCTGCAACAACTAGGCGTGACAAATCATCATCTGAGCATCAGCGACGAGCGCGAGATGGTGGTGGCGTTTGTGGTGTTGGAGCGTAATTAGATTTTGTAGGTCGGGTTAGCCCGCAGGGCGTAACCCGACAGGTGTGATGTGGGTGTCTCAGTTGTGCCAATTGCGGTCATTGATTTTCGCAGTTATTAGGTGAATTTTACTGGTCTCTTCTATTTGGCATATGAGTATGCGAGAGGCAAATTGCGGTTGCAAGCCAATCCAATTATCAGTACCTTGATGCTTCAAAATTTCCTGTACGGGACTTGCATGTCAATATTCTCAAAGTTATTAGAAGCTATTAACTTAGGCCACAAAGCCAAAGCGCCTCCAGCCAAGTCTGCCAATACCAGCCCTTTTACAATAGAGAAAGCTATATTGGATGAAATTCCAGTATTTACTAAACAGGTTGATTCTCCTGCGCTAATGGATGGAGTCAATGCCGACATTAAAACAAATGTAGAACAGGGCATGGAGCGCCAGTTGCGCACTCGCAAGTTCGGAATTCATTTCGAGCTAACACCCGAGATGCGGGCAATCATTCAGCCCGAGATAGCCAAGAACGTATCGCTTATACAAGACATTCCCTCGCAGTATTTTACCGAGGTTGAGGGCTTGGTGATGCGGGCAGTCGCAGTGGGGGGCGATTTGAAAACGCTGACGGACGAACTGCATAAGCGGTGTGGCATAACGTTGAATCGGGCGGGTGAAATTGCTATGGATCAAAGTCACAAGATTAATGCAGTCATGTCGCGTGTGCGGCAGTTGGAGGCTGGATTTACGCATGCTGAATGGCGGCACACGTCTAGCCGATTCCCGCGCCAGAGCCATACTGATTTTAACGGCAAAATCTACGAAATCGCCAAGGGAGCGTATATCGACGGCGAATGGATTTGGCCCGGCGAAAAGGACGGATGCAAGTGCGTGTCGCTACCTCTTCTGCCAGATTATTTGAAATAACCATCACCCACAGGAAACTATGCGGCGAGATTAACAAAGCCGCACAGCGCTGACACGCTACCTGATGCGAATAGATAGGGGAGCACAGAAGGTCTTGTGCATTGGAGAGAGGGAAAATGAACCGAGTGCTAATCAATCCAGAACAATATTCGCAACACTGGAGGAACGAATCTGAGTTTCACGGCATTTATCAATTGCTATCAAAAATGACACCCAGTGGAAATGTCCTTGAATTCGGCTGCGGCATCGGGAAAGGGACACGCTACTTATCTGTCGGTCGCAATGTTTTGTCCCTAGATAGCAACCCTTATTTAGTTGATGAGGCAAACAGGTATCTTGACAGTGTTGGAGCAAGCCGAAAAATACATAAATGCGATTTTTTTGAGCTTACGGCAGACGACAAAAGAGTTATTAAAGAGTTTAAGCCGAAGGTGATTGTTGGGTGGTTTATCGGCTCTCATGGAGTGGATATATTCAAGCACACTCAAGAAGAGCCAAACGAAATAACAAAATCAAAGTTATACCGAGAAAAAATAGAAGACATTGTCGTGTCCCCTGATGTGTGTTTAGCATCAGTTGAATATGTTCACTTAGTAAATCGCGGCGGCCGAGTCGTCGGCTTTACTGAAGCTGAGTTTTTCAATGATACAAAGGAAGACTATGATACATATGTTTTTGGGAATATCGGGTTCGAGGTCTTTGAAGTAAAGAATATTGACTGGCCTAGAGAAGGTAGCGAATTCCAATACGCTCAAGCCCACAATCCAAACTTGGCAAAAGGAGAAGCCGTTCCCACAATTATTTCCATAATTGCCAAAAGAGTGAAATAGCCCCCTAATGGAGAAAACTGTGCCATCAACTGCTGAAGACTTTTTCAATTTAATGGTTAAGCCTACCGTTACGGAGTATATAAACTCCCCGAACGACCTTAGGCGAGGTCTACTGTCTGCGTTAGTCCTAAATCACATGGCCGATCACATTGCACAGGAAAATGAAATAGCAACCGATCGAAAAACCATGAATGACCGCGTTAAGTCCACACGTAATGAAATACTCAAAGTTTGTCCTGAATTTCAGTTCATTTGGGATGTTGCAGATGCTACTAAGCATGCCAAACTTGCAACAAGCAACGATAGGGAAGTCTCATCGTCATCGCAACTTTCAGGCCCTCCTGGGCTATTGCAGGCAACTTTCGGGGAAGGTAATTTTGCGGAAGCAGTTGTAATATTTGCCGTTCTTGAAGATGGTTCAAAAAAGCCATTATTGCCAGTTGTAAAATCTGTCTACGAAACATTGCGCTCAAAAATAATGCGAGGTGAATAATGTCGAAGCCTAACAAACGGGTCAAGCCGCCCCATTTCCGCGTTGTTCGTTTGCGCTTGAATAGCGCAAACCTATCGCCGCTACAATGGTCGGCTTACCCTTAGCGTTGACCGGCTGCTTTTTGGAAACACCACTGACCGCTTCGGGGCGATTTGAGCCGTTCCACACACATCCTCGATAGTCGCCTGCAAGGCATTTGATCCCCATAGTCCGGATTCATGTTGGTCGCAAGTTTACGATTAGTAATGCCGTCTAATGCGACTAATTCCCTTGGGTGCCAACAAGCTCGGCTTTTCCGCCAAAAGCTTTATAATCCGCCGCGTTGTTGTATGTCTCTTTTTCAGATTTAACCAATCGGAGTGTTTATGGGCATTGGGCCAGTGATGCTGGATGTGGTGGGCAAGTCGCTTACCGCAGAGGATGAAAAACGTTTGCGTCATCCCTTGGTGGGCGGGGTGATTTTGTTTGCGCGCAATTATGAATCGCCGCGCCAGCTGGCGGAGTTGACTGCGAGTATCCGCGCCGTGCGCACGCCGCCGTTGCTGATCTCGGTGGATCATGAAGGCGGAAGGGTGCAGCGTTTCCGCGATGGGTTTACCAAGATTCCGCCGATGCGCGAGCTGGGTAAATTATGGGATGCGCATCCGAAACGCGCCAAACATTTGGCGGAGCAGACGGGCTGGGTGTTGGCGGCGGAGTTGCGCGCGCAGGGGGTGGATTTTAGTTTTGCTCCGGTGCTGGACGTGGACTATGGCAGCAGCGGGGTGATCGGCGATCGCGCTTTTCACGCCGAACCGCAGGCCATCGCCGAGTTGGCGCACAGCCTGATGGTGGGCATGAGGAAGGCGGGCATGGCGACGGTGGGCAAGCATTTCCCCGGGCACGGTTTTGTGCGCGCGGATTCGCATCTGGAGATTCCCGTGGACGAGCGCGATTTCGCCGACATCGAGATGTGCGACTTGATCCCGTTCCGCCAGATGGTGGATTTCGGCCTGACGGCGGTGATGCCCGCGCATGTGATTTATCCCAAAGTCGATCCGCGTCCGGCAGGTTTTTCCAAAGTGTGGCTGAAAGACATTCTGCGCGGCGAGTTGGGCTTTGAAGGTTGTATCTTCAGCGACGACCTGAGTATGGAAGGTGCGACGGTTGCGGGCGGTATCGTGCAACGCGCGGAAGCGGCGCTAAACGCGGGTTGCGATATGGTGTTGGTGTGCAACAAGCCGGAGTCGGCGGATGAGTTGTTGGATGGCTTGGTGTGGGAGATGCCAGCCACCAGCAAGGCAAGGCTGGCGCATATGCGCGGCCACAGTCATCCCGATACGCTGGTGCAATTGCATGAGAAGGCGGAATACGTGAAAGCTTTGCATGAAATCGCCGGTATCGGCAGTGTTAGCGGCGAGTTGCTGCTAACTTAAAACAACAATCCTCGTATGCCACCTCGTGGGAGCAAGCTTGCTCCTACGAAGATCGGGCACGGCGCTGTTTTGGGCTTAACGGATAATCTGTGTTTAGTATAATCAGACCATTGATTCAATCGGTGTCTTGACATGAGTGAATTGCAAATCGGTTTGTTGTCCATCGGTATTGTTGTGGTAGTCGGGGTATATGGCTACGGCTTTTGGCAACAACGGCAGTATCGGCGCAAGTTCGGCGCGACCTTCAAAGATCAGCGCGAAGATGCGTTGTACTCATCCGTTTCTGCTGCCAAGGGGGCGGCAGATGTGTTGATAGAGGAAGAGGCAAGTGCGCTGGAGCATGGCGAATCGCAGCAGATCAAGGCTGACGATGAGATTTGTAGCTTGCTTGATGCGACGACGGATTACATCGTCCTCATCAAACTTAAAAGCCCGCTCAGCAGTCATGCGCTTGCGCCGCTGTGGGGGCGGCGTTTCGATTTTGGAAAAAGCGTCAATGCCTGCGGATTGAACGCGACTTCAGGCCGCTGGGAAAGGCTCATTCCGGAAAGTCTGCCTGCCTACAGCGAGTTCAAAATCGGTTTACAGCTGGCCGACCGTTCAGGCCCGGTGAGCGAGGTGCGGCTGACGGATTTTCACGAAGTGTTGCGCGATATAGGCGAGCAGTTGCGGGCGGAAATGGTGCTGCCTCCTATGGAAGATGCAATCAAACAGGCAAAACTGCTGGATGAATTTTGTGCCGAAGTGGATCAGATGATCGGCCTCAATATACTGCCCGGCGGCGACCGCCTTTTGTTCGGCAGCGAGATATCCCGGATGGCAGAGCGTCACGGCCTGATGTTGCAGGCGGACGGTGCGTTTCATCTGCTGGATGCGCATGGCCTGACCCTGTTCAGCCTGAATAATATGGATAACAACATCCCTTTTCAGCATCACACGCTCACGCAGATGCGCGTGCAAGGGCTGACTTTGTTGCTGGACGTGCCGCGAGTGGAACGCCCCTCGCACCGTTTTGATGAGATGGCGGTGCTGGCGCGCGAGCTTGCCATGGATCTTCGCGCCGGGTTGGTGGATGACCATCGGGTTTCGTTGGGCGATGCGGCCATTGCCCAAATACGCGAGCAAGTCGTCGCGGTTGAAAGCCGCATGTTGGCTGGCAAAATCGTTCCGGGTGGCGCACAAGCCCTCAGATTGTTCTCCTAAGATGGACGCAGTGCAACGTATCGCGCATCTGCGCGCCGAGATCGAGCGGCATAACCATGCCTACTACGTGCTGGATGCCCCGGGCGTTCCCGATGCGGAATACGACAGGTTATTCCGCGAACTTCAGTCTCTCGAAACGCAACATCCCGAACTGCTGACCCCCGATTCGCCCACGCAGCGCGTCGGCGGCAAAGTGCTGGATGGTTTTGTTTCCGTGCGCCACGCTGTGCCCATGCTGTCTATTCGTACCGAGACCGACACCGAAGATAGCGGCGCATTGAATTTCGATACGCGTGTGCGCAACGCGCTGGGTTTAGTCAAAAATAATTCCTTAGAGCAGAGCCAACTCCTTCCCCCTTTCAGGGGGAAGGTTGGGATGGGGGTGGAGCAGTTGATTAGCAGCGATTCTACCTCCTCCCTAGCCCTCCCCCTGCATGGGGGAGGGGATGTTCTGCCCAAGGGGCTTTTTGGATTTGCTGACGGCGAGATCGAGTACGCCTGCGAACTCAAGTTTGACGGCCTTGCCATCAACCTGCGCTACGAGCGCGGTGTGCTGGTGCAGGCGACCACGCGCGGCGACGGCGAAACCGGCGAAGATGTGACGCAGAATATCCGCACTATCCATTGCATCCCCTTGCATCTCACTGGCTGCGCCGTCGGGGTGCTGGAGGTGCGCGGCGAGGTGTACATGAGCCGCCGCGATTTCGAGCGTTATAACGATAAGCAGCGTGCGCTTGGGTTGGCAGCGTTAGTCAACCCGCGCAACGCTGCGGCGGGCACCATCCGTCAGCTTGATCCGGCGTTGGCTGCGCGTCGTTCATTGTCGTTTTTTGCTTACGGCTTGGGCGAGGTGCAGGGTTGGACGTTGCCTGCCACTCATAGCGGCATCCTGGACGCGCTAGGCGCATTCGGACTGCCGGTATGCGATGAGCGTGCCGTGGTGTGCGGTGCGGCGGCGTTGGCCGAGTTTCATCACCGTGTCGCGACCAAGCGCGATGCACTGCCGTTCGATATCGACGGTGTGGTGTACAAGGTCAACAGTCTCAAGCTGCAATCCGAACTCGGCTTCGTCTCACGCGAACCGCGCTGGGCGGTGGCGCACAAATTTCCGGCAGAGGAGCAGCTCACCATCGTGCGCGACATCGACATCCAGGTCGGGCGCACGGGCAAGCTCACGCCGGTGGCCAAGCTGGAGCCGGTGTTTGTCGGCGGCAGCACGGTCAGCAATGCCACGCTGCACAACGAAGACGAGACACGGCGCAAAGATGTGCGCATCGGCGACACGGTGATCGTGCGCCGCGCGGGCGATGTGATCCCGGAAGTGGCCGGGGTGGTGCTGGAGAAGCGCCCGCCCAATGCGGGCGAGCCGTTCGATCTGTTCCAGCGTTTGCAGGGGAAATGTCCGGTGTGCGGCAGCGCCATCGTGCGCGAGGAGGGCGAGGCCGATTGGCGTTGCAGCGGAGGCTTGTTTTGCGCGGCGCAACGCACGCAGGCTTTGCTGCATTTTGCCGGACGTCGCACCATGGACATCGAAGGGTTGGGCGACAAGTTGGTCGAGCAATTAGTGGATAGCGGTATCGTGCGCACACCCGCCGATGTGTATGACACGCACAAATTAAATTTGCAGGCGCTCGCTAATCTGGAGCGCATGGGCGAGAAGTCCGCACTCAATCTGCTCGCGGCTATCGAGCACAGCAAACACACCACGCTGGCGCGCTTCATCTATGCGCTGGGCATACGCAACGTGGGCGAAGCGACGGCGAAAGAATTGGCGCGCCATTTCGGTAAGCTGGATAGTTTCATTGCGGCAGATGCGGCGCGCTTGCAGCAAGTGGCGGATGTCGGCCCCATCGTGGCGGCGAGCATCGTCGCGTTTTTCGCCGAACCGCATAATCGAGATGTGGTAAAAGACTTGCGCGCACATGGCGTGGTATGGACGGAGCAGGAGGGGGTGGTGCTGCAATCTCTGCCGTTGACCGGCAAGACCTTCGTGCTGACCGGAACATTGGCTACAATGGGACGCGAAGACGCCAAAGCGAAATTGGAAGCGTTGGGGGCAAAGGTCAGCGGCAGCGTTTCGAAGAAGACGGATTATGTGGTGGCCGGAGCCGAAGCAGGCAGCAAGCTGGACAAAGCGCGGGAGCTGAATGTGCCGGTGTGGGATGAGGCAGAATTGATCGAACTATTTAGAAGATGTGAGACGACATGAAGAAGATAACCAAAGCCGTGTTCCCCGTTGCCGGGATGGGTAGCCGCTTTCTTCCCGCAACCAAAGCGACGGCGAAGGAAATGCTGCCGGTGGTGGACAAGCCGCTGATCCAATATGCGGTGGAAGAAGCCATCGCGGCAGGCATCACCGATATGGTGTTCATCACCGGACGCCACAAGCGCGCGATCGAGGATCACTTCGATAAGGCTTACGAATTGGAAGCCATGCTGGCGGCACAAGGCAAGAATGAGTTGCTGCGCATCGTGCAAGAGGTCGTGCCCAAACATGTGAGCTGCATCTACATCCGCCAAGCCGAACCGCTGGGTTTGGGGCACGCGGTGCTGTGCGCGCAACCGGTGATTCAGGATGAGCCGTTTGCGGTGATACTCGCGGACGATCTGATCGACGGCAATCCGTCCATCATGCAGCAAATGGCAGAGGTGTTCGCACAGCATCAATGTTCGGTGCTGGGGGTGCAGGATGTACCGCGCGCGCATACCAAACAATACGGCATCGTCAGCAGCACGAACCTTGCTCCCAATGTCGAAAAGGTGCATGGGATCGTCGAAAAGCCCAATCCGGAAGCTGCCACATCAACACTGGCGGTGGTCGGGCGCTACATTCTGACGCCACGTATTTTTCATCATTTGCGAAACGTGCAGGCGGGTGCGGGCGGCGAGATCCAGCTCACCGACGGCATCGCCGCGTTGATGCAGGAAGAACAGCTGTTGGCGTATCGCTTCAACGGCACCCGCTACGACTGCGGCTCCAAGCTGGGTTACTTGAAGGCGCAAGTGGCATACGGCTTGATGCATGAAGAGCTGAGAGCCGATTTCGCGGACTATCTAAAAGCGCTCTGATGATATCCAACCAACAAGCGCGCGATATTTTGAGCAACGCCGAATTGCTTTTTTCGGCAGAGCAGGTGAATGCTGCCGTGCATCGTGTCGCGCAAGAGATCAATGCGGCCTTGGCTGACGAACATCCCTTGGTGCTGTCGGTGATGGGCGGTGCGGTGGTGTTCACCGGGCAGCTGTTGCCGCTGCTCGACTTTCCCCTCGACTTCGACTACGTGCATGTTTCGCGTTACGGCAACGCCAAGCAGGGCGGCGAGATGCACTGGAAAGTGGCGCCGCGCGAGAACGTGCGCGGCAAAACGGTGTTGGTGGTGGACGATATCCTCGACGAGGGAGAAACCATTGCCGCGATCAAGCAGCGCGTGATGGAGTTGGGGGCAACCCGTTTTTATAGCGCGGTGTTTGCGGACAAGGAAAACGGCAAGGACAAACCCGTCCGCGCCGATTTTATCGGCATGACAGTGCCGGATCGTTTCGTGTTCGGTTACGGGATGGATATACACGGCGCATGGCGCAATCTGCCTGCGATTTATGCTGTTAAAGAAGTGTAAAAACTTTCACCACAGAGACACAGAGGCACTGAGAAAAGCGTAAGTAGAGCATGGTTTTGACGTTCTTTGTGTCTCTGTGGTAGATTTTGATTCGGAGTAATTATGTTAGCAATCATCGGCGGTACAGGTCTCGACCAACTCGGCAATCTTAAAATCACCCATCGGCAAGTGATACGCACGCCTTACGGAGAGCCATCGGGCGCGCTGACTTTCGGCACGATCAACCAGCACGAAGTGATGTTCCTCGCACGTCACGGTTACGGGCACACCATTCCGCCGCATGAAGTGAACTATCGCGCGAATCTGTGGGCGCTGTTTGAACAAGGTGCCAAGCGCGTCATTTCGGTCGCTTCGGTGGGCGGCATCCGCGCCGACCTGACTCCCGGCGCAGTGGTCGTGCCCGACCAGATCATCGATTACACCTACGGGCGGCCCTTCACCTACTTCGATGGTCGCGAGCGGCCAGTCACGCATATCGATTTCACGCAGCCTTATTCTCCCGGCTTGCGTAAACAGATTTTGACGGCAGCCGAGCTCGCCCAAGAGCAATGTCTGGATGGCGGCGTTTATGCGGCCACGCAGGGGCCGCGTTTGGAGACGGCGGCGGAGATCAACCGGCTGGAGCGGGATGGTGCCGACATGGTGGGCATGACCGGCATGCCCGAGGCGTCCCTAGCAAGAGAGCTCGGGC
The DNA here is from genome assembly GCA_964532405.1 of uncultured Gallionellaceae bacterium. Lineage (GTDB taxonomy): Bacteria > Pseudomonadota > Gammaproteobacteria > Burkholderiales > Gallionellaceae > PALSA-1006. Next base: position 930 of record CAZHIC010000019.1, on the reverse strand, counting down.
TGAGTTATGCCGCGATTGCCGTGGTGGTGAACTTTGCGGCAGGGCGCGGAAACAGCCGTGATGGCATCAACCTCGGGACGATCAGCATGATCGCCGAGCCGGCCATGGCTAGGGTGAGAAACATACTGGGATTGGTGGTGGAATCCGATGCTAATTAAAAATATTTCGCGAAGCGATTCGTTTGCTTCCTCGCCCGCTTGCGGGATAACCAGCGACTTGTCCGCTTGCGGACTTAGTCGAATGGCTAGTTGTTTCATCAGAGGATTGAGGAGAGGGGACGGGCATGACCGTTAGAAAAATCTTGCGCATGGGCGATGCGCGCTTGCTGAGTCGCGCCAAAGAGGTGGGTTCATTTGATGGCACAGAGCTGAAAGAGTTGCTGCGCGATATGCGCGACACCATGCAGGCATTGGATGGCGTGGGTTTGGCAGCGCCGCAGATCGGTGTTGATCTGCGCGTCGTGATCTTCGCCGTGGAGAGCAACCCGCGCTATCCGGATGCGGAAACCGTCCCGGAAACCGTGCTCATCAACCCCGTCATCACGCCGCTCTCCGAGACGAAAGAGGAAGACTGGGAGGGGTGTCTCAGCGTGCCGGGTATGCGCGGCCTGGTGCCGCGTTTTACGCATCTGCGTTATCGGGGATTTGACCAATTCGGCGCATTGATCGATCGGACCGTGAGCGGATTCCATGCGCGCGTGGTGCAGCACGAGTGCGACCATCTGGATGGGGTGCTCTACCCGATGCGTATTTTGGATATGCGAAATTTTGGTTTTAGCACCGAGTTTTCTCCAGCGTCCGAGGTACGGGACGAATGATGAGAGTCGTCGAGGCGAATGAATCCCATGTGATTCGCAATCTGGTGATCCTAAAAATGGGTGCGCCAGCACAAACTGGCAAGTGATAGTTGGTGAAAGTCCAATACAAGAAA
>CAZHIC010000018.1:0-52406 GCA_964532405.1 uncultured Gallionellaceae bacterium | reverse complement strand
AAGCTGGCAAACAACGCCAGCCAAGTCGCTGGTTATGCATGGGGGAGGGGATATTATTTGGGTTTATTCCTCTTCGTCGGCAGCTAGCCAACCCGCGATCACCGCTTCCGCTTCTTCCATGCCTATTTTTTTCAGGCTGGAAAAGAGTTGTACCGAACAAAACGGAAAATGCTCGGCCACGTAAGCCTTTACTTCGCGCAACGTCTGGGTGGCTTGCTGGCGGTTAAGTTTATCCGACTTGGTCAGCAGGATATGCACGGGTTTGCCCGTTTCGGAAAACCATGCCAGCATCTGTTCGTCCAGCGGCCTTAAAGGATGGCGGGAATCCATGATGACCACCAAGCCGCACAAGTATTCGCGGGTTTGTAAATACTGACTTAGCAGGGCTTCCCAATGCTGCTGTATGTCCGGCGGCACTTTGGCGTAGCCGTAACCCGGCAAGTCCACCAGAAATTTGTTGTCGCCCAGCGAAAAATAATTGAGGTGCTGGGTGCGGCCCGGCGTCTTGCTGGTGTAAGCCAAGCGCACATGGTTGGCGAGCGTGTTGATGGCGCTCGACTTGCCCGCATTGGAACGACCCACGAACGCGACCTCTTTGCCGCCGTGCAGCGGCAGGTCGCGCATGTGATTGACCGTGGTGAAAAAGGCCGCTTTGGAGAAGAGTCCCATTATTTCCAAGCCGCGAAGATTTTATCCGCCGCAGCGATGGTCGCGGCGATGTCGGCTTCGGTATGTGCGGCGGAGACAAAGCCTGCTTCAAACGCCGACGGTGCAAGGTACACGCCCGCATCCAACATGGCGTGGAAGAAGCGGTTGAATGCGGCTTTGTCGCTAGCCATGACCTCGGCATAGGAGGTCGGCACTGCGCTGCTGAAATACAGGCCGAACATGCTGCCGATAGATTGTGCGCTGAACGGAATGCCGTGTTTTGCGGCGCTTGCGCTCAACCCTTCGGTCATTTGTTTGGCAAGTTGCGTCAGGCGCTCGTAGAAGCCGGGAGCCTGCACTAACTTCAGCGTGGCCAAACCTGCCGCCACCGCCACCGGATTGCCGGACAACGTGCCCGCCTGGTACACCGCGCCCAAGGGAGCGAGGCATTGCATGATGTCGCGGCGTCCGCCGAATGCGGCGGCGGGCAAGCCGCCCCCCATCACTTTGCCCAGCGTAATAAGGTCGGGCTTGATGTTGTAATGACCATGTGCACCCTGCAAGCCGACGCGGAAGCCCGACATCACTTCGTCCAAAATCAGCACCGCGCCATGCTTGGTGCACAGCTTGCGCATCGCATCGAGAAACTCGCGCTTGGGCAGAATCAGGTTCATGTTGCCGGCGACCGGCTCGACGATCACCGCCGCGATTTCATTGCCGTATTCGGCGAAAGCCTTTTCCAATCCGGCGGCATCGTTGTAATCCAGCACGGTGGTCAGTGCCGCGATCTCGGCAGGTACGCCGGAAGAGCTCGGCTGGCCGAAAGTCAGCGCGCCGGAACCGGCTTTGACCAGCAGGCCATCGGAGTGGCCGTGGTAGCAGCCTTCGAATTTGATGATACGCGAACGCCCGGTAAAGCCTCGTGCCAAGCGGATCGCGGTCATGGTGGCTTCGGTGCCGGAACTGACCAGACGCACCATTTCCAGGCTTGGCAAAATCTTGCACAACAGCTCGGCGATTTCCAGTTCGGCTGCGGTCGGTGCGCCGAAACCCAAGCCTTCTGCGGCGGCGGCCTGCACGGCTTTCACCACTTCCGGGTGGCAATGGCCGACGATCATCGGTCCCCATGAATTGACGTAGTCGATGTAACGCTTGTCGTCCGCATCCCAAACATAAGCGCCCTTGCCGCGCTTGAAGAACAGCGGCGTGCCGCCCACCGACTTGAACGCGCGCACCGGCGAATTGACGCCGCCGGGGATGATGCGTTGCGACTGGTCAAATAACGTTTGGTTTTGAGATGTCATGCTGAACCTTGCTAATAAGGGTTGAAAATTCCTGCGCGGAAAACTGTATATCTTCCGCATCAAATACTGCCGAAATCACTGCCAGCGCGTGTGCTCCCGCTTGTACCAGTGCTGCACCATTGCTTGGGGTGATGCCGCCTATTGCCACCAGCGGTACGTTCAATTCCCGCCGCGCCCACTCCAACAGGCCGAGTTCTGCGCGTACTGCATCGGGCTTGATGCCGGAAGAAAAAAACGCGCCGAACGCCACGTAGTCTGCTCCTTGTTTCACCGCCTCTGCGGCCAACAGTGCGCGATTATAGCAAGACACGCCGATGATTTTTTCGCGGCCCAATATCGCACGCGCTGCGGCCACACTGCCATCGTCGCCGCCGAGATGCACGCCGTCCGCATCCGCTTGCAGCGCCAAACGCGCGTCGTCATTGACGATGAAAGTCGTGCCAAACTCTCGCGTCAATTGACGCAGCGCCAGTGCTTGTTCCAGCTGTAAATCATCATCGGCGAGTTTGTTGCGGTATTGCAACACGGTGGTGCCGCCCTGTAGCGCCAAGCGCGTCTTGCGTATCAGCTCCGCCGTATTCAACTCGTCCGGCGTGATGGCGTACAGCCCTTTAATGGCGGGTTTCCGGCTCATCCTCGTCTTCGTCGCGCGCCCAGAACAGGCGGTCTGGAATGTGCTGTCCCATACCGGGACGGAAGCCGTATTTCAATGCTTCCCAAGTGTATTCCTGCGCCTCGCGCACCGCTTCTTCCATCGGCAAGCCATTGGCCAGTAGCGCGGCGATCGCCGCTGCCAGCGTGCATCCCGAACCGTGATAGATGCCGGGCAGGCGCGGCCAGTTGTCGCTGCGCACTAAGCCGCGCTCCCCATACAGGTTGTTGATGACTTTAGGGGTGTGCTCATGCGTGCCGGTGATCAGCACATATTCGCAGCCGAGCCGGATGATACGTTTGGCGCACTCGTTCAGATTCGGATCGTCCTTCTCGTTGTCTTCATCCACGATCAGACGCCGCGCCTCCATACTGTTCGGCGTGAGGATGGTGGTCTGCGGCAACAGCAGTTCGCGCAACGCATCCAACATGTCTTCGTTGGCCAACTCGTCGCCGCGACCGGAAGCCAGCACGGGGTCGAACACCAACGGTATGTCGGGATAGTCCGAGACGATCTCGGCGATGGCCGCAATGTTTTCCACACTGCCGAGCAAGCCGATCTTGAAGGCGGCGACCGGCATATCTTCCAGCACGGTGCGCGCCTGATCGATCACCCATTCGGCATCCATCGGCTGCACATCATCCACGCCGCTGGTGTCCTGCACCGTGATGGCGGTGACCACGGACAGCGGATGGCAGCCCATGCTGGCGATAGTCAAAATATCGGCCTGCATACCGGCACCACCACTCGGATCAGTTGCCGCAAAGGTCAAGACAATAGGTGGAATATCGGACATAGGACAGGGGCTATAAGTTAAGAGCGAGGCGTGATTCTAACTGAAATCGCTCTCCCTTCTGCTAATGTACAAGAGGGAGAGAGGTCAGAAACCAAAAGCCACAAAGGGGTTGAAACGTATTATTTTTTCACCCTGTCACAAGGCGTGTTCATGATGGTTCCGCCCCCGTATCCTGCAGTTGAAATAGCCAGCGCCATCAAAATTACCCCGGCAGTATTTACTCCGCAAAAGAATGCCGAGACAAGCAAAACAATTCCAATAAATACTAAAACGGTACCGCGTTTTGCCGAATTTTCCATATTCAATTCTCCGTGATTTGTGATTATTGCAGCGAGACAGGCGCGTACTTTATGATCAAAACATCTGTTTGGCAATTAGATTGGCGTAATGACGCGCTGCGCGCCTATCCAATTCGCAATTCGAGCAAATTCCAGCCAGCCAAGATTTTCTGCACGTAACTGTGCGTCGATACCGAGTTGGGCAAAACCTTCTTCAGCTAGATGGCCGCGCAAGGTATTGCGCAAGGTCTTGCGCCGCTGACCAAAGGCAGCCATGACCACCTCGGCGAAAAGCGCCTCATCCTGCACCAGAATCTCTTTTTTCGACATCGGGATCATGCGTACGATGGCCGAATCGACTTTGGGGGCAGGGCGGAACGATTCCGGCGGCACATCGAGCAGCTTTTCCATGTGGAAGCGGTATTGCAGCATCACCGACAGCCGCCCGTATTCCGGCGTGGAAGGCGCGGCCACCATACGTTCGACCACCTCGTTCTGCAACATGAAGTGCATGTCGGTGATGCGTGCCGCATAGTCGGCAAAATGGAACAGCAGCGGCGACGAAATGTTGTAGGGCAGGTTGCCGACGATGCGCAGCGGTGCGGGCAACTGCGCAATATCAAACTTTAAGGCATCGCCTTCGTGGATAACGATCTTGTCTTGCGGATAATCCGTCTTCAGGCGCGCGATGATGTCGCGGTCGATCTCCACCACATGCAGGGTATTCAGCCGCATAAGCAGCGGGCGCGTCAGCGCTCCCAGGCCGGGGCCGATTTCCACCATGTTGTCGTTTGCTTCCGGGCGGATCGCACGTACGATGTCGTCGATGATATTTTGGTCGACGAGGAAGTTTTGACCAAAGCGTTTAAGGGCTTTATGCGCGCTCATGTTTTACCATTTCTATAGCTACTTTGATCGCCTCCAGCAAGCTGCCGACATCAGCCTTGCTTGTCCCGGCCAGTTCCAGCGCGGTGCCGTGATCGACCGAGGTGCGGATGATGGGCAGGCCGAGCGTGATGTTCACGCCTTCACCGAAGCTGGCGTGTTTTAACACGGGCAGGCCTTGATCGTGATACATCGCCAGTACTGCATCGCATTCGCGCAAACGGTGCGCGGCAAACAGGGTGTCGGCAGGAAGAGGCGCGCTCACGTTGATGCCTTCGGCGCGCAGTTTATCCAGCACCGGGATCATCACCTCGATCTCTTCCCGTCCGAGGTGTCCGCCTTCTCCTGCATGGGGGTTGAGTCCGGCAACGAGGATGCGCGGATGGGCGAGGCCAAAGCGGCGTTGCAGGTCGCTTTGCAGGATGCGCAGCACGCTTTCCAGTAATGGCGCAGTGATGGCATCGGCCACTTCGCGCAACGGCAGGTGGGTGGTCGCCAGCGCCACGCGCATGCCTCCTCCCGCCAGCATCATCACTACTTGCGGCGTGCCCGTCAGTTCGGCGAGAAATTCGGTATGTCCGGTGAAAGGTATGCCCGCATCGTTGATAACCCCCTTGTGCGCGGGTGCGGTGACCATGCCGGAAAACTCGCCGGACTGACAGCCTTGTACAGCGCGGCGCAAGGTTGCCAACACGTAAGGGCTGTTTACGGGGGCTAGCTTCCCGGCCTGAACGGGGCTCGCCAAGGGAATATGCAGCACACTCAATTTGTTGGGCGCATGCGGCGTGGCGGGCGTGTAGTCATGCAACGCAACATTGATGCCGAGTTGCCTTGCACGCTGTTGCAAAAGCTGCTTGTCTGCGATCACCACCAAGGGCTGCTTGTGCCCGACCAGTTGCAGGCACAGATCGGGGCCGATGCCTGCGGGCTCGCCGGAGGTGATGGCGAGCGGCTGCGGTCTCACTTGTTCGGGGTGCGATATTCGATGAAAGCGCGGTCGCGCAACTGGCGCAACCAATCCTGAAAAGCATCTTCCGATCGGAAGGCGCGGATAGCGTTGCGCGCCTGTTGCTTCTTCTGCTCTACGCTCACATCGGTATTGCGGCGCTCCAACACTTGAATCAGATGCCAGCCGAAACCGGATTGCACCAAGCCGCTGATCTGCCCGACCTGCAGCGCATCCATCGGCCCCTCGAATTCCGGCACAGTTTCACCGGGCGAGAGCCAGTTCAAGTCTCCGCCTTGTGCCGCGCTGCCATCCTCCGAATATAGCTTTGCCTGTTCGGCAAAGTCCGCGCCCTTGTCGATACGCTGCTTGATCTCCGACAAACGAGTTTTCGCTTCATTCTCAGGAACCAACTCGCTGGTCTTGATCAAAATATGACGCGCATGGGTTTGCGTGATCAAGACAGGTGCATCTTTGCTGCGCCGTTCCAATAACTTGAGAATGTGGAACCCGTTCGGGCTGCGCAATATTTCAGTAAACTCACCCGGCTTCATTTTCAACAGAGGCTCGGCGAATAAAGGCGGCAGACGCTCGGACGGCCTCCAGCCGAGCTCCCCTCCTGTTAGCGCGTCTTGTGCATCGGAAAATCCCGCCGCTACCTGGGCAAAGGACGCTCCCCCGCGCAATTTAGCCAGCGCTTGTTCGGCACGTGACTTGTAGATTTGGATCTTTTCGGCGCTGGCCTGTTCTGGAACGACCACCATGATATGCGCCAATTTCAGTTCTTCACCTTTGCCCGCTTGTTTGGACTGGTTGTTTAAATAATTTTCGATTTCGTTGTTACTAATGACGAGCTTGCTGTCAACCTCGCGTTCACGCAGGCGGGTGGTTAGAATCTCGGTGCGGATTTCTTCGCGAAATTTATTGAAATTGATGCCTTCTTGTTCGATCTTGGCACGGAATGCCGTCAGAGAAGCGAGTTTGTTTTGTTGCGCAATCCTGCCCAACGCCTTGTCCAGCTGGGCATCGTCCACGCGCAAGCCGGTCTCTTTGGCGAACTGCAGCTGCAGCAGGTCGCCTATCATGCGCTCCAATATCTGCTTCTCCAGCACTGCCGATTCCGGCAAAGGCGTGCCTTGTTTTTTCAGTTGGCTGACGACCACGGCAAGGCGCGTATCCAACTCGTGCCGCGTGATGACATCATCATTCACCACCACCACAATATGATCGAAGGGTTGTAGCTGCGGCGGCGTCTCCGCCGCGCGAGCGCATGAAATCAACACAAACAACGCCCATAATAAAATTTGTCCAGCTTTCTTACTTGACATGACTTCTCTCAATTGAATTAATGTGACTTTTGTTATTGCAAACCTTGCGCCGATTGCTTGGCGGAAGGGGCGCCCAATTTGGAATACCCGGGAACGCTCAAACGCAAGGCACCGAGCGGATCGGAGCCTAGGGCGACAATATCCCTTAGCTCCAATTGGATAAATATTCCCGTGGAAACATGTTTGCCGGGGATTGGAAATTTTTGTGCCACCAAGCGCAACATCCAGCACGACTGATTATACTCAAGCCCGACCAATTGTTCCAAAACCCGACGCTCGTTCAGCGAGTAAGTCCAGCGCGAAACTAAGTGCCAATTCCAGAACAAGGGCCATTGGGTGGAGAAATCGGCTTGGCGTACATCATTTTCGGGAATGTCCCCCACGCGCGTGTAGCGATAGCCGAGATTCAGCACTTTGCCTGTTTCAGGCTTATAGCTAGCTCCTGCGTTGTATGACAATGTGTGCTGGGCATTGGGGTCATATTCAAGCAGTCCATTCATGGTCAGCGCGTTGGTTACCCGCCCGCCCACTGCAAGCAAAATGTTGGATTGACTGTTCGCAACGGGATTTATTTGCGGCAACTCGAAGCTAAACCGCTCGCCCAGCGTCACGCGCAAGCGCTCTACCCCTCCGGCGTTATCGATCAAGCGCGAGGTCAATGCCATGGTCACCATGTTCGCGTCGCCGATCCGGTCATTGCCGAAGAAGCGGTTTTCCGAGAACATCTGGGCGAAACTGAACGTCGCTTGCGATGTGTCATAGTTCGGCAAGAAGCTCTGATCTTGATAGGGTATCTTTACGTAGAACGCGCGCGGTTCCACCGTCTGCGTATATTCGCCTTCTCCCAGAGTCATATCGCGCTCGAACGTCATGCCGCCATCCAAGCTGAAAATGGGCAGTGTTCTGGAAGAATCCGGAATGTTTGCAGTATTGTTTATGCCCATCACATATTGCGTGCTGTGTATGCCCAGCCTAGGTTTTAGATAGAACCCGGGATCGTTCAGCAGGGTATAGGTGATGGAGGGATAAAGCACCAGGCGTTGACCGTTCACCCGGGTATCATGACGGAAATCCACATATTCGTTCGCCATATTGACGAGACTGTCGCCAAGGGTCTGCTGCGCCGTCAGGTTGATTTGCGGCAAACGCTGATACGGGACCGCCACGGGAGCGAGTGGATTCTGCAAAGTTTGATATGTCTGGGCTTTTATCGAGGCATTCCACCAGTCGGCGGCATATGATACCCCCCCTACACTTTCTAATTGTGTCTGAGTTGCGCCGTATACGGTGTTCGACAGATCGCGAAAATAAGCGTCATCCGATACACGGTTAAAATTCATCATGGCACTGAACCCTCCGCCCAGATTTTGCGAGTGTTTAATGGCTGCACGGGTTCGGGTCGAATTTGCAATACGATCGTTTTGCAAAATGTCGTAATACATCTCACCGGCATAATTTTCCCCCCTATAACGGAACTCATCGTTGAGCAACGTGCCGCGCTTGTCCATCACGCGCGGCGAAATCGTCGCATCGTAATTGGGGGCGATATTCCAGTAATAGGGGAGGGTAATTTCCGCTCCGCCGGAGCCTGTAACACCATAAGTGGGCCCAAGAAATCCAGAAAGCCGTCGTCCGTCCAGCGGAAAATTCATCCAGGGTGTATATAGCAAAGGCACGCTTTTGAATTCGATCCAAGCGTTATGCGCCGTTCCCATCTGCGTTCCCCTATCGATCTCCAATCGGGACATATTCAACAACCAGTCATCATTGCCTGCCGGACAGGTTGTGTACGTGGCATTTTCGTATTCGTAGTTCAGCCTCCCGGAACTGCGCATTATTTTCGCCGAACCGCGCGCATCGCTCTGGTTCGGCTGCTTTAATTGAAATAGCGGCAGGTTCATTTCACCGACATTGCTGTCCATATTCATTTTCAGATCGGGGCCTGATACCGTTGCATTAGGCTGCACTACGCGAACCGATCCGTTGGCCGAAAGATCGCCCGTTTTTTGCTCATAAAACAAATGATCGGCGTAAATTTTCTGATTTCCTTGCTGCAATTCGACATTGCCATGCGCCTCCATTCCCCCATTTTTTTTACTTTCGAGCTTCTGTGCCTCAATATAAACGGTCTTGTCAGAGGCGGTGGCGACATTGTCGGCGCTCGCAGCTAATGCCGGACTAGCAACACTGACGGCACTTGCGGGCAATAAGGGTTCCGCAGCTTGAATATGCTGCGAAAACAAGCCGAGACTGAGAAGAAAAACCGAGTGGAAGCGAAAACGCATGATGCCGGGCAGATAAATTAAGGTGCTAAAATCGCACAAATCCACAATTAAGGCAAACCGATGCAGCGCCAACAACAGCTTACCGAGTGGCTTTCCAGCCTGAATCCGCAGCAAACCTTTACTCTCGCACCGGCCTCGGCCGATGCCAGCTTCCGCCGCTACTTCCGTGCTACCTTTACTGACGGTACAACTAAAATCGTCATGGACGCGCCTCCGCAGCATGAAGATTGCAAACCCTTTCTGCATGTGGGCAAATTGTTTGAAAATGCGGGCACACACGTGCCGCATGTCTATGCGCAAGACCTGACGCAGGGGTTTTTGCTGTTGTCCGACCTCGGCAACACCACTTATTTGCAAGCATTGAATGCCGGCAATGCGCGCCAGCTTTATGGCGCGGCCACCGATGCGCTGATCAAGATCCAGCTCGCCTCGCGCGAAAACGAATTGCCGCCTTACGACGAGGCGTTGTTGCGCCGCGAGCTGAATCTGTTCCCAGAGTGGTATATCGCCAAGCATCTGGGGGTGACGCTCAACGCTAAACAACAGGCCAAGCTGGAAGAGGTGTTTACGCGCATCCTCGCCAACAATCTGGCGCAGCCGTGTGTATATGTGCACCGCGACTATCATTCCAGAAATCTGATGTTTATCGGATCCCCTCACCTCAATCCTCTCCCGCAAGCGGGAGAGGAGGCAAACGAGAAGGGCAATTTTCTAACCTCGCCCGGCATCCTCGATTTTCAGGATGCTGTGTACGGCCCCATCACCTACGACCTGGCCTCCCTGTTCAAAGACGCTTACGTCAAATGGGAAGAACCGGAAATCATAGATTGGCTCATCCGCTATTGGGAGAACGCACGCAAAGCCGGTTTGCCGGTGCGCGAAGATTTCGGCGAGTTTTACCGCGACTACGAAATGATGGGCGTGCAGCGCCACATCAAGGTATTGGGCATCTTCGCGCGCTTGTATCACCGCGACGGCAAGGACGGTTACCTGAAAGACATGCCGCTGGTAATGAGCTATTTGCGCAGTGCTTGCGAGCGCTACATCGACCTTAAACCGCTACTCAATCTGCTGAAGGAGCTGGAGCCGCGCAACGAGCAAACGGGGTACACCTTTTGATGCTGCGCATTCCCTCTCCCACATACCCGCAAGGGGTAGGCCGTGGTTGTAAGGGGCTGAAGCCCCAACAACTCACGCACAGCGGGCGAGGAGGCAAACGTGAAAGACGTATTTTATGAAGGCCATGATTCTGGCGGCGGGCAGAGGCGAGCGCATGCGCCCGCTCACCGACCACACGCCTAAACCCTTGCTGCAAGCGGGCGGCAAGCCGCTCATTGTGTGGCACATCGAGCACCTGGTGCGCGCGGGCATCACCGACTTCGTTATCAATCATGCTCACCTTGGCGCACAAATCGAGCAAGCCTTGGGTGACGGCAGTCGTTTCGGCGCGACGATCCTCTATTCGGATGAAGGCACGGCGCTGGAAACGGCAGGGGGTATCGCATTCGCATTGCCGCTACTGGGCGATGAACCCTTTGCGGTGGTCAACGGCGACATCTATTGCGACTACGATTTCGCGCAACTCCCGGCGCTTGCGACGCAGATGCAAAACAATCAGGACAACGCTCATTTGGTGCTGGTAGACAACCCCGCCCATCATCCCCAAGGCGATTTCTTGCTGCAAGATAAACGTATCTTGCCAACTAACGACTCGCTACAACTCACTTTCAGCGGCATCGGCCTTTATCGCCCTTCCCTCTTTACCAACATCCCGCGCGGCAGCAAGGCAGCACTTGCACCTATGCTGCGCGAACAGATCGCGCTGGGCAAAGTCAGCGGCGAACACCATCACGGTGCGTGGGTCGATGTCGGCACACCGCAACGACTGACGCAACTCGACCAACAATTACGCTCATCCTGAACCCACGACATCATGCCCATTACTCAAGCAAACCGCTTTGTCCTGAAATACCTCAAACACATCGAGATGAGCGGGGTGCTCATGCGCATCTTCAGTTTTTCGCTGGTGAGCTGGCTGGGGCCGGCCAGCCCGTTCATGTTTGTCTGGAGCTTCAATACTATCGACGCGGTGATGCTTTCCTGGTGCGCCCTGCTCAAGAAAGACGCGGCCTACACCATGCTCAACCTATTCTGGGTGATGGTGGGCGTCGTGGGCATACTTCGCGCGGGCGGATGGTTGCATTAAGCCTGCGCATACAACGAACGAATCGGTTTATCATCTATCCATGAAACTTACATCCTACTCCGAGCGCCGCCTTCGCCTGCAAACCAAGATGCAGCGCGGCATCGCCATCATCCCCACCGCGCCCGAAGTGGCGCGCAACGCCGACACGCATTACGACTATCGCCACGACAGCCATTTTTATTACCTCACTGGCTTTGCCGAGCCGGAAGCGGTGCTGGTATTGCTGTCCGGCGATAAATCGCAAAGCATCCTGTTCTGCCGCGAAAAAAATCCTGAACGCGAAATATGGGACGGTTTCCGTTATGGCCCCGAGGCCGCACGCGAGCATTTCGGTTTTGACGCCGCTTATCCCATCGCGCAACTGGACGAGAAACTCGTCGAGTTGATGGGTGGCCAGCCCGCGCTGTTTTACCTGGTTGGCGCCGACGCGGCTTGGGATGCGCGCATCATCAGGTTGCGCGAAGAGGTAAAAGCCAAAGCGCGAACAGGCATCCGCGCGCCGAACGAAATCCGCGACGTGCGCGAAGCGCTCAACGAAATGCGCCTGTTCAAAGATGCGCACGAGCAGGACATCATGCGCCGCGCTGCCGCGATCTCTTGCGATGCGCACCGCCGCGCCATGCGCTTCACCCGTCCCGGCCTGCACGAATACGAAATAGAAGCCGAGTTCCTGCACGAATTCTGCCGCCAGGGCGCGCGCCATCCCGCCTATACCAGCATCGTCGCGGGCGGCGTCAACGCCTGCACGCTGCACTATGTCGGCAACAACGCCCGCCTCAACGACGGCGATTTGCTGTTGATCGATGCGGGTTGCGAACTCGACGGCTACGCTGCCGACATCACGCGCACCTTCCCGGTGAACGGCAAGTTCAGCGCCGCGCAAAAAGATGTCTACGAAATCGTGCTGGCCGCGCAGGTTGCCGCTATCGCTGTGGCGAAACCGGGTAACACATGGAATGCGCCGCACGATGCCGCACTGCGCGTGTTGGCGCAGGGCTTCATCGACCTCAAACTGTGCCACGGCACGGTGGATGCCGTGCTCGAAAGCGAAAGCTACAAACAGTTCTACATGCACCGCACCGGCCACTGGCTGGGCATGGACGTACACGATGTCGGCGAATACAAGATCGGCGAGCAATGGCGTCCCCTGCAACCCGGCATGACGCTCACCGTCGAACCCGGCTGCTATATCCGTCCCGCCGACAACGTGCCGCGCGCTTTGTGGAACATCGGCATCCGCATCGAAGACGATGTGCTCATCACCGCAGACGGCAACGAAGTGCTCACGCAGGCCGCGCCGAAGACGGTAGCGGACATTGAAACGTTAATGCAGCGATGAACCTGAATCCCACATTTGATAGGGGCGCATCATGAACTCAACAAGTACACCAACCATAGGCGATGCTTCCTTTGAAAACTTGAAACAGTCCAACGAACACGATGCGGAATATTGGAGTGCGCGCGACTTGCAACCGTTGCTCGGTTATTCCCAATGGCGGCGGTTTGAAGATGCGATCAAACGCGCGATAACCTCTTGCGAACAATCGGGAAATAATCCGGGACATCACTTTGCCGGCGTCGGCAAACCGATCATTGGTGGCAAAGGTGCAGTGCAAACGGTTGATGACTATCAACTTTCCCGCTTCGCCTGTTACTTGATCGCTCAGAACGGCGACCCGCGCAAACCGGAAATCGCCAATGCGCAAAAATATTTTGCCATACAAGCACGCAAGCAAGAGCTCAGCGAACAACTCGCCGCAGACCAAGAGCGCCTTGAACTGCGCAAGCAGACTTCAGAAGAATTCAAAATGCTATCCGGCGCGGCGCGGCAAGCGGGCGTACAAGACAAGATGTTCGGCGTCTTCCACGACGCAGGCTATAAGGGACTATATGGCGGGCTAGGTGGCGATGCCATCAAGACCAAGAAAAATATCCCCGCCAAGGAACAATTCCTAGATCGCATGAACGCCACCGAACTAGCCGCCAATCAATTCCGCATGACCCAAACGCGCGATAAGCTGGCGCGCGAAAACATCAGCCATCAGCAACAAGCCATCCAGACGCATGAAGCCGTCGGCAAAGAAGTGCGCGCCGCTATCGAGCGCATCGGCGGCACATTGCCTGAACAGATTCCTCCAGCCGAACATATCAAAGAAGTGGAGAAGCGCATTAAAAATGCTGTGCCCAAAATGGAATTGGGTGAAAAAGATGCGGGTGGTCTACTCGGCGAAACAAAAAACGAAACTCGCCCATGAGCCAGCTCCTCATCAACGACTACCTCAAGCAGCTCGATCTCATCAAAAAGATGAGCGGCAGCAACCGTGAAACCATCGTGCGCGAGGCGTTCAAGGATTTGCTCAAGGCTTGGGGCAAGCAGCACAACCTAGTGTTTCTGGCCGAGTATCCGCTCAAGACCGCAACCAAATCCAACATCATGGTAGATGGCGCGCTGCTGCATGAACTGCGTATGCCGCTGGGTTATTGGGAAGCCAAAGACGAAAGCGACGATCTTGGAGAAGAGATAAGCAAAAAATTCAAAAAGGGTTACCCGCAAGACAACATCATCTTTTCCGACGATGTCACCGCCGTGCTGTGGCAAAACCGCAACGAGGTTTTACGCTGTGACATGACCGACACCCATGCGCTGGCGAAACTGCTCAAGCTATTCTTCAGCTTTGAGCGCCCGGAGATTGCCGGTTTCCGCGCGGCAGTGGAGCAATTCAAGAGCGACCTGCCCGCTGTGCTGCAAGCCTTGCGCGAGATGATCGAGCATGAACATAAAACCAACGCAAGCTTCCGCAAGGCCGAGGGAAAATTTCTCACGCACGCGCAGGAAGTCATCAACCCCAACCTCACCGAGGCCGATGTGCGCGAGATGCTCATTCAGCACATTCTCACCGAGGAGATTTTTGCCAAGGTATTTGACGACAGCGACTTCCACCAGCACAACAACGTCGCACGTGAACTGTATGCGCTGGAAGGTGAATTTTTTACCGGCAGTTTGAAGAAGCAAACGCTGAAAGGATTGGAAACTTACTACGCCGCGATCCGCGCTGCCGCTGCGCAAATCAGCAGCCACAGTGAAAAGCAAACCTTCCTCAAAGTCATCTACGAAAACTTTTACAAGGTTTATAACGCCAAGGCCGCCGACAGGTTGGGCGTGGTTTATACGCCCAATGAAATCGTGCGTTTTATGATCGACGGCGCGGACTGGCTCACCGAAAAACACTTCGGCAAAAACCTCATCGACAAAGACGTGGAAATACTCGACCCCGCAACGGGTACGGGCACGTTCATCTGCGAACTGCTGGAACACTTTCGCGGCCAGCCCGCCAAGCTCAAGCACAAATACTTGCACGAACTGCACGCCAACGAAGTCGCCATTCTTCCCTACTACGTCGCCAATCTGAACATCGAAGCCACGTATGCCGCCATCAGCGGGCAGTACGAAGAATTTCCCAACCTATGCTTTGTCGATACGCTGGACAACGTCGGGTTACATACCGCGCAGCACGGCACGACGGCGGATATTTTTGGCAGCGTCAGCGAAGAAAACGTGGCGCGCATCAAACGCCAGAACAGCAAACGCATCAGCGTCATCATCGGCAACCCGCCTTATAACGCCAACCAAGCCAACGAAAACGACAACAACAAAAACCGCGAATATCCCGAAATCGACCAGCGCATCAAGCACACCTACATCGCCGAAAGCACCGCGCAAAAAACCAAACTCTACGACATGTATGCGCGCTTCTTCCGCTGGGCGAGTGACAGGCTGAGCGACAACGGTGTGCTGGCTTTCGTCACCAACCGCAGCTTCATCGAAAGCCGCACCTTCGATGGTTTTCGCAAAATTGTCGCACAGGAATTCAGCGATATTTATGTGATGGACTTGGGCGGCGATGTGCGCGCCAACCCCAAGTTGAGCGGCACAAAACATAATGTGTTTGGCATTCAAACGGGCGTGGCGATTAGCTTCTTCATCAAGAAAAGCCGCACCCTCTCCCCTACCCCTCTCCCACAAATGGGAGAGGGAAGAGCGCAGCGAAGGGAGAGGGTAGCGCGCATCTACTACATCCGCCGCCCCGAAATGGAAACCGCCGAAGAAAAACTCGGCTTCCTAGCCAGCCACCCGATGAACAGCTTGAGCTTCGACGAAGTGCAGCCGGACAAAACGCACAACTGGGTGAACCTAGCTAACAATGATTTTGAAACCCTGCTGCCGCTGGCAAACAAGGAAACCAAGGCGGCGAAGACGGCGGGGAAAGAGCGGGCGATTTTTAAGCTTTATTCGCTTGGTGTTGTTACGGCAAGAGATGAATGGATGTATGACTTTGATACAAGCTCACTCGAAAAGAAAGTTGAGTTTCTAATCAATTCGTACAATGCTGACAGAGCGCTGATAGGTGGACGAGGCGCAACAAAAAAAGTTGTTGATGCGTTAAATTACGAAATAAAGTGGACGCGAGCAGTGAAAGCAGCGCTTGGCAGAAACTCCACAATTTCTTTCGACAAGTCGCAAATTACCTCAGCAAACTATCGCCCGTTTACGAAGTGTTTCTTGTATCGCGATGCTGTATTGAATGAAACCGGATACCAAACTCCGCAGTTCTTTGGCTTACCGTGCCGATTCAAAAACCCATCAATTACGGTTATGGGTGATTCCAGTGGAAAACCATATTTCACTTTTGCAATTGACCAAATTCCAGATTTGAATTTTGTTAGCCCTGCATCAGGTGGCACACAAACTTTTGCACTGAACCGTTACGACGAGTCTAGCAACCGCGCAGACAACATCACCGACTGGGCACTGGAACAATTTCAGCAGCGCTACGACAACCCTCTCCCCTACCCCTCTCCCGCACGCGGGAGAGGGAGGAGCGCAGCGGAGGGAGAGGGCAAGGTGGCGAAGATCACCAAACAAGCCATCTTCCACTATTGCTACGCCGTGCTGCACGATCCGCTATACCGCGAAAAATATGCGCTGAATTTGAAGCGTGAATTCCCGCGCATTCCGTTCTACGCGGACTTCTGGCAATGGGCGGCATGGGGCGAGGCGTTGATGAAGTTGCACATCGGTTATGAAGCGGTCGAACTTTTCGCGCTTAAACGCACCGACATCCCCGATGAAAAAGTCCGTGCCGCTGGCTTACATCCCAAACCCCTGCTGCGCGCTGACAAAGACGCGGGCAGCATCGCGCTGGATACGGAAACCACGCTACGAGGCATCCCGCCGGAAGCATGGGACTACAAGCTGGGCAACCGCTGTGCGCTGGAATGGGTGCTCGACCAGTACAAAGAAAAGAAACCAAAAGACCCGACCATCCGCGAGAAATTCGACACTTACCGCTTCGCCGATTACAAAGAAAAAGTGATTGATCTACTGATGCGAGTGACCACGGTGAGCGTGGAGACGGAGCGCATCACGCGGGCGATGAAGCAGGTGACGCGATGAATGATGACGGTAAAATATAGGCAATGGAAATGAACCTAAATACTGAAAATTGTGACATCGCCATCATCGGCGGCGGCCCGGTGGGAACTGCGCTGGCACTGGCCTTGCGCGACAGCGGCCTGAGCATTGTGGTGCTTGAAGCGCGCAAAGCCGAAGAGCAGAACGCCGATCCGCGCGCACTGGCGTTGTCCTACGGCAGCCGCCTGTTGCTCGATAAACTGGGCGTGTGGAAGCACATCGCGCAGGTCTCGCCCATCAAGACCATCCATATCTCGCAAAAAGATTCTTCCGGTTTCACCCTGCTGCATGCTTCCGAAATGAAGGTGCCCGAACTCGGCTACGTGTTGCCCTATCCCGCCCTGCAAGCCGCACTGCATCAGGAGTTACTGCAAACAGAAGTTACCTATCTGGAATGCGCCAGCGTGAACCGTCTGGATAGCGCTGCCGACGGCGCAACACTCGCCTATCAACACGATGGCCACGAACACCAGCTCAATGCGCGCCTCGCCGTGGTGGCCGACGGCGGGAAATTGCTTGAGGCAACCCACCCGCCGAAAGTCAGCGAATACGGCCAGAGCGCCGTCATCGCCCATATCACTTGCACCTGCCCGCAGGCCGACACCGCCTTCGAGCGCTTTACCGTGCAAGGCCCGCTCGCACTGCTACCCTACAAAGACGGTTACGAGATCGTGTGGACGGGCTCGCACGAACAAGCCCAAACCATGCTGCAATGGGACGATACGACCTTCCTCGCCGAATTGCACAGCCACTTCGGCGATGCCGTCGGCGCGTTCGCCAGTGTCGGCAAACGCAGCAGCTTTCCGCTGCGCCTCAAGCGCGCACCCGATACCACGCTGCCGCATACCGTGCTCATCGGCAACGCCGCGCAAACCTTGCATCCGGTCGCCGGACAAGGGTTCAACATGGGCGTGCGCGATGCCTGGGAACTGTCGCGCATCGTATTGCGTGCGCGGCCAGCGGCACTCGGCTCTGCTGCGATGCTGGCGGACTACCGCAAGTTGCGCCGCGTCGACCGCAATGCGGCCATCGGCTTCACCGACGGATTGGTGCGCATCTTCTCCAACGATATGCCGCTGTTCAACAGCGGGCGCGGATGGGCGCTGTCCCTGTTGGGGCGCCTGCCATCGGCAAAAAAATTTGTGGCAAAGCGCATGATGTTTGGAGCGAACGGATGATATGAACAACTCGTCACAACACACAAAACTAGCCATTTTGTTTGCCGACATCAGCGGCAGCACAGCTCTGTACGACAAACTGGGCGACGTGCAAGCATTGAGCCTCGTGACGAAATGCCTGGATATCTTGATCCAAGAATTGGTATCGCACCAAGGCACGCTGATCAAGACTATCGGCGACGAGATCATGTGCACCTTCCCCAGTCCGTCCGCCGCACTCGAAGCTGCCTGTGCCATGCAACTGGCCGTCGAGCGCGAACGTCCAGGCGGCGCGCGCACCCTCTACATTCGCATCGGTTTCCACTATGGCGATGTCATTTGCGAAGGGAGTGATGTGTTCGGCGATGCGGTCAATGTCGCCGCGCGCGTCGCCTCGATCACCCGCGCGCGTCAGATATTGACCACACAGGCAGTGGCGGATGCGTTGCCAGCAGAATTACGCGGCAAAGTGCGCCATGTTTCGCGTGCGGAATTTCGCGGCAAAGAAGAGGCGCTCGATGTATTTCAGGTCAACTGGGAACAGGACGACACCCTGAGCACGCGTATCGGGTTGCCTGAATTCCGCAAACCTTCCGAGGCGCGCCATGAACTGCTCCTGCGCTATCGCCAACAGGTTACGACCATCGACGAACGGCACAAAAGCATCGTACTCGGTCGCGGCGACACCTGCGAACTCATCATACAAAGTACCTTTGCCTCGCGCCAGCATGCGCGCATCGAATTCAGTTTCGGGAAATTCGTCATCACCGACCACAGCGCCAACGGTAGCTACATCCGTTTCAGCGACAATCAGGTGATCCGTCTCGCGCATCAGGAGATCATGTTGCACGGCACGGGGGCGATCAGTCTGGGCCAGCCGTTCAGCGAGGGGCCAACAGAAGTGATCGAGTATCTGGTACAGTAAAAATCATGAGTACGATGGCCGGGTGAGGTCAATTAGGCAGAACAACTTGGTATCAATATTGTGAGAATCGCTATTATATTTTCCGGGGTACTCATGCTTGCGCACGCATCTTTCGGGTATGCGGGACAATACAACACGGGAGAATATGACAAAGCCTTTCGTGCATCTGTTGGACTTGAGTCATATAGTGAAATTTATACGGAGTACGACACCACCCGGGGGAATGCCAAGTTTATGCAAGAGAGTGCGGCGATGAGAGGTATAAATTCCAGCGTTGAGTTTGCACTTTCCCCAGTACACGTCGCATTTGTAACAGCACGCTACGCCACAGGGCAATCCGACTACATCGGCGGATATCAGAATGCGTCGGGGATATATTCCGGATATGGCACTTTGAGGAGCTACGGAACTCCTAGAAGTGTTTATGAGCTAGGGGTGGGGTTCGCAACCAGAATTTCTGAGCCTTTATCTGTAGGCATAGGCGTGAACCAGCGGGTGTTGGAAGATCACTTGGAGTTTACCTCTGGCGGGTACTATAGAAAAAATACGATCCTGTATGACTACGCCTTCATTAAATACGGCTTTCTGCTCAACAGTGTCAAGATCAACCCCAAAGCAACCTATAAACACCTGATCGAGGGAAAGCAGTATTCGGGTCCGAGTTTTGGTATGACGCAGGGGATAACTAACACTCAAAATTCAGGAAGCGGTTATAACTTTGAGGTGAGTTTTACCTTCCCGGCCGGGAAAAGAGTTGTAGAGTTAATCCCTTTTTATCGCTTTATGGAAATACAAAATTCGGATTGGGTTCCGCTCAATGATGGCAGCGGCATAGTGATTTCAGAACCAAAAAATAGAACCGTCGAAACGGGAGTTAGCGTTCAACTGTTGTTCTAAGAGGGACGTTCAGTCGATATCTTCTGGTTCGGCTTTCGGATAGAGTAATCAGCCTAATCGAGTCAACAATTTTTCGTGTATCCCGCCAAATCCGCCGTTGCTCATCACCAGAATCTGGTCGCCTGATTTCGCGGCGGCAGCGATGGCTTCTATCAGTTCGCTGAGGTTGTCTTTCACCACTGCCTTGTCGCCCAGCGGGGCGAGCGCACCGCGCGCATCCCAACCCAAATTTCCGGCATAGCAAAACGTCAGGTCGGCATCTTTCAAACTGCCCGGCAGCGCGTCTTTCATCACGCCCAGCTTCATGGTGTTGGAGCGCGGCTCCAGCACGGCGAGGATGCGCGCCGCGCCGACCTTGCGGCGCAGCCCCGCGACGGTGGTGTCGATAGCGGTGGGGTGGTGCGCGAAGTCGTCATACACGGTGATGCCGTTGACCGTGCCGCGCACTTCCATACGGCGCTTCACGTTTTTGAATTCGGCCAGCGCTGCCAAGCCTTGTGCAACGGGTACGCCCGCGTGCCGCGCTGCGGCCAGCGCGGCCAGCGCGTTCATGCGGTTGTGTTCGCCGAACAGTTCCCATTGCAGCGTGCCCTGCGCGATTCCGCTCAGGGTCACACGGTTGTCGTCGTCGATGTTCCAACCATCGGCGCTACCGAACTTCTCCACCGGAGTCCAGCAGCCGCGCTTGATTACGCGCGTCAAAGATTCCTCGCGTCCGTTGCTCACCACCAGACCGTTGCCCGGCACGCTGCGCACCAAATGGTGGAACTGCGTCTCGATGGCGGCGAGGTCGGGGAAGATGTCGGCGTGGTCGAATTCGAGGTTATTGAGGATCGCGGTGCGCGGGCGGTAGTGCACGAATTTGGAGCGTTTGTCGAAGAAGGCCGTGTCGTATTCGTCGGCCTCGATCACAAAAAAAGGCGAGTCGGTGATGCGTGCGGAGATGCCGAAATTCTGCGGCACGCCGCCGATCAAAAAGCCGGGATTCAACCCCGCGTATTCCAGTATCCACGCCAGCATGGAAGTGGTCGTCGTCTTGCCGTGCGTACCCGCCACACCCAGCACCCACTTGTCGCGCAGCAGCGTGTCCGCCAGCCATTGCGGGCCGGAGGCATAGGGCAAGTTGCGGTTCAAAATTTCTTCCATCAGCGGGTTGCCGCGCGATACCACGTTGCCGATGACGAACATATCCGGCTTGAGGTTGAGCTGCTCCACGCCGAAGCCCTCGATGAGTTCGATACCCTGCGCTTCGAGCTGCGTGCTCATCGGCGGATAGACGTTGGCGTCGCAGCCGGTAACGCGATAGCCAGACTGCTTGGCGATGGCCGCGATGCCGCCCATAAAGGTGCCGCAAATGCCGAGAATGTGGATGTGCATGTTTATGTCCTAACAAAACAAACTCACCACAGAGACACAGAGACACAGAGAAAAACAAAACCTAAAACTTAGCATTCAATTCTCGGATATTGAATTGGGGTTCGTTTTCCTCTGTGTCTCTGTGTCTCTGTGGTGCAAGGTTTTAGCTCTTTCAAGCTCTAAAAATAAAATACACCGCGCCCATCATACACAGTGCCGCGTACAGATAATCCATCTTCAACGGTTGCCCCATGTACAGCACCGCGAACGGCACGAATACCGACAGGGTGATGACTTCCTGCAATATCTTCAGCTGTCCGAGATCCATTGTCGTGTAGCCGATACGGTTCGCCGGTACTTGCAGCAGATACTCGAACAGCGCGATGCCCCAGCTGATAAGAGCGGCAACATACCACGGCGAGTGTGCGAAGTTCTTAAGGTGACCGTACCACGCAAAGGTCATGAACAGATTGGAAACGATGAGCATCAACGCCGTAACCAACAACGGTTGCGAAATCATGCCCATGCCAAATCTCCGTTCAATATCAAGGCCGCGAATGGTAATGGGATTTGAGGCGCTATGCCAGCGTGCAAAGCGATGTGGCGTATTTTTCTAGCAGCGAGCGTTGTCTATAGGAGGGGCAAATTATCATTTCCATTTGCTTCTTCCCAATCGGTCTTCTGTCATTACTTGCGGACAGAAAACCGACTGTTTGTCCAAAATGTGGTCATGCTTGGCAAGCCTAACCTTACGTTCTAGCGGGACTGCCGCGAAGCAGCCCGCGTCAGCCCCTCAACTTTACGTTAGACCGCACAAGCCAGCCAGCCCACTAATGCCATACACAAACGAAAAGGAGTCACAAACATGATTCTCGGCCTACGCACAGCAATTTATCCGGCACCAGACCTGGATGCCGCAAAACGTTGGTACACAGAGTTACTCGGTCAGAAACCTTACTTCGATGAACCGTTTTATGTTGGTTTTTCTGTTGGTGGTTTTGAGCTGGGTCTGCTCCCGAATGCGCAACCTGGAACAATCGGCCCGCAACCTCTATGGGGTGTAGCAAACATCGAGTCTGCTCACGCCCGCTTGCTAGAGTTGGGCACTTCTGCGCTAGAGTCTGTTGCCGAAGTCGGAGGGGGCATCAAGGTGGCCGCAGTACAAGACCCCTTCGGCAATCGTTTTGGAATCATCGAAAACCCAAACTTCAATGTGCCGGCGGTTCGGTAGTGCGGTCTAACCGCTCAAGCGGGGCTGCGCAAAAGCGAGCAGCCCCTTAGCTCCACGTTAGCGCGCACTCAATGCCCACAGCACTTATCACTCCTGCCTTGGTTATTCTGGCTGTCGTTCATCCAAGCGACATTGGGACTCTTGTTGTCATTCGAATCGACGCCATGCGCGCGAGAACGTTTGCTATCTGGTTTCTCGGTCGCACACACTCGTCACATCGTCGTTGCCAATGAGCGAGTTGGCTTCGTTGTGTTAAAACCTCAAGGCGAAGAGCTGCTCCTCGATCATCTTTACGTAAAAACCAATTCGCAAGGCCAAGGAATCGGAACAGCCGTGGCGCGTTCAAAAACCAAGTGCAGAATTTTTAGAGGAAAATATTGCATGGGAAAAATATACAAACAGTTAAGTATTGAAGAGAAAACGATGATCCAGACGCAGTTATCAATGCGGTTCAAGCCCGGGCAGATTGCTCGTGAGCTGGGACGCTGAGCCGTGAGTTGAAACGCAACGGCTGGGTGCGGCAAAAGTTGCCTCGTGGTGTTGTCCGGCCTGTGATTGCGGGGGTTACCGTGCTGATGTGGCGCAACGGCGCGCGAATGCTTGTACGGTCAAGCCGCACGCGTTGCGCAAGGTGAGGCTAGGCACGGCACTTTGGGCGAACTGTTCAAGGTGAGCGCATTGGGCAAGAGGATGGATGGGGTATTGCGAGGCAAGTCGCGCCGGTTATAATCGCCCCCAGGTTTTTTGACCGGATCAGAAAATGGCGCACATCCACAGCTTCGCGCCGGTAAGCAACGCCGATGCAAAAATGCTGATTCTGGGCAGTATGCCCGGCAAGAAATCGCTGGAGCAAAACCAGTATTATGCCCATCCGTCGAACGCCTTCTGGAAAATCATGGGCGAGCTAGTCGGTGCGCACCCCCATCTGTCCTATATGCAAAGGCTGGAGATTCTGAAGTCTTCCAGTATCGCCTTATGGAATGTGCTGGCCACATGCGTGCGCGACAGCAGCTTGGATGCGCATATCAAAAAAGAAAGCGCGAACGACTTCAGCACATTTTTCGCCCGGCATCCGCATATCACGCAGGTATTTTTCAACGGCAGCAAAGCCGAACAATGTTTCAAGAAATTCGTGTTGGATAAACAGACATTGCCGCCGCTCGAATTGTATCGCCTGCCCTCGACCAGTCCAGCCCATGCCGGAATGCGCTATGCGGACAAGCTGCAAGCGTGGCGTGCCGCCATCATTTCTGGATAACCTGCTCCACCGCCACGATGCGTGCTTCGCGAATTTTTTCGGCAATCAGATTTTTGTCGGCACAAGCGCGTGCGATCTCTCCCGAATTAACCGCTTGCGCCGCTTGCGCGCAACGTTGCAAGTACCCGCTTTGCGGATAGTCATCGTTCTCATGTCCGGTGCGCCCGTGCGCGTCGGACTCGCAGGCTTGCAATAGCTGCGCGAAACGTTCCGGTTTGCGCCACAGGTCGCAATTGTCGAATAGCTTGACGATGGTATCGGGGCGCAGCTCTTTGGCGCGGTGTACATTGCCGTGATGCTTCGCCACCAGCAGACCCAGATCGCGGCAATCGCCCGGCACGCGCAGGCGCACGCACATCCCCTTCAGCAAGTCCACGCTGCGCAACTCGTGGCCGATGTGGCGCGGCAGAATGTCGGCGGGCGTGGTGGCCTTGCCGAGATCGTGCGTGAGTGCGGCAAAGCGCACTTCCAGTGTATGCCCGTATTTCGCGGCATCGTCCAGCACCAGCATCACATGGATGCCGCAGTCGATTTCCGGGTGATGTTTCTCCGGCTGCGGCACGCCGAACAGCGCATCCACTTCCGGCAATATTTTTTTCAGCGCGCCGCACTCGCGTAATGTGGTGAAGAAACGCGAGGGATGTTTTTCCATGAGGCCGCGCGCCAGTTCCTGCCACACGCGCTCGGCCACCAAAGCATCCACTTCGCCGTTGTCCACCATCGCGCGCATCAGGGTGAGCGTTTCCGGCGCAATCGAAAAACCGAAGCGCGCCACGAAACGTGCCGCACGCAGGATGCGCACCGGATCTTCGGCAAAAGCCTCGCTTACGTGGCGCAGCACACCTGCTTTCAGGTCGGCCTGGCCACCGTAGGGGTCGGTGAGATTGCCGTCGGCATCCTGCGCGATGGCGTTGACGGTGAAGTCGCGACGCAGCAGGTCTTGTTCGATTGTGACATCCGGCAAAGCGTATACCGTAAAGCCTTTGTAACCCTGCGCCACTTTGCGCTCGGTGCGTGCCAGCGCATATTCTTCGTGCGTTTCGGGATGCAGAAACACCGGAAAATCGCTGCCCACCGGCTTGAAGCCGCGCGCCTCCATCTGCTCCGGCGTGCTGCCAACGACCACCCAATCACGGTCTTGCACCGGCAGGCCGAGCAGCTTGTCGCGCACCGCGCCGCCGACGCAATAGATTTTAGGAGAAGAGGTGCTCAACAGATGCCCTCTCCCCAACCCTCCCCCGCGTGCGGGGGAGGGGGCAAACGAAATGGATCATTTTTTGATTCAGCGCTCATCTGGAGTCGGCTTGGTGTTTTCAGTATTCTTGGCTGCGATGATGCCCAAGCGTTGCTTGAGCGAGACACCTGGCTGTCCGAACAGCTTGGAGTAGTACACCGTGTTGCTCATCACTTTTTTAACGTAGTCGCGCGTTTCAGTGAACGGGATAGTCTCGGCATAAATGGCTCCCTCCAACGGCTTGTCGCCACGCCACTGCCGCGCCCGCGACGGCCCCGCGTTATAGGCGGCCGACGCCATCACCGCGTTATTGTCGAACGAGGACAACACGTTTTTCATGTAATAAGTGCCCAGCTTCAAATTGACCTCGGTCTCATGAATGAGTGCTTTGCGATAGTCGCGCATACCCATCTTGCGGGCGACCCATTTCGCCGTGGCAGGCATGATCTGCATCAGGCCCGCTGCGCCTACCTCCGATTTTGCATGGGTGGCAAAACGGCTTTCCTGACGCATCAGGCCGTAGACCCATGCCTCTTCCAGGCCGTGTTCGCGCAGACGCCCTTGCAGGCTTTCCCGATAGGGGGCCGGGTAACGCAGATTAAAATCGTGCAAATTTGTCGTGCGATCTGCGGCATTGATGGAGCGGTCATACATCGAGTTGCGGCTTGCCAATTCGGCCGCCACCAATAATTTCCTGTCGTCGAATTTGCGCAATGTCCAAGACCATTCTTTTGAGGCCTCGGGGCGCAGATCCATTCGATACAAAGCCAGAGTGCGCTGAATGCCGGGCAGCTCTTGCATCGCGAGGAGCTCTTCTTTGTCCGGCTGGAAACTCACCGTGACGATGCCTGCTGCCGGTGCGGCGCCCAACTCCTCTGCCGCCAACTGGCCGTAAAAATTGTACTCGCGGCTCAGCTTGGTGAACAGTGTTTGTGCATCGGCGATTCTTCCAAACTCTTTAAGGGCGCGCCCCTTCCAATAGCGCCATACCCCTTCCTGTTGTTGTTGCGGCGACATGGCGGTGATGCCGACCCACACCTCATGCCAATCCTGCGCGCGCAAAGCGGCGCGCGCGCGCCAAGCCATTTGCTCTTCATTCAAAGGGGTTTCGCCTGCCGCCTTGTACCAAGTCAAAGCGCGCGCATCCTGCGCCCGCGCACCCTGATACGCCAGCCATCCATAAAAATAATGCTGTTCAGCCTCTGGAAAGTTTGCGGCCAACTTTTCCCATTTCACATAAGCCAATTGCGGGAGCTGTTTCGCCAAACGATGCAAAGCGAAGAGTGCGACCAGGCGTTGCGCATCACTGTTTTTGTCTAATTTGGTCTTGAGCAGATAACGCTCTGGATCCGATGAAGCTTTATCCAGTGCCGCAGACGGAAAGGCATACTTCTTGGGCAATTGTTTTGCCAATTGTTTTGCCAGCGATACATTGCCGGATTCCAATGCCAAACGAATGCGCGTCCAGATATCCTGTTCGTTGATAATGCCCTTATCGATGGCGGCATCGAACAAGGCGGCACAGCTCTCCGGCTGTCCGACCCCGCTGAACCATTTGTCGCGCGCTTCGCGCAACGCGCTTTCCTCATCGGACAATTGCCGCAACTGCAAGGCATAACAATTCAACTCGGCATCCGCATTGATCGAGCGCGGATATTCCGCCGCAAATTCGTTCCATCGCTGCCGCTTACCCAAATATTTCAACCATTCGCTGCGGAATTGATCGATCACCGGCGTATCGTCAGTTCGCGACAAAAATTGTTTGATCGGCGAGCTGTCTTTTTCGTCCCAATGCATACGCAATCGGTAATAGCTGAGATAGGGCTCCAACGGCGAATTTTTCAGGCGCAGGATCATCCGCTCCAGCTGCGCGGAATCGCCCTTGCGGAATGCCTCGCGCGCGGCGAGAAAATCCTCATCCTGATTTGCCATCGACGCTGCGGGGATAAAACACAGTAAGAACAATACGAACTTCATTGGGAACACATCCAGATCAACCTGATTGGAAGGATAGCACACGCGGTGTTGATACAGCATCGGGATGCCCGTGCAAAGCCGGGGAGCCGCGCCTAAATTTGCTGTGCTTGCAAACTCTGCCGAATCTCCGCAAACAGTGGTCGAGTGGCAGGGTTGCTATGCGCGCATCGCGTTTGCAGCTCCGCAAGAATTTCCAGAGTGGCCTGCCCTTCAGCGGTATCGGAGTCGCCGGGCGCGCCGCAGCGTTCCAGCATTTCTTCCAGCAAACAGGCAAAGGCCCGCACCTCTATGCGCTGCAAGGCTTGCGCACGCTGTTCGTCTTGAAACGCAAAGAAAGACGCGGCGCCAAAATCGCCCAGCAAGGCATCGCCCGCACCGCAGTACAAAATGTTATGCGCATACAAATCGCCATGCATGATGCCGCGAGCATGCAGATGCCGCGCCGCCGAGGCTATGCCCAGCGCCATGCGCACTATGACAGCGGGAGTAAAGCGGGTATCTGCGCTATAAATATCGCGCGTGCATGAATCCAGGCTGGGTGGCCCGGCCAGATTCGCGAAGCTCGGGCCTATCAGCGACATCACCAGCCCGCTTGTCTCTTCAGGGTGGCCGTGAATCTTGCCATGTACGGCGATCAGGTTGGGGTGCGCACCCGCACTGATACAACTGCTCATTTCGCTGTGCGGCAAACCATCGCTGGTAAGCGCCCCCTTGAACAGCTTCACCGCCACTTGCTCCCCGGCACCCTCGCTCCATAGTGCTTGGTGAATCACTCCCGATGCGCCTTCGCCCAGCCTGTGCTGAATTTGCAGCTTATCCCAAGCGATGCTGGCGATGGGATTCTGTGCCAGCGCAGCGGCTTCAATTTCTGTGCTGCAAGGATTGCCGGCGTAGGCCAGCCAGGCTAGCCGGGGTAGATCAAACAGCCATTCCGGCAGGCTGGCAAAACGATTTGCGGCGATGCGCAACAGTTCAAGTTGTGAACACGCCGCCATCTCATCCGGCAATGCCTGCAACTGGTTACCTGACAGCATGAGTTTTTGAAGTTGCGCGCAGCGCCCCAACTCCGCTGGCAATTCGCCGATCTGATTATCGGTGAGAATGAGCCAGCGCAACGCTGGCGGCAGCGCGGCGGCTGGCACGTTGCGAATACGGTTGGCCTTGAATCCCACCATGCCGAGCTGCGAACACTGTCCCAATATTTCCGGCATCCGGGTGAACGCGTTATCGGAGCAAAACAGGATGCGCAGCTTATGCAAACGCGGCAGATCGTCCGGCAGGGACGCCAGCTCATTGCCGGAGAGATCGAGTATCTCCAATGTGTCGGCGAGATCAAAAATTTCCTGCGGAAACTCTCGCAGGCCGCACGACAAATTCAAACGTCGGCTTCCCGCTAATTTTCCTGCGCGGAGTTGTTCAAGTGTGCTCATTCGAAGATCAAATTGTCTACAGGGAAGTGGCCGCCACCTCTCCCCTTCATTCCAAGGGAGGGCGGCGCAAGCCAGATGAAATCCGGGCGGTTATTTCTTGTTGTATTGCTGGATCGCTTCTTTCATCGCCTTCACCTGCGGGCTAATTTTCTTATCCGCGCTTACAGGTGTCTTGGCAGGAGCAGAAGTTGCACCGGAAGGGTGAGGCGTAGCAGGGGCGGCAGCGTGAGGCACAGCGGGCGCAGTAACATGAGGTGTAACGGGAACAACAGCTGAGACACTGGCCGGCTGAGACAACTGCTCATCCAACGTCGGGCGTATCTTCATTTTTACCTGCATCGGAGTGATGTTCTGAATGATCTTGCTTACACGCTCGTCCTGCTTCGAGAGTTCCTCATTCTGCAGGGCCTTTTCCTTCGCCATCAAGGCTTTGAGTTTTTCAAACTCGCCCTTGGTTGCCAGCAAACTTGTGTTCAATCCTTCTATCTTGGCAGCGGTCTCGCCGAGTTGTTTCTGACTGGAGCGGTTGTCCATAATGGCGATCACCGCGACAGCCAAAGCCACAATCGCCACGACGGGCACCAAGCCCAACAATGCGTACCGGGCAATAAGTTTTAACTTCAAACGAGCCTTATCAGTTTTTGATAACGAGGCGCTGCTGTCGGATGTTTTCTCTTGTTCCTGATGGTCGGCCATGTTTGTCCCCCGGATCAAATTAAAGTTTGAACTGGTTATGTCGATATTGAACACAACCACCAAAATTCCAAATTGCAGTTTACCACCATGGTCATACTTGTCACATCGCTTGCGGTACTCGCCCATAAATGCGTGCGACATCATCAGCGGGTCGGATAAATCCAACGCTTGTAGCAAGCGGAGCCTCGAAAACGAAATTTATGCGCATTGCCTCAGACAAAGATTGTTAATCTATAATTCGGCGTCAGTCAAAAGTAAACCGCATCGAAGACCCGAGCATCAATCATCACACGGTCATTTATAGAAAATGCAGAAGACTCACCGCAGTTTCCAATATCGCTTAGAGATAGTCACACAGTGGAGCGAATATTTATATGAGTCTTATCCTAGCCAACAGCAATGAACTTGTCATCGGCAAAGCACCGCCTTGGCCTTTGTTCGATTCGGCGCATAACCCGCTCTTGGGCGAAGGGGAAATAATTCGGGATGCCAAGCACCGGGACGCACTGCTGGCTGGCGGAGCCTGCCATGAAATGTCCTGGGAAGGATCCGTCGCCGAAAATATCGGCGCAAGCCTTTTCACTGCCGAAGAAGCCGCGTCCGGGAAAACCGAAGCAGAGAAAACCGACAAGGGCTTTACCTTTGATGATATGAAACTGAAGGCGGAAGACCGGTTGCAGCTTGAGCCGCCCGCCAAATTGGGTCTTGAACGCCTTTCGGTCAAGGTGATCGGTTTTTTGAGGGGGGGCAGCTTACTGATCTCCACGCCGTTCACCCCTAATGGTCAACGCCTGCAGCTTCTGGAAAACGAGACCGTCGTCATGCGTTCTTTCTCCGGACAAAATGCTTTCGCTTTTGCCAGCACCATCGTGCGGATATGCAAAATACCTTATGAATACCTGCATCTGTCATTTCCCGACAAGATACAGGGACTCGTGATACGCAAAGCCCCGAGGATTAAGACCCGCATCATTGCAGCAGTGCAGGACAGTAAATACGGTGCGGAAAAACAAATATCCGCAATTATTTCCGACATCAGCGCCAAGGGAATATCGCTTGATTCCAAGCAACAACTGGGCGACAAGGGGGGTATCCTCAATCTGGCTTTTCGCGTGCAGTTGCACAACATCGAAGCGCTGCTGTCGGTCAAAGGCGTGATTCGCGCCGTGATCAACGGCGTCGTTGAAGATGCATCAAAACCTGCGCTCATCCGTCACGGCATCGAATTCCAGAATCTACAACCGAACGACAGCGTCGTGCTGCAAAGCATGATCTATCAGCAGATGATCGAGAACCCGCACAAGCTGATTTAAAACTCGCCGCCCTTACAATTTTTCTGCCAGCGCCTTCTCCAGCTTGATCTGATCGACAGTAAAACCGCGGATGCCCTCCGCGAGTTTTTCTGTTGCCATGGCATCCTGATTCATCTCCCAGCGGAACTCGGCTTCGGTCATCGAAGCGGGGCGGGGCTTGATTGTGCCGTTATAGCTCAAGCGACGTTGCAGCACGCCTTCCGTGCTTTGCAATTCTTCCAGCAGCGACGGACTAATGGTCAGGCGGTCGCATCCGGCCAATGCCAAAATCTCGCCGCTGTTGCGGAACGACGCCCCCATCACGGTAGTCGGGTAGCCGTGCTCTTTGTAGTACTGGTATATCCGTCGCACGGAAAGTACGCCCTGATCTTCCTCGACGGGAATATCGGTGCGGCCTTCCTTGGCTTTTTGCCAGTCGAAAATGCGCCCCACAAAAGGAGAGATGAGCGTGACGCCCGCTTCCGCGCAGCAACGCGCCTGCGCAAAGCCGAACATCAGTGTCAGATTGCAGTGAATACCCTCGTGTTCGAGTATCTCGCCGGCGCGGATGCCTTCCCACGTTGCAGCGATCTTGATCAGCACATGCTCGTTAGAAATACCCGCCTCATTGTACAAGTGGATCAACTTGCGTGCCTTGGCCAACGTGGCAAGGGTGTCGAACGACAAACGCGAATCCACTTCGGTTGAAATGCGGCCCGGTACAATTTTCAACACTTCCAGACCGACATCCACGGCGAGCTTATCCATCGCGTCGTGAGCCTGCTGTTCGCGCTCGTTGCTTTGCGCTTTTGCCCAAGCAATGGCATCGATTATCAGCGGTGCATATTCCGGCAATGTCGCCGCCTTCAGCAACAACGAAGGATTGGTCGTCGCGTCTTCGGGACAATGGCGGCGTATCGCCTCAATGTCGCCTGTATCGGCAACGATGGCAGTCATGGACTTCAATTGTTCAAATAAATTCGGCATAGCGTCATCTCCTAACTGGGTTTTCAAAGGGTAGTGCAGCCTCAATACATAATGACAGAGACACGTTACATTTAGAAGTTAGAGAACACAAGGCCGCGCGAGCTAGGTGATTTAACTCACGGGAGTCCGGCTGTGCTTCGATATGCGCTATTGCCCGACCTTGCCGCCTACCGTTCAGGCTTGGTCGCCTGCACCTTATCGCAATGGGGATGCCAATTAAACCTACAAAAAGCAGTTGTCCGCAGATTACGCAGATTTCCACAGATTAAACAAAGAATTGTCCTGTTTAGCGCACTCACCTTTTGGGTGACGTTGCCATCGCTGATAACTGTATGAAAATCTGCGTTAATCTGCGTAATCTGCGGATTGAACTGCGGTTTCTAGGTTAAAACGACAAGCAGCTTCCCAAGCACTGATAAGCTGCTTGCAAAGTCGAATCAGCACTGATAAGCGGACATCTTTTGTAGGAACATCTCCGCATCGGCAGTCAGCAAACTTGCCGGCAGCGTCGTATGCTTGTCCATCAGGGCGATCAGATGTTGGTGGGTGGCCAATTCCAACTGCGGGTTCCAGCCGGTACGGTTCGCTTTATCTGCGTACCCGACATCTAGCGGGGGAGCTTCCTCGATAACATAACTACTCATGTTCATTACGATAGCCATGACACACCTCCTTATTGCATACGGTTTATGACCTCTGTGTCTAAGTTATCGGCTGAAACAGGGAAAAGTTTAGCAGCACTTTTGATGCTGAGAATAATAACTACCGGCAGATCTATCGCTCCTTTTCACCTTCCGATCCACTGCGCGTTTTTCTCTATGTAAGCGATAATCCCGCATCCGAATCTATTGGAGTTGGCATGTGCGGCATTTGTGGTGAATTGCGTTTCGATTACTCGGCACCGGATATGGATGCGCTGCGGCGCATGACGGCGCGCCTTGCGCGGCGCGGGCCGGATCATGAGGGGTTTTACCATGACGGGTCGCTGGCGTTCGGGCATCGACGTCTGGCGATCATCGACCTCTCGGCACATGCCGATCAACCGATGCTCGATAAGGCTTTGCATCTGGCGCTGGTGTTCAACGGCACCATCTACAACTACAAGGAGTTGCGCGCCGAGCTGGTGGAGATGGGCTACGAGTTTTTCTCCGACGGCGACAGCGAGGTGATCCTCAAGGCGTATCACGCCTGGGGCGAACATTGCGTGCAGCGTTTTTACGGCATGTTCGCTTTTGCGATCTACGATCTGCGCGCCAAATCGCTGTTCCTCGCGCGCGACCGCCTCGGCATCAAGCCGCTGTACTACGCGCTGGACGGCGCGCGTTTGCGTTTCGCTTCCACCTTGCAGGCCTTGCTGGCAGGGGGTGGCGTGGATACCAGTCTCGATGCGATAGCGTTACATCACCACTTCACTTTGCACAGCGTGGTGCCCGCGCCGCGCACTTTGTTGCAAGGCGTGAAGAAGCTGCCCCCTGCACATACCATGATGTTTTCCGCATCCGGCGAGATGACAAGCCCCCCCTCTCCTCAATCCTCTCCCGCAAGCGGGCGAGGAGGCAAACGAAAAAAGCAATTGTTCAATCTTCGCCGCTATTGGACGCTGGACGCGACGCGCCCCGATCAAGCGCTATCCGAACAGGATTGGCTGGCCGCCACGCGCAATGTGTTGCGCCGTGCGGTGGAGCGGCATCGCCTGGCATCCGACGTGCCAGTCGGCGTACTGCTTTCCGGCGGGCTGGATTCGAGCTTGTTGGTCGGACTGCTGGCCGACCATGTGGACGAACTGAACACCTTCTCCATCGGCTTTGAAGAGGTGGCGGGCGAGCAGGCGGACGAGTTCGAATATTCCGATCTGGTCGCAAAACATTTCAACACCAAGCATCACAAATTTGCCGTACCCAATGCCGAAGTGTTGAAGCATCTGCCGGATGCCATCGCACAAATGTCGGAGCCCATGCCGAGCTACGATGTGACGGCGTTCTATCTGCTGGGGCAGAAGGTGTCGGAAGAGGTCAAGGTGGTACTGGCAGGACAAGGTGCGGACGAAGTGTTCGGCGGTTACTTCTGGTATCCGCAGATGGATGCCGCCACGGGCACACCGCTGCAACGTTTCTCACAGCATTACTTCGACCGCAACCACACCGAATATCTAGAGATGGTGACGGAGAAATACGCCGTGCCGGAGGTGACCTCGGCATGGGTTGCCGAACAATTGCAGCAACCCGGTGCGGACGAATTTCTCGATCAAGTACTGCGCATGGATGTGACCACTCTGATGGTGGATGATCCGGTAAAGCGCGTGGATAACATGACCATGGCATGGGGACTGGAAGCGCGCGTACCGTTCCTTGACCACGAGCTCGTGGAACTGGCGGCAAAGATGCCGCCGTCGCTCAAATTAAAAGAAGGCGGTAAATTTCCGCTCAAAGCCGTGGCGCGCGGGGTGATCCCCGATGCCGTGATCGACCGTCCCAAGGGCTATTTTCCGGTACCCGCGTTGAAGTATGTGCGCGGCGATTTTCTGGAAAAGATGCGCGCCATCCTGAATTCGCAAGCCTGTATCAAGCGCGGGTTGTATCGGTGCGACTATGTCGAGAAATTGCTGGCCGCACCCGAGGCGCATCTCACGCGAATTCAGGGCAGCAAGCTGTGGCATTTGGCACTGCTGGAATGGTGGCTGCAGATCAATGTAGATGGCGCAGCGGCACAACATCCGAAATAAGGGTGTTGTTTAGTGTTAATTGTGCGCCAATCGTTTGCAGGACTTTTCGTAAGCTTTGAAAAAAGTCTGGGCGCCCATTTTAGTATCCCCAAGCTCGTAGAATGCCAGCATCGACAAGATGTAGTCTTTCTTCCCGAAGTCCATGAATGAGATCGGCGGCATGCCCGCTTTCAATAGAGGAACGTTGCACATTGCACGAGATGTGCGCTTATTGCCATCAGCAAATGGTTGAAGGTAAGGCAACCGAGTTAGCAAGTAGAGAGCACTCTCCAGCGGCTCTTTTATATTGGACGATGTTTCAAGAATCTTATCCAGCATGTCTTTTATGTAGCCTGTGCCGGGCCGCAACGGCGGGATGTACGCGCTCAAGGCGATATTTACATCTTCTCCCGCGTAATTACGGACAACACCTTGGCGCTCTTTACTCAGAAAATGCGTTGCCTTTATCAATTCAGGTAGATCATGGTTATCCGTCAAACGCTTATGCACCTCAAAGATGCTATCGAGCGAGATGTTGTCATACAGATACTCAAATGCGTTCTTGTGGTTCAGCACCAGAAAAGCATCTGATAGTGGCTTCCCCTCTGCTTTTTCGCCGTATTCGATAAGTGCTTGAGTATCGAGTAGTGAGTACGTTCCACCTTCCAGCACAGACGAGGCGCAAGAAAAATCTACGAGAAACTGCACCAAATCTCTTTTCTCCAGTAGCCTAAAGCCTTTATTCGCTTTTAACGCATCGATGTTTATTTTTTCCAGCGATGGTTTGAATTCGATCAAGTTTTCGCGGAAGGTGGCAATCTTTCGGTCGGTGTGTGGAATATCGAAGTATTGGCGTATTGTTTTGAAAGGATCGGCATCCAAATAGATGCGCGCCGACCCGTTGCCTTGTGCAACAATCAGTTTTGCATCAACAGCGGCTTTTAATTTTCGATTGATTGTAGCGCGACTTAAACTGGTTTGCCTCTCCAATGCCCCTGCGGAGAGGCCACTTGGGTACTCAGCGATGATTTTTAGTAAATTATACATGCCGTGACAAGATTATCGTATTGATAAGATATAGATTATGTGACATCCTATCACAACTTGACGAGATCTATGACAAGATTAATGCGAATCGTATTCAGGTGCGTATTCTGCTGAACGTGAACACCTGAGCGGCGTGTTGGGGAGAATCAAAGAATCAATGGGGGTCGTATTCGATCGA
The DNA here is from genome assembly GCA_964532405.1 of uncultured Gallionellaceae bacterium. Lineage (GTDB taxonomy): Bacteria > Pseudomonadota > Gammaproteobacteria > Burkholderiales > Gallionellaceae > PALSA-1006. The sequence continues at coordinate 17,239 of CAZHIC010000018.1, read as the reverse complement.
TTTCGAACACCTCATCTCCGCCCCCGCAGGCTTTGGTAAAACCACGTTAGTCAGCGAATGGGTCGCGGTCGACCGGTCGCCTGGCTGTCGCTGGACGAAGGGGATAACGACCCCGTCGGCTTTCTGACTTATCTCATCACTGCCTTGCAGACGATTGCGGCGAATGTTGGCGCAGGGACATTGCGTGCGTTCCAATCCCCGCAGCCGCCATCAATCCAATCGGCTCTGACAACCCTGCTCAATGAAATCGCGGCCATCCCGAGAAGCTTCATTCTCGTTCTTGACTACTACCACGTAATTGATGCCTCTGGATCTATTGGTTGGAATAATGTATTCCCAAACGCTGATTATTCAGATACAGTTTGCAACGTAACAACCCAAGCCTCGCTGAAAACACACCATGAAACTTTCATCGCACACAACTCGCTGGATCGCACGCCTGATGCTGGGGCTGGTGCTGTTCGCGCAGGGCGTGGTCGCGGCCAACGCGTGTGATGTGTTGCGTGGGAATGCCACGCAAGCTTTTGCGGTCAAGGCGGTGGAATCAACCGAGATGCATTGTCATGATGAAGTTTCCTCGAACGCCAATGCCTGCCTCGTCCACTGCACACAGGGGGATCAGGTTGGCGTCGATCATATCTCGCCCGTATTTGTTGCATCCAGTATCGTGACTTTGGTAGTAGATGTTCCTGCATCAGTAACTGTCCCGCCGTCGTATTTCACTTCGCGCGTGGCGCTGGATACCGGGCCGCCCGTTTCCATCCGCTTCTGCACCTATCAGATTTAGCCTTCCCTAGCGTGTGACTGCCTCCCGTTGCGGGGCATTCGTCGCGCGCTGATTTCTCGCAGCGTTTTGCCGTGTTTGCACGGGGCAATTGGAGAAGCATCATGGGAAATAAATTCAAGATCATTATCTGCTGTGTGTTGTGGCTGTCCGCGCAGGCAGGATATGCCGAGGAGTCAGGCCAAGAACAAGGGCTGGGAGCCAGCTTTGCCGGGCTGCTGGAGTATGCGCGCGAACACAATCCCGAATTTGCGGCGATGCGCTATGAGGCGGAGGCTGCGGCGCAACGCGTGCAACCCGCCGCCGCCTTGCCCGATCCGGTGTTGCGCACCGAGTTGATGGATATTACCAACCAAGGTGTGGACAAGGTTCCCAACCTGCTGCCTTCGCAGGTCGGCAGTACGCGCTACACCTTGATGCAAAGCGTGCCGTGGTTTGGCAAGCGCGACTTGAAGCGGGGCGCAGCCGAGGCGGGAGCAGATCAGGCTCGGGGAAGAACCGCCGCAACATGGGCGGAATTGTCGGTGCAAATCAAATCGGCTTATGCGCAATATTACTATGTTGCGGGCAACCGGAAAATCTCCCGCGACCTGCTCGATCTGGTGGTGCAGATGGAACAGATTGCCCAGGTGCGTTATGCCAACGGGCTGGCCGCGCAGCAAGATGCGATACGCGCGCAAGTTGAACAAACCAGCATAAAAACCCAACTGCTTATGCTCGACAGCAGCAAGCGGCAAATCGAAGCGCGGCTGAATGCGTTGTTGTCGCGTCCGGCGAACATGCCGCTTGCCGTTCCGCAACGCTTGCGCGGCATCCCCGCAACAGCCAGCCCGGATAACTATACGGCACTGGAAAAGCGTATCCGCGAACACAATCCGGATTTGTTTGTAGACGAAGCCAGCATTCATGCGAGCGAAAACAATCGCGATCTCGTGCATAAAAACCGTTATCCGGATTTTACGCTGGGTGTTTCCCCGACCCAGTTTGGCACTGCGGTGCGCGAGTGGGGCGTGATGGTCGAACTCAACATCCCGTTGCAGCAAGAGTCGCGCCGTTCGCAGGAACGCGAATCCGAGGCCATGCTGGCGGCGGCCAAGGCGCGCAAGGAAGCAACCTCCAACCGTATTTTGTCCGCATTAACCGAGAGTTTGTCAGGCATTGAAGCGGCACAGCGCGCCGAGCAGCTGAGTTCCGGCGGCCTGCTGCCGCAGGCGAAAATCACCTTTGAATCCGCACTGGCCGGCTATCAGACCGGCAAGGTGGATTTTGCGACGTTGCTGGATGCGGCGCGGCAAGTCCTGAATGCCAAATTGGAAGTATTAAAAACACAGACCGATGCGCAGATGCGGCTGGCCGAAATCGAACGATTGTTGGGAGAAGAACTATGAAACAAGCAAACGTAATGGTGATTGTGGCACTGCTTGTGGCAGCCGTAGCTGCAGCAGGCGGTTATTGGGTCAGAGGGCAGAGAACAGAAGCGACACCACAAAAAGAACCCGCCCGCAAAATTCTTTACTACCGTAATCCGATGGGCTTGCCCGATACCTCGCCGGTGCCCAAGAAAGACCAAATGGGTATGGACTACGTTGCGGTGTATGAAGGAGGGGAGGACAATCAGGCCGCTGCTACAGGCTCAGGACAGGTAAAAATCAGCGTCGAGAAAGTGCAAAAGCTGGGGGTGAAAACCGAGCAGGCCGCGCTGCGCGTGCTGGATAAAACGGTACGCGCTGCGGGCAGGGTGGAAGCCAACGAACGGCACATCTATAACATCGCACCCAAGTTCGAAGGGTGGATAGAAAAGCTGTATGTGAACACCACCGGCGAGCCGGTAAAAAAAGGGCAGGCGCTGTTCGACGCCTATAGCCCGGATCTGGTTTCCGCACAGCGCGAATACGCGATTGCGGCGCAGGGCGTCGCGTCGTTGAAAGATGCCGATGAGGCGACCCGGCGCAACATGCAGCAGCTTGCCGACGCCAGTCTGCTGCGCCTGAAGAACTGGGATATTTCCGCGCAGCAGTTGCAGGAATTGTCCCAATCCGCAACGACCAAGCGCAACCTGACTTTTAATTCCCCGGTGAACGGCATCGTGCTGGAGAAAAAAGCCTTGCAGGGGATGCGTTTCATGCCCGGTGAAATGTTGTATCAGATTGCCGACCTGTCCTCGGTGTGGGTGGTGGCCGATGTGTTTGAACAGGATATTGCGCTGGTAAAAACCGGCGCCAAGGCCAGGGTGAAAATTAATGCTTACCCCGATAAGCAGTTCGACGCGGCCATCACTTACGTTTACCCGACCCTGAATCCAGCCACCCGTACTGTTGCGGTGCGTCTGGAAATATCCAATCCGCAGGGCTTGCTCAAGCCCGCCATGTTTGCACAGGTAGAAGTGCGGGTGAGCGGAAAAGGCAAGGTGCTGACCGTGCCGACTTCTGCGGTGATCGACAGCGGCACGCGCCAGATCGTGCTGGTGCAACTGGCGGAAGGCCGCTTCGAGCCGCGTGAAGTCAGCTTGGGCAGCCGCAGCGACACTTATGTGGAAGTGCTGAATGGAGTTGCCGCAGGAGAGCAAGTGGTGGTGGCGGCCAACTTCCTGATCGATGCCGAGAGCAACCTCAAGGCGGCGCTGGGCGGGCTCGGGCACGCGCATGGCGGCGCCACAAGCACCAAAGATGCCGCACCGCCAGCCGCAGAACAAGCGGGTGCGGCGGAGCAACCTAAGCCCGCCGTGGTGGGACATCAGGGGCTAGGCACGCTGGACGCCATCAATGCCGATGGCACTGTCAGCATCACGCACGAGCAGATCAAAACATTGGGCTGGCCGGGCATGACCATGGACTTCAAGCTCGCCAATTCATCGCTGGCACAAGGCATCAAGCCGGGCACTGCAATCAGTTTTGAACTCGTCGAACGCAAGCCGGGCGAATACGTGATTACCAAGCTGCAAGCCAAGCCGAGCACGTCTCACGAGGGACACTGACATGTTAAACACCATCATAGACTGGTCGGCGCGCAATCGCTTTTTAGTAATCCTCGCGACGCTGTTCATCACGCTGGCAGGTATTTACGCGGTGATTAAAACTCCGCTGGACGCGCTGCCGGATTTGTCGGACGTGCAGGTGATCGTGTTCACCGAGTATCCCGGTCAGGCACCGCAAGTGGTGGAAGATCAGGTCACTTACCCGTTGACCACCTCGATGATTTCCGTGCCGAAATCCAAGGTGGTGCGCGGCTTCTCGGTGTTCGGCGCGTCTTTCGTGTATGTGATTTTCGAGGACGGCACCGATCTTTACTGGGCGCGTTCGCGGGTGCTAGAGTACCTCAACTTTGCTTCCGGCAAACTGCCCAAGGGCGTGACGCCGCAGATCGGCCCGGATGCGACCGGTGTCGGCTGGGTGTATCAGTACGCGGTGATCGGCGTGAACAAGACGCTGGCCGAGTTGCGCACCATCCAGGATTGGTTTCTGCGTTACCAGCTCACCAAGGCGCACGGGGTAGCGGAGGTGGCTTCCGTCGGCGGTTTCGTGCAGCAGTATCAGGTGACGGTGGATCCGGTGAAGCTGCGCGCTTACGGCATCCCCCTGATGAAGGTGACGCAGGTGATCCGCGACTCCAACCGCGATGTGGGCGGGCGCGTGGTGGAAATGGCCGAGACCGAGTACATGGTGCGCGGCAGGGGCTATATACGCAACAAAAGCGACATTGAAAATCTGGTGGTGAAAGTGGAAAAGGGCACGCCGGTGCTGATACGCGACATCGCGCGTGTCGAGCTCGGCCCGGACGAGCGGCGCGGCCTCACCGAGTTGAACGGCGAAGGTGAAGTGGTGTCCGGCATCGTCATGGCGCGCTTCGGCGAAAATGCGCTGGACGTCATCAGCAACGTCAAAGCCAAGATCGCCGAGATCGCGCCCGGCTTGCCCGAAGGCGTAACTATTCAATCGGTGTATGACCGCTCCGACCTGATCCACCGCGCCATCGAAACTCTGAAGGGTACGCTGCTGGAGGAAAGCCTGATCGTCGCGCTGGTGTGCATGGTGTTTCTGATGCATGTGCGCAGTGCGCTGGTGGCGATTGTGATGCTGCCCGTCGGCGTGCTGATCGCCATCATCGCCATGCGCGCATTGGGTATGAATTCCAACATTATGAGCCTGGGCGGAATTGCGATTGCCATCGGCGCGATGGTGGATGCGGCCATCGTGATGATCGAGAACGCGCACAAACATCTGGAGCGATTGAAAGAAGGCGAATCGCGTTTTGAGGCGATGCTGGCAGCATGCAAGGAGGTCGGCCCGGCGTTATTTTTCTCGCTGCTGATTATCACCGTGTCGTTCCTGCCAGTGTTCACGCTGGAGTCGCAGGAAGGACGCATGTTCTCGCCGCTGGCTTTTACCAAGACTTTCTCCATGGCCGGTGCGGCGTTGCTGTCCGTCACGCTGGTACCGGTGCTGATGCTGCTGTTCATTCGCGGCAAAATTATGCCGGAGTCAAAGAACCCGCTGAACCGCTTTCTGATCTGGACTTATCGCCCGATCATCGCGGCGGTAATGCGCCGGAAGAAAACCACCATCGCCGCCGCGCTGGTGGTGCTGGGTATTTCCATTTATCCGGCGACACAACTGGGCTCGGAGTTCATGCCGACGCTTAACGAGGGCACGCTGCTGTACATGCCCGCTTCATTGCCTGCCATGTCCATGACCAAGGCTGCGGAGCTGTTGCAAACGCAGGACAAGATCATCAAGAGCTTCCCCGAAGTCGCCTCGGTGTACGGCAAGGCGGGACGCGCGCAGACGGCCACCGACCCGGCTCCGCCGGAGATGTTCGAGACTACGATCAATCTCAAACCGCAAGAAGAATGGCGGCCCGGTATGACCACCGACAAGCTGATCGCGGAGATGGACAAGGCGCTGCAAATTCCGGGCGTCGCCAACTCGTGGACTATGCCGATCAAAGCGCGCCTCGACATGCTCGCCACCGGCATCCGCACACCGATTGGCATCAAAGTGTTCGGCAAAGACCTGGAAGGCATCGAGCGCGTGGCCAAGGACATCGAAGCCGCGGTCAGGAATGTGCCGGGTACCACCAGTGCTTTTGCCGAACGCATCACCGGCGGCTATTACCTCGACATCGTGCCGGATCGTCCAGCGCTGGCGCGCTACGGCATGGCGGTGGGCGACTTGCAGGATGTGATCTCCACCGCACTCGGCGGCGAGATGGTGACCACCACGGTGGAAGGGCGCGAACGCTTCGGCGTTATCGTGCGTTATCCGCGCGAACTGCGCAGCGACCCGCAGCAGATCGCGCGCGAAGTGCTGGTGCCGAGCATGGAGGGCGCGATGATTCCGCTCGGCCAGCTCGCCAGGGTGGAAGTGGTCAAGGGAGCGCCCGCCATACGCACCGAAAACGCGCTGCTCTCCGCCTATATTTTTGTGGACATCCGCGACCGCGACATCGGTTCGTATGTGGCCGATGCCCGCCGTGCGGTGGCGGCGCAAGTAAAATTTCCGCCCGGTTACTACGCCACCTGGAGCGGGCAGTTTGAATACATGGAACGCGCTATTGCCAAGATGAAGATCGTCATTCCGATCACTTTGCTCATCATCTTTTTGCTGCTGTATCTCAACTTCCGGCGCGTGACGGAATCCTTAATCGTGATGCTGTCCGTGCCGTTCGCTCTGGTCGGCGGCATATGGCTGATGTGGCTGCTCAATTACAACATGAGCGTAGCGGTCGCGGTCGGCTTCATCGCGCTGGCCGGAGTGGCGGCGGAAACCGGCGTGGTGATGCTGATCTATCTGGAACACGCTTGGGAACAGATCAAGACGGAACGTGCGGCGGCAGGCCAAGCCCCAACCCTTGACGATCTCTATGCGGCGGTCATGGAGGGTGCGGTAAATCGGGTACGGCCGAAGATGATGACGGTGGTGGCGATCATGGCCGGTCTGTTGCCCATCATGTGGGGAAGCGGCACCGGCTCGGAAGTGATGCGCCGCATCGCAGCACCGATGGTGGGCGGCATGATTTCCTCGACGATACTGACGCTGATCGTGATTCCCGCGCTGTATGCCTTATTCAAGGCGCGCGAGATTAAATATCCGCATTCTGGAAAGAGAGTAGAAAATGAAAATACGTGACCTAATTTTAATTATCTCCATAACGACCATGCTGACGGGCATGAGTCCGGCATACGCTGCAACGTCAGTTACCGTGTACAAAAGTCCGACATGTGGCTGCTGCGAAAAGTATGTGGGCTATTTGCGCGATAACGGTTTTGCGGTGAAGGCCGTGAATGACTCCGACATGGATGCCATCAAAAAACGCTATGGCATGTCCCATATCGCCAGTTGCCACACGGCGTTGGTCAACGGCTATGTGGTCGAAGGGCATGTGCCGGTCAGCGCCATCCGCAAGCTGCTCAAGGAGAAGCCCGCCATCATCGGCATCAGCGCACCCGGCATGCCGATGAATTCGCCGGGCATGGGTGAGATGAAAAAAGGAACGCTGACCATCTATGCCGTTCCGCAAGAAGGGAAAGAACCGTATGTGTTCTCGGTCGAATAATCCGCATCATAGAGTGCATGACTTTTTTCATGCACAACACGAAGAAGGAGCAAACAAAATGAAACAGTATCAACAAGGAGAAATTGTGTTGACGGTGATGGTCGTGATGATGGTCGCTGTGGTGGCTGTCGCTTGGCTGGGAAGCGGGCGCATGGGCATGATGGGGCATGGCGACCATCCCGAAAAGCTGGCGGAAACCGCACAGCCGACAAAGAGCGAGCCCTCGCCGCCCGCACCCCGGGCATTGTCAGAGCATCAGAACTAAACGACGACGATTTGAGGAGGCAAGCATGCTTGAGATTATTCCGAATTGGCATCCGGCATTGGTGCATTACCCGATAGCCTTTGCCACGGCTGCCGTAGTTTTTATCGCCATCGGTTCGGCATACAAAAACAGATCATGGGCGATGCAGTGCCTGATGACGGGGCGCTGGATGTTATGGGGCGCGGCATTGTTTGCGCTCATCGCCGCCGGGTTCGGCTGGCTCGCCTACAACAGCGTCGAGCATGATGAGGTGAGCCATGCCGCCATGACCGTGCATCGCAACTGGGCGTTGGGCGCATTGACTGCATTGCTTGCGCTCGCCGCTTGGGATGCGTGGCGCAGCCGTTCCGGCAAGATGCCATCGCAAGGATTTCTGGTTTTGCTCGTTGCGGCATGGCTGCTGGTAATAAGCACGGCGTGGCACGGTGCGGAACTGGTATATCGCCATGGGTTGGGCGTCATGAGCTTGCCAGATGCCCATGTTGAACAAGATGCCGCACAGCACGATGCGGGCGGGCATGAACATAATCACACGCATTGATGGAACTACTAGCCATCTGACTAAGTTGGCACACTACGCCACCAAGTCATTGGTTATAGATTTTTGTTGTCGTTGTAATTACTTAAAGGAGAGCATGATGAATAAAGCAATTAAAGCAATTCTATTGACAACCTTGTTGATATTGAGCGGCTGCGCAGGGTCGCATGCCGGGCATGGTGGTGGTGAAAGTAGCGGTAGTTCTCACCAACATTAGGGTGGCGGCGCAACGCAATCAGCTGGACAGTCTGATTGTGTTGTGTCTGGATAAAATTTACTGGCAGCCATCTAACCAATTTTTATACGAGGGAGACAAACCATGAGCACCAATACCAAGAGCAGCACAGCCAAAACCGAAACCAATCTGTCCGCAGAGCAACGGCGGCAATGTATTGAGGTTGCTGCCTATTACATCGCCGAGAGCGATGGGTTCGACAGCGGTTGTGATTTAGAAAATTGGCTGGCCGCAGAAGCGGGAATCGATCAGTTACTGGCTGAGGGTGAGCTAGCGTAGGACGGACAAGTTTGCCACGCTGATTGCACAAAACGCAGCGGCAAGCTCCACCAGTACTGGACTGTAAGGCTGTTTGAAACACACTTAATTAGGGGAACGAAATGAAAAAATATATTTCTTGGTTGCGAGGCAGCCTGCTATTTTTAATCGCATATTTATTGTTGCCATCGCTTGCCCAAGCTGTGCCAAGTTTTGCTAGGCAAACCGGTATGGAATGTTCGTCATGTCACACTGTTTACCCGGAGTTAACTCCCTTTGGACGGCAATTCAAGCTTAGGGGCTATACCCTCGGCGAGTTGAATGCGGATAATTCGCCGACCGGAAAATTACCGATTGCCGCTCTGCTCCAGATTTCCAGAACTGCAACCAGCAATACCAACACGCCGGGCGCATTACCCACAGACTTCCCAAATGATAGCAACACCCTGATACAGGCAGCCGGTATCTATTATGCGGGGAAAATTACTGATAAGGCCGGAGCACTGGTGCAGTATTCCTACGACGGTCTTGAGAAGCGTTGGGCGGTTGAAATGGCAGATATTCGGTATGCTGACTCGCTGACGCTCTCAAAGGAAAAGGAATTGCTCTATGGTGTGACGTTGAGCAATAACCCAACCATCACCGACATTTATAACTCTACGTCAATGTGGGGGTTTCCATATACTTCAGGCGCAGGTGTGATGCCAGTTGCAGGTCCGATTATTGATATGACACTGGCATCGAAGGTGGCAGGCCCAGGTGTTTATGCGCTCTATAACGATTGGTTATATGCGGAAGTGGCCGCCTATAGCACCACTAACACTGGTGCCTTGGGACTGTTGGGCTTGGGAAACTGGCCGAAAACAGCCAATGTCGTAGACGGTTTCGCTCCCTATTGGCGCGTGGCGGTACAACGAGAAATCGACGGTAAGCACAGCATGTCGCTGGGCGCCTTTGGGCTTGATGCAAAAGTATTCCCCGGAAGCAACACGAGCGGAGGCACTGATCGCTTCAGTGATTTTGGAATGGATGGGCAGTACCAATACATTGCCGATGAACACATCCTCAGCTTGCAAGGGCGATACACCAAAGAGCAGCAAACGCGCTCGGAGAGTTTCGCTACCATGGCTGCCAGCAATCTGAATAACGATCTGACCTCTCTCAAACTGGGAGGAAGCTATTATTTCAAGCGCCAGTACGGAATCCGGACGCAATATTTCAACACCACAGGTAGCTCTGATGCAAACCTTTACAACATGGGAGGTATGCCCGCTGCGGTAATGGGAAGCGCCAATGCCAATCCTGAAACCAGCGGCTGGGTCAATGAGCTGGTTTACCTGCCGCAGCCTAAAACCACAATCTCGCTTCGGTATACCAGTTACAGCAAGTTCAACGGGGCATCGGCCAATTACGATGGCAACGGGCGTAACGCGAAGGATAACGACTCGATTTATCTTCTCGCGTGGGTTTTGTTCTAACGAAGCAGTCATCCGGCATACATATCGTGAACGGATGTCTGCCGGATGACATTCATTAACCAATTTTTTGGAGAGAATTAAGTGAAACGAGTTCCTATAAAAATCATGCAACACACATTAACGGGCGGTTTGTTTTTAGCCTTGCTGGCCAGTTCCGGCGCGTTTGCGTCGGAGCAACATAACCATAGCAAAGGCATGAACCACGAAGCGATGCAGCAAATGGATACGGCTGCCATGAAGGCGATGCCGTTGACCGATGGCATCGCGAAGAAGGTCGATCAGCAGAGCGGAAAAGTCACTTTGCAGCATGGCGAGATTGCCAATGTCAAGATGCCCGCCATGACCATGAGCTATCGCGTCAAACAAGCGCAACAACTGGAGCCCATACACGCGGGCGACAAGGTGCGCTTTGCGATGGATAAGGTGAATGACGAATTTGTCGTTGTGTATATCGAAGCAGTCAAATAATTTCAGGAGAACGTAATGAAACAATTTTTTATCAAAGTAACAGGTGCGTTGCTGTTTGTTGCGCTCGCTGGTTGTATGACCCCGTCGAGTGGCGGGTATGACAATCAATCGGGCAGTTCGTCCGGCCATCAGCACTAGCGGCTGAGTGACGCAACAGTATTTGGGCGTTAATCTGGTGTCGCATCTGTCCAATGGGCTGATGGTCCAGGCGGGGCTTGCGCCAGGACTGACGGCTCCGAGCGAACGCGGCCTGCTGAGATTCATGGTGGGCTATGATTTCTGATCCAGATGACCGACGGATATGTCTGGCGTGTTTGACGTCAATCTGCCAAGCCGTCAAACCGGACTTGATGGCAAGCGATCCTATGCCTGCCCGCTCCGGTATCGGTCGAATAATCCGTATCAAAAGAGCATGACTTTTTCATGTACAACACGAAGCAGGAGGATGTGATGAGGAAATATCAAAAAGGAGAAGTAACGTTGCTTGTTATTGTTATAGCCGGAATGATGATCGGAATGATGGCTTGGATGGTCAGCGGGGGCATGGGACACAGTGCGAGACATGATGAAAAACAAGCGGCAACTGAGCAGCAGGCGAAAGTGAAGATCGAGCCATCCCAGTCGTTTGCGCCTAAAGAATCCCCCGAACATCAACAGTGAACAATAACAACTTGAGGAGACGAGCATGATTGAAATCATTCCCAATTGGCATCCGGCACTGGTGCATTTTCCCATCGCATTTGCCACGGCTGCGCTGACCTTCATCGCCGTCGGCACGCTATTCAAAAATTGGTCTTATGCGGCGCAATGCTTGGTGACGGGGCGCTGGATGTTATGGGGCGCGGCACTGTTTGCGGTTATCGCTGCCGTGTTCGGCTGGTTCGCTTACAACAGCGTTGAGCATGACGAGGTGAGCCATGCTGCCATGACCGTGCATCGCAATTGGGCGCTGGTTGCATTGACCGCCTTGCTTGCGCTGGCCGCTTGGGATATGTGGCGCAGCCGTTCCGGCAAGATGCCATCGCAAGTTTTTCTGGGATTGCTGGTTGCGGCATGGTTGCTGGTGGCAAGCACGGCATGGCACGGTGCGGAACTGGTATACCGCCACGGTCTTGGGGTCATGGCTCTGCCCGATGTTCACGCTGAGCAAGATGAGACCCAGGACAATGCGGGAGGGCATAAACATAATCACACACATTGATGAAGCCACTAGCCATCTGACTAAGTTGGCACACTACGCCACCAAGTCATTGGTTATAGATTTTTGTCGTCGTTGTTATTACTTATAGGAGAGCATGATGCGTAAAACCGTTGTATTGATAATTCTGTTAATTTTAAGCGGCTGTATGGGGTCGCATGCCAGCATGGGGCATGGTGGCGGTCAGGAGAGCAGTAGTTCTCATCAACATTAAAGTGGTGACGCAACACCATCAGACTACAGTCTGATGGTGTTGCGTTGGACAGCATTTTTGGTAGCCATCCTAAACTTTATCGGGTTGGTAAAACCTATTTGCAAGCGGCACTGAAAGCAATAATCAACAAATATTTTTAACACGGCGACATTTGTGAAGAAACTATGAAAAACTCACACGGTGATAAGTGCAGTTGCCAGATATTGAGCATGGCAGTGACGGGGCGGACTGATGCCTGTACCTATAGTTATTGCAAAAACGTGCTGCAACGTCATTGGACGATGACCTGTAATCACAGGCAATCTCCTTCGACAAAAAAGCCGCCTGTTTATGAGGCATTTGTAATTCCATTTCTCCATCAATAGCGCAACAATACCCCTGTCTGAAATTTGACGGGAGGTTCGGCATGTCACGACCGGCGAGCGGGCAAGCAGTTTTAGATGATGCGCTGATAGCCATTGCTGCCGCGAAAACGGTTGAATAACGACGACAGGCTCAGGCAGCTGCCACCCCGCGCACCGGAATGCAATCCCGTGGAGCATAGATGGGATGAGTTGCGTGAGAAGTTCTCCCGCAACAAAGTGTTCGACAGTCTCGACGCATTAGAAGATCAGCTCGAATTGGCGCTGAAAGCTTGCGGAGACGATCACGTAACGATCAAATCTATCGTTGCGCGGGAGTGGGTTATTAATGCCTTATTGAAGTAGAAATGGAATTAGGTGGCGAATCCAGCCATACTTTGTAGCGCAGAAATAAAAAGCGACCCGAAGGTCGCTTTTTATTGATACCTACTGCAAAATTTACTTAACGATGGCGTTCAGCTCACCCTTGATGTAACGCATTGCCATCGCATCCAGCGAGATCGGTTTAATCTTACTGGCTTGGCCTGCCGAACCGAATGCTTCGTAGCGGGCCACACAGATTTCCTTCATCGCCTTGGTGGACACCGCCAAGAACTTGCGCGGGTCGAAGTCTTTGGGGTTCTGTGCCAGGTAACGGCGCACCGAACCGCTGGATGCCATGCGCAGGTCGGTGTCGATATTGATCTTGCGCACGCCGTGCTTGATGCCCTCGACGATTTCCGAGACCGGCACGCCGTAGGTTTGACCCATATCACCACCGAATTCGTTGATGATCTTCAGCCATTCCTGCGGCACGGAGGACGAACCGTGCATTACCAAGTGGGTGTTGGGAATGCGCGCGTGAATTTCTTTGATGCGACCGATGGCCAGAGTATCGCCTGTGGGCGGCTTGGTGAATTTGTACGCGCCGTGCGATGTGCCGATGGCGATTGCCAACGCATCCACGCCGGTTTGACGCACAAACTGGGCGGCCTCTTCCGGGTCGGTCAACAGCTGGTCGTGGGTCAACACGCCTTCTGCACCGTGACCATCTTCCTTTTCGCCCATGCCAGACTCTAGTGAACCCAGACAGCCTAAGCTCTCGCAACGCGAGGATGTATGATAAACAATGAGTGCGTCCAAGTGGTGTTTGCAACAGATCGCATCCGTAGGCGCCAGATCAATTACGGCACCATCGGCATACCACTTCCCCTCTATATTTTTGGCTGAAGTCGAGCAAGCGATCCGCGGTGTGGCGGGCGTACACGACACCCACGACATACACGTCTGGACGGTTTCTTCGGGTTTGATTGCGGGCAGCTGCCACATCGTGGTGGCCGATCAGCGCATAAGCGACAGCCAGCAAATTCATCGGGATGTGGCGCATAGGCTGGAACACGATTTCAACATCAGCCACTGCACGATTCAAGTCGAGGTCGAAGATTGTGGCGGGCATGAGCACACGACACACAGCCAACACGATCATCAACACACATGCCAACTTGGTCAGCTATTAGTTGCACCGGATTGATCAAGAAGGCTTGAGTCGGGTTTGTTGCATTGCATCAGAACTCGGACCGGCGCAGAATTATCGCGCAGTCCGAGTTCAGGTTTTTTATGCGACTCTTTATGGCGAGGCCTCTGCTTTACGCATACACACAATCAGTTTGACGGCATCCTCGGCGCAGCCCCACGAAAAAGTAAATCCTGAACCGCCGTGACCGTAATTGTGAATGATCCGGTAGGGCGCCTCGCGTTCCAAACGGACATTCTTTTTTCGATACGGACGAAGACCCACGTTCACGGGATCGGATTCATCGATCACTGCAGACTTGAGAATGGGCAAAAACTCGTGACATCTTTGCAATATGTCACGAATGGGCGCGTAGTTGCCGAGACCGATGTTCGTATCCCATTCTCCCAATTCTGCGATCCCGCCAAGAAGAAGACGGTCGGGGCCACGGGGAACGATGTAGATCATTTGCGGGTGAGCGACCTTGTCGTCATTTGCAACGCAATGCGCCGCCGCGATTCGAGGCATCGTGCTTCCATCGTTCAGGACCCGAATCAACGCGCCCCGCAATGGCTGCATCGAATGATCACCAGCCAATTCGGTCGAACCGAGACCCGAGCAGTTGACGATGGCGCACGCCTTGTATTCATCGCATAGCGATTGTTCCGAATCGGCCAACGGCTGTGCTAGTTTGCGATGCTCGAATCGGCAACCCAGCGTCACAAGTTCCTTGCGCAGCCATTCCATATAGACATCGGTTTCGATCAGCGGGGACAAATAGCTGTAAGCATCACACAAACCCATTCCGCGATTGATTCCATGCTGATCGATCAAATCCGGTGTGTGCTCGAAGCCCTTTACGTGCGGTATGGTTTCCTCCATTTTTTGCCATTCTGCGGAGCCGTCTTCAATTTGATGCCGAAAATAAAAGACAGCGGGCATCATCCTGACCCCGGTCTCGGGATGCGCGGCAAGAGCATCGAATCGTTCGTACGAAGCGGCTGACCATTGCTTCGACTTGCGCAGTGATTCCGAGTCGGTGTGGTAGCCGCATACGGCGGGTGGCCATTCCCAAAGTGCGCCGGCTACGACAGATGGCGTGAATTCAGCACTCTTTTCCGCCAGCACAATCACTTCGAATCCGGCATCAAGAAGACACCTTGCCGTCGTAAGTCCACTCACTCCGGCACCAATTACAAGAACGTGGTTGCTCATCGGGCATCCTTCTCAATTTCAAGCTTCGTGACAGGCTTGTGGCTGATGGCCGTGGGGAACATCACTTCGCCGTTCGGCACCTTGGCACCATCCGGCCACAAATGAAAAATGATGCCGTCGGTTTTGGATGCAGCTTCGGCAATCTCTTTCGCCTTCGCCGGTGAAACATCAAGAACTTGCACACGTCCGGATGCGACCTCTGCTTGATGATCGTGGTAGTGCTTATTCCATTGCTCAAGTGTCACGTTGCTGCGCACCAGCTTCTTGTCAATGAAGTATTCGATTTCAACAAGTTCTGCATTCGGATCGGTGCTTAGAAAGATCATGCATTGCATAATCTCCGGCTTGATTTTCTTGCAATAATGGTGATACGGACCATGCACCGTGCCGTCTTCATGACGATGGGGCGCGAGGATATGGATGTTGTATCCATCCGCCGGACTTTTTGTCTGCTCCCCGGCAAACGCGGGATATGTCGCAGCGATCGCCGCACCAAATATTGCGATGAGATGAAATCGATTTTGCATATTAATCTCCTCTCTTAAATATCTAGCCTATACAGGTGCGTCGATCGAAACAGCACGAACCAGTTTTTTGTTCACAAATTCCTGAATGCCCATGTTGGAAAGTTCGCGTCCATACCCGGAGTTCTTGATGCCGCCGAACGGCAAGTCCGGTGCCGAGCCTGTTGGATGGTTGATGAACACCATGCCTGTGTCTATGCGGCTCGCCACACGTTTGCCGCGCGCAACATCTTTGGTGAAGACCGCACCGCCCAATCCGAAATCTGAATCGTTGGCCAGTGCAACTGCCTCGTCCTCGTTTTTGACCCGAAAAAGCAGCGCGACCGGGCCGAATAATTCCTCTCTGAAGACGGGATTGTCGGGCTGAATATTTGCCAGGATCGTCGGTTGCATGAATGCGCCAGAACAAGCTATCCGATTGCCGCCCATTACCAGAGTGGCTCCATGTGTTATCGCTCGTTTGACTTGATCCAGCAGTTTTATCAGGGCGGCTTCTGAGGACAGCGGGGCGAGCGTCGTGGCCTCGTCCATTGGGTCTCCGGGCTTGAATTCCGCCAGCGCTGTCCGGAGCTTATCGAGAAATTGGTCGGCCAATTCTTCGACAACGATGAATCGCTTCGGTGCATCGCAACTCTGTCCCGCGTTGATCATCCTGCCCGACACCGCCCAATTGACCGTCTTGTCGAGATCGGCATCATCCAGCACGATGAAGGCGTCGCTGCCGCCCAGCTCCATCGTTGACTTCTTTAGGTTTAGCCCTGCTCTTGCGGCAACGATTTTTCCGGCCTCCACGCTACCCGTCAGTGCCACACCCTTGATCCGGAAGTCGTCAATCACCCGGTTTACCTGCTCATGCGAAATCCGCAAGTTGGAATACGCACCCGCTGGCGCGCCCGCCTCGCGCCATAGCTTCTCAAAGGCAATAGCGCATTGCGGAACGCACCCTGCGTGCTTCACCATGACGACATTGCCCGCCATCAGGTTGGGGCCGGCAAAACGCGCGAGCTGATAGTAGGGAAAGTTCCAAGGCTGGACACCAAAGATTACGCCTAACGGGCTGCTTTCGACCACTGCTTCGCCTGTGCTTGGCTTGAGATGTTGTGGCGCGAGGAACTCTTTGGCGTTCATGGCGTAGTAGTCGAGGATGTCTGCGCTGAGCAACACTTCGTCCCGAGACTCATTGATGAGTTTGCCCATCTCAAGCGTCATCGTGCGGGCGAACTCATCAAGGCGCACGCGCATGATGGTAGCCGCTTTCGCAACCACAACTGCGCGTTCGGCGAAAGTGGTGTGCCGCCAACTCCCGAAGCAGGTCGCTGCGGAAGCAAGCGCCGACTCAAGTTGCTTGTCGGTGAGTTCATCGAAAGTCTTCAGAATTTTACCGTTGTATGGATTAACACTTTGGTAAGTCATGTGTCATAACCTCCTGATGGCACGACGACCGATAGCCCACTCCGGATCATTTGCGCGCCGCAATCAGTAGCACTGGAAAGATCATCGGCGATGATAGCGAGTCTGGTCATGCCTGGGTAAAGGATAGGAAATTCAAAGGATAGGAAATTCAACCGCACAAGTCAAATTACTTGCTCCCATCCCCCTCACCAATCCGATTTTCATCGTCAGAACCATGACAGATTCTGCACCTCGCCCATTACC
>CAZHIC010000017.1:0-53894 GCA_964532405.1 uncultured Gallionellaceae bacterium | reverse complement strand
GCGTCTCCGCGCCTCCGCGTGAAACCCTGTTTGGTTCCGGCTCGTCCGGCTTAGGAATTTGCGATTTCACCTGCTCGACCAGAATCATTTCTCATCCCGATTAAACACGCCGTCCCAATCGTCTGCCGGGGGATTAGCGGCAAAATATTCGCAACGCTCCATGTATATTTTACAAGGTTTATCCTCGGGCAGTTGTTGGCTAATTTCTGTAAAGCGCTCGGCAGCCTCGCGCCACTTTCTCTCGCGATAAAGCACCAGCGCGGCATTAAACTGCCCGACCATCGCCTCATCCATGCCGGTCGAAAAACCGACCGGTTCATATATCCGCACCGGCATCTGCTTGCCGACCACGCGTATCCTGTCCAATTCCCGATAGCGGCAAAGCGCAGAAGTCTTCTCATAAGTGACCTCACCCACCAAAAAGCTCACTCCATAATATTTCGCCGTGCTTTCCAATCTTGCTGCCTGATTCACCGTATCGCCGATGACGGTGTATTCCATTTTCTTGCCGGTAAACCCGATATTCCCCGCGACCACATCACCGGACTGCAATCCGCCGCGAATGAAAAACGGCTCGACGCCCTCGCTTTTCCATCTGGCACGCAACTCATTCATCTTCTCGTTCATCGCGCGGATACACGAGAGCGCAAGCTCCGCATGGTCGGGCTGGGCAAGCGGTGCGCCCCAATACACCATGATGCCGTCGCCTATGAATTTATCCACGGTGCCGTCGAATCGCTCCACCACACGTACCATTTCCCCCAGATATTCGTTCAATCTCGCCACCACTTCCTGCGGCGTATGGCCTTCGCTATACGAAGTAAAACCTCTGATGTCGGTAAACAACACCGTCACCTCTTTGGTGTCCCCGCCCAACTTGGCTGCTTCCGGATCTTTTTCCAGACGCGCGACCAACTTGTCCGACAAATAACTCGAAAACATCGCGCGCATTTTCCGGGCACTGCGCTCCAGCACCAAAAAGCGGAAACTCCCGCCCACCATAAGCGCCGTGAAAGCGGCGATAGGCGGATAGACCATACTGATCCAATGTCCCTGCAAGAAAAACTCGTAACTGAGCAGAACATAGCCCGCAATAAACGCCAGCGTCACGGGTAACGCGACATACAGACGCAAACGCGTGGTCAGAAAATACGCAATCGCTCCCAACAACACGATAAATAAAATATCGATGACAGCTTCCAGCCCGGTTTGACGGATGTAGCGGCCGCTGATGATGTTATCGGCAATAGTTGCGTGAACTTCAACCCCGGGAGTATTTCCGTGAAAAGGGGTCACGCGCATATCGTATATACCCAGCGCTGTCGCCCCCACAAATAAAATCTTGTTCTTCAGCAACGCAGGATCGACGCGGCCTTTGGCCACATCGGCAAAAGAGAAACGCGGATAGATGCCCGGCGGGCCGGTAAAGTTGATCCACATGGCATAATCGCCGCTCACCGGAATATGCCGCTCGCCTAATGCGACATCGTAAGCCCCCGGAACAAATTCTTTTTCTCCCAGCGCAGCCATCGCCCCCATCAAGCCCAACGAAGGAGTGAATTTTCCGGCATCCTCGATGAGCAACAGACTGCGCCGATTCACGCCATCATTTTCGGGAAGGAAGTTGATGTGTCCGACCCCGTTGACGACACGCTCGATCTCAGGAATGGAACCGATACGTCCGGTAATATTAAATGCGGGATCGAAATCGAACGATGTTGCCAGTACCACATTACCCGCTTGCTTGGCTGCTGCGGCAAAAGCCTGATCCGCCTTGGCATTCTCGTGTTCCGGAAAAAAAGCATCGAACAAAACCACCTTTGCCCCGGCGTCAGACAGCCTCTTGATCAGCCGCGCATATTCGGTGCGAGTCCAGGGAAAGCGCCCCAGCTCAGCCACGCTCTTGTCGTCTATCGCAATGATTGCGATGTCCGGGTTAGGCGCAAGCGCACCCCGCATCGCTTTAAAGCGCAGATCGTAGGTCTTGGCCTCAAACGCCTCAAGGAAGGGATTCTGCGTGTAATAAAGCAGTGTTACCGCAAAAATAGACGCAAAAGCGAGCAGCAGAGAGACCACCCTCATGCCACGTCCTGACGTTATTCTTTTCATGACCGCAGAAATCATAGAACACCCGCTTTAGCTTATTAAACTAGGATGCATTCTACCTCTCCGCACGGGAGAAAAAACAAGGAAAATTAAGCTGCTTGCACCGGAATCTGATCGCGTTGGGCGATGATACGGTTATGCTCGTCCACATAGACCAGACGCGGATGAAACTCATGCAATTCCAGCTCGGAGTAGCTGGAATAAGCCGCGATGATCAGAATGTCGCCGGGATTGGCTTTATGCGCCGCCGCCCCGTTCACCGAGATAGTGCGGGAACCGCGTTGCGCACGGATGGCGTAAGTGGTGAAACGCTCGCCGTTGGTGACGTTATAGATATCGATTTGCTGATATTCCCTGATACCGGAAGCGTCCAGCAAATCATCGTCGATGGCACACGAACCCTCGTAATGCAGCTCCGATTGCGTCACGCGCACGCGGTGCAATTTCGCTTGTAGCATGGTTCGTTGCATAGCCTACCTCCAATGATTCCAGCCCTCTGACGTCAGGCCTTGATGATGCGGGCGCGCATTATAAGTCGCCTGCCCGTAAAGACAAGCTGCCGCTAAATATCGATTTCCAAATTATCGATCAGCCGTGTCGCCCCCAAGCGTGCCGCCGCCAACACCACCAGCTTGCGATCTGCGACACCGGGTTGAATCAACGCTTCCCGATTGCGCACCGACACATACTCCACCTGCCATCCGCGCTTGCCAAGCGCGGCCACCGCAGCGGCTTCCACTTTTACATAATCCTTCGCTCCGCCCAAAATACTTTGGCGGACGTTCGACAGCGTTAGCTGCAAGAAAGTTGCTTCGGCGCGTTCCGTCGCGGTCAGATATTGGTTGCGCGAACTCAGCGCGAGACCGTCCGCAGCGCGCACCGTCTCCCCGCCGACGATGCGTATCGGCAGATTCATCTGACCCACCATCTGACGAATGATATGCAACTGCTGAAAATCCTTCTTGCCAAACAGCGCCACTTGCGGTTGCACGATGTTCAGCAACTTCAGCACCACCGTCGCCATGCCGCGAAAGTGTCCCGGACGCGCCGCACCGCATAATTCATCGGCGATCGGCGGTGGCTCGACAAACACAGTCTGCTTCTGCGGATACATCTCGTTCACCGCCGGTGAGAACACCACATCCGCCAGCCCGTCCAGCTTGGCGCAATCGGCATCCAGCGTGCGCGGGTATTTGTCGAAATCTTCGGATGGGCCGAACTGCAAGGGGTTGACAAAAATACTCACCACCACGCAGTCGGCATGCGCTCGAGCCTGACGCACCAAGTCGATATGGCCTTCGTGCAGATTGCCCATAGTCGGTACAAAGGCAACGCTAGCGGCTTGGCTCAAACGTGCGCGCAGCCCGGCAATATTGAATATCTGCTGCATCAGAAGCTGTGTTCCTTGGATGGAAACGCGCCTAATTTCACTTCGCGCGCATAGTTCGCCACAGCGTCGGCGATGGACGTCGCACCCTGCATGTAATTCTTCACGAAGCGCGCCTTCTTGCCGGGATAAATGTCGAGCATGTCGTGCAGCACCAGCACTTGACCGGAACAGCCCGCGCCCGCGCCGATACCGATGGTGGGGACACGCAGCGCTGCCGTAATCTGTGTCGCCAATGCCGCAGGTACAGCCTCAAGCAGCACCATGCCTGCTCCCGCTTGAGCGACAACCTGCGCATCGCGCAACAAGCGTTGCGCATCGTGCTCGCTCTTGCCTTGCACGCGATAACCGCCCATCTGATGCACCGATTGCGGCGTCAAACCGATATGCGCACATACAGGAATGCCGCGTTCAGTCAGGAAGGCAATGGTCTCGGCCATCGCCTCGCCGCCTTCGAGCTTGACCATGTGCGCGCCCGCCGCCATCAATTGTGCGGCATGGGCAAAGGTCTCGCGCGGACTGACTTGGGAAGTGCCGAACGGCATATCGGCCATGATGAACGCTTGTGCCGCGCCGCTGGCCACGCAGGACGTGTGATAGGCCATCGCCTCCAGCGTGACGGCCAGCGTGGATTCGCGCCCCTGCAACACCATGCCCAGCGAATCGCCGACGAGCAATACATCCACGCCGTTGTTTTCCAGCAGCGCGGCAAAACTGGCGTCGTAGCAAGTCAGCACGGCGATCTTCTCGCCCTTGTCGCGCATGCTCTGTAAAGTAGTAAGTGTCTTGCGCATCACGCCCCCAGACTAAAAAATTCGCGCGGCCCGCGCATGTTTTTAATACGTTCCAGCAACAGTTCAAAATCTTCATCGTTGTCGACAAAGTTGAGATTGTCGCTATTCACCACCAGCAGCGGAGCCGCGTCGTAATGGTGGAAGAACTCGCCATAACTCTTTGCCAAAGTAGCCAAATAATCGTCGCTGATTGCACGCTCGTAGCGATGACCGCGACGTTGTACCCGCTCGATCAAGGCATCGGTCGATGCCTGCAAGTAGATCACCATATCCGGAGTCGGTGCCTGCGGCGCAAGACTTTGATAGATAGCCTGATATAACTTGAATTCGTCCTCGCTCAAAGTGAGCCGTGCGAACAGCGTGTCTTTCTCAAACAGGTAATCCGAAATCGTTCGATTACTGAACAAATCCATCTGTGCCAACTCGCGCACTTCGTTGATGCGCTGAAACAGAAAGAACAGCTGCGTGGGCAAAGCATAACGTGCGGAGTCCTGATAAAAACGCTCCAGAAACGGATTGTCCTGCGGCTTCTCCAACAGCGTTTGTGCGCCGACACGATCCGCCAGGCGTTGCGTCAAGCTGGTCTTGCCCACCCCGATAGGGCCTTCTACCACGATGTAGCGATATTTACTCAAAGGCATTTTCGAGCCGCTCCAACTCTTGACCTGCGCATCGCGCCGCCGCTTCAGCCACCGCACCGACACCCGGAATGACGCCATCCGGCGCGATCTCCAGCAACGGCTGCAACACGAAAGCACGCAAATGCATCTGCGGATGCGGGATAGTCAAACCGTGTTCGTGATGTTGCAAATCATCGTACAACAACACATCCAGATCGAGCGTGCGAGGCGCATTGATGAACTCGCGCGTGCGACCACAGCGTTGCTCCAGCGCCAGCAGCGCATCGAGCACAGCGCGCGGCGACAGACTGGTTTGCAGTTGCGCCACTGCATTGATGAAATCGGGTTGATCTACATAACCCACTGGCGCACTGCGATACAGCGAAGAGCAGCACACCACCCGCACCTGAGGCAGGTTCGCCAACTCGCGCATCGCCTGCAATACCTGCGCATGCGGGTCAGCCAGATTGCTGCCCAGCCCGACAAAGACTGTGTGCTCCATTACTCGCCTGCGCTCAATCTATGGGCAATTCGGCCTGAACAGCCGCTGCGTTGGGTTTCTTGGTGCGCCGGCGTTTTTTCTTGGGACCGGTGTCGGGTTGCAACATCTCGGCACGACGATCTTCCGAAGCCTCCTGAAACTCATCCCACCACTCACCCAACTCGCTGTCCACCTCGCCGCTCTCGCAGCGCAGCAATAGAAAATCGTAAGCCGCACGGAAGCGCGGCACACCCAGCAAACGCAAAGGGCGCTGCCCGCCGCGCTGCTCGAAGCGCGGCTGCAGCAACCACATCTCTTTCATAATCGTATCGTAGCGGCGCGGGATGGCGAGCTGCGCGCGCTGCCTGTCCAACACCTCGTCCATCGCTTCGTGCAATGCACCTATGGGCTTCTCGCCCGCGTCCTGTTTTATTTTCCACGCGGCCAACACCTCGTGCCACAACAGGCAAGCGAACAGGAAGGCAGGCGAAGTGTTCTTGTCTTCGAGTATTCGCTGATCGGTGTTCTGCAACGCCAGCGTGACGAATTTTTCGCCCATAGGTTGTTCCAGAATCACATCCAGCATCGGCAACATGCCGTGGTGCAACTCCATCGCGCGCAACTTCTTGACGCACTCCCATGCGTGCCCGGACAGCAACAGTTTCAGCATCTCGTCGAACATGCGCGCTTCCGGCACGTTCGCCAACAAGCCTTTCATTTTGGAGATAGGCGCGGCGGTCGCCGCATCCAACTTCATACCCAGCTTGGCCGACAAACGCACCGCACGCAGCATGCGCACCGGGTCTTCGCGGTAGCGCACTTCAGGGTCGCCGATCATGCGCAGAGTGTTGGCGCGAATGTCTTCATAACCGTGGTGATAGTCGAATATCTCTTGCGTGGCGGGATCGTAGAACAGCGCGTTGGCGGTGAAATCGCGCCGCGCCGCATCCTGCTCCTGATCGCCAAACTCATTGTCGCGCAACAAGCGGCCGTGATCGTCGGTCTCGGCATCTTCGGCTTCGATCATGCGGCGGAAAGTGGAAACCTCGACCGTCTCTTCGCCGAACATCACATGCACCAAACGGAAGCGACGCCCGATGATGCGGGAACGGCGGAATATGCGGCGCACCTCCTCCGGCGTGGCATCCGTTGCCACATCGAAGTCTTTGGGCTTGCGATCCAGCAGCAGATCGCGCACCGCGCCGCCAACCACAAAGGCTTTAAAACCCGCCGCCTGCAAACCGTCCGTCACGCGCCGCGCCCCGTAGCTGATGCCGTCGCGGCTCACCTTATGCACTGCGAACGGAATAACACTGGCAGAGCCATGAGACTTTACTTTTGCAGACTTACCAAACACCCGCTTGAACAGTTTTTTTATCATCAATTCTTTGTATATTGATTGCGGCAAGACTGCCGCAAATTTCAGAGGGGCGGATTATACACCCGGGGGAAAGATTGGCTTTTTATCGAAAACAGACACCTACGATAGCCCGTCGAATTATGTTGTCCGCCAAAATATATAGGCCATCTGAAACATTGACGCATTCCAGTTGGGCGGTTACGGTGCGCGACGGAACGAATAGCGTTTATCTCAATGGTTGATTCGTCACCAGCAGCCTAATTCAAAAATTGTCCGCTCTCTGAATACGTGAATGACTGCAACAGGTCGATTGCGACGCTTAATGAATGACGGCTTGATGGCAGCGTAAAACAAGCTTGCCTAGCAAGTGAGAGCGTTATCTATTTTCTCTTAACGAAACAACCGGCCACCCCTGCTGCTCCGCATGTTTGCGCAGTGTGGCATCAGGATCGACCGCCACCGGTTTTTTCACTTTGGCGAGCAGCGGCAAGTCGTTCAGCGAATCGCTATAAAACGTCGTATCCGCAAAGCTCGACCAATCCCACCCGCGCTCGGTCATCCAGCTTTCCAGCCTGGTGATCTTGCCTTCGCGGAAGTTCGGTACACCCGCAACATTTCCGGTGAATTCGCCGTTGATCTGCTCCGGGTCGGTCGCGATCAAATGCGGCACGCCGAATTCGCGCGCGATGGGCGCCGTTACAAAACTATTGGTCGCGGTGATGATGACGCAAATGTCACCCGCGTCGCGATGTTTGGCCACCAGATCGCGCGCGGCAGAACCCATCATCGGGCGTATTTTGATGCGCATAAAATCCTCGTGCCACGCATCCAGCACTTTGCGCGCATGGCGCGACAGCGGCTTCAACTGAAAATCCAGGAACTCGTGGATATCCAATGTCCCCGCTGTGTATTGTTCGTAGAACGACAGATTTTTGGCCTCGAACAACTCGCGGTCGAGTACGCCCTGCTCGATCAGAAATTGCGACCACTCGAAATCGCTATCGCCGCTCAACAGGGTATTGTCCAAATCAAATAGGGCTAGGTTCATTTCTATTCCATTCATCGTTCAACTCTGTCCCTTCCCCCTTTTAGGGGGAAGGTTAGGATGGGGGTTGGCTCTGAGGGATTTCACGCTTCTACCCCCACCCTAGCCCTCCCCCTGCATGGGGGAGGGGATGTTGTGGCTAATAATTTATGCGGCTTCAATTGCCCCGATCATCGCGTCACTCCGAACGCATGACCTCTTTCAACAGCGGCACGCTCGCCGCGCGCTTTTTCAAGCGCAGGCAATGCGCATCCAACTCATCCAGCACGCCCAGCAAATAGGGCAAGTCGCGCCGACCGTGGCGCAACAGGTAATGCGTCACTTCACCAGGTAACTCGAAACCCCGCGCTTGCGCATGCTGATGCAAGGCCTGCGCCTTCTCTTCGTCGCTCAAGGCGTGAACTTGATACACCAAACCCCAACCGAGACGGGTGCGCAGATCGTCGCGCAGTTGCAAATGGACGGGAGCAGCATGACCGCTCACCAGCAACATGCCGCCGCTTTCGCGCAAGCGGTTGTACAGGGAAAACAACGCGACCTGCGCTATATCGTCCAATGCTTCGGCATCATCCACAGCGACGACTTGGGCCGCATCCGGCACCGTGCCGCGCGCATACACAGCGGACTGCCCGTTGCCGCGCGCACGCTCCACGGCGGCTTGCAGCAAGTGGCTTTTGCCGCTACCCGCTTCGCCCCACACATAAAATCCCCGCTCGCCGCCCGTGCTGGAAAGCGCATGGCGCAGGGCTGTGTGCAGCTCCTGATTGCGTCCGGCCACAAAATTATCCAAGGTCGGCAACCATTGCGGCGCGATACCCAAAAGCAGTTGAGTCATAATTATTCCGGTACTGAAACAGAAGGATGCGTGCGACCCAGCGTCTATTACCCATGCGCAACGAAGCGGGTTGAAGTCATTTCAGGTAAAATCCGTTTATCAAAAATCGCCGCCCTGAACCGACGGCACTTTACCTTTAAGAAAGCGAGAACTCAACTTGAGCCAGCCCAATAACAGCCTGTCCTACCGCGATGCGGGCGTCGATATCGACGCGGGAGACCAATTGGTCGAGAACATCAAGCCCTTTGCCAAGCGCACGATGCGCCCCGAAGTCTTGAGCGGAATCGGCGGTTTCGGCGGTCTGGTCGAGATTTCCAAAAAATTCAAGGAACCCGTGCTGGTGTCCGGCACCGATGGCGTGGGCACCAAACTCAAACTCGCGTTTGAACTGAACAGACACGACACCGTCGGCATCGACCTGGTCGCCATGAGCGTGAACGACATTCTGGTGCAGGGCGCCGAACCGCTGTTCTTTCTTGATTATTTCGCCTGCGGCAAACTCGACGTAGCCGCCGCTACCGAGGTTATCAAAGGCATCGCTTACGGTTGCGAACAATCCGGCTGCGCGCTGATCGGCGGCGAAACCGCCGAGATGCCGGGCATGTATCCGGTGGGCGAATACGACCTCGCGGGCTTCGCTGTGGGCGTGGTGGAAAAATCCAAAATCATCACCGGCGAACACATCAAAGCGGGCGACGTGGTGCTGGGGCTCGCTTCCAGCGGCGCGCACTCCAACGGCTATTCGCTGGTGCGCAAGATCATAGCCCGCTCGCATCCCGACCTGAACGCCAAGTTCGACGGCGAACGCTCGCTGGCCGATTGCATCATGGCGCCGACACGCTTGTACGTAAAACCGCTGCTGGCGCTGATGCAAAGCATCACCATCAAAGGCATGGCGCACATCACCGGCGGCGGCATTACCGAGAATGTGCCGCGCGTATTGCCAAGCAATGTCGTCGCCGACATCGACAGCAAGACCTGGCAAATGCCCAAGCTGTTTCACTGGCTGCGCGAAGGCGGCAACGTCGAAGCGCAAGAAATGTTCCGCACCTTCAACTGCGGCATCGGCATGGTGGTCATCGTCAGCGCGCAGGATGCGGATACGGCGGCCAAGCAGCTGCAAGCGGCAGGGGAAACCGTGTCGCGCATCGGCGTCATCCGCGCACGTAGCGGCGATGAGCATCAGACCCAAGTTCGCTAAGCTGTGAAAAAAGTCGTCATCCTCATCTCCGGTCGCGGCAGCAATATGCAAGCCCTGCTGGAAGCGAATCTGCCCTGCCAGATCGTCGCTGTCATCAGCAACCGCGCCGATGCCTCTGGCTTGGAAATCGCCAAGGCGCACGGCATTGCCACCGCTGTGGTATCGCACCGCGAACATGCCGACCGTGCTGCTTTCGATATGGCGCTGGCTCAGGTGATCGACAGCTTTCAGGCTGAACTCGTCGTGCTGGCGGGATTCATGCGCATCCTCACCACGCCATTCGTCGAGCGTTATCGCGGCAAACTGATCAACATCCATCCTTCACTGCTGCCGTCATATACCGGGGTAGACACCCATGAGCGCGCCCTGCACGACGGCGTAAAGATCCACGGTTGCACGGTGCACTTCGTCACGCCCACGCTGGATGGCGGCCCCATCATCATTCAAGCGGCTGTACCGGTGTTGCACGACGACACTGCGGCTTCTTTGTCCGCACGCGTCCTGCATGAAGAGCACCGCATCTACCCGCAAGCCTTGCGCTGGCTGTGCCGCGAACAAGTGTGGCTGAACGCCGACGGGCGCGTTGCGAGCAACCGTCTGGAACAGCCGGGGACAGCTCTGGTCTCGCCAGGCTTGAGTTAAGATCGTCTTTCACTGCATGTGATCCGCACCGCCTTAACCAACCGTGATCAAATCCCTCACCGCTCCAACCCGACGCATCGTCTTGGCCGCAGCCCTATCCGCATTGCTGCATGGATTGGTCATGTGGTTGCCCGAAGTGCATCTGCCGGAGCATGAACTAAAGTTGCCGCCGCTCATCGCCAAGCTGGAACCCTTACCCAAGCTGAGCGCAAAGATTGCACACCCAAAACAGAAGCCCAAGGTGCGCCCCAAGCCACAGCCTGAGGCTATCGTCCAATCCCTGCCCGATCTCCCTATTGCGCAAAGCGCACCCCTTCCGGCCAGC
Organism: uncultured Gallionellaceae bacterium; assembly: GCA_964532405.1. GTDB lineage: Bacteria > Pseudomonadota > Gammaproteobacteria > Burkholderiales > Gallionellaceae > PALSA-1006. The sequence goes on along the minus strand of CAZHIC010000017.1, from coordinate 43,098 downwards.
GCGCCCATCGCCGCTAGCGCCCCGGCAGTGGCGGAACCCGAACCCACGCCGCCCACCCCTGTCATAGCGGAAGTCATGCCGCCGGAACCGCAACGTCCGCCTTTACCCAGACACGCGCGACTCCACTTTAACGTCTATCAAGGTCAGGAAAATTTCAAGGTCGGCGAATCGGTTCATACGCTGGATATAGAGGACGGTTATTACACGCTCAAGGCCAGCGTGCAAACGACGGGATTGGCAAGCCTAGTAAAAAGCTATCGCATGGTACAAACCAGCGGTGGCGAAGCCACGCAACAGACGCTGAAGCCGGAAGTTTTTACCGAAGAGATCACCGAAAGCAGCGGCAAAAAAACCAATCGCGCGGACTTTGATTGGGCGAATAAAAAAATCCGCTTCTCCAACGGCAGTGAAGCGCCACTACCGCTGCAGGCACAGGACATCTTGAGTATCCTCTATCAATTTCCCCCCATGCCGCAGCAAGTGGAAGTCGTTTCCATCCATATCGCCACGGGGAAAAAATTCGAGGAATATAAATTCCAAATTGTTTTTGAAGAAAAACTGGCAACCGCGATGGGGACATTGCAAACGGTACATTTCCGCAAGCTGCATGGGGCGAACGAAGAAGGTCTTGAAATCTGGTTCGCACAAGAATATCGCCTGCTTCCCGTCAAGATGCGCCATATAGATCGCGATGGCAAGATCACCGCAGAAGCGATCATCACCGACATCCGCGTGTCGGACGAATAAGCGACTGCTCATCTGTTAAACTACGCGCCCCAATTAAACTAAAAGCAATTTAGCCACGGATACACACGGATTATCACAGATAAAAGCACTATGGAATTCGTCAGTCATCCATATGAAAAATAACCGTTCTTATCCGTGTACATCTGTGTTAATCCGTGGCTAAATGATTTAAGACTCCCCCATGCTCATCACCGAATACCGTCTCGATCTCGTCGTCCAAGCACTGCGCACCATTTTGCCGCTGGTACATCCTGCCGACACTTCGCTGCGCTACTTTTTCCAAGCCGAACGCATCGGTTCCAACGAGCGCGCGCTGGTCGCCGAAACGGTGTTCGGCGTGTTGCGCCATCGCCTGTTTCTGGAACACGCCTGCACCACTCCCGCCACAGCCACCAATAAAACCACGCCGCGCCGCATGGCCTTGGCTTACTGGGTACGCTTCGGCGGCTACAACGTGCGCGAGATCACCCCGCTGCTGAAAGCCACCGAAGCCGAATGGCTGGGGCAGGTAAAAGGTATCAAGCTCGATGACTTACCCTTGTCGGTACAAGCCGAGTTGCCGGACTGGATCATCGAAAAGCTACGCGCACAGCGCGGCGATCACGAAATTCTGGCACTCGGCCTATCCATGCAAGCCTCGGCCACGTTGGATTTGCGCGTGAACAGCCTGAAAGCCAACCGCGACGAATTGCTGCAAGGGCTCAGTGCCGAAGGCGTGCAAGCCGTCGCCACGCCCTACTCGCCTCTGGGCATCCGCGTCACCGGCAAACCCGCACTCAACAAGAGCCCGCTGTTTCTCGGCGGCCGGTTCGAGGTGCAAGACGAAGGCAGCCAGTTATTGGGCTTTTTGCTCGCACCTAAACGCAACGACATGGTGGTGGATTTCTGCGCCGGTGCGGGCGGCAAGACGCTCATGCTCGGCGCTATGATGAATTCGCAAGGCCGCTTGTATGCGTGGGACGTTTCGGAAAAACGCCTCGCCAATCTGAAACCGCGCTTGGCGCGCTCCGGCTTGAGCAACGTGCAGCCGCAACTCATCGCGCACGAGAACGACAACAAGATCAAACGCCTCGCGGGCAAGATCGACCGCGTGCTGGTGGACGCGCCGTGCAGCGGGCTCGGCACACTGCGCCGCAATCCAGATCTGAAATTCCGCCAGTCCACACAAAGCGTAGCCGAACTCACTCAGAAACAAGCGTCTATCCTCGCGGCCGCCAGCAAGTTGCTCAAAGTGGGCGGACGTTTGGTGTATGCGACATGCAGCCTGCTGCACGAAGAGAATCAGGCCATCGTGGAAAATTTCCTCACACAGCATCCCGAATTCTCCCTGCTTCCCGCTGGCGAAGCGCTGGCACAACAGAAGATCACACTGGAGATGGGCGATTACCTGCAACTGCTGCCGCAACAACACGCCACCGACGGATTCTTTGCGGCGGTGATGGAGCGCAAAGCCGATCTCCCGGCTGAATAACGGCAATTCCATCCGCAGGAATTTCCCGTAGCTGAAAACGATGCGCACAGCCCGGTTTTATCTTTCGTGCCTGACTAATTTAATCGGCTAATAAGGCTTTAACCGCGCTTTGAATTGCTGCTGTCATACCGCAGTGATAGAGTGAATACATTCTTTTGCAAGCAATCTTTAACAGGAGATTCCAAAATGACTGTATCCCGCCGCGATTTTCTCAAACAAAGTGCCCTCGCCTCTGCCGCCGCCGCGACGGTCGGCCTTCCGATCAGCGAGGCCGCAGCTGCCGCGACCAAGAGCGCCGAAGCGGGTTGGCGCTGGGATCGCGGCGTGTGCCGCTTCTGCGGTGTGGGATGCGGCATCCAGATCGCCACCGAAAAAGGCAAGATCGTCGCCACCAAAGCTGACGCGGATGCGCCGGTGAACCGCGGGCTCAACTGCATCAAGGGTTATTTCAACGGCAAGATTCTCTACGGCAAAGATAGGCTCACCCAACCTCTGCTGCGCATGAAGGACGGGCATTTCGACAAGCAGGGCGAATTCGTGGCCGTTTCCTGGGAGCGCGCCTTCGACGAAATGGAGAAGCAGTTCAAACGCACCTATTCCGAACTCGGACCGACCGGGGTTGGATTTTTCGCTTCGGGACAACACACCGTGCAAGAGGGTTATGCGGCGGTCAAGCTGTTCAAGGCCGGATTCCGCAGCAACAACATCGACCCCAATGCGCGTCACTGCATGGCTTCAGCGGTGGCCGGATTCATGCAAACATTTGGCATCGACGAGCCCTCCGGCAACTACGACGACATCGAGCACACCGATACCATGATTTTATGGGGTGCCAATATGGCGGAGATGCACCCCGTGCTGTGGACTCGCATCACCGACCGCCGCATGAGCGATCCGAATGTGCGGGTGGTCAACCTGACCACCATCAGCAACAGGTCTTCCGACACCGCCGATCTGGAGATCATCTTCAAACCGCAGACCGACCTCGCCATCATGAATTATTTGGCGCGCGAGATCGTCACGCGCGACGCGGTGAACTGGGACTTCGTCAACAAGCACTGCGCATTTGCAGCGGGACCGACCGACATCGGTTACGGGTTGCGCGGCACGGACAAATTCGATTACGCCGCCGAAAAGGATGTGAATGGAAAAGAACTGACCATGCAGCTGTGCGCGGCTGAAGCAACCGCTCAGGGCAAACAAGCTGGCGCAACGGTGGAACAGAAAAATCGCGCCACGCCCGACAAGCACTGGCTGATCACGTTTGAAGATTTCAAAAAAGGTGTCGAGCCTTACACGCTGGATTTTGTGGCCGAGTTGGCCAAGGGCGACGCGGAAGAATCGCTGGATAGCTTCAAGACGAAACTCAAACAACTCGCCGATCTCTACATTGAAAAATCGCGCAAGGTGGTGAGCTTCTGGACGATGGGATTCAACCAGCACCAGCGCGGTACTTGGGTCAACGAGCAGGCGTACATGGTGCATCTGCTGTTAGGCAAGCAGGCGATGCCCGGCAACGGCGCGTTCTCTCTCACCGGCCAGCCTTCCGCCTGCGGCACAGCGCGCGAGGTGGGCACCTTCTCGCACCGCCTGCCCGCCGACATGGTGGTGAACAATCCCGATCACCGCGCCGCTTCCGAAAAGATTTGGAAACTACCCGCCAAGACGCTCAACCCCAAGGTGGGCAGCCACTTCACCAAGTTGCTGCGCGACCTGGAAGACGGCCAAATCAAATGGGCGTGGGTGCAGGTGTGCAACCCGTTCCAGGATACCGCCAATGCCAACCACTGGATCAAGGCGGCGCGCGAGATGGATAACTTCATCGTGGTATCGGACGTCTATCCCGGCATCTCCACCAAGGTGGCGGACTTGATTCTGCCTGCTGCGATGATCTTTGAAAAATGGGGCGCTTACGGCAACGCCGAGCGCCGCACCCAGCTGTGGCGCGAGCAGGTACCACCGCCGGGACAAGCGCGCGGCGATATGTGGCAGATCATGGAATTCGCCAAACGCTTCAAGCTCAATGAAGTGTGGGGCGAGCAGAAGATTCCGGGACTCAAAGAAGAAGGTTTTGCCGACGGCAAATTGCCGGACGTGCTGACGGGTTCGAGCTATTCACCGAAAGCGACGTTGTACGACGTGCTGTTCGCCACCCCGGATAACCGTAAATTCAAATGGCCCGATGCCGTAGCCAAGAGTCACGATAACCATACCGTCAAACTTTTGGGAGATCACTGGTTTCCCGAAAAAGCGCTATTCGAGGAATACGCCCAATTCGGTCGCGGCCACGCGCACGACTTGGCTCCATTCGACGTGTACTTCCGCGACGATGTGCGCGGATTGAAGTGGCCGGTGGTGGATGGCAAAGAAACTCACTGGCGCTTCAACGAAGCCTACGATCCCTATGTCAAAAAAGGCAGCGGTTTCGACTTCTACGGGAAGGCGTTCAAGTCCCTGCCGAGCGGCAATCTGGAAGGAATAACCAAACCGGAGAAAACCAGCATCGCGGGCAAGGCCAAGATATTTTTCCGCCCCTACGCCGCACCGGTGGAGCAACCGGATCAGAACTACGATCTGTGGCTTTCCACGGGGCGTGTGCTGGAACACTGGCATTCCGGCACCATGACGCGGCGCGTGCGCGAACTGCATTTCGCCGTGCCTGCCGCACTGATTTACATGCACCCGGCGGATGCCAAGTTGCGCGGACTCAAGCAGGATGACATCGCTTGGATCGAATCGCGCCGTGGCAAGATTAAAGCTGCCGTAGAAACCAAAGGACGCAACCGCCCGCCCAAGGGCATGGTGTTCGTGCCCTGGTTCGACGAGGGTGTATTCATCAACAAAGTGACGCTGGATTCCACCTGTCCGATTTCCAAGCAAACCGACTTTAAAAAATGTGCGGTCAAAATCTACAAGGCCTGATCTGAGTTTTCCAGTCTAGGGAGAAATAAAATGCGCAATCACTATGTATTGGCTGTAATCAAACTCTTGGCAGGCCTGGCCTTAACGGCAGCAGGCACGTCGTTTGCCGGACAAACCATTCAAGCGAACGATATGGGTTTGAGCAAAGGTAGCGTCTTCGACACACCAACACCCAAGGTATATCACTATGGCAATACGCCACCGGGGGAAAGCAAGGTGTTGCCCCGCGCCTATTTAAATGCGCCACCGCAGATTTCACATGACATCAGTGATTCCCTACCGATCACCGCGCAAAACAACATGTGCATTGCATGTCATAACCAGCCTGCGCAATGGGGCAAGAAGCGTGAGCCGGGCGCACCCACGCCCATTCCACCCAGCCACTACACCGATCAGCGCAATGCACCGGGCAAGGTCACAGAAAATCTGGTTGGCGCACGCTACAATTGCAACCTGTGCCACGTCCCTCAAACAGATGCGGCACCTCTAGTGGAAAACACCTTCTCTCAGGGACGCACTAAAAGTAAATAATTTCGCTGGGTAACTTGACGACATGCAACTCAACGTTTCAACCGACATCGCATTACGCACCCTGATCTATCTCGGACGCAAAAATGAATTGGCCACCATCCAGGAAATCTCCGATGCGTTCGACATCTCCAAGGCTCACCTGATGAAAGTCGTGATGACGCTGGTCGCGAACAACTTGCTCATCAGCGAGCGCGGCAGAAATGGCGGGATACGTCTGGCTCTCGCTGCCGGTGACATATCAATCGGCTCGGTAGTGCGTTTGATGGAAAACTCCCTCGCACTGGTAGTTTGCATGAAAGACGATGCCACAAGAGATGCCTGCCCGCTACTTCCGGGATGTCGCTTGAAAGGCCTATTCATCCAGGCACAAGAGGCCTTCTTCGCCACGCTCGATCAAAATTCATTAGCCGACATATTGTGATTTAGGCTCTTCCCACCCCCTCACAGGGGGGTTGTACTTATCAGCTACCGCCTATATCATTCTTTTAATATGAATGTATAAGCATCCCATTTGGAGAATCTTTGAATGAACAACAGTACGGCACAACAAAATATCGAACCCGAAGCCCATTGGGAAATAAGCACCCTCACTGAGCTGGTCAAACACCTGCTACGTCATCATCACCCCTATACCAAAAGTGCACTTGAAGAACTGGCTCCGTTAATCGACAAAGTGGTACGCGTGCATGGAGACTCCCATCCCGAGTTACACGAACTGCACAAACTTTTTTCCGAATTGCGCGATGATATGGGCATGCATTTGATGAAGGAAGAGAACATTCTGTTTCCCTACATGCTTGCGCTGGAGAGTGACTCGCCTCCGGCAGCGCATTTCGGCACAGTTGCCAATCCTATCCGCATGATGTCCATGGAACATGAACACGACAGCATGATTCTGCACAAAATGCTGAAAGTCACCGACCACTTCACCCTCCCGCCCGGAGCCTGTGCCAGCTACACGGCGCTGTACTCGGGATTAGATGAATTGGTAAACGACCTATTCCGGCATATTCATCTGGAGAACGAGATCGTCTTTCCCAAGGCCATCGAAACAGAAAAAAATCTGCATGGACAAGCGTAGTCCGGAATCCCTTCCGATCTACAAACACAACCTTTCAATTTCAGGAGATACAAATGGCACACGACTGTTCAACCACAACGACACAAGATATGCGCTACCCGTTCGATGCCCGATGCGTTGCCAAGCGCTTCCGTCACGCGGCCATATTCGGCGCACTGGACTCGCTGAATCCGGGCGAAACGATGGCGTTCGTCAACGACCACGATCCATTGCCCTTGCTTGCGCAACTGCAACAGCGCTACGGCAATGGAATCGAAATCAACTATGTCGCGCGTGAGCCGGGCAACATAGCCATCGACTTCATGCGCGTCTAGCACCATGCAACGCAGTCCAACGCTGCAACCACTCTCACGAGAACATCACTCTGCCCTCAAACTGGCGAAAGTGTGCGAACAGTCAGCGATTTCATCCGATGCAGCAGAGTTAAGTCGAGCTTGCCAACGTGCGATACAGGCTTACACCGAGGAACTGGCAGCTCATTTTTTGGTTGAAGAACAGACGTTGCTGCCGCTGCTGGGCGGAACACCGGAGCAAGCTCTGGCCGAACGTACTCTGGCCGAGCATAGACAATTACACGCATTGCTGGATGATCTGCGGCAAAACAATGCAGAGGCGCTAAGTTGCTTCGGTAAATGCTTGGCTGCACATGTGCGTTTCGAAGAGCGCGTGCTCTTTCCGATACTGGAAAGCAGACTGCCCATGCAGAACTGACACGGGGAAAATCCTGATGAAAATATCCTCACACCCCCTCTGGCTGGTAGGCTTCCGCCCTTTTTTCATTTTAGCCATTCTTGCCGGACTGTGCCTGCCGCTGCTGTGGGCACTGATCTACTCGGGAGCCATTTCAGCCCCGGCCCACACCTTCGCTATCGTGCAATGGCATGCACATGAGATGTTCTTCGGCTTCGGCTGGGCGGTGCTCGGCGGCTTTTTGCTTACCGCCAGCAAAAACTGGGTTAAGGTGCGCGGCTACCACGGTCGGGCACTGATGTTTCTGGCATCGGCCTGGGTGTTTGAAAGAACGGGGATGTGGTTTGAAGGCACTTGGCCCCGGTTGCTTTTTTATGTTTCCAACAACCTGTTCCTGATTGCGATCGTGTCGATGGTGATGTGGACATTGATAAAAAATCGCAAAGCGGATTTCTATCGCGATAACTATTTTTTCCTGCTGATCCTGCCCGCCTTTCTGCTAACCAAGCATCTGCTACTCAGCACCGAACATTTCCAGACTGGCATGGCTATGGCCGTGGGACTGTTTCGCGTGGCGATTCTGGTGATGCTGGAGCGAACACTGTTTGATTTCATGAAGGGTGCGTTTCAGGTGGAGATACTGCTCAACCCCTTACTGAACAAGGCCATCAAGCTGCTTGCAATACTGCTGGTGCTTTCCGATCTGCTACCCGTACAACTAGCCAGCGGCCTTGCCCTAATGCTGGCGGTGTTGCTGCTAGGCCGACTGTTTTATTGGAAACCACAACTGGGTCTGCGCCGCTTGGATATCGGCATCATGTATCTCGGCTGCCTCGCGGTCATCGCGCAATTGCTGATCGAATTTTTCAGACTCATCGGCTACTTTGCATTAAGTGCATCCCTGTCCATTCATGTCTTCACCTTCGGCGCGATGGGGCTGATTATTCCCGCCATGCTGATCAGAATCAGCAAAGGGCACACGGGCAGAAAAGTATCATTCGACGCTATCGACAAGCTCGCGCTGTACTTTATGATGCTGGCATTTGTGTTGCGAATTATCGCGCCGCAACTATATCCGGACAGCTACACCGTGTGGGTTGCACTCGCGGCTACGTGCTGGTTCGCCTGCTTTGCGATGCTGGGCTGGTGCTATATCCCGATACTGATGCAGCCGCGCGTGGATGGACGGGAGCATTGACATGGCCGATTCCGTCAAAATACTGCACCTCGCCAGCGTCCTGCTCAGCTACACCCTGTTTTTCTTGCGCGGCATTTGGGTGCTGCGCGCCTCGCCCGTTATGCGGCAACGCTGGGTAAAAATCGCGCCGCACATCATCGACACCGTACTACTCGGCAGCGCGATCACACTGGCGGTTCTGCTCGACATCTCGCCTTTTGCCGCACCGTGGCTTCTGGCGAAGATCATCGCTCTGCTGCTATACATCGTGCTTGGCTCCATCGCCATCAAGCGCGGCAAGACGCGACGCGTGAAGCTCGTCGCGTGGCTTGCAGCGCAAGCGGTGTTCTTCTACATCGTGCTCACCGCATTGGCGCATGACCCTATACCTTGGCGCGCACTCTGATGAATAGCTTGATCGGCGGCGCACCCGCACCCAGCTTCGACGACCCGCTGGAAATGCTGCTGGCGTGTCATGGCCGCATTCAAGCCCAGTGCGCCACGCTGCTCAAACTGCTCGCACACTTGCCCGTGTATGGCTGCGATACTCAGGCACAGCAAGCGGCACGGGCCATCCTGCGTTATTTCGATACTGCCGGGCGACATCACCACGACGACGAAGAAAAAGATTTGTTTCCGCTCTTGCTCGCCACCTCGTCAGACGAAACACATGCACTGGTCGCCTGCTTGTTGAACGAGCATAAAGTAATGGATGCCGCATGGCAGCACCTGCGTTCCTATCTGACCGAGTTAGCGAATGGAAAGTCCGCCGCGCTTGATGCCGGGGCAGCCGAACATTTCATCGGAGCGTATGATCGCCACATCGCGCTGGAAAATTCACAGTTGCTGCCACTGGCAAACAAATTACTGACTGCAACTCAGTTGGAAACATTAGGCAGAAGCATGGCGGCACGTCGAATGAGCTAGGGAGAGATGATGTCTCAAACCGGATTGCACCAGCAAAAACAATTAATCGCATCCCTGCTTGATCCCACTCTTTACCCCCATCAAGCAAAAACGGTTCGATTGATCGAGACACATATTTCATGGGTGCTGCTTGCCAGACGCTATGCCTACAAGATCAAGAAGGCACTCGATCTGGGCTTTCTCGATGCAACTCAACTCGAATCCCGCCGCCACTATTGCTCTGAGGAAATAAGGCTCAATCGCCGCCTTGCGCCGCAACTCTACCTCGGTGTCGTAGCCATCGGCGGCAGTCACGCCCATCCCGAATGGAACTCTCAACCGGCCATTGAATACGCCGTCAAAATGCGCCGCTTTGCGTCAGCAAAAACATTCGACCGACTGATCGTTCGCGGAAAAGTCGAAGCTCAACACATGGACGCACTCGCAACGACGCTCGCGCAGTTTCACGCGGGATTGCCTGTCGCCACAGCAGACACCGCCGACATCCACTGCGCGCTCACACAAAACTTCTCGCAGCTTTCCGGCTTATTGACTGAAGCTGCGGATGCGGCCAACTTGGCCGCATTGCAACTGGCAAGCGAACGAACATTTGAAGCATGCCAGCAACTTATCGAAGCGCGCCGCACTCATGGCTTCGTGCGCGAATGCCACGGCGATCTCCATCTCGGCAACATCGCGCTCATCAGAAATCAACCCGTACCGTTCGACGGCATCGATTTCAATGCCGCATTACGCTGGATCGACGTGATGGATGAAGTTGCGTTTCTGTTCATGGATCTGCTGCATCACCAGCGTTCTGACCTCGCTTATCGCTTTCTGAATGCGTATCTGGAACAGACCGGCGACTATGCGGGCGTCGAGTTATTAAATTTCTACTGCGCTTATCGCGCCACGGTGCGCGCCAAAGTCAACGCCATTCGGGCAAACCAGGCTCAACCCATCCCCTACCTCCTCTTGCAAAAAAACGCCTCTACACAAGTCCCCTCGCCCGCTTGCGGGAGAGGGCTAGGGAGAGGGTATGCCCTGCAACATTCCCTCTCCCCCAGCCCCTCTCCCACAAGTGTGAGAGGGGAGCACATGACCACTTGCCGCAGCTACCTAACATTAGCAGGCGAATGCCTTGCCCCGCGACAACCCCGCCTACTCATCACGCACGGCCTGCCGGGCTCAGGCAAAACCACGTTCGCACAGATCGCATTAGAACGCATGGGAGCAATTCGCCTGCGCTCGGATGTAGAGCGCAAACGCTTGTTCGGATTGTCTGCATTGGATGGCAGTCGCGCCGATCAAAACATCTATAGCAGCGATACCACGCAACGCACCTATTCTCATCTGTTAGCTACTGCGCGTGCCTTGTTGGCCGCTGGTTACTCTGTGATCGTGGATGCGGCATTTCTCAAACAAAATGAACGTGAGATGTTTCACAAATTGGCAGATGAGGTGTGCGCACCTTTCGTCATCGCCTCGATGCAAGCCGACGATGCGACACTACGTGCGCGCATCCGGCAACGGCAAGCGCTGTCCAACGATGCCTCCGAGGCCGATGTCGATGTACTGAAAAAGCTGCAAGCGGCAGAAGAGCCACTTTCGCCGCAGGAGATGCGTTACACAGTAGTATTTACCGATGGAACGGATTCCAAACCCGCATGGGATACGCTGGAAAATTTGCTGTATAGCTCTGCGTCCTTCCTGTAGGAGATAATGAGCGCCAATGCACACCGCTCCCGACACCTATGCCAGCTATCGACAACTCCATTCAAAAACGCGTTGCCATCATCGGCGCAGGCCCCGCCGGATTGATGGCGGCTGAAGCACTAACACAGTCAGGTATGCGCGTGGATGTGTACGACGCGATGCCCAGCGCGGGGCGCAAATTTTTGATGGCGGGTAAAGGCGGCATGAACATCACCCACGCCGAACCCTACGCCGATTTTCTCACGCGCTACGGCGCGCGGCGCGAGCAGATCAAACCGCTGCTGGATGCACTCACGCCCACCGACCTGCGCGAGTGGATACACGGCCTTGGCATCGAAACATTCGTCGGCTCTTCCGGTCGCGTCTTCCCTGCCGACATGAAGGCCGCACCGCTGCTGCGCGCTTGGCTGCATCGGCTGCGCGAGGGCGGAGTGCATTTTCATGTGCGCCATCGCTGGTGCGGATGGAATACTGAGGGTGCCTTGCGCTTCGAGACCGCGCAATCCCCTCTCCCCAACCCTCTCCCGCAAGCGGGCGAGGGAGCAAACGTGAAAATCATCAAATATGATGCCGTGGTGTTGGCACTAGGCGGCGGCAGTTGGCCTCAGCTCGGTTCGGATGGTGCGTGGGTATCGCTGTTGGCACAGCGCGGTATCGACATCGCAGCACTGCGCCCCGCCAACTGCGGCTTCGACATCGCGTGGAGTACTCACTTCCGCGAGCACTTCGTCGGCGAGCCGCTCAAATCCATCGTCGCCACCTTCGGCGAAGTGCGCAAACAAGGCGAATGCGTTATCACGTCCAACGGCATCGAGGGCGGATTGATCTACGCGCTGTCCGCTGCATTGCGCGACGATATCGAGCGCAACGGCAGCACGACTCTGTATCTCGACCTGCTCCCCGACTGGTCTACGCGGCGCGTACACGACGAAATACATCATCCGCGCGGCTCGCGCTCGCTCAGCAGCCATCTGCAAAGCCGTCTGGGGTTGAAAGGCGTGAAGGCTAACCTGCTGCGCGAAGTGCTGGGCGCGCAAAATTTCGCCGCCCCTGCCCTCCTCGCCGCCGCGATCAAAGCCCTGCCGCTCAAACTCATCGCCCCGCGCCCTTTGAGCGAAGCCATCAGCAGCGCAGGCGGAGTGACGTTTGATGAATTAGACAAAAAGCTGATGCTGCGAAAAATGCCGGGGGTATTCTGCGCGGGCGAGATGCTGGACTGGGAAGCGCCCACTGGCGGCTACTTACTCAGCGCTTGTTTCGCCAGCGGACATATTGCGGGAGCAGGTGCTTTGGCCTGGCTGCAAAGCCTTGCGCGCCCCTGAACCTGTTGCCGATTATCGCAGTGGCATTCCTCCGGAATAGCCTTGCAAATTGCCCCCGCTAATGGATAGCGAAGCAATAATTTGAGCCTTCTTTGCTCTTGGCTCGATACATCGCTTCATCGGCAGCATCGATTAATGCCAGGCCTTCATCACCGTCGTGAGGGTACAGGGCGATCCCGGCACTGATACCAATCTGAATGATGCGGCCATCCAGATCAAATGGACGGGCAAACTCAATCATGATTTTCCGCACCACCTTTGCGGCGTCTTCTGCTTCCGAAATTACCGGTAACAAGATAGTGAACTCGTCACCACCTAAGCGGGCGACCGTGTCGCTGTCGCGCACGGCATTCCAGATTCGTTCGGCCGCACACTTTAGCAGCGCATCCCCGACACGATGACCATGTTCGTCGTTCACCGGTTTAAATTTATCCAGATCAATGAAAACTACCGCACAATTACGTTGCTCGCGCTTGGCTGCCCCCAGCGCCTGCTCCAGACGGTCGCGAAACAACTGACGGTTCGGCAGAGCTGTCAGGTCGTCATAGTAAGCCGCCCGCAATGGGCGTAACTGGTAGTTGAGCAGCAGCGGAACGCAGATGATTGCGAGCAACCCGGCATCCAGTATGGCTCTGATCAAGTTCGGATAACCTGACTGCTCCAATGCCGCGTTAACCGTCACCATGAGCAGCAACTCCGTCCCCGCCACCAAACCAAGCAAGGTAAAAAATTCTCGTTTTGGGATAATCCTCAGCTTGTCAAAATCCATCATCTACCCTTCCGTCGCATTCGACTAGGTACGGTGTTGCACGACCCATTTCAGCCTGCGCCAGACTTTAGCGCAATCCAATATGAGAAGCAAACTCCGTGGTAACAAACACTTCATTTATGGATTCTGTACAGCATGGAAAAACGCACTATTCACCGCAAACAGACGACGGAAAAAAACCTGCTACGAGAAACTCTCGCGCAGAACATGCGCCGCCTTCGTGTTGAGCAGGCGGTATCACAAGAAGAATTGGCGTTTCGATGCGGACTGGATCGAACTTATATTTCCGCAATAGAGCGATGCGTATGGAACATTTCTCTCGGCAACATTGAAAAAATCGCTGGCGCGCTCAAAGTTGAACCGTGGCAATTATTGCTGCCGCCAGAATGATTTTATAAACAAGAACCGTAAAGACCCGCGGAACCCAATTAGTAACAAGCATGTAACTTGATGCCCAACCGTCTTGCGCTACAATGCGCGCACCCCGAATTAACTCGACAGGAATAGATCATGAAGCAATACAGCACACGCCTCGCCGCCATCCATTGGCTCACATTGATCCTCTTCATCGCCGCTTTTTATCTCGGCCACGAACTCGACGAAACCAAAGCCCTTGCCGCCAAAATGTCGCTCTATCCTTGGCACTTTATCCTTGGCGACCTCGTGCTGATTCTCACTTTGATCCGCACCTATTTCCTGCGCAAGGACGGCAAGCCTGCACCCATAGCAGGCGGCAGCACCATCGCCAACAAGGTGGCGACTGGCATTCATCATCTGCTGTATATCTTGCTGATCGCCTTGCCCGTGAGCGGCATGGTGATGATCAGTACCACGGGAGTGTTCACCGCACTGCAGACGCATGATGCGAGCAAGTTGCCCGACCTGGAGAAATTTGCGATCCATGAAGTGCATGCCGCCATCGTCGCCATCATCATACTGACCATCGCGCTGCATGTGGTTGCCGCGCTGTACCATCAGTTCGTGTTGAAAGACAATCTGATTCGCCGCATGGCGCTGAAACGTTTCGAAGATTAAGAGCCGAAAGTTCCTTCCCCCTTGCAGGGGGAAGGTTAGGATGGGGGTAGAAGTGGTGAAATGTACACGTTTCAACCCCCTCCCTAACCCTCCCCCTGTCAGGGGGAGGGTATATTGGGTCTAATAGATTATTTAAATTTACAAAACTGCGCGGCGGCGAATCAGGAACACGAATTCGTCGCCATGCACTTCCGAAGCCAGCAACTCGTTTCCCGTTTGTCGACAAAATTCCGCAAAATCACCGGGCGATTTTTTGTCCGTCGCGACTACTTTCAATACCTGCCCAGCCTGCATCGGAGACAAAGATCTTTTGGTGCGCAAAATCGGCAACGGGCAATCCATCTGTCGCGCATCCAGCTCGACATCAAATAGCGCATCGCTCATAGCGTGATCTCGCCGCCAAACTGCGCCCACGCGGTGATGCCGCCCTGCAAGTTGTAGACATCCGCCATGCCCTGATTTGCCGCGAACGCCGCCGCCTGCGCCGAGCGCCCCCCCATCTGACAATAAAATACCGTCGGCGCTTGAGCATCCAAGTCTTGCAGGCGTAGCGGCAACAGGTGCAAAGGCAACTTCATTGCGCCATTGATAAAACCGCGCGCTATTTCCGCATCGGTACGCACATCGATGATCCGCACCTTCCCTGCTGCCAGCAAAGGTTGTAATTCTGTAACCGATATATTCTTATAGCTCATTGCTTGCTCCGCCAATCTCAAATAGTCCAATAGGCCCAACATCCCCTCCCCCATGCAGGGGGAGGGTTAGGGTGGGGGTAGAAACGTTGTAACTTACCGAGCCAACCCCCATCCTAGCCTTCCCCCTGAGAGGGGAAAGGAACCGCTGAGGACGCACATTCTGCGGGTTTAGCCTGCATGTGTCCAGATTCGGCAAACTCGCCGCTAAACGCAGTAAAACACTCTTGGCAAAAATTCAAAGCAGTTATCATATACCCCATGAGAAAACTTCTTTTCCCCCTGCTCTGCTCTGTCGCACTCACTTGCCATGCCGACGGCTTGCCCGATCTGGGCGACGCCTCGCAGGAGATGATCTCGCCGCAGCAGGAGCGCCAGATCGGCCAACAAAGCATGTACCAAATACGCGCCGACAGAAGCTATCTGGACGATGCGGAGATTGCCGACTACCTCAACCAGCTGGGCGACCAGTTGGTCGCCAATAGTGCCGAGCCTTCACAGCCTTTTGAATTTTTTGCCATCAACGACAACGCCATCAACGCCTTCGCCATGCCGGGCGGCTTCATCGGGGTCAACACCGGCCTGATACTGCTCGCGCAAAACGAATCGGAACTGGCCTCCGTGTTGGGTCATGAAATCGCCCACGTCACCCAACACCATCTGGCCAGAATGATAGCGGGACAAAAATATGATTCGCTCGCCGCGATGGCCGCGATCGCGGTTGCCATCCTCGCCGCGCGCAACAATCCGCAGGCCGCCACTGCCGCCATCTATGGCGCGCAGGGCGGAGCCATGCAACGGCAACTCAATTTCACCCGCGCCTACGAGCAGGAAGCCGACCGCATCGGGCTTTCCACCTTGCAAAAATCCGGCTTCGACACGCGCGCCATGCCCGCTTTTTTTGAAAAGATGCAAAGAGCCACGCGCATATCCGAAGGCAACACGCCCACCTATTTGCGCACCCACCCCGTCACGGCGGAACGCATCGCCGATGTGGGCAACCGCGTGCAGCAACTGCCTTTCCACCTCGTGCCGGACAGCCTCAACTTTCAACTGGTGCGCGCCAAACTGAATGCCCATGTAAAAACGCCCAGCGAAGCCGTCGCTTTCTTCACCTCGGCTCTGGGCGAGCAAAAGTTTGGCAACCCCGTCGCCAACCGGTATGGACTGGTACTCGCCTTGTTGCGCAACAATCAGGAGAAATTGGCCGCACAAGAATTCGCCACCTTGCAGCAACAAGCCCCCACCAATGCCATGATCGCCACGCTGGCGGGAAAAATTAAACGCCTCGGCGGGCAGGAAAAAAATATCGCCGACTTCTACCGCAGCGCCACACAAAACTTCCCGCAACATCGCGCCCTGGTCTACGACTACGCCGAAGTGCTGCTGCAAGACCGGCGCTTTGAAGAAACGCTCAAGCTGCTCAACGAACAAATCCTCGCCCACCCCAATGACGCCCGCCTGTACGAACTACAGGCGCGGACTTTTGCCGCGTTGGGCAGGGTGCAAGAAGAGCACCACGCCCTTGCCTACAACTACATCCTGCACGGCAACCTGCGCGGTGCGATCGAACAGCTGGAACTCGCCAAACAAGGGGGAACGGACTACTACGAACTCTCGACGATAGAGACCGAGCTTAAGCAATTCAAAGAGATTGCGGCGGCACAGCGCAAGAAGAATTAGCTCCTGAGCAATATCAACACTACAGCCTAGCCCCCAACAGGAGTGGATCAATTTTCATTTAAACAGCATTGAGTTAAACTGAACCAACTTTGGAAGGAAACAAACATGAGCACAATTACTTTCGACACACTGAAGTTCGTTAAAAAACTTGAAAGCGCTGGCATGTCACAAGCAACCGCCGAGGCAATCGCCGAAGCGCAGAGTGAAGCTTTTGAAGAGCTTACTAAAACCAAGGATCTGGCGACAAAAAACGATTTGCTTGAGTTGAAATACGATTTACTCAAATGGATTGTAGGTCTAGCGTTTGCCCAGTTCGCTTTGTTAATCGGGATTCTAATGAAATTGCCCCACTAACTCTCTGCACAGAGAAATGAAAGCCCCTGCAGGGGCTTTCATTTTTTCCACTATTAAAAACTCAACTAGAAGACAGCAGATTAAGCAATATAAAAAGATTTGAGTATCAGTGTAACAATGCCGCCCAGCATTAAGCCATTCATCCATTTTGCTACCTGTTGCTCCGTTTTCATTGGTGCCAATTCTTTTTGTAGTGCTAACTCAAGATCAACTTTTGTAACGAGTTGTTGGTCAGCCGAGGCATCGCGGTAAGCCTCTGCAATTGCCTCTGCTTGCTCCGGGCTAATGCCGCCGGCTTCTAATGTTTTAACGAATCTCAATGTATCAAATGTGATGGTACTCATGGTGAGCTCCTTTCAAAGTGACACGAGTTTAACCCATTACCCGTTTCAAGCAAACTCACTGTGCCGCAAGGAATCGCGGCGGCACAGCGCAAGAAAAATTGATCCGCTATTTGCTGCCCGCGTTCATTTGAACGATCAAGCAAGCCGTCATAAACTTCAACTCACAGCTTTTCTCCATCTGCCGCATGGCCAGATCATCCCGATGCAGCCGTTTCAGCGACATCGCCTTGGCATAGTAATAGCCAGCCTCCTCCGGCTTGAGCGCAATCGCCGCCTCAAATTGGGCGAGCGCATCCTGATAGCGTCCCGTATCCATATATACCAAACCTAACGTGTGGTGAAGCGGTGCAAGCGGCGGACTGAGCGTGATCGCCCGCTGGAAATCTGCAATGGCGTCGTCCCATTTGTGCATAGCCGCCTCGGCCTGCCCCCGGTTATAAAATATCCGGTTTGCCCCCGGTGTTTGATCGCTATGCAACAACTGCGCGGCATCGTTCCACAGGCGATAATTGTCGGCGAACACCCACAGCCGGTTCCATGACAAGGGTACTAACAACAGAGCGATTAGAGCTCCTGCCAACATGAACTTTGCTCCCCCCTCTTGCGGCAGCGTAGGGTGGGCACGCTTCTGTGCCCACGCCGATAACGAGCCGCGTGGGCAGACGAAAACCCTGTCTACCCACCCTACAAAAGAGGGCCATGCGCTGACCAACAAAGGCAATAACAGCATGTAACCGGGCAACCACAGGTAACTGCGGTACAGCACGAAAATTTCCTGTACACGAATACTGGAAAACTCCGTCATGAACAACAGCCAAGGGTAAAGCAAAGCCAACCCCAGCAAGGCGATGCGCCCGCCGCGCAGCAAACAACGCAGGGCAAACAGGCCGTAGCCGACAAACGCCAACAACCCTATCCAGCTCGTCCAGTCGCGCCATGAAAGGAGAAACGTTTCGCGCATGTCGACCGACATCCATGCCGGATTGGGCACGAGCATCAGCAAGCAATATTTAAAAAACAAACCGGCCTGAGTGAGCACGCTCAACAGATACAGCGCAGGCGCTCCCTGCAGCACCTGTTGCCGCCCGAACAAATTGGCCGCATCCGGCTCGTAGGCCACGCCCAACAGGCCTTTGAGGCGCATGACCACGAGCAACGCAACCAGTGCAAAACCTATCCAGGTTGCCAGCATGATGCGCGGAGAAAATTGAATGCGATCACGCATTATCCAAGTCAGCGGCAACAGAATAGCCGGAGCCATGATGCTATGCTCTTTACTGAATACGGCGAGAAAATAGGCCGCCACGGCCAGCGCCATATATCGTTTTTTGTTTTCCAGCAGGCCGCGCAAATAAGCGAGCTGCATCACCAAGGTGAACAGCGTCGCCATCAAAATACTGCGCTGTATCAAATAACCCACGCCGTACACGGCCAGCGGATGGCACGCGAACACCAGTGCGCCCAGCCACGCCCCCCAATTGGCAAGCCTTTCTTTGCTCGCGTCGGCAATAAACACCCCGATCCATAAGCGCATCAACAACAACAGCAACAACACATTCAAGCCATGCAGCAACAAATTCTGCACGCGATAAGCGGATAGGTTTTCAGCGGCAAACACCCAAGTGAAGCCCAAGGAAAAATAAGGAAACCAGCGAAGGTTAAACTCAAAAAGCTGATCTGAATAACCCGACGGACCGCCATTGAAGAATGGCACATCGTCGAACACCAGCGGATTGTCGAGAAACGGCAGATAGACGAAGCCAACCAACAGCAGCAATAGAAATGCTTTGATTCGGTCACGCGGAAAATACAGATTCGAGTAGCTATTCATAATACTCATCCAAGATTCAGAGCCCAAAAAAAACCCCTCCGAGGAGGGGTTTCGCAGCAAAGGCAATCAGAATTACGGGCAACCAAAAGCTTTTGCCATCAGCGGTTGAGCTGCGCCTGTTGGGGAGCATGTAGTCCCCCAAGTTACAGCAGTTGTACCGAAGGTCGGAGTAAAGACCACGGTGGAGCCTGCTGGAATTGCGGTAGAAATCGCACCCAAAGTTGCAGTGATCGCGCCAGATGTAGCAACAGCAATACCAGTCACTTCAGCAGTAACGCTTGCCGCCCCAGTCAATCCAAGCGATGTCCAGCTAGCACTAGGCGTATTAGCTGCGGCAGCGGTGACAAATGTGCCCATCCCACCTTGTTCTTGATTGTACATAACGACGGCAGTCTTCACTGCATCAACGGCTCCGACAACCTTAGACAGCTTAGCCTTGGTGATGTAGTCCTGATACGCAGGAATCGCTACCGCAGCCAAGATACCGATAATCGCTACCACGATCATCAATTCGATCAGGGTAAAACCTTTTTGGATTTGTTTCATGTTGATGCTCCTTTAATGTTGAAGGGTACACACGGGGTGTGCGCCCGGTTAGATGCAGGATGCGTGCCAGCCTCGATGCAATGGCTCAGACTGAGTGCCTCTTTAACAACCAAAAACCCCGGCTTTGCCTTTGTAGGAGAGGGCCTTGCCCGCGAATCTTTCACAACCATTCGCGGGCAAGGCCCGCTCCTACAAAAACCGTCCAAGCCTGAGCCAGCGTTGATTTCGCTTGAGCGTGCGCAATTCACGTCACCCCGGTGACAATTTTCGTCACCTCAAACAAATGAAAGCGGCATTCCTTGCCCCCCGTCAAATTAAGTTACCCCCGGCAAAGCCGGGGGTTTATTTATGTTAGCCCCTCAAAGGGGCAAAAACGTGATGCGCCTGAAGGCGCTGGCTCACATGCCTAACTTCAGCTGGTCGTAATGGGCATCTTCTTGGTCTTGATTTCTGACATATGCCCTGACCATCTCTTCGTCGAGTCCAATCGTGGTTACAAAGTAACCTCTCGCCCAAAAATTCTCTCCGATGAAATTCTTGGTCTTCCCGGCAAATCGTCTCGCTATCGATATCGCACTCTTCCCTTTGATATATCCGACCACATACGATACTGAGTGCTTCGGCGGAATGCTGATGCAGATATGTACGTGATCTGACATCAAATGCCCTTCCATTATCCGGCATTCCTTTTGTTCCGCTAATTCCCTCAATATCTCGCCGAGATGTTTGCGAATCGCTCCAAATATCATTTTCTTCCGCCTCTTTGGGATAAAGACAATGTGATATTTGCAATCCCATTTCGTATGACAAAGACTCTGGTACTCTTTCATTTGATTCTCCTAACTCTTGATCGGGTCAGAAGAATCAGGCTGACCGTAGCGCTCGGTCAAACCTTGTGAGTCCCCCGGCTAAGCCGGGGGATTACCTTATTTATTTAACCTACTTGCCAAAAATTGTCGATTGGACTAATGTGCGACACATGGAAAAGAGCGCGCCCCACTACAAACTATCGATTGTCAAAGGCATGATTGAAAATGGACGAGTGCGGTCAACGAAGTCCGCTCGCGAAGGCGCTACGGCGCTTGGGGTTGATTTTGACGGCATGCTCGCCGTAGTGACCTCGCTGGCGACTTCTGATTTCTATAAGAGCATGACCACCCACGCCGATCATAAGCTCTGGCAAGATGTGTATCGCCCAACAACAAACGCCGGGGAGGTTTATCTAACGGGCATGGCAGTTTGCTCCCTGATAATGAATTTGTGCTGCCCGTTCCCCTCTCCACAATCCTCTCCCGCAAGCGGGCGAGGAGGCAATCGAATCGCTACGCGAGCTTCACGTTACTGCTGACTGTCGTTGATGATGTGCTCATCGTTTCATTCAAGGAGTTATAAATATGAAATGCCCAACTTGTGGTGCTGCTAATCTGGTGCAAGATACCCGCGACGTGACTTACACGTACAAGGGGGAGACGACGCTTCTGACGAAAGTGTCAGGTAGATTTTGCTATGCGTGCGATGAGTCTATTTTGGATGCGGCAGAATCTCGACGCACCATGGACTTGATGCTTGCTTTTAACAAGCAGGTGAACGCTTCTATTGTTGATCCGGGATTCATTGCAAATGTTCGCAAAAAACTTGCACTGGATCAGCGCGAAGCAGCAGAAATTTTTGGGGGTGGCGCTAATGCGTTTTCAAGATATGAGAACGGCAAGACCAAGCCATCCCTAGCTCTGATCAAGTTACTCAAGGTGCTTGATCGACATCCTGATCTTTTGAATGAAGTCAGAGCGGCCTGAGCAACCGCGATAGGGCCTTGCCCGCGAATGATGGACGGGAGATTCGCGGGCAGGGCTCGCTCCAAGACCATCCGCACCGGAGTCGCTGTTGATTTCGCTTGAGTGGCGCGCAATTCACGTCACCCCGGTGACAATTTTCGTCATCTTTTGCGCCTTTGAAAGGCTGGCTCACCACTCATACAGGCTATCGCTTTTTGAATAGATTCCCCCTTCACTTAAGAAAAGAGGTCGCAATCTTCCATTACGCCTCAAAAAAACTTAAATCCCAATATTCTGGCAATAAATTCCCAAATGGACTATATTACTTTCCCAGATAGACGAGACTACTTTCCATGCCTGATACTGACATCACTCCATCTATTTTTCCCAGAGGCATTCTACCTAGTGTTGTTGCGGCTCTTGCAGACACGCCTGTTGTTTTACTCAGCGGTCCTCGGCAAGCCGGAAAAACAACCTTGGTACGCCAACTGGCTGACCCTACACGCCGATACCTGACGCTGGATGATGAGCTTACTCGGGTTGCCGCCAATGAAGACCCTGTGGGGTTGATTCGCAGCATTGATACGGCGGTGATAGACGAGATTCAGCGCGCCCCAGGCTTGTTATTGGCCATCAAAAAAACGGTGGATGAAGACCGCCGACCCGGCAGGTTTTTACTAACTGGATCTGCCAATCTGATGACATTGCCGAATGTTGCCGACTCTCTCGCAGGCAGGATGGAAACGTTAGTATTATTGCCTTTGGCGCAAGCTGAAATTGCAAACGCACCCGGCACATCAATGTCTTGGCTTGATACTTTGTTTGCGGGCAATGTACTGAATGCTGTTGCACCCAGCGTAGGCGAGGCTCTTGTAGAGCAGGTCACGCGTGGTGGCTACCCAGAAGCGCTAACCCGGACTGACAGCCGCCGCCGTAAAACGTGGGCACGCCAATACATAGATTCACTTATTCAACGCGACATAAAAGACATCGCTAGTATTGATAAGTTGGATCAAGTACCGCGCCTTCTTAAAGCGCTGTCGCAAACTGCGGGACAGTTATGCAATTACAGCCAATTGGGAGGACAGGTAGGTATCGACCACAAAACCGCCAGTAAATATATTGCTGTGTTTGAGCAAATGTATCTGATGCAGCGCATCACAGCATGGTCGGGCAATCGTCTCTCCCGTCTGATAAAAACGCCTAAATTGCAGTTCCTAGACTCGGGGCTACTCAGCGTATTGCTTGATTTCTCAAACACATTGGCGCAACGGAAACTATTTGGTCAGCTGCTTGAAAGTTTTGTATTTGCCGAGTTGCGCAAACAAATCACTTGGGCTGAGGGTGAGTATGAGATTTTTTACTACCGCGATAAGGACCAGAACGAAGTAGATTTCGTTATTGAAAACGCAGCGGGTGACATCATCGGCATTGAGGTTAAGTCTGCGGCGAGCGTCTCCGTCAGCGACTTGACTGGCTTAAAGAAATTAGCCAGCATCGCACCGCAATCATTCAAAGCTGGAATTGTTCTTTACGATGGTACAGAAACTTTGCCCTTGGGTTCAGCAAGCGGAAGTCCACTTTGGGCAATGCCTGTTTCGACCTTCTGTTCAAGCAGGATAATGTGATTTCTCTTCGCCAACGATCCAACAACCCCTTAAGTTAGGCCACCGTCACACGCCCGAACTTGCGCTTGCCGACCTGCGCCACAACCACCACGCCCGTCTTGAGTTGCAGTGCTTTATCGCTGATTTTTTCGCCGTCCAACTTAACCCCGCCTTGCTCGATCATGCGCAGAGCCTCTGAAGTGCTAGCCACAAGATTGGCCTGTTTGAGCAATTGGGCAATACCGATGATACCGTCTTTACTGGCAACCGTGATTTCCGGCATATCTTCCGGCAACACGCCTTTCTGGAAGCGCGCCTCAAACTCCGCCAGCGCATCCACAGCGGCTTGTCTGGAGTGGAAACGGGCGACGATCTCCTGAGCCAACAACACTTTGATGTCACGCGGGTTGCGCCCTTGTGTCACTTCTTCGTGCCACTGGGCGATGGTATTCAGGCTTTCGAAGGAGAGCAACTCAAGGTAGCGCCACATCAACGTATCGGAGATGGACATGAGTTTGCCAAACATATCTTGCGGCGCGTCGGTGATGCCAATGTAGTTGCCCAGCGATTTGGACATTTTATTGATGCCGTCCAGCCCTTCCAGCAGCGGCATGGTGAGTACGCACTGGGCGGGTTGGCCGAAATGTTTTTGCAGCTCGCGCCCCATGAGCAGGTTGAATTTCTGGTCGGTGCCGCCCAACTCGATGTCGGCCTTGAGCGCGACGGAGTCGTAGCCCTGCACCAGCGGGTAGATGAATTCGTGGATAGCGATGGGCTGGTTGCTCTTGTAGCGCTTGGAGAAGTCGTCGCGTTCCAGCATCTGCGCCACAGTATGGGTAGCGGCAAGGCGGATCAGATCGACTGCGCTGAATTTGTCCATCCAAGTGGAGTTGAACACGACCTCGGTCTTGTCCGGGTCGAGCACTTTGAATACCTGATCGCGGTAACTCTGCGCATTGGCAAGCACCTGCTCGCGCGTGAGCGGCGGACGCGTGGCGTTTTTACCCGTGGGGTCGCCGATCATGCCGGTGAAATCGCCGATCAGGAACAGGGCGTGGTGCCCCAAGTCCTGCAACTGGCGCATCTTATTGAGCAGGACGGTGTGGCCGAGATGCAGGTCGGGCGCGGTGGGGTCAAAGCCGGCTTTGATACGCAGCGGGCGATTTTGCGCAAGCTTCTGCTTCAATTCGGTTTCAAGCAGCAGCTCTTCCGCGCCGCGTTTGATGATTTCTAGGGTTGTTTGCTGGGTCATAATTTCTAAATTTAAATTGTGTATTTCAGCTATATCCCCTCCCCCATGCAGGGGGAGGGCTAGGGATAACCAGCGACTTGGCAGCTTGCTGCCTTAGTCGAATGGCTAGTAGTTTTACAGGGGGTAGAAGTTGCGCATGAATTCACCCCCATCCTAGCCTTCCCCCTGAGAAGGGGAAGGAACGGTTCCAGTTCGGCTAATTTGTTCGAGTTAAGTCGCCCTGCCTGCCGCTCATCTGCCAATCCCTACCGCTCATCGCCATCGATCCGCCATTCATTCCGTTCATTCGCCAATATCCAAGCGGATTTTGAGGCGAAGTCACTTTCTGTTAAAGTGACGCCCAATTCGACGGACTCATGTTCGTTAAACCGAATAACAGCAGCCTTGGGAGGCGCGAATGTTACCGCAAAACACCTTGTCGCAAGCACACAAAATGAAGCTGCGTTGGTTCATCACCTTGTCCACCGTGCCATTGCTTGGGGTCGTCACGGCCTTTGGCATCATGCCGCAGAACACATTTAACACCTCCGAACAAAAGACTATTATTGAAGCGATTGCTTTGCCCGTCGCCGCGCAAACCGTCGGCACCAGCACTGTTTTTTGGCGCAACGAGCGGGTGCAGCGCGGCGATACAGTTGCCGAACTGTTGCGCCGCTTGAATGTGGAAGACCCGGAAGCCACTGACTATCTGCTTAAAAACAAAGGTGCCGAGTCATTGCGTCAACTCGCGGTAGGCAAAGAGGTGCAATCCGAAATCGCTGCCGACGGCAGTTTGCTGGCTTTGCGCTACCTCAACAACGGCGGCGCACAGGTCGTTATCGAGAAGATCGGCTCTGCTTATAAAACCAGTTTAATGCCCGTCCAGCTGGAACAACGCGTGTTCATGCGCACGGGTGAGATTAAGTCCACTTTATTTGCCGCGACAGACGCGGCAGGCTTGACCGATCCGGTTGCCAACCAAATGGCGGAAATCTTCGGCGGCGACATCGACTTTCATCGCGATTTGCGCAAAGGTGACAAATTTACCGTCGTGTATGAAATGATTTACAGCAACGGCGAAGCGGTGCGTTCCGGGCGCATCTTGGCGGCAGAGTTCATCAACCAGGGCCACGCTTACCGCACTGTGTATTATCAAACCAGCAGCACGACCGGGGATTACTACACCCCGGATGGCAAAAGTATGCACAAAACCTTCTTGCGCTCCCCGCTTGAATTCTCGCGTATCAGCTCGGGCTTCAGCTCGTCACGCTTCCATCCCGTGCTGAACAAATGGCGCGCGCACAAAGGCGTGGACTATGCCGCGCCTATCGGAACCAAGGTAAAAGTCACATCCGACGGTATCGTTGCATTGGTCGGCAAACAAGGCGGTTACGGCAACGTCATCATGGTCAACCATCAAGGCCGCTACACCACGGTATACGGGCATCTGTCGCGTTTTTACCCCGGCATCCATCGCGGCCAACGCGTTAGCCAAGGTGAGGTCATCGGCTATGTCGGCATGACTGGCCTAGCCACCGGCCCGCACTTGCATTACGAATTCAAAATTGACGGTACGCAACGCGACCCGCTGCGCGTGGCACTACCCGATGCCGCCCCCATCAGCGCAGCACAAAAAACAGCCTTTCTGGAAAACACTCGCGAATTGAACGAACGCCTAGCCATGTTGCGCAATACACGTTTGGCGAAGCTGGATTGATTTTCGGCAGGTGAAAAAATCCCCGGAGTTTTATATCGGCATCATGTCCGGCACCAGTCTGGACGGGATCGACGTGGCACTGGCCGATCTCTCCGGCGACAGCATCAAACTCATCGCCACGCATTACCAAGCCTACCCTCAAGACCTTAAAGATGCGCTGTTAGTGCTGCATCACCCCGCGCCCAACGAACTGCACCAAGCGCAGATAATTGCCAACCAGCTGGCCCGCGATTATGCCGATGCGACTTCGGCGCTACTACAAACAGTCGACATCCCCGCACATAAAATCCGCGCAATCGGCTGCCACGGGCAGACTATCCGCCATCGCCCCGAGTTGGGTTACACCATACAGCTGGGCAATGCGGCATTGCTGGCAGAGTTAACCGGCATCAGTGTCATAAGTGATTTTCGCAGCCGGGACATCGCGGCAAAAGGGCAAGGCGCCCCGCTGGTTCCCGCCTTCCATGACCGCGTATTGCGCCATCCCAATATCCACCGTGTCATCGTCAATATCGGCGGCATCAGCAATCTGACTGATTTACCCCCTGATCGCCCCACGATAGGCTTCGACTGCGGGCCGGGCAATCTGCTCATGGACGCATGGATTCAGAAACACCAGGGCAGCGCTTACGACAAAGATGGCGCTTGGGCCGCCAGCGGCAAAGTGATTCCGGCGTTGCTGGAAAATTTGCTGAATGAGCCTTTTTTCAATGCAGTCCCACCGAAAAGCAGCGGACGAGATTTGTTCAACCTGCACTGGCTCAAACAACACTTAGGCGGAGATGAAGTGCCTGAAAATGTGCAAGCCACGTTGTTGGCATTAACTGTGCATAGCATCGCGGATTCCATTCAAAGATTTTGCCACGGCGCACAAGAAATCTATTTGTGCGGCGGCGGTGCGCATAACCAAGCGTTAGTGCGCGGCATGAATGCAGCTCTCCCCCAGTGCAGCATCCAGCTCACTGACGTGCTGGGGATAGGCGCAGACTGGCTGGAGGCGATCGCCTTTGCCTGGCTGGCTCAACAAACTCTGCAAGGGAAGAGTGCCAACTTGCCCGAGGCCACGGGAGCCAGTCATCCGTGCATCCTCGGTGCCATCTACCAGGCATAAAAAAAACGGGAGTGCTTTCGCCCCCCGTCTGCCTTGCCCATTGACGCTATCCTTACGGTTTATGCCGAAAAAGAAGATCCGCAACCACAGGTGGTCGTCGCGTTTGGATTTTTGATGACAAATTGCGCGCCTTCCAATCCTTCCTGATAGTCGATCTCGGCACCCGCCAGATACTGGAAGCTCATCGGGTCGACCAGCAACTGTACACCGTTCTTATCCAAGATCGTGTCGTCGTCGTTAGCCACCTCATCGAAGGTAAAGCCATACTGAAAACCGGAACAGCCGCCGCCGCTCACAAACACGCGCAGCTTGAGGTCGGCATTGCCCTCCTCTTCGATCAACTGCTTGACCTTATTCGCCGCATTATCGGTAAACAAAAGCAAATCCGGCATTTGTATTACTGCAGCATCAACTAATGTATTCATCATTTTCTCCACAAATTAATTTACGATTCGGCACTACTCAGTTTCAACGCCACCACTTTATCAGAAATTTCTGCCAAATGAATCAACTTACCTTCAACGATCGCACCCAATTGAATTTCCAAAGTTTTGTAATGCACGTCTCCCGTGAGCTTGGCCTTGCTCTGCAATTCCAAATATTCTGCGGCATACACCGGACCTGTGACCACGCCGTTAACAACCAAGTGAGTGACTTTTATCTCGCCATCCACGCGCGCATGTTCACTTAACACCAAGGTGCTCGGCTTGCCCGGAGTGGCGATGATATTACCGTCAACCTCGCCATCCACGCGCAAACCCCCGGTAAAATGCAAATCGCCCACGATTTTGGTTCCTGCACCGATCAAAGAGTCGATGCGATTTTGCGGCTTGCTAGGTCGGCTACCAAACATAATACACTCCCTTAAGATAACCCAACGGTCTGTTTAACTTTGGGTTCGCGCGCCCCATTCTCGAACACCCTGACCTCAACACTTTCAAGTTGCACATCCAAGGGTAATTTAAAAACTCTATCCACGCGTTGATAGTATTTGAAACTCAATTGATTCGCGGCAACATCCGGCGAATTTTCCTGCGGGAATTGTAGCATTACTTTCTTGCCGTCTTGCTCGCCGTTTACCAACAATTGTATCCGCCCCTGGAACTCCTTGCCACGCTGCTGCACGTTTTGCACCAACAACAACCGGCAGTGATACTCGCCCGGCAAAGATTCGCGCTCGACTTTTAACCGGTGGATACTCAACACCTCCTCGCGCCCTCCCGTCAGCGGCAAATTTTGGAAAAATGACAAGTCCTCCTTGATGCGCACATTTTCTTCATTCAAACTTTTTACCTGCTTTGCGGTCTCCTGCATGGCGGACTGCTCGATCTGAATCTGCCGCTCATAAGAGGCTACCTGATTGCCCAACTTGGCACTTTCAGCCTCCAAAAAGACTACGCGATCCCGCAACCCATCCAACTCTTTTTCCGCTAATCCGCGATGAAATCCGGCCAGCTCCAAACCCGAGTCATACGCCCACCAAACCAATCCGCCCGCCGCAAAAATAAACGGCAAAGTAATGGCCCAACGCACATACCAAGGCACATGCGGGCGCACCGACAAACGCGGGGCAGAACTGCTGAATTTTCGTTTGATCTTCCGTAGCATGGCCTAGGGAAGCAACGGCAACACGCCTAGCGCAGTCGCCTCTGGCAATCCAAACATGATATTCAGATTTTGTACGGCCTGCCCCGCTGCGCCTTTCACTAAATTATCGATCACCGACAGCACCACCACAGTGTCTCCGTCTTGGGGCCGATGCACCGCGATGCGGCAATGATTCGAGCCGCGAACCGAACGCGTCTCGGGATGACTCCCCGCTGGCAACACATCTACAAAAATCTCGTTGGCATAACGTTGCTCAAACAATGCCTGCAAATCCACTTCTGTTTTAATTTGAGCATACAGCGTCGCGTGTATGCCTCTAATCATCGGCGTCAAATGCGGCACAAAGGTCAACCCGACCGGCTTGCCTGAGACATTCGCCAGCCCTTGCTTAATTTCCGGCAAGTGCCGATGCCCGCCCACGCCATAAGCCTTGAAGTTGTCCGATGCCTCTGCGAATAATGCGGGAATCTCAGCCTTGCGTCCCGCGCCGGACACACCGGATTTTGAGTCGGCGATCAAGTGATTTACATCCACCAATCCCGCTTCCAGTAATGGAATGAAACCCAATTGTACTGCCGTGGGATAACAGCCGGGATTGGACACCAGCCGCGCCTGTTTGATCTGCGCCCGATTCACTTCTGGCAAACCGTACACCGCCTCCGCCACCAAATCCGGGCAAGCGTGGCTCATACCGTACCATTTTTCCCACTCTGCAATATCCTTGATGCGAAAGTCTGCCGCGAGGTCAATCACTTTCACACCCGCATCGAGCAAGGCGCGAGCCTGCTGCATGGCAATGCCGTTTGGCGTAGCGAAAAACACCACATCACACTGCTCCAGATGCGCTCCGTCGGGATGGGTAAAAACCAGATCCACGTAACCGCGCAAACTGGGAAACATCTGACTGACGGGCGTACCCGCATCGGCACGCGAGGTGATCACTTTCAACTCAACCTGGGGATGCAGTGCCAGCAAGCGCAATAATTCCACGCCTGTATATCCCGTTCCTCCTACGATACCGACCTTAATCACTTCTCACTCCCGCCTCAATTTTGAGGTGCAAATAATAAATGAAAAAGCCGCCCAAAGGCGGCTTTTTCTGCACATCCGACAAGCGCTTAACGCTTGGAGAATTGCTTCCTGCGGCGCGCCTTGCGCAGACCGACTTTTTTACGTTCAACTTCGCGTGCATCGCGAGTCACCAAACCAGCCTGACTCAAGGTAGGTTTCAACGCAGCATCATAGTCGATCAATGCACGGGTAATGCCGTGACGCACCGCACCCGCCTGACCGGATTCGCCACCACCGGCAACGTTTACCATGATGTCAAACTTGTCCAGCATCTCGGTCAGCGCCAGCGGTTGACGCACCACCATACGCCCAGTTTCACGGGCAAAAAATTCATCCAGCGGCTTATCGTTGACAACGATATTACCCTTGCCGGGTTTCATAAATACGCGGGCTACTGCGCTTTTGCGACGGCCAGTGCCGTAGTTATAAGTCACGCTCATGATTATGCCTTTAACAGATCAATAGGTTTAGGTTGCTGGGCACTATGCGGATGCGTCGCACCGGCATATACCTTGAGCTTGCGCAACATCGCGTAGCCCAACGGACCTTTTGGCAACATGCCGCGCACGGCCTTTTGCAACACGCGCTGCGGATGGCGTTGCTTCAGCTTGGTGAAGTTGGTTTCGTAAATACCGCCGGGATAGCCGGTATGACGATAGTAAATCTTATCTTCAGACTTATTGCCTGTGACACGCACCTTATCAGCGTTAATAACGACGACGAAGTCGCCCGTATCCACGTGAGGCGTGTAAATCGCTTTGTGCTTACCGCGCAAACGGGCAGCGATCTGGCTCGCCAAGCGACCCAGAATGGAATTGGAAGCATCGACGAGAAGCCAGTCATGCTGGACTTCGTGTTGCTTAGCGGAAAATGTTTTCATGGCACTTCCTAATACAAAAGAGTTAGTAAACTTCGAAGGGCGCGGATTGTATGCGAGACAACGAGCCTCTGTCAAATATCTCTAACAATGTCCGGCGACGGCTTAATAATGCCGTAACACGAACCCCCTATCGTGCCACCCTAGTTAACCACACATTGGGGATCGCCATGCCCGCAACCGCGCCACTGCCCGAACAACACCATTCCAATATCAGAATACTTTCATCAGCACTCGCATCGGCACTCGCCGATACCAACGATTCCATGGCGACGGAGACAAGACCACTCCATGACATCCTCCGTCAACGCAAATTAACCGCCCTGTTCCAACCCCTCCTCGATCTGAACAGTGGCGAATTTATCGGCTATGAAGGCCTGATTCGCGGCCCCGCCAATAGCCCGCTGCATTCGCCGGCCAAATTATTCAGCGCCGCATTGCAACAAGGCCTGTCTCTCGAACTGGAAATGCTCTGCCGGCAAATCGTATTGGAAACTTTCGCGCGTCTCGGACTTCCCGGCAGCCTGTTCTTGAACGTCAGCCCGGAAACCCTGACGCACCCGAGCTTCAAGAATGGGCAGACGCTCGAATTCATGGCACAACTGGGCATCTCACCGGAACGCGTCATCATTGAAATCACCGAGAATCAGCCCACCTACGACTTCGGCATCATGCGCGGTGCTTTGCTGCACTACCGCGCTATGGGTTTCAGAATCGCCATCGACGATCTGGGCGAAGGATTCTCCAGCTTGCGTCTATGGTCAGAGTTACGCCCGGAGTTTATCAAAATCGACATGCATTTTGTACAAGGCGTGGACACCGACCCGGTCAAATTGCAATTCTTAAAGTCCATCCAGCAGATTGCGCTCAGTTGCGGCACCAATGTCATCGCCGAGGGGGTGGAAACCGAAGCCGAATTGAAGGTGATCAAGGATATCGGCATCGCGGTCGGACAAGGTTATTTCATCGCGCGCCCGAGCCAAACGCCGCCCCTGCTTGCCTCGTCCGAAACGAGTCGTGTCATCAACTCGGCGGAAAGTGCCGCTTCCACCAAGTTGGAACTCGCGTCCCCGACAAAGGAAACGGCTAAAAAACTACTCACCTACGTCGAGCCCGTACTGCAATCCACAGAAAACGACCTCATCTTCGAGCGCTTTTGCACCGACACCGCATTGCGCGTCATACCGGTAGTCAACAACGGCGTTCCCGTCGGACTCATCCAGCGCTCAAATTTCCTGAATTTATTTTCCCGCCCGTTCCAGCGCGAACTGCACGGCAAGAAACCCTGCGAATTTTTCATGCAGCCGTCGCCCCTGCTCGTTGATAAGGAGATGCCTATCGAGGAGCTAAGCCACTTCCTGTCCCACTCCGAAGAAGATCATTTCAGCAGCGGATTCATCATTACCGAACAAGGACGCTACCTGGGAATCTCCTCCGGCCAAAACCTGCTGCGCGAATTGACCCAGATGCAAATAACCGCAGCGCGTTACGCCAACCCGCTCACGCTCCTGCCGGGCAACGTGCCGATCAACCAGCACATCGAGCGCCTGCTGCAAACGCAAACGCCCTTTGTGGCCTGCTATTGCGACCTGGATCATTTCAAGCCCTACAACGACGTTTACAGCTACCACAAAGGCGACGAAATGATCCAGCTGACCGGGCGCGTCCTCAGCTGGGCCTGCGACCCCAAGCTGGACTTCATCGGGCATCTAGGCGGCGACGACTTTATTCTGCTGATGCAAAGCCGCGATTGGAAAGCCCGCCTGGAGCAATCCCTGTGCGCCTTCGAACAGGCCGCCTCGCTGCTCTTCACTCCGGAACATTTGGCAACGGGCGGCTATGAGAGTGCGGATCGCAACGACAATGTCGTGTTCCACCCGCTCACCAGCCTTTCCATAGGAGCGATTCCGGTCGCCCCCAAACAATATTTCTCACACAACGAAGTCTCTGCCGCCGCCACACAGGCGAAAAAAATGGCCAAACGCACGCCGGGGAACAGTTTATTCATCGAGCAACGCTCATCTACCAGCAAGAGCGAATGTTGATCCATAGCTCGAATTGCAAACCATGCCGCAATCTCCAGTGACGCTGGCGCTGGCCGGCTTTCGCGCCATGCGCTTTGCCCTGCATCTGCTTTATGGCGCAATGCTCGCCATCGTTTTTCCTTCTTTAAACATCAGGTATCAGAAGCGTATTTTGCGGCGCTGGTCGGCGGAGTTGCTCGACATCTTTAACGTGCGCACAAGCACGAACGGCCCCGTATTTTTGCAAAATATTACGCGGGGAATGATCGTCGCCAACCATATATCCTGGCTGGACGTGATCGTGCTAAATGCGGCATTGCCGCTGCGCTTCGTCTCCAAGTCGGAAGTGCGTCACTGGCCTGTCATCGGCTGGCTGTGCGCGCAGGCACAAACGCTATTCATCGAACGCGGCAAGCGCAGCGACACCGCGCGCACTAATTTGCAAATTGCCGAATCCCTGCAACAGGGACATTGCATGGCTATTTTCCCCGAGGGAACCACGACAGACGGCTCGCATGTCAGGCACTTTCACTCATCGCTGCTGCAACCCGCCATCGACGCACGCACGCTCATCTATCCGGTCGCCATCCGTTATCACGACAAGAACAACAGGCCAAACTTGGATGCGGCTTACATCGACGACACGACTTTCGTCGCGTCGCTCTGGAAAATACTGTGTAGCCGCGACCTCCATGTACGCCTCACCTCCACCCCGGTGCTTGACAGTCATCAAGCCGAGAATCGGCGCACACTTGCATTGGAAGCACATCAACGCATAACGCATATACTTTCGCTCACGCCCATTGCGACGAAAACACCAACGACAGGCACTTTTCATGTGGCAGGAAAAGATGACCGATCTCAGTTCCCATCGTCCTACGGCATGTTGCTTTACACACCGATTAAACCCTCACCGCACAAAGCGCCGGAGCTGTTTCACTAAAATTTCATGTTGCCGTAACTGTCGCGCAATATCGCATTGCTAATCTTCGAACATCCGTTCACAAGGAGATTGAAAATGCCCCACTTGATCCAACCAGAACTACAACGTCAAACACCTCACAACAAACTGACAGTTAGTCTTGCCAAAACCGGCTCCGAAGTGGAAGAAGCACAACGCATCCGTTATCAAATTTTTGCCGAAGAAATGGGCGCAAAGCTGCCGAATGCAGCTGAAGGCTTGGATCGTGACCGTTTCGACAAACACTGCGAACATCTGCTGGTACGCGACAACGAGAGCAGCAAAGTGGTCGGCACTTACCGCATCATGCCGCCAGAACAAGCTCGCATGGCAGGCGGCTTCTACTCCGAAAGCGAATTTGACTTGTCGCGCCTTGCCAACTTGCGCGACCGCATGGTCGAAGTGGGACGCTCCTGCGTGCATCAGGATTACCGCGATGGCGCGACCATCACACAACTGTGGAGCGGACTGGCCGACTACATCGGCAAGCACAACCACGAATATCTGATCGGCTGCGCCAGCATCGGCATAGCTGACGGCGGCCACTACGCCGCCAGCGTGTACAACAAAATTCACAAACTGCACGCCGCCCCATCCGAGTACCACGTATTCCCGCATTGCCCGCTACCGCTGGAATCGTTGAACCAAAACTTGGAAGTTATCATCCCTCCGCTCATCAAAGGCTATCTGCGTCTGGGTGCCTACATCGGCGGCGCGCCTGCCTGGGATCCTGACTTCAACTGCGCCGACTTGTTCATTTTGTTGCCGGTAGCGCGCATGAACGAACGCTACGCCAAGCACTTCATGCGGAAAAAAGCACAAGCTTAAGCACCAAAGATATTCGCGCTCCTCCTTGAAACGGGCATGCAGTATGATGCCCGTTCTTTTTTCACCCAACGAAACACCATGTCCTGGTTCATCACCAACCTCATCAGCGCTTTCCTGCTGCCGCCGCTCAATTTGCTGATCATGGCACTGATCGGATTGCTGCTCTGGCATAAACGTCCGCACATCGCGCGCATCTTGCTCGGTACTTCCGTAGCACTGCTGTGGCTGCTCTCCACACCTTTTTTTGCCGGGATGTTGCTGCACGGCCTGGAAGGTGAACCGCGCGTCGTGGACACGCGCAAACCAACAGCCGATGCCATCGTCGTGCTGGGGGGCGGCACCTATTTCCACGCCCCGGAATACGGTGGCGACACGGTGAGCGAAGCCAGCTTGCAACGCCTGCGCTATGCCGCCAAGCTCTACCGTGAAACGAACAAACCGATTCTCGTCACCGGCGGCAAACCCCTCGGCAACACGCTTTCCGAAGCGCTGCAAATGAAACAGGTGCTGGAGCAGGAGTTCGGGGTTCCGGTGCAATGGGCTGAGGGCGAGTCGGACAATACGCTGGAAAATGCGCGACTAAGCTACCCGATACTCAAAGCGGCGGGGATCAAACGCATCTATCTGCTCACCCATGCCTGGCACATGCCACGGTCCGTACGCGCATTTCAAAGTGCAGGATTCGAAGTCGTTCCCGCACCAACGGCTTACACCACAAGCTATCAGACCGATTTGCTGAGCTTCATTCCAAGCGCTTCCGCCTTGGGCGGCAGCCGTATCGTCATGCACGAATTGATCGGCATGGCGTGGTATCGGTTAAAATCGAAAACGTAAATCATCGGGAGACGCAGCATGAAAGCACGCATCAAATGGGTAGAACAAGTTTCATTCCTGGGTGAGACCGAGAGCGGCCATGCCGTATTGATGGATGGCCCGGCGGACGGCGGCGGACGCAATCTCGGCCCGCGCCCGATGGAGATGCTGCTGCTGGGCACGGGCGGCTGCACCACTTACGACGTCATCCACATCCTAAAGAAAAGCCGCCAGCAAATCAGCGATTGCGTGGTGGAGATACAGGCGGACCGCGCCACTGAAGACCCGAAAGTGTTCACCAATATCCATTTTCATTTCGTTGTAAAAGGAAAAGACTTGAAACCCGAGCAAGTCGAACGCGCGATCAAACTTTCTGCGGAAAAATATTGCTCGGCCTCCATCATGCTGGGAAAAACAGCAGACATCACGCACGATTTCGAGATCGTGCAGGAATAGCCCTATCCCGTTATCGGGATAGGGTACCCAAAAAAAGCAATGCTTAACAAACTACGCCACGCGATCACGCCTCCCGCCGTCGAGCAGCGCAGCATCCAGCTTGCGGGGACGCCTGTCACCTACACGCTCAAACGCAGCAGCAAGCGCCGCAGCATCGGCCTGCGCATCGACGATCATGGCCTCACCGTCAATATGCCGTTGCGCGCCTCCGAAAAATGGCTGCACAGCGTACTCAACGAAAAAGCCGATTGGGTCGTCGAGAAACTCGGCAGTTGGCAATCAAAAAAAACCGGCGCGCCGCAATGGATAGACGGCGAAAAATTAGCCTTTCGCGGCGAGACCTTCACCCTGCGCATCATCCCCGGCCTATTCGCCTCGCCCCCGCAACTGCGCGGCGAACAGCTGCATATTCACGTCGTGGATACAACCGATGAGATAAAAATCGAGAAGGTCGTCACGCAGTGGTATCGGCGCGAAGCCGAGCGGGTGTTCGCAGAGTGCGTGGCGCACTATGCCCCGCTCATGCAGGTGGCACCGGAGCAGATCAAACTCTCTTCGGCAAGAACCCAATGGGGAAGCTGTACTTCGCGCGGCGTCGTGCGGCTCAATTGGCAATTGGTCAAAATGCCGCTGCACCTGATCGACTATGTCGTCGTGCACGAGCTCGCCCACCTCGTCGAAATGAACCACTCCGCCGCCTTCTGGCGCGTGGTGGAAAGCGTCTGCCCGGACTATGCGAAATGCCGCGCAGAACTGCGCCGGTATGGCATCAGCGAATAGTTCAAATACGTCGGGTTAGCTTGTGTAATTCCATTTCCCGATCGATAGTGAAATATTGTAGGGTGCATTCCATGCACCCTACATGGTTAATGCTCTTTTGAAAGATAAATGGAATAACCCAACATGACTATTTTTCTCCCGCGCCGCTCTTCGCCATCGTGGTGAACATCAGCACCGTTTCCGCCTGATATTGTTTGTCCGTCTCGCTGCGCTTGGGTTTGAGTGCACGCGTCTTGGTGATGCCCTGCTTGGCATTGGTGGCGGTTACATACAGCTCAGTTTTTTTGTCCAAAGGATGCGCGGGCAAACGATTGATCGGGTCGTCGCTGCTCGCCATGAGCTGAATGCTCTCCACCCCAAAGGGAGCTGTTGCTTCGAAGCGACCGATGCTCAACCACTTGTTCACATCGTCCGCATTCACATAGCGGATGAAGCGCCGGTCATTGTCGGCATGTTCCAGCTCCAGCAGGTAAGAATAATTCTCGTTTTTCTTTGCCACATGCCCCACCACGAAGAAGTAACCGGGACGGCTGAGCTTAACCATCAGCTCGACCTCTTCATGCTCATCGAACAGCACATCCTCGCTGCCGCGATTGGTGGTGATCTGTGCGCGGAAGTCGCTGCTCACGGCAACGCCTTCGTGCAACAGCCGATCAAAATCCATCGTAGCCGGTTTGACTTGCAGCCCCTTGTAGGCGGATGGAGCCAGCGTTGCCACGCGCGTTTCCAGGGTATTGCCGGTGGTGTCCAGCAAGCGGTAGATGAGGTGGATGCTGTTATCGAGAAGCTCGTATTCGCCCTTGAAAAAGGTCTGCGCTTTATCCGGGCTTTCTACCGGTGCGAGGCTCTGCGCCAAGCGGTCGCGCAGCACACGGCCAAACGGGGTGACCTCGTGCGAGCCACGCGGCACGGCGGGGTAGATATACACCGCCTCGGCTTTCAGCCCCTTCGCCAGCACTTGCGCTGCCAGCTCGATGGAGGGAGCAGATTTTTCCAAGGCGCGCAATTGTGCTTCGGTGTCGCTGCGGCTGCGCGGTGGCACAGTGAATTGTGTCTCGCCCAACAGTTGCGCAACGGCACGATATTTTTCGTATTGCTCGATCAGCGTGAGTGCCTGCGTCAACAACACATAACGGTCATTCCCGGTCGCCTTGGCGATGCGCTGATCCAAGGTGCCGATTTCCAGCAGCAGCTCGTTCAATTTCTTGACATACAGCGCCAAGCTCTTGCTGCTGTCCAAGCGCGCTTCGCACAGCACCTCTTTACCGATCTGCACCGTACTGATCTCTACCCCGATCAGCGGAATATCGCTACGCGAACTGATACGCAATTCATCCTGTCGCTTGCCGCTGCCTTCCACGGTGCTGGACGATTCGGATTGCACGTTCACCAGAATGGAATCGGCCAGTGCCGCAAGCGCCTCACGCTTGGCTTGCTGTTCGGTTGCGGCGCGTGCTTCGGCGTGCAGGGTCGCGGCGGGGGCGGTGAGTGGCAAGCAGAGCAGTACAAAAAACAAAAGACGAATGTGCATGGTAGATTTCCTGTTGAGGTGCAAGGGTGGACAACTTATATAGTGGCCACCTGTCGGCGTTCGGCAGGGCGCAATGCCAGATGGTTCTTGCGGCTTACGCGAATTACCGAATATCGTATTAAGCGTGTATCGCTTTAGCTTCTAGCGACACACCTAGCGCACGCACCACCTTTAGCAAAGTGTCGTAGCGCGGCTTAGCACCGGGGGCGAGCGCTTTGTACAAGCTCTCGCGTCCAAGGCCAGTGTCCTTGGCAAGTTGCGTCATGCCACGGGCGCGCGCCACATCTTTGACGGCAACTAGGAATATATCGGGGTCTTCGTCTTCCAAAGCGGCGGTGAGATACGCGGCAATCGCTTCATCACTATCGAGATAATCGGCGGCATCAAACGGGGTAAATTTAGTCATGTTCTCTCCTTCGGTAAAGTGCGCGCCATGTTTATGGCACGCTTAATGTCGCGCTTCTGGGTTGATTTATCGCCACCCAGTAACAAAAAATAGACCACATTCCCGCGACGGGTGAAATAAGCGCGGTAGCTAGAGCCGTAGTGAATACGCAACTCGGAAACACCCTCGCCAACCGGCTCACAATCACCAAAGTTTCCAGCCTCGGCACCACGAATGCGCTTGGCGATAATTGCCTTGCCGACTTGATCTTTCAAGCAAGACAGCCAAGCGTCAAATTTTTCTGATTTCAGAAATATATTCATGCTCATATCGTATCCGAATAGATACAGATGTCAAGTTATTGTCTATTGGGTCGCGCAACAAGATCAAAGGGCGCGCGCAACCTCGACGGTGAGAATGGCGTATTCCTTGCCCTCCTGCACCCCGCGCGTTTTCCATTCATTCGGTCAATTCACCGCGAATAGTAATCGAGCGTAAGCGCTTTTCGCGTGATTACAAGACCTGACCCAATACCGCTCGGTTAATTGATAATATTATATATAAATCAATAAGTTATTATTATATTTCTGCACGAAAGTTATTTAACCGAACGGTATTGAGACCTGACCCCGAGACCCCCAACGAACAGAGTATCTACGAGCTGTGGCATTATTCGCCGCCGCGCCACATTGATTAGGAGCTCGACATGACACAACTAACGCTGGAGATGCCGGAGACTGCTTTCGCCACTTTGCACAAAACCCCTGCGGAATTCACCCGCGAATTGCGGGTGGCCGCTGCGGTGAAGTGGTACGAATTGGAGATCATCTCGCAAGGCAAGGCAACGGAAATCGCCGGCCTGACGCGCGCCGAATTCATCACGGCGCTGGGGCAATACAAGGTTAGCCCGTTTCAGTACACCGCCGAAGAGGGCTGGGGGATTTGGCGAATGCGGATTGAACGAGTGGCAATCAACGCCTCGCAGCAGACGATCAAGCCCGGCAACAGATTCAGCTCCTCTAAGTATGTCTATTTCATCCTACGCATGACACTTAATCCTCCCACCCAAAAGGTTCACCCGCAATGAAAGAAAACCAAGTCACCGAGTGGAAACAGTCGTGGCGTGATGAATATTTGAAGTGGATATGCGGCTTTGCCAATGCGCAGGGCGGCACGTTGGTGATCGGTAAGAATGACAAGGGTGAGGTTCACGGCGTAGCGAATGCGGCGAAGTTGCTGGAAGATATCCCCAACAAAGTGCGAGATATTTTGGGCATGGTCGTGCCAGTTAATTTGCACAGCGATGACGGGAAAGATTGGTTGACAATTGTAGTGGAAGCATACCCAAGCCCCATCAGCTACAAGGGTGAATATCACTTCCGCAGCGGCAGCACCAAGCAGGAACTGAAGGGCGCGGCGCTGGAAAAATTTCTGCTGCAAAAGCGGGGCAGGCGTTGGGACGGCGTGCCGATGCCGGAGCTTCATGCGGACGATTGTAGTGAAGCGGCTTTCAAGCTTTTCAAAACAAAGGCGGTTAAGAGCGGTCGCATGAGCGAAGAGGTACTGGCTGACGACAACGTTTCTCTGCTTGAAAATTTGGAACTGAAGGAAGGCGGCTATCTCAAGCGCGCAGCGACCTTGCTGTTTTACGACAAGCCGGAAAAATTTGTCAGCGGCGCTTACATCAAAATTGGTTTCTTCGTGACTGACGACGATTTGCGTTATCAGGACGAGATTCACGGCAACTTGTTCGAGCAGGCCGAGAAGGTGCTGGAAATTCTGTTTTCCAAATATCTCAAAGCCTATATTAGCTATGAAGGTCTGCAACGAATAGAGGCATTCTTGTTTCCCTATCCGGCATTGCGCGAGGCGTTACTGAATGCGGTGGTGCACAAGGATTACAGCAGCGGAATACCGATTCAGATCAGTGTATATCCCGACAAAATCGTGCTCTGGGGTTCGGGACAATTACCGCAAGACTGGACGCTGGAAAGACTCATGGGCAAGCATCCTTCGATACCTTACAACCCGCTTATTGCCAACGCCTTTTTTCGCGCCGGTTATATTGAGTCATGGGGGCGCGGTATCGAAAAAATCAATCGCGAGTGCAGGGAATACAATATTACACCACCGCTTTACGACTACGGCATGTCGGGTCTGATGTTGACCTTTCATGCTAATCCGCAGCATTTAATCAAGGCTTCGGGTGAGCAGGGTACCCGGAAAATTTCGGTAAAAACGCCGGTGAAAACGCCGGTGAAAACGCCGGTGAAAATTATTGAACTTTTACGCTCCAACCCCTCCATGACATTGCTTGAAGTGGCAGCTCAAATGGAAATGTCACTTAGCGCGGTTGAGCGAGCTAGCTCGAAACTGGCAAAAGAAGGTCGGTTAAAATACGTCGGCCCGCAAAAGGGCGGACACTGGGAAATAATAAAATGAAAGCAATGCCCATCATCCCCATCCTCATGTATCACAACATCGGCATTCCTCCGCAGGGGGCGCGCTTGCGCAATCTTTATGTGCGCGCCGGTGCGTTTGCACGGCAGATGTTTCTGTTGCGCCTACTCGGCTACAAGGGACTGTCCATGTCCGCCGCCATGCCGTATCTGCGCGGTGAGGAACAGGGGCGCGTGGCGGTCATTACCTTCGACGACGGCTACGTGGACACGCTGGAGCAAGCGCTGCCGATACTGCAAAAGTACGGCTTCAGCGCGACATGTTATTTCATCAGCCAGCGCACAGGGCAATACAACGAGTGGGATGCGGCGTCATTGAATGTGCGCAAGCATCTGATGAACGACGAGCAGATACGTGCATGGCGAACAGCCGGTATGGAGGTCGGCGCGCATTCGCGCACGCATCCGCGCCTGACGGGCTGCACGGATGCCGAATTGCAGGATGAGATCGCGGGCAGCAAAGCCGATCTGGAGGCGTTGACTGGCAACGCGGTCACGCAGTTCTGCTATCCCTATGGCGATCTGGATGAGCGCGTGGTTACCGCCACGCGCCAAGCAGGCTTCGAGGCCGCCACCACGGTACAGCGCGGTCGCGCACGGACTGGCGACGATGCGATGCTGTTGCGCCGCGTGCTGGTGAGCGGCAGCACCTTCCCGCATCTTTTTATTCTTAAACTGCTGGGCAATTACGAGGACAAGCGCGGATGAAACTGCTCTTTGTGGGTACGCATTACGGCGGTGGCGGCACCGAGAGTCACTTCATCACACTGTCCAAGGCGATGCGCGCGGCGGGTCACGAGGTGGCCGCCGTCGTGCGCCCGGACACGCCGATCCATAACGGCTTGGCGGGCAGCGGCGTGAAACTCT
Organism: uncultured Gallionellaceae bacterium; assembly: GCA_964532405.1. Taxonomy (GTDB): domain Bacteria; phylum Pseudomonadota; class Gammaproteobacteria; order Burkholderiales; family Gallionellaceae; genus PALSA-1006. The sequence goes on along the minus strand of CAZHIC010000017.1, from coordinate 1,180 downwards.
ATAGCGGTGTGTTCCGCAACGCGTTCGACCCGCGCGGCATCATCGCGGTGTGGCGCGCGGTCAGCGCATTTGAACCCGATTGGATCATCGGCAGTTTCAGCAAAGAGTATTGGCCGCTGGCGGTGATCGCGCGCCTGCGCGGCGTGAAGCTGGCGCTGTTCAAACACATGGATTATCCCTTGCGTTTCCTCACCCATCACTTCATCCCGCGTCTGGCGCACCGCTTCATCGTCATTTCGAAATTCATGCGCGCCAATTTCATCGCACGTGGCGTCGATGCGGCGCGTACGCAAATGCTCTACAACCCGCTCGATCTGGACTACTTCAAACCCGACCCGCAATTGCGCAAAACGAGCCGCGCGCAATTCGGCTACGCCGACGACGACATCGTGGTCGGATTTATCGGCGCCATGCACCCGGACAAGGGCATGCTCCCGCTGTGCGACGCGCTCAATCAGGCGATGGCAATAATGCCTAACATCAAAGCGATCTGGGTAGGCGATGGGCTGGCGGTGCAAGACCTCAAGGCAAAAATTCAGCACGGGGGATTTGCGGCGCACCACATCTGGCACACATGGGCTAAAGACGTGCGGCCTTATTACGCCGCGATAGATATGCTCGCCGCGCCCACGCTCGTCACCGAAACATTCGGGCGCGTGTCCATCGAGGCTCAAGCCAGCGGTGTTCCGGTATTGTGCAGCAATCTCGGCGGCCTTCCCGAAACCCTTGAACCGGATATCACGGGCAAACTGCTTCCCGTCGGCGACGTTGCCGCCTGGCGCGACGCCATTCTGAACTTGGCCGGCGATGCGCAATTGCGCAGACAGCTACAGGAAAAAGGACGCGATTGGGTAGCGCAAAAGTTCAGCACTGCGGTAATCGCCAAGCAATTTACCGAGTTGCTTGAAGAGGCCGGTTAAATCTAGAAAAAGCAGCTGTCCACGAAAGTCACGAAAAACACGAACAAATTCAAAGAACTTCATGCTACGAAATTCAACCCTATGGGTGAGTCACCGAAGCAATGCAACCGATTGTTTTCTTTCGTGCCTTTCGTGTGTGCGTGTGCTGTTGGGGCTTCAGCCCCTTACAGCCACGGCCTACCCCTTGCGGGTGTTTTCGTGGACCAATTGGTCGCGGTAGGAATGCTGGTTGCCCAACACCCCCCGCACAGATCCCTGCG
>CAZHIC010000016.1:0-57272 GCA_964532405.1 uncultured Gallionellaceae bacterium | reverse complement strand
TTCTCGATGACCTGTTCGATAATTTATTTAGGGTGATTTTTAGAGATGCCCTAAAGAGGCCAGCAATGTCATAGATATCCGCAGCTATTTCCCGTACACGGCAGCAAACCCTTGGGCGAAATCTTCAAAGCGCGTCGGGGTGGTATTTTTGACTGAACGCACCTCTAATTGCGGATAGCCGTGGTCGTTAATATACCGATAAAGCTCAATATACCCGTCGGCCATATCCGCAGATAAACCCATCCCTACCATCGCCGCGCGCGCATCCTCATAGCCAAATTGCACGTAGGAAAAATCCGCTTTGCCGATTGCAGCACCCAGTATGCGAGTGGCCTCCTGCATGGAGATGTCGCGCTGCCCGAGCAATTCAATGGCGCTTTTTCCGGAAAAATCCAGCGCCAGCAAATGCTGCGCCGCAACTGCCGCAATATCCTGGGTGGCGATCATGGGGATGGCGAGTTCGGCGCGTAGCGGCGAACCATTGATGCCCTGTGCTTTAATCAGCGCAATATTAAAAAACTGGTTCTCCATGAAAAAGCCCGCGCGCAAGTGCAGCACATGGGTATCGCCGATCTGGTTCAAGCGCTGCTCGTGATCGTGCAGGCCATTCACAGGACCAAAATCTTGCGCGAGCTGCGCGCCTGCGCTGCTGAGATTGACCACATAGCGCACCTGGTTGGCGATGATCGCCTCTGCGTAGGCCTGGCTCACTGCATTTTGGGTGTTGCGCACCTGCGGCGCGCTATAGGGAGGCGGCACCAGCGTGTATACCGCTGTGGCGCCAGCAAAAGCCCGCGTCATGGATTTGGCATCTTCCGCCGCGCCGACAAAAGGCTCCGCGCCCAGCGCGGCTAACGGTTTCAGACGCTCTGCATCCCTACCCACCACGCGCACCCGCGCGCCTTTGGATAACAGTGTGCGGGTAATGTGCTGGCCAGTATTGCCGGTCGCTCCAGTAATGATGTACATAAAATCTCCTTTACGTTGAGGGTTGTCTAAAGTTATCTTTAGGTATCTAGTATTTAATAGTAACTACTATAAAAAGTAAACTAGGTACGATATAGTAACTAGGTTGCATTTTAGTAAGGAGGCACACAATGCCACTACCCCAAAGCCCAAAAGGTTGTGCGATTGATAGTTTTTTGCGCTTATTGAGCGGCCCATGGACGACTTATATCCTGTGGATTTTGCGCAGTCAGGGACCGACCCGGTTTGGCGAATTAAAACGCCAAGTGGGTGGCATTTCGGCCAAAGTATTGACCGAACGACTGCGCGTGCTGGAAACAGGCGGCGTGATTTTTCGGCGCTGCGAACCCACTACGCCACCGCAGGTGATCTATGGCCTGACCGAGCGCGGAAAACAGATGAGAACCCTGCTCGACCAGATGAGCAAACTGGCGCTACGCTGGTGCGCAGAAGATGGTCAAAATGTAACAGAGGTGTGTCGTGCGCCATTTGTGGATGGCCGTAAATGACACGGTTTACGCCGCTGCGCTGCATATTTTTGACACAGGCAATTTACCCCCCTCAGCCCTCCCTTCTCAGGAGGGAAGCTTACTCCTCCCCTGACAAGGGGAGGCCGGGAGAAAATCTATGGAGCCAGACTCTCATGGCACTCGCTTAAGGTTTCGCTGAGCATCAATGAGGTCACGCGCGATTTGACGTGGCACAGTTAACAACGGAAATTTTTTAGGTCGCCGTTTCTTCGCGCGAGGCTCGATTCGGTCAGGTCGATACGGCAATCGCAGTGTCGCGATACAGTCCGTCACGGTCGCGATCATGGTAGCAACTTTGCCGCCCGATGTTCGGCGAAGCTGCTCGGCGAATGAAACTAAACGGGCCAGGGTAGGGTTGTTTTAAGTAACTTTATCCGCCAGTCTTTTCCGGCCGTGCCACGTGCATTGACTACATTGCTGAACAAAGCTTAGGTTAAAATTGCTAAGGTCTCCCCGCAATTATTTCCGAACTCACTTTGACTCCCGCTTCCCACTCCCCAATGCGTATCACTCACCTTCGCCAACGCCTGCACGATCTCGGCGCCAAGCCGTGCCACGAAGATCGTCTGCTGCGCGGCTGGAGTCAGGTTTGCTCATACGACAGGAAGCACAGCCCCGCAGAAACTTTCTTTCCGCTTGCGCTGCGCAATGAATTGCCCTTCATTGAAGCGGAGCTGAATGGATTGGCGCGCCTGAGCAGTGAATATCCCGCCGCTGAAGGCGTCGCGCGGCTGTTGGCCGAGCTGGCCGATGGCCAGATGGTGGAGAGCGTGCTGCTGCCGCGTGGCGGTCTGTGCGTTTCGACGCAGGTGGGTTGTGCGGTGGGCTGTGTGTTCTGCATGAGTGGCCGCGCCGGCCTGCTGCGCCAGCTCGGCAGCGCGGAGATCGTCGCCCAAGTGGTGCTCGCGCGCCGTCGCCGCGCAGTGAGCAAGGTGGTGTTCATGGGCATGGGCGAACCGGCGCACAATCTCGACAATGTGATGGAGGTGATTGAGCTGCTGGGGACGCAGGGGAATATCGGGCATAAGAATCTGGTGTTATCAACGGTGGGGGATTTGAGGGTGTTTGAGAGGCTGATGGGTTCAGGGTGCTCATTGATTCCAAACCCCACCCCCTCCCAACCTCCCCTTGTCAGGGGAGGAGCAGGTTTGGCTCTCCCCCTGACAAGGGGGAGTTGGAGGGGGTTTGAGCCTTATGAACAATCCGCAATTAAGCAAACTGTCAAACCCGCCCTCGCCCTTTCGCTGCACACCACCGATGCAGCATTGCGCGCCAAGTTGCTGCCGCATGCGCCGCAGATCGCTATCGAGGAGTTGGTGGAACGTGGCGAGATGTATGCGCGCGCCACGGCCTATCCGGTGCAATACCAATGGACGTTGATCAAGGGCATGAACGACAGCGATGCCGAGGTGGAGCGCATCGTGCAATTGCTCTCAGGGAAATACGCGATTATGAATTTCATCCCGTTCAACGAAGTGGACGGACTCGACTATCGCCGCCCCTCTGCCGCACGGATCGCGGCCATGGTGCAAACGCTTAAACAGCACGGCATTCTCGCGCGGGTGCGCGACTCGGCAGGACAGGAGATTGAGGGGGCTTGCGGACAGTTGCGGGCACGGGCGGTGAAGGCTAGATAGTCATACACACCCGCAAAATTTAAGCGCAAAACACCCCCATATGACTGCTGCATAAGCTATTTATGCCTTCCCTTGTAGGCATTTACGGATAAAATCATTGCACATATAGAGAGCCCAATGAATCAACAACTGTCCCTACTCGATGATGCAGCCATATTGTCGCTGACAAAAAAGGGGAAACGTGAACTTCGCGAAGCCGGAACCACGCTCACTCCCGCCTTGTTGGAGGCTCTTATACTGATCGACGGTCATGCAAACGTCGGGCAAGTGCTAAAGCGTGCGGACAAGATTGATCCAAATGTGATGCATGCCAAGCTGAACGAGCTGATCAAACGGGGAGATGTCATTGCCAGCTCCAAACTCACCGACGGCTATATCGATCCCGGTGATTTTTTCACTGCCAAAGTCAGCGATACAGATATATCCAAATTGGGCGCGCAAACTCAGACTGAAGCGGATGCCAATGCAAAATTTCTTCAGCAACACGGGTATTTCGTCAACATCGCTTTCCGTCGTGCAAACAGCAGCAGGCAAAAGGATGGACGCAACTTGGACGTGCTTGTAATCGACGACGATCCGGATATTTGCAAGCTTCTGCAAATGTGCCTCAAGCTTGAAAACATTGATTCGCGCACAGCCGGAAACCGTGATGAAATTCTTGCAGCCCTTCGCAGTACCCCGCTGCCGGATTTGGTATTACTTGATGTCCAACTGCCGGATGCAAACGGCTTTGATGTGCTCGTCAAAATGCGCCAGCACCCTGCACTCAAAGATATGCCTGTTGTCATGCTTACCGCCGCGGCAACCCGCGAAGCAGTACTCAAGGGGATATTGGGCGGCGCCGATGGATATATTACGAAACCTTTTGAGATTCACCCCGTGCTCAGAGCCGTCAAGACCGTGCTCGGCCTCAAAATCGACAAGGGCGAGGAGGACACTCTGAATCTTCACCTGTACGCTTAATCGGGACTGACACGCTTACTTTACACCCCCGACCCTCACTATTTACGTCCATGAAAAAAATCGTTCCAAATAAAACCGAGATCGCTTTGCTTGAGCCGTTTACCGGCCTCACGCTGGAGCGCATCCATGTGCCATCAAGCAGAGAAGAATTTGCCTCTGCCACGGCCGAGATCAAGGCGGCGGGTATCGTGGGTTTCGATACAGAGTCCAAGCCGACGTTCGCTGTGGGCGAAGTCAGCGACGGGCCCCATGTGGTGCAGTTTGCCCTGTATGACAAGGCTTACCTGTTTCAAGCGCATCGGGCGGAGGGGCATCCGTTTCTGATCGAGTTACTGCAATCGGAACAGATCATCAAGGTGGGCTTCGATCTTAAATCGGATAGCGCGCATGTCTACGCGAAACTGGGCATCCGCCTGGGCGGAGTGGTCGATCTCAATACGGTGTTCCGCATGGCCGGTTACCAAAAACACATGGGCGTCCGCACGGCGGTTGGTTTGGTGTTTAAGCAGCGCTTTGCCAAGTCGAGGAAAGTGACCACCTCCAACTGGTCGCAGCATCAACTCACTTCACAGCAATTGCTCTACGCGGCGAACGATGCCTACGCGGCACTCAAAGTTTTGGGAACCCTCGACTTGCCCCGCGAAGAGTTGCCGATGATGCTGCAGCCAACGGTGAACGCAGAACCCGATAGTTAATCTTACTGTGTCACAAAATAGAGCCGATCTATTCCTTCCCCCTTGCAGGGGGAAGGTTAGGATGGGGGGTAGACTTGGGCGTTGCGCAACGACTCTACCCCCTCCCTAGCCCTCCCCTGCAAGGGGGAGGGGATGTTGCTCCGCATTTATGACACAGTAAGATTAACAAGAATTTGGTTAAAATTTCACCCGCCACCAACGCTCATCTTACGTCTTTCGGATCGGCCACGCGGATCGCTTCGCCCTCGAACACTCCGTCGTTACTCGCCTTCGCCTCCCGCGTCATTCCGTTCCGTGAAAATTCGCGCATCAGTTTTCGCACCTCGCGCGTTTTCCACCACAGATAGGCAAAAGCTATCGCACCGACAATCAGGATAATCACTAGCAATACTGCCGAGAACATCAACACTAAACCAACCAGCACGACAGCCACCGCCAAAGCCGCGAGCTTGCGCAACAGGCCGGGAGGTTTTGCCGGTGAATTTAATTCATATTTCATTTGCATCGGGTTCTGTTTAACCTTTGTCGAACCGCATCACCCCGCCCTTGCAGTCCACCTTGATGGTGTCCTTGGCTGCGAACTGACCTTCCAGTATCAGCATGGCCAGCGGGTTCTCCAACTGCGCCTGGATGGCGCGTTTCAGCGGTCTTGCACCGTACATCGGATCGAAGCCCGCATTGGCGATCTCGGCCAGTGCGGCGTCGCTGACACTCAGTTTCATCTCCATCGCGGCCAGACGTTTTTCCAGATACTGTAACTGGAAGCGCGCGATAGATTTGATGTTCTTTTCATCCAGCGCATGGAATACAACCACCTCGTCGATGCGGTTGATGAACTCGGGACGGAAGTAGTTTTTCACTTCGCCCATCACCGCGAGTTTGATGACTTGGTAATCATCGCCGGACATCTGCTGGATCATCTGGCTACCGAGGTTGGAAGTCATCACGATGACGGTGTTCTTGAAGTCCACCGTGCGGCCTTGGCCGTCGGTCATGCGCCCGTCGTCCAGCACTTGCAACATCACGTTGAACACATCGGGGTGCGCTTTCTCCACTTCATCCAACAGGATGACGCTGTACGGTTTGCGCCGTACAGCCTCGGTCAAACCGCCACCTTCTTCATAGCCCACATAGCCGGGCGGCGCGCCGATCAAGCGCGCCACGGAATGTTTCTCCATGTACTCGCTCATGTCGATACGGATGAGGTGGCTTTCCGAATCGAACATGAATCCGGCCAGCGCCTTGCACAGCTCGGTCTTGCCCACGCCCGTCGGCCCCAAAAACAGGAACGAACCATAAGGGCGGTTCGGATCGGACAGGCCGGAACGTGAACGGCGGATCGCATCGGATACCAAGCGCACTGCCTCATCCTGCCCCACCACGCGCTCGTGCAGCTTGTCTTCCATCTTGAGCAGTTTGTCGCGCTCGCCCGTCATCATTTTGCTCACGGGAATGCCCGTGGCGCGGCTCACCACTTCGGCGATCTCTTCCGCGCCGACCTGAGTGCGCAACAATTTATTTTTGTTCGCACCGCCTTCGGCTTCGCGTTGCGCGGCTTCTTTCAACTTGGCTTCCAACTGCGGCAGCTTGCCGTATTGCAGCTCGGCCACCTTTTCCAGTTTGCCTTCGCGTTGCAGACGCACGATCTCGGCACGCACGTTCTCAATCTCTTCCTTCACGGTCGCCGCGCCTTGTGCCGCGCCCTTTTCCGCCTTCCAGATTTCTTCCAGGTCGGCGTATTCGCGTTCCAGTTTTTTAATCTCGTCTTCGATCAGTCCCATGCGTTTGCGCGAAGCTTCGTCTTTCTCTTTCTTCACGGCTTCGCGCTCGATCTTCAATTGGATCAGGCGGCGTTCGAGCTTGTCCATCACCTCCGGCTTGGAATCGATTTCCATCTTCATGCGCGAGGCGGCCTCGTCGATGAGGTCGATGGCTTTGTCCGGCAGGAAACGGTCGGTGATATAGCGGTGCGACAGCTCTGCCGCCGCGACAATGGCGGGGTCGGTGATCTCCACGCCGTGATGCACTTCATATTTTTCTTTCAAACCGCGCAGGATGGCGATGGTGGATTCGACGCTAGGCTCGTCCACCAGCACTTTCTGGAAGCGGCGTTCCAGCGCGGCGTCCTTCTCGATATATTTGCGGTATTCGTCCAGCGTGGTCGCGCCGATGCAGTGCAGTTCGCCGCGCGCCAAGGCGGGCTTGAGCATATTGCCCGCATCCATCGCACCTTCGGCCTTGCCCGCACCGACCATGGTGTGCAGCTCGTCGATGAACACGATGTTATTACCTTCGTCTTGCGACAATTCTTTGAGCACCGCTTTCAGGCGCTCTTCAAATTCGCCGCGATACTTCGCACCCGCCAGCAGCGCCGCCATGTCCAGCGACAGCACTTTTTTGCCTTTGAGCGATTCCGGCACTTCGCCATTGATGATGCGTTGCGCCAAGCCTTCGACGATGGCGGTCTTACCCACGCCGGGTTCGCCGATCAGCACCGGGTTATTCTTGGTGCGGCGTTGCAACACTTGGATGGCGCGGCGTATCTCGTCGTCGCGTCCGATCACCGGGTCGAGCTTGCCTAGCCTTGCGCGCTCGGTGAGATCCATACAATACTTCTTCAGCGACTCGCGCTGGCCTTCCGCTTCCTGTGAACCGACGGACTCGCCGCCGCGCACGGTGCTGATAGCCTGCTCCAGCGGCGCACGTGCCACGCCATGCTGCTTGAGCAAACGTCCGGTTTCGGCTTTGTCGTTGGTGAGTGCCAACAAAAACATCTCGCTGGCAATGAACTGGTCGCCGCGTTTCTGCGCTTCCTTGTCGGTGAGGTTGAACAGGTTGGAGAGATCGCGCCCGACCTGCACTTCGCCACCGTGGCCTTCCACCTTGGGCAGGCGCGACACGGCCTCGTTCAACGCGGCTTTCAGCGCATTGACGTTGCCCCCGGCGCGCGCCAGCAACGAGCCTGCGCCGCTGTCGGCATCGTTGAGCAAGGCCAGCAGCAGGTGCTGCGGCTCAATAAACTGGTTATCCGCCCCGACGGACAGACTCTGGGCCTCGGACAGGGCTTGTTGCAATTTGGTGGTGAACTTATCGAAACGCATGGCAGCTCCTTCAAAGAGATATTTATCTTTTAACTACATGAGGGTATCCCATGCGAATTTCAAGTCATTCACATTCTGTCATTTTTTTGTATACAATCGCGGCGTCATTTCCATTTTCAACCGACATGCCCATCAATCCAGAACTTGCCGCGATCATCCGTGCCAACGTCGCAGCGGCGTTGGCTGAGGATATGGGCGATGGCGATCTCACCGCACAACTCGTGCCCGGGAAGACTCCCGGACGCGCCACCGTCATCACACGCCAGAGTGCGGTGCTCTGCGGCAGCGCATGGTTCAATGCCTGCTTCAAAGTGCTCGACCCCGCCTGTTCGATCACTTGGTTCGTGCGCGACGGCAACAAGGTGGCTCCCGATGAAAAGCTGTGCGAGATCAGGGGCAACGCGCGCGCCATGCTGACCGCCGAGCGCACCGCGCTGAATTTCCTACAAACACTCTCGTCCACGGCCACCTTGACGCATGCTTACGTCGATGCGGTGCAAGGTACTCACGCCAAGATATTGGATACGCGCAAGACTCTTCCCAGCCTGCGTATGGCGCAGAAGTATGCGGTCAGAATCGGCGGCGGACACAACCAGCGCATCGGCCTGTTCGACGGCATTCTTATCAAGGAAAACCACATCATTGCGGCAGGCGGCATTCGCGCCGCGCTCAAACAGGCATTTTTGATCGTCCCGGAAGACGCAACGGTCCAAATCGAGGTAGAAAATATTGCAGAGTTAAGCGAAGCGCTGGATGCGGGAGCCAAACTTATTCTGCTGGATAATTTCAATCTCGATGAAATGTGCGATGCCGCACAGTTCACCGCACGCCGCGCTGAACTCGAAGCCTCCGGCGGCATCAATTTGAAAACGGTGCGCATCATCGCCGAGACCGGCGTGGATCGCATCTCCATCGGCAGCCTGACCAAGGATGTCAACGCCATCGACCTTTCGATGCGCTTCGTATAGCTCGCTGCGTAGGGCGGTTGAAATTTTTGCCACTGCCCCAACCTTGAGACCCAAGCAACTCTCAAGGAACACACATGACCGACTCTCTACATATCGTTTGCCCGCATTGCACTGCGGTGAACCGCGTCCCGTCCGACAAGACCGGAGCACAGCCCACCTGCGGCAAGTGCAAGCAAGCGCTGTTCGTGGCTCACCCGCTCGAATTGACCAGCGCCAACTTCATGCAACACATCACGCGCAACGACATCCCCGTGCTGGTGGATTTCTGGGCGCCCTGGTGCGGACCGTGCAAAATGATGGCTCCGGCCTTCGAGGAAGCTGCACAACGGCTCGAACCGCAGTTTCGCGTCGTCAAACTAAATACCGAAGAGGCGCAGGAGCTGGCGGCACGCTACGACATCCGCAGCATCCCGACCTTAGCCTTGTTCAAAGGGGGACGCGAAGTCGCGCGCCAAGCCGGAGCGATGAATGCGGCCGGCATCGTTCAATGGGCGCAATCCAAAATATAAGGAGCAACAGATGAGAAGAACACACAGACTGATCCTGCTGGCAGGCATGCTGTTGTCGGCTTGCGGCAGCGATCCATACCAGGGGTTATACGAAGGGATAAAATCTCAGAACGAAGCGAAAAGAACGCCGCAAGAACGCGCCATGACACCGGCGCCAAGTTATGACGCGTACAAAAAGGAACGGGGAAAGGACGGCGCCACACCAGCTCCATAAATTCCGAAGAAATGGCTAGAACAGGTCGATGTCGCTGCCCTTGTCCTTCATTTCGCTCACATACTGTTCAAGCGCAAGCTTCACCGGCATGCCGGCCATCACGGCATCGAACATCGCGCACTCATCAACGGTGGTGTATTTGGAACGTATCTTCTGCTGTAGCGCCACCCATTCCTGCGGACTGAATATCCGCTGCTGATCGCCTACCAGCTCGTTCAACGCGGCCAGGCTATGGCAAACGTGCCCCAAGCGCTGGGTCAATTTATCGTAGAACTGAAAAGCGATGATGGATTGATGCACCATGCCAGTGACATGGTTCGCTGCTTCCAGTGCATTTTTCTTGGTATCCCCGACCTCGCCTTCGTCGGGCAAGGACGCAAGGATGCCGGAGATCATGTGCAAATAACCCGCCATGGTCGTGAAGCTATCGGTCAACACATCCACGGATGAATTGCTGTCTTTCATCGCCGACTCGACCTGTCCTGTCGCGAGTTCCAGCATCAGCATCGTCTCGCGCACCTGGCTCCAGTCCAAGTCCGGCATATGGGCGTGCGTTCCGCCCTTCTTGGCTTTTTCAGTCATATCACCTCCCACTTGGATACATCAACACACAAGATACAAACATAACGTCAAGCATGCATTTCACTTTTCCCTTGCCGGCCTAGCTCTGCCCGCAAGCGATTTCCCACATTGCCTCACCGTCCGTGTCGGGCAAAATCGGTTGCCAGCTATAAGTCTCCGAGTGCGTATACATCGCTTTACCCGCGCCCATATTTTCGGGATACAACGAGACATAAAGCAAGCGGTATTGTTCATTTTGGCAATCGTATTCTTCGTACAATTTCTTCGACGAATACACGAAGTCGCCATTTATCTCAGGCACTTTGTAGTCGGTCAATCTCCACATTTTCACCTTGAAGCTAGTCTTGAGCAGATTGGCAGGATTGGCGTAGAGGGTCTGCTGGTTTGATTTAAACACCTCGACCCAGTCTGCGATCGCAGCGGAACTCTCGATCACCCTATCGCTCGCAGGTGCGCTTTTTTCCGCTCTCCCGCCATCGCCCACAGGCGCGACATTGAACACCGCGATAGCCATGAATATCGTCAACGCCACCAACTCAAGAAACATTATTCGCCCCCATCGTCCCTGTTTCCACTAGCTGGAGAGGCATATTTTGCACTCGCGACCCGACCACCGCCTTGCTGTCGCCAGCAAGGTTGTTCAGTATCCTGCAAGAATTAAAGAATCGAATGACACCATCGGAGAAAAACGCGCTGCTGCTCATGCGATTGCCGAGGCGAAGAATTACGACAAATTTAACTGTGCCTTTGATTTTCTACCGGGCGCTGCCGGAGGCGTATATCCGGCTAACCGGCATTTGAGCCCCTCGATTTTCTTACCCTTCTCGAATCGGGTCGAATGACACGACATCACCTCACCTTTGGCGGTGAGCTCAAACAAGTGGAGGCGCACTTTAGCCACTGAGATGCCAGCGGCTTCGGCGATCTCAGTATCGAGTCGTTCGCCGTGCGTTTTCAGGTACTGAAGGATTTCATTCATAGATAAAAGGCCGGCTTAGTCGCCGGCCCTGTGCCAATTATTACTTTTTGACGCCGTTCACAGTCGCCTTGAGGGTTGCGCCAGCCTTGAATGCCGGCACCTTGGAAGCTTTTATCTTCAGCTCTGCGCCGGTTGCCGGATTGCGGCCAGTACGTGCAGCGCGCTTGCGCACTTCGAAAGAACCGAAGCCGACCAGTGCGACATTGTCGCCCTTCTTGAGGGTGGCGGTGATGATATCGATCAGTGCTGCAATGTTGCGATCTGCGTCAGCCTTTGTGCTGCCAGTCTTGGTTGCCAATGCGTCAATTAGTTCTTTGCGGTTCATGTTTATAAGCTCCCTAGTTGTTGTGGTCAAAGCACCGGAGCGGATTGTTGTAGATATTCGGCTTGATGGCAAGGGGATTGAGAGAATTTATATTCAAAAAAATGCCGGGGGAGTTATCCGGGCTACTATTGGACGCCCCCTTGCCATTGCTTTGTTCCACGGCCGCCATCGGCACACGGAAGGAATTTAGCGCTCTAACATGCGCGACTGAAGATAGGTCCGGTCGGATTCCCGCGTAAATTGGAGAAAAACAACGCCTGAACGAAAAGCATCTTCATTGCCGTCATAGATTGTCGAGGTGATCTTTCCGGACACCTCCAGGACGCGATGGGGGCTTGTTACATCGAGTGGCGGCACATGAATGTGCAGCTTGACGACTGTGGCATTTTGTACATTATGGTCGAGGAGCAGGTTCGCCCCTTTCATGGAAATATCCTTAAGCAAACCGTGATACACATGCCCGTCCACCAGCGCATCGGCATGCCATCTGAAGTGCGGATGAGCCTCGCTGTGAGGCTCATCATATTTGGCAGGTTTTGCCGGGGCATCTGGCGCGACCTCGGGAATGACAGTGCCTGCTTCAGCAAGCGTAACGGATGAATCCCCCCCGACCTTTGGCGGCAAATCGGATGCCTCAATGGTCGGAGGGGGAGTCGTATTTTCGTCAGCCATAACTTACTCGCATACCGAAAATAATCATGAAAAACATTTTCACGGGGAGATCAAAATCACTACAACATCATCGGCTCTAATTGCCGCAAATGGCTTTCCATCGGGCTTCGTTTACTGAACCGGGAATGACAGTCTCCCATTTCCCGACTTTGGAATCGCTGTAGACCACAGCCCCTTCGCCCATATTTTCAGAGTGCAGCGAAAAGGCCAGCATGCGCGCCTGATTATTTTGGCAGTCGAATTCGTATTGAAACTTTGTCGACCTATAGGCAAAGCCATCAGATGCCGGAGCCTGCTTATAGTCATACATCGACCACATTCTCGCCATGTTGTTAAATTTACGAATAGTGGAGAAATCGGCGTAAACAGTAAAGTCGCTATTGTCACCAATCTCAGTCCACGCCGCCATCGCACCCTGACTCGCCATCGTCAGCAGCAACAGCAAAATAGCTTTACTCATCGCAAACCGACCTTTCTCGATATCTCTAATGCCCCAATTCAACCACGGATCGAGGATACCTGGGGTTTCTTCCTCGCTACCAAGTCGATGAGCGCCGACATACCGCTATGCCCCGCCCCCTCGCTGATATGACTGTCATGCTCGGCGAGATGCAGAATGTCCATATCGGCGAATATTTCGCGCAGCAGTGCTTCGGTATACAGGTTCTCGACCTGTGACGGCCCTCCGGTGCGGTATTCCAGTTGGCGCGGCGTGTAACCTTGTAACAGCAACAGGCCACCGGGTTTGAGTGAGCGTTTGATACTCGCGAACATTGCCCCGCGCTGCGCGGGCGACACGAACTGAATGAAGATGGCGACCACTACATCGTAACGCGCCTCGCCCCACCCCCATTGCAGCAGATCGGCCAACTCGAAGCGCACATTCGCTCCGCGTTCGCCCGCCAATCTTTGCGCCTTGGCGAGCGCCACCGGCGAAGCATCCACCGACAAAACGTCCAACCCCTGTTGCGCCAGCCATACGCCATTGCGCCCTTCACCGTCCGCCACCGCGAGGCAGTTCGCCCCCGCTTTCAGTCGATGCTGTTGCGCTACCAGAAAAGCGTTCGGCTCGGTGCCGAAGTGATATTCCTCTCCGGCGTAGCGTTCATCCCATATACCCATCATATCGTTTCCAATCATTTCATTTTCGGTTCAGCGCCTCGTTTACCAGCACCGCGCGCCGCGCATACATGGCCGACTCCTCCTCGCGTCCGAGCTGCTTCGACACGCGCGCCATTCCGTTCAAGTCCTCACCGATGCGGGCGCCCAAAGCCAACGACTTGTCCATCTCCAGCACGGCCTGATAATGCTGCAGCGCGCCCGCAAAGCGCGCCAGCCTCTCCTCGGCTGCGGCAACGACACGCAGCGCGTTGGCTTGCTCCTCTTTGCCTGCTTGCGCCTCTTTGCTCGCCGCCTGCGCCAATGCCAACGCGCCCTCCGCATCGCCCTTCAGCAACAACAAACGCGCGCGCAATGCTTCTATGCCGAAACGCGTAGGGCATTTCTTTGCGCAACTTTTTTCAGCCAGCTGCAAGACCGAGTCCGCCTCGTCCAGCCGCGCTAGATTGGCCAAGATCACGGCCTTGCGAAAGGCCGCAGTCAGATGGAACTCCGGCGCATAGATGCGCACCTTCTCCAGCAATATCTTATCCAGCCAAATCAGTGCAGCCTCATCCTCGTGCAATTGATGGGTCACCGTAGCCAGATTGATCAACGTCGTGGCGACTCCCTCCGTATCGTCCAAGGCTTGTTTCAGGACCAAGGTCTTGGCAAAGCCGTGTTGCGCACGCAACAACTCCCCCCCCGTCAGTGCGCGCCGCGCATCTTTGTCCGCCGCATTGGCTTGTTCCAATGCTTGCGGCAAACGCGGTGGCGGCGCACTGCCGCACGCCACTAAAAGCAACGACAGCAACAAATAACATTTAGTCATGGCTATCCATCCTGACTGGCCCAGTTTCCAGTGGCGGCACGACATTTTTCAGCGGCCAGCTCGTGCTCAGAGAGTCCACCACTTCCTGCGTAGTGCCCACCATCTCGCGTGTTTTGCCCAGCGTCTCGCGCGCCTCTCCCAAGATGCCCGGCAACTGCGGGGCAGAATGCTGCACCGCATCGTTGATGGACTCGCTCGTTTTGCGCAGATTTTCCATGCTGCTGTCGGCCTTATTCAGCAAAGCGGGCATATCGTGCTCTATTTTCGCCGCAGACTGGCGCAGGGAGCGCAGCAATGACCCCACTTCATTATTGAGGTTGGTATCGACACTACCCAGCACGCGATCCAGTCGTTCACGCGTACCGCGCATCTCGCCGGAGAATTCGCGCAGATTCTTCAACGTCTGGCGCACGTCGCCATCAGGGTCGTGCAGCATGTGCTGCAGATCGTCGAGGATAGGCATGATGCGATTTTTTACTTCGAGCACCGCTTGCTCCAGACCGCTGGCACGCTCGAAACGCACCTTGTCTCCCGCCAGCAATACGGGCTTACCTTCTGTTCCCCGGCTGACGTCGAGCACCCCGTCACCGATCACCCCTTCTTTTATCAGACTCATCACCGCATCCCGCCTGATCAGACCGAGATACTTCGATTCGATGCTGACCTCGACCTGCACATGCCCCTGCTCATCCAGCGTCAGGGTGTTCAGTTTGCCGATCTTGAATCCGCTGAATTTGACCGGCATGCCTTCGCTTAGATCCTGTCCGCTATCGGCTACAAAATAGATCGGAGACTTGGGGGTAAATGCGCCTTTCTTAATGCCTGTCCACAGAAAAACCAACCCCAGCCCGATCACCGCAAGCAATATAAACAGCGCGGCTTTACCGAACAGATTTTTGAAGCGCTCATCCTTGTCAGCTAACAATGTCACAGACACCTCACTCGATCTTTTTCCAAGGCAAAACCGTCGCCTTATCTGCTACCACCAGCACCGTGCGGCCTTGTGCGGCGAAGGCCTCCAGCGCCGCCATCCAATTGCTCGCCAGACGCGCTTTGACCTCCTCGAACAGCACCGCATCCACCACCATCACCCGTGGCATTTGCACCAAAGCGCGCAACAGCCCCGCCAATTTGCGCTGCCACGGCTCGATAGCATACAAAGGCGAGGCCATGAATTCGGCGCAGGCATCCTGCTCCAAACCCAGCATTTCCAGCCAGTGCTTCACGCTTTGCTCCGTTTCGACCAAGTCACGCCGGGTGTGGTACCACAGCGGCAAGGTGACATTTTCCCAGACTTTCAGATTGTTGATGAGACCGCCATTCGCCGCCACCCAACCCACCCGCCCCGGCCGGCTCGCCCTCAGCGCCTGCCATATCATGGGCGCAGACTCATTTCTGCGGCGCCGCTCGCCCTGCGGGGTGCTGACGGCTGTCTTGCGGCGCCTTCTGTCGCCTTGCGCGATCTCGACGCGCCCCTTGCCGCATACCGCCTCGCCGATTGCCAGATCGATCATATTGTCTTTCTCGACTTTGGAAGAGAATTGCAATAGCCGCGTCTCGCCCGAGTGCAGGGTAAAAGAATACTCGCGATCGCCCCCTTCGCAACACACATCGACAAATCTGAATAGCTCGGTCATCGCTAAAAAACCAGCACCGTGATCAGTCCGTCGCACGCGAACACGGCCAGCAGGCTGCGCATGACCGCGCGTGACGCGGCGACCGGTATCTCGGTCATGGCGCGTTTGACTGTCAGGCCATAATAGCAGGGCACTACCGACATCAACATACCGAAACAGATACTTTTCAGCAGCGCCGCAAATATCTCCAGAAAACTGAGCATCTCGAAAAAGTGGCCGACCTCGCCGATCAGCGAGACATCGATATTCCACGCGGTCACCACCATGCCGGTACCGATAGCGACGACCTGAAAGTAGAACGTCAGCACCGCACTGGTGATCGTCATCGCCAGCACTCTCGGCACCACCAGATAAGAAACAGGCGAAATGCCCATGCGCCGCAAACTTTTGATCTCGCCATTCACCTGCATCGCGGCGAGTTCGCTGGCGATGGCCGAGCTGCTGCGCCCGACGATCACTATCGCCGTCAGCAACGGCCCCAGCTCGCGCACCACGGTCCAGATCAACACCTGCAAGGTCAGCAATTCGTTGCGCCCGACCAGATTGCTGACCTGCATCACCATAATCAGCCCCGCCAAAAAGCCCATCACGCTGATCGGCCCCACCGATTGAATGCCGGTAAAATAGAGCTGTTTGAGCAGCGCCCTGCGCACCGGCCACTTGACCACCAACGGCAGCGCGTAGAGCACCCGCCCCACCAGCGCCGCGCTGTCGCGCACGAACAGTCCCTGCGTGCCCAGGAAATTTTGCAATCGCAATGCCGGATTTCTCATTTTTTCTAGTCGTTCTGATACTCCGCGTGATAGAAGAAAACATCACCCCCGCCGCCATCAGACTGAAAGTGGCGCGCGCAAGTTGTATCTCCAGAATTCCGGATTATATATTGACCGTATCGATAAGAGCTGTGTCCAGCAGCTCTATCCAGTGCCGCACCGGAATATCGGTGCCGCTTTGCAGATGTGACTGGCAACCGATGTTGGCGGTGACTATCTGCGACGGCTTCCCGCTTTGCAGCGCGCCCAGCTTGTTGCGCAGCAACTGCTGCGACAAGTCCTTCTGCAGAATCGAATAGGTGCCCGCAGAGCCGCAGCACAGATGCTTGTCCGCAACCGGAGTCAGCTCGTATCCCGCCCAGGTCAGCAGCTCCTCGATCACGCCGACGATCTTCTGCCCGTGCTGCAAGGTGCAGGGCGAATGGAATGCCGCCTTGCCGCGATGAGCTGCCGTCAGCAGAGGCATCAACCGATCTTTTTCTGCGGCGAGTATCTCACTCAGGTCGCGGGTCAGTTCGGTGATGCGCGCAGCCTTCACAGCATAGGCGGCATCATCGCGCAACAAATGACCGTATTCTTTGACCATCGCGCCGCAGCCGCTGGCGGTCATCACCACCGCCTCCGCGCCTTGTTCTACATAGGGATACCACGCGTCGATGTTGCGGCGCATGTAGTCCAGCCCGTCGGCATGGGCGTTCAGGTGATAGCTGACCGCGCCGCAGCAGCCGGCTTGTTGCGCATTCAACAAGCTGATACCCAGCCTGTCCAGCACGCGTGCCGCAGCCGCGTTGGTAGCGGGCGCCAGACCGGGCTGCACGCAACCTTCCAGCACCAGCATCGTGCGGGCATGAAGTGTTGTGGGGCGCGGCCCTGCCGGGCGAGCAACAGGGATCGTTCTTGCAATGACACCCGGCAGCACAGGACGGAATAATCGGCCCAGCCCCAGCAGAAAATTAAACAGGGCGGTGCGCGGCAACACCGCGCGCAGCAGCCAGCGCTGCATGCCCTGCCACATGCTGCGACCGGTTTTTTCTTCGGCGATCGCGCGGCCGATGTCGACCAGTCGGCCGTATTGCACGCCGGACGGGCAGGTGGTCTCGCAGGAGCGGCAGGTGAGGCAACGATCCAGATGCAGCATGGTTTTATCGGTCACCTCCGCGCCTTCGAGCATCTCCTTTATCAGATAGATACGCCCGCGCGGGCTGTCCAACTCGTTGCCCAACAGTTGGTAGGTGGGACAAGTGGCGATGCAAAATCCGCAATGCACGCAGGCACGCAAAATGGATTCGGCTTCCATGCCGTCAGCCGTATTTCTGTAAGCATCGATGAGATTGGTTTGCATGTCGCTTAGAACTCCTGATACATACGGCCGAGGTTGAATATCCCGTGCGGGTCGAAGCTCTGCTTCAGCCGCCGGTGCACTGCCAGCAACGGTGTGGTCAGCGGCTGGAACGGCTCGTCATTGGATTGGTTGCTGCGAAACAGCGTCGCGTGTCCGCCTAGCGCCGCCGCCGCAGCGCGTATGTTCGCGGGTGACGCATCGCTCGCCAGCCAGCGCAACGCTCCGCCCCATTCGATCAATTGCCTGCCCGGCAAATCGGCAGCCGCTGCGGCGGAAGGCACAGACAAGCGCCACAGGTTTTCTGTAGTCTGAAAAAAATCGCTGCGCTGTTCGCGCACACCCGTCCAGAAATCGCCCGCATCCTGCACCATTTCGCCGCCAAGTTTCTGCCGCACCGACTTGATCGCGGCGGAGGCGCCGGACAGGCGCACGGTCAGCACGCCATCGTGATAACACGTGGCGGACAGCGACAGCGGCTGCGCCGCCCAGCGGTTCATGGTGGCGAGCGCATCGCGCTCGGTCATAGCGAAACGCAAAGTCAGTTCTTCGGCTGGCAGCGGCAGGATCTTCAGCGACACTTCCAGCAACAGACCCAGCGTGCCTAGCGAACCTGCCATCAGGCGCGACACGTCGTAGCCGGCGACGTTCTTCATCACCTGGCCGCCAAAGCGCAAATCTTCGCCGTTGCCGTCCAGCATGCGCACACCCAGCACGTAGTCGCGCACCGCGCCCGCATAGGCGCGACGCGGGCCGGATAGCCCACTGGCGACACAGCCGCCCAGTGTCGCACCCGGGCCGAAATGCGGCGGCTCGAACGGCAGCATCTGCCGCCGCGCCGCCAGTGCCGCCTCGATCTCGTCCAGCGGCGTGCCGGCGCGCGCGGTCAACACCAGCTCGGTAGGTTCATAGGAGACGATGCCGCGATACGGCGTCACGTCCAGCAGATCACCCTGCACGGCGCGACCGTAGAACGACTTGCTGCCCGACCCCCGGATGAGCAAGGGGAGGCGCTCGCGTGCGGCGGCACGCACGGTGTGACTGAGTTGTTTGATGATGTCTTGCATTGTTTATCGGTCTTCTGAAAATACTAAAATTTAAATTGGGTGGGCAGGTAATACTTGCCCACCCTACATTCGCTTTTTTATTTTTTTAAAAACGCGGCAGGTCAGGGAACGCTACCTGCCCATGATGCACATGCATGCGACCGTGCTCGGCGCAGCGCCGCAGGGTGGGGATCACCTTGCCGGGATTGAGCAGACCGGACGGATCGAAGGCCTGCTTCACTTCGCGAAAATGCTGCAACTCCGTCTCCTTGAACTGCGCGCACATCTGGTTGATCTTCTCGATGCCGACACCGTGTTCGCCGGTGATCGTGCCGCCCACCTCCACGCACAGCTCCAAAATTTTCCCGCCCAGTTCTTCGGCGCGGTGGAATTCGCCGGGCTGGTTGGCGTCGTACAGGATCAGCGGATGCAGATTGCCGTCGCCGGCATGGAACACGTTGGCCACCCGCAGACCATATTCCCTGGACAGTTCGTCGATGCGGCGCAGCACATGGGTCAGTTCACGGCGTGGGATCGTGCCGTCCATGCAGTAGTAATCCGGCGACAGCCGTCCCACTGCGGGAAAGGCGGCCTTGCGCCCGGCCCACAGCCTGAGCCTGTCCGTTTCATTCGCGGAGGTGCGCAACGAGGTCGCGCCGCAGCGCGAGAGTATCGCCTGCATCTTGGCGATTTCCTCGGCGACTTCTTCCGGCGTGCCGTCCGACTCGCACAGCAGGATCGCTTCGGCATCCAGCGGATAACCGGCGTGCACGAAATCTTCCGCCGCCTTGATCGACAGTCTGTCCATCATCTCCAGACCGGCCGGGATGATGCCCGCGGCAATGATCTCGCCCACCGCATTGCCCGCCTCCGCAACGGTGGCGAATGCCGCCATCACCACCCGGGCGAGTTCGGGTTTGGGCAGCAGCTTGACCGTCACCTCGGTAATCACACCCAGCATACCCTCGCTGCCGGTGAACAGCGCCAGCAGATCGTAGCCGGGAGTATCGAGTGCTTCCGAGCCTATCTCCAGCAGCTCGCCGTCCATCGTGCAGGCGCGCACCTTGAGCACGTTATGCACGGTCAAACCGTACTTCAGGCAATGCACGCCTCCGGCATTCTCCGCGACGTTGCCGCCTATCGAGCACGCGATCTGGCTGGACGGGTCGGGCGCGTAATACAGGCCGTGCGGCGCGGCCGCTTCGGAAATCGCCAGGTTGCGCACGCCGGGCTGGACTCGGGCGATGCGGGCGAGCGGATCGAGCGACAGGATGCGCTTGAACTTGGACAAGCTGAGCAACACGCCGTCGGAAAGCGGCAGCGCTCCTCCCGACAAACCCGTACCCGCGCCGCGCGCCACCACCGGTACATTCTCGCGGCGGCACAGCAGCAAAATTTCGCGCACCTGCTGTTCGGTTTCGGGCAACACCACCGTCATCGGCACCTGACGGTAAGCCGACAGGCCGTCGCACTCGAAAGGCTTGAGGTCTTCCTGCTCGAACAGCACTGCGTCCGCCGGGAGTATCTCCAACATCTGTTTTATCAGTTCATGCTTTTCCATAATTTTGTCAGCGAAATAGCAAGCTATTCCATGGCCGCATAACATTAGTGCCCGGTTAAAAGTCGAACAAATTTAGTTGGTTAGCGTTGCGGGGTAGCTCTGAAACGTCGGCAACGCCTTGCAAGGCTTGCTGTAACTGGTTTTTCTCAAAAACAGAGTTTGCAGGCAATCAAACAGGCCCTGTTTCGACTTTATGCCCAGTCAGTCTGCTATAGGCCGTTGCCAACGCCTGATCATCACCGACATTGCCGGGAAAGATAACCACCGGTAGATTCGGGTAACGCGGATGGTCGGCGGGGCAGCATACCACCGAGCATCCCGGCAAAATCTGTCCGACTACTCTCGATGTGTGCAACGCCAGACCCGAGCTCAATACATCATTTGAAGTGATGCCGCCTTTGCTGATCAGAAAGCCCAAAGTCCTGGGCAGCGCTCGCACCACGTCCATCAGAAAGCCGGAGACCATATCGCCCAACGCCAGCCGCGTCGCCTGATCGGGAAATGCCTTTTCCAGACGGCTGGTGAAAACGACAGGTGTATTGCCGGCCGCGTGACTCTGCTCGCAGTGACGGATGATCTCCGCCAGCACTGCATCGCGATGGGCAGGCAATTGCTCTACATGAACTTCGATAGGTGTAATGCTCTGCATCTTGAGCAACTGTTCGAGTTGCAACGTGGTCTTCTTGACGTGCGAACCGACGATCACCGCGCCCGGGCGACCATCCCTGACATACTTCGCCATGTCCTGCGCTGCCACCGGCTGACCCGGCAAGCGCGCCAGCGCGGTGAGCAGGCTGGCCGCGCTGCGGAACAGGAAACGCTTGCCCTGTCCGGCCGCTATGCGCAACTGCTCTGCGAAATGATTCAAGTCAGCCTGTGCCTCGGCATCCACCACACAGCACGTATTGCCTTGCAGTTGCATCAGGCGCGGCAGGCTGTCGCCGCGCACATCGCTCAACAGGAATCGCTCGACCCGATCCGCCTGGATACGTCCGCCCGTTTTCTCTTCCACATAATCCGGCAGATAACTGTGGCGATAGCCGAACACCGAGTCGCGTGCGAACTCGGTCTCATGCACCGGCGTCTCTTTGCCGTTCACTATCAGATAATGCACGCTGTCGCGGGTGATGCGGCCGCCTTCAAAAAACGCCGGCACCAGGAAGTGCGCATCAAACGGCCCCAGTTCCTCCGCGATCACATCGGTTTCCACCGGGTAGTGACCGCGCAGCGTCGAGTCTGAACGGCTCACCAGAATGGGATTGATGTCGCGTCCGCTGTTCTTCAGCTCGGCCAATGCCAGCTTCAGGTTATGGCATACCTCGCGGGTGATATCCGCCGCAGGATTGGCCGCCATGCCGCGGGTGTTGGTCAACACAAAGAACAGCGGCGAGGCATCCATGATCGCTGCTCGCAATGTATCTTTGTCCCAACGCGTCAGCAGCAGACAGCCGTGCACCGTTTGCGAGCCGGTAGGGTCGTCATCCAGCACGATGATCTTGGTTTCTGACATGTGAACTTCCTTAAAACCTTAAATACTTTTGTCCACGAAAGACACGAAAAGCACGAACAAAACTACAAAAACTGATGTTTGTTTTTTGCCTTTGTTCGTGTGCTTTCGTGTCTTTCGTGGACTAATGTTTTTAGCCCAGCAAAGCCTGGACTCGTTTCGCCATCGCCTCGCCGGTCAGGCCGTTGAACTCCATGATCTCGGTCGGGCTGGCGGTGGTTTCGCCGCGCTTCCACGCAAAGGTGTCACGCTTTGCGGCACGGGTGCGCAGCAGCACGGGCTCCAGTACCGCGCTCGGACCGCCGCTCACGGCCAGCAACACATCCGCATCGAACAGCGCGTTGAAATGCGCGTCATCCATGAACTTGTTGTCCGGCTCGGATACGGTGTCCCACGAAATGTCGGTGGGACGATACAGGCGGCGCGGATTCACGATCGCCACAATACGCACCTGGTAACCTTCCGCTTCCAGCTTATCCTTGGCCTCGAATACCGGCAGGAAGATCATGTCACCAGTCACGCCGAAAACGACCTTGCCCTTGCTGCCAGCCTTGCTCTCATAGATGGTCGCCGCGCCTTCTTCCATCGCGTGCCTGGCTTCATCCACGCTCATGTAAACCGGCAGCGGGCTCTTGGACGCGATGATCACCATGCACTTGTTGAAGCTGTTGGTCGCGTAATCGTAGGCCACCTGGATCGCATTCGCATCGCACGGGAACAGCGGATAGGTGTTGCCGTTGCGCATCTGCGCGGCGAAATAGTTCTCGATCTCCGGGCGCTGATGCGTCCAGCCGTTGCGCCCCTGCTCCAGCGCGCCCGCCGTGAACATCGTGACGACGGAGGGTGTCTTGCGGCGCAGTTCGGCCATCGCCTGCGCCACGGTCTGCACGATAGGCCAGCCGTTGATCGCAAAGCTCTCATAGGACAACCACAGCGCGCGCGAACCGAACAGCGACAACGCAGCTGCCAGTCCGGCACAGGCATCTTCGTTCAGCGGCTCATACACCTGCCCTTCCGGCTCCTGGTTGTACAGCGGGTCGACGGTCGGATGGCGTATCTTCAACGCATCGTTGATGTTCTTCATCGCAGATGCCTCGTTGCCGTCCGCATTGCTCACCACGAAACGCTTGTCCCTGGTGCCCACATAGGCCGCCAGTGCGCCCATCGCGGTGGCCGGCACGGCCTTCTCGCTCTTGGCGAAATCGTGCAGCGGCAGCTTGCCCAGCGGTGCCAGCTCCAATACGTGTTCGGTGACCGCGGTCTTGGCAGCAGGGCCGCCACCGGCACGCACGAAGTTCTCGCGCACGATGGCCCATGCTTCGGGGCTCAACGCACGGCGCTGCAACCCTTCGATCATGTGCGGCTTGTCCAGGCTGTCGGTCGGATACAGGTTGTGCGACTTGGCGCCCACGGTATGCACACCGGTGCCCTTCATCTGCTTGATGATGAAGGCGGTCAGTGTGCCACCGAGAGCGGACTTGGCCGCCTTGTCCACACCCGCCAACACGGCGGCGGCAAAGGCCAGACGCTGCTTGTGCGAGAAGTAAGAGCTGTCCGCATAGGCGCTGACTTGATTCGTGTCGTCAAATTCCTTGGCGTCGACCAGCACGACCTCCTTGAAACCGTGACCCTTCCAGTAGGCGATCATCTCCTGATTGGTGAAGCGCGACACCATCGAGTGGTGTTCCTGGCTGTAACCGTTCCAGATCAGCGTCGGCAGGAAGTTGGTCACCTTGGGGTAAGCGGTATTGAAGTGCATCATCGAATTGAGCACGTACGGTTCGCCCATACCGCCGTCGCCGATGGTGACCGGGAACAACTTGCCAGGATACAACAGCGCACCCGCCATCGCGAAATGCTGGCCCTGACCCAGCGGACCGGCGGGAGCCAGCAGGCCCGGAATCGCGCCGGACAAATGACCGAGCAGACCATGTTTCTCGCGGAAGCGCGCCATCAGGTCGGTTACCGTCTTGATGCCCATCTCTTCCAGCGAAGTGTCGAGGAACATCGCGCTGTAGAAACCGGGCGCATGGTGGCCCACCTCGGTGACGATATTGGTGTGACCCAGCATCACCAGCGAGGCATAGGCCTCGGCGCTGCTGGCAAAGCCGCCCGGATGGCCGGAGCCTTTAGCGCCGCAGGTTTGCAGCGTCAGATAGCGCAGCGCATCGGCCATCAACAGCGTTTGATACACCGCATCCGGCGCGCGGGGATCGGTGATCGCCGCATGGCCTTCCTTGATGACAGCCGCTTTGGCGTGCAGAGAATAGCCTTCCCAGGCCTTGCCGAAATGTTGAATACCCTCACAAAACTTGGGCGCTGCCACTGTACTGGTTGTCATATCCTTACCCCTTAATATCAATCACTGCGATGTTGAAGAATTTTGCCGGCCCAAATTGCGACCCGCAAATTGATTTGCCAAAAAATGAATTGTCAGCAGGATAAGGCTTGTCATATAATTTCACAATACACAATCGATTTCGCAATACGAAATATGCCGGCGCGAAAAATTAAGGAAGGTTCAAACTCCATACAAGTCATCGAACGCTTGGCGAGGTTGCTGGACGCGATAGCGGGACACGGAGACCCGGTGAGCCTGAAGATCCTCTCGGCCGAGACGGGATTGCATCCCTCCACCGCCTTCCGCATCCTCTCGTCGCTGGCCGAACACGGCTTCGTAGAGCGTAGCGGCAGGGGCAACTACCAATTGGGCGTCAAGTTGATGCAACTGGGCAGCCGCGTGAATTCCGGCGTGGACATCAGAAAGATCGCGCTGCCGCTGATGGAAAAACTGCGCGACCATTTGGGCGAGACGGTCAACCTGACCGTGCGCGAGGGCGACGAAGTCGTCTACATCGAGCGTTCGGTCGCCAAGCGCATGATAAAGGTGGAGCAGGTGATAGGTAGCCGCGCCCCGCTGCATGTGACTGCGGTAGGCAAGCTGATGCTGGGCGACCAGGGTGAAGCGGCTTGCCGCAGTTATGCCAAGCGCAGCAAGCTCCCCGCGTATACGAAGCACACCCACACCAAGGTGACGACCCTGGTGCAAGATTGCCTCGCTGCGATCAAGCGCGGCTACTCGTTCGACAACGAAGAGGCCGAACTGGGCGTGGGATGCATAGGTACTTTGATATGCGATGCCAGCGGCCATGCGGTCGCCGGCTTGTCCGTGTCAGCGCCGATAGAACGGCGCCGGGACGAATGGATAGCTCAAGTAATGGAAACCAGCATGCGGATTTCCAAACAGCTCGGTTATCACGCGGCATAGCAAAGCAATATAAACCCGGATAATGCATTAGGAGGGAAGCTCCGTTGTCCGAAAAATTTTTGGTCGTGCACCGGTAGGAGCGCAACTTGTTGCGCGATGGCTCTGGATCGCCCGACAAGTCGGGCTCCTACAAAACATGAACGGTCTAATGGACAATCTGGGATAAAGCAAACTGCCTTTCCAGTTTCGATACCTTTAATCAATCAACCCCAAGGAGAGACACATTGAAAAATAAAAAATGTTTCTTGAGTTGCAAGGGGTTCTTCTCTCGAATGACTTTGGATAGCCTGCTCATTATCACTTCTTGCTTGTTTGCAGTAATCGTATAAATCGATTCAACGCATGTAATGCTACGTCCGGTGCCTGATCAAATTGCGCCCGAATAATCGCTCCGTCTACAGCTAAAGCAACGGCCTGTGCATCCTGTTTTTGTTTAGTTGACGGTGACAACAAGCCTGCAATAATTTCAGTCATTTCCTGTTTGTGGCGTCGTGATATTTCTATGACTTCGGGCATAATACCGCCAAGCTCGCCAACGCTATTAATGAAGGCACACCCTCTAAAATTTTCATCGCCAAACCACTCTGCCAGAGCAGGTGAGAGCGCTCTAATATTGCTGCCATGGCGTTGTAATGCATCAATAAACCAAGCCATCCATTGCTGGTGTCTGTATTCCAAAAATTCACGAATAAGGTCATTTTTGCTTGGAAAATTCCGATAGAAGGTGACCTTTGTCACTTTTGCTTCTGTAATGACACGATCAATTCCTGTAGCACGTATACCTTCACGATAAAACAGTTCATACGCGGTTAATAGAATGCGCTCATGTGGAGGTAAATTTTGCAAAGTATGAGATTGAATGGCTTTCATAATATTACTTTCTATCGCTTAGTTAAAACCTTCAGCTTTTGCTGGTGCATTTACGGTTTAAAAGCTAAGAACCGCATCATACGTTCCGTGAATATATTTTTAGCCGAGTCCTCCATGTATTGTCCACGCTTAGTGAGCGGTAGACGGAGTCACAACCATCTACTCCCTACTTTACTAGGTGGGTAGAGTCATAAATTGTTCACCATATAATTGTAGACAAGTCTGTCTGCCTTGGGTAATATTTAAATAAGTAGACTGGTCTGTCTACTTATTTATTGGCATATAGCGCAGCAACAAATCGGCGGCGACAAAAGCCTGGTTACCTGAAATTATCATTAGAAGAGAGGATTAAGCATGTCTATACCTAAAATTGTGGGTGAGCAACCATCCAACACATATTTTTCCAAGATGCGCGGCGGAGCGTTATGCCCACCCAGGGCCAGCGTTAATCACATTGCCCTTTCCTGGCTGGGTGGCTGCCTGGCTATAGGAGTGGTGGCCTATATCGCAGTCATGACTAACACCACGTTAATGCTGGGTTCCTTCGGTGCGACCTGCGTACTGGCATTTGGATTTCCAGAGAGCCCATTTTCGCAACCGCGAAATATCATCGCCGGTCATTTCCTATCATCGCTGGTTGGCCTCGCATTTCTAACCCTATTGGGCGCGCACTGGTGGAGCGTGGCACTGGCGGTCGGCACCGCGATTGCATTAATGCAGCTCACGAGAACCGTGCATCCGCCGGCTGGTTCCAACCCGGTCATCGTTATGTTAACTGCGCCCGCCTGGAGCTTCCTGCTAACGCCCACGTTAATTGGCGCAATGATATTGGTCGTGGTTGCTGTGCTTTTCAACAATTTACCCAAAGAACGCACTTATCCAAAGTATTGGTTATGAACGTGCGTGAAATACATGGGTAAGTTAAGAACCCTTTTAACCTCGCCCCGGTAAGCGAAAATCCAAAAATGTAAAAAACTGCTGTTTTGTAGCCGGCCAATGAACAACCCCGCAGCAAGCTGCGGGGTATCAATCCGAATCTGGTCAATTCATTCGCCGCAAGCGGCGGGGAATTCGACCCAAAGAGATTAATGCCGAATTTTTCTATTGAAGGTAACATACCAACATGACTGAACCCCGCGAAATTACCGAATTACAGTTAACCGGCATGACTTGTGTAGTTTGCGCCTCGCGCATCGAAAAGGTTCTTAACCGCATGCCAAATGTATCTGCCACGGTAAACTTTGCCACGGCAAAAGCGCGTATCGAATTCGACCAGCAAAACACCGATCTTGCCGCGCTCATTGCAGCGGTACAGCGCGCTGGTTACGATGCGCATCCTATGCGCGATTTCGCCGCAGAAAAACAGGCGCGTGCAGCAGCCTATCGCCACGAGCTCCTGCGGTTTATCATTTCCCTGCTACTCACTGCCCCGCTGTTGGTCGAAATGATTTTAATGCTACCGGTCTGGAACACGCACTCTCACAGCTTTCTGCCGCTTTGGCTACAAGCACTACTTGCTACGCCAGTGCAGTTCTGGATAGGCAAACGCTTTTTCGTAGGCGCCTGGCACAGCTTGCGTGGCGGCGGCGCGAATATGGATGTGCTGGTTGCACTCGGCACCAGCGCGGCCTATTTCCTGAGTCTTGCAATGCTGCTGCTTAATCTCGACCAGCCTGTGTATTTCGAGGCCAGCGCCACCATTATCACTCTGGTGCTACTGGGTAAGCTGCTGGAAGCGCGCGCCAGAGGCCATGCTTCCGCCGCGCTGGAAGCCTTGATCAACCTGCAACCCAAGCTCGCCCATGTGGAACGAGACGGCGTAATGGTTGATGTGCCGGTGGCAGAGGTCAATGTGGGCGAACTATTTCTGGTGCGTCCGGGTGAAAGTGTGCCAGTCGATGGCGTTGTGCTGGAGGGTGCATCCAGCATAGACGAGGCGATGCTGACCGGGGAGAGCATGCCCAGGGAAAAACAGGCTGATGACAAGGTATATACCGCAACCTTAAACCAGCGCGGCTTGCTCAAGTGCCGTGCCATTGCGGTGGGCGCGCAAACCCAATTGGCGGCCATTATCCGGCTGGTAGAACAGGCGCAGGGTTCGAAAGCACCGATACAAAAACTCGCTGATAAAATCGCCAGCATCTTTGTACCGGCGGTGGTAGCAGTTGCCGTTATGACTTTCATAGTCTGGTGGGTACTCGGTAGCGACTTTTCTACGGCACTGATCAATGCCGTATCGGTACTGGTTATTTCCTGCCCCTGCGCATTGGGCCTGGCCACGCCAGCGGCTATCGTTGTAGCTACCGGCCGCGCTGCCAGTGCGGGCATACTGGTTAAAAATGCCGCTGCCCTGGAACACGCACATAAACTCGCCGTGCTAATCGTAGACAAGACCGGCACGCTAACCACCGGCAAACCCACTGTCACCGACCTGCTGCCCGCTACCGGCAGCGATTCAAATCAGTTGCTGCAAATTGCCGCAAGCATGGCACAAGGCTCAACCCACCCTTTATCCCGCGCCCTGCTAGGCAAAGCCCAAGCACAAAATATAAAGCTCTCGGCAACCAGTTCATACAATGAACTTTCCGGCAGCGGATTATCTGCAGAAATCGGCGGCACGACTTACATTCTCGGCTCACCGGCTTTCGTCGCCAGCAACAATATCGGGCTGGATGAAACAGCAATACTCGCCTTGCAACAACAGGGTAAAACAGTCATCGCCGTGGCTAGCGGCAACACCCTGCTGGGCTGCATTGCATTGGCCGACACCCTGCGCGACAGCAGTGCCAATGCGGTAGCGCGCTTAAGCAAAATGGGTATCCGCGTGGTGATGCTGAGTGGCGATAACGCCGCCACCGCGCAAGCCATCGCACAACAGGCCGGTATTACCGAATTCCGCGCCGAAGTATTGCCGCAGGACAAGGCTGCTCATGTCCAGTCATTCAAAGCACAGGGACACTTGGTAGGCATGGTAGGTGATGGCATCAACGACGCCCCTGCATTAGCGGCGGCCGACGTAAGCTTTGCGATGAGGAGCGGCAGCGACATCGCCATCGAAGCGGCGGACATTACCCTGATGCGCAACGACCTGATGAGCGTGGTGGACGCGATAGATTTGTCACATGTCGCACTGGCAAAAATTCACCAGAACCTGTTTTTCGCTTTTGGCTATAACACACTGGGCATCCCGCTCGCCGCACTCGGCATGCTGAACCCGGTGATTGCCGGCGCGGCGATGGCAATGAGTTCAGTGTCGGTGGTCAGCAATGCACTGCTGCTTAAACGCTGGCAACCTTGGCGAAGGGTCTGAATGACAAAACCTGCATCTATAGAAACGCCCATCACCAAATTCACATTTCGAAAGCGAGCAACATGAAGATCAAACCATTCCACCCTCCGCAACGTGTCTTGATGGGGCCCGGCCCTTCCGATGTCAGCCCGCGCGTACTCGAAGCCCTGTCGCGCCCGACCATCGGCCATCTCGACCCGCTGTTCGTGCATCTGATGGATGAGATGAAGGTGCTGCTGAAATATGCTTTCCAGACCAAGCATGAATTGATCATGCCGATTTCGGCACCCGGCTCTGCCGGTATGGAAACCTGCTTCGTCAACCTGGTCGAACCGGGTGACAAGGTGATCGTGTGCCAGAACGGCGTGTTCGGCGGACGCATGAAAGAGAATGTCGAACGCTGCGGCGGCATCGCGGTGATGGTGATGGACGACTGGGGCCGCGCGGTCGACCCGCAGAAACTGGAGGACGCGCTCAAGGCCAATCCGGATACCAAGGTCGTCGCCTTCGTGCATGCCGAGACTTCCACCGGCGCGCAGTCCGATGCGAAGACGCTGGTCGCGATCGCACACAAATACCATTGCCTGACCATCGTCGACGCGGTGACTTCACTGGGCGGTTCGCCGCTCAAAGTGGACGAGTGGGACATCGATGCGATCTATTCGGGCACGCAGAAATGCCTGTCGTGCACACCCGGCCTCTCGCCGGTCAGCTTCAGCGCTCAGGCGCAAGAGAAGATCAAGAACCGCAAGAGCCGTGTGCAAAGCTGGTTCTTGGATCTGAATCTGGTCATGGGCTACTGGGGCGGCGCCACCAAGCGCGCCTACCACCACACCGCGCCGATCAACGCGCTGTATGGTTTGCACGAGGCGCTGCTGATGCTGCAGGAAGAAGGCCTGGAAAATGCTTGGGCGCGCCATCAGCAGAACCACCTCGCGCTGCGCGCGGGGCTGGAAGCGATGGGACTGAAGTTCGTCGTGCCCGAAGCGGAACGCCTGCCGCAACTGAACGCGGTCGCGGTACCGGAAGGCGTGGACGAAGCCGCAGTGCGCGCGCTGCTATTGTCCGACTACAACCTAGAGATAGGCTCAGGCTTGGGCGCGATGGCCGGCAAAGTATGGCGCATCGGCCTAATGGGATACGCCAGCAATCCGCGCAATGTGCGGCTCTGCCTGAACGCCCTGGACGACGTGCTGGTTCGCCTAAAAGCGCCGATCAGGCACGGTGTCGCGGTAGCAGCGGCAAACAAACAACTGGCTGGCTGATCGCGCGCGTCGCGCAAAAAACCGCCCTTCATCAGAGGGGCGGTTTTTTACACGCCCTGCAACAGCCACCACCAGCCGGTCAGCGTGGCGAACGAGATCACCATGCCCACCGTCACCATCAGCGTCGCCAGGTGAGGGTCGAGGTCGTGCTCGGTGGCGAGGATTGCGGCGGTGATCATCGGCGGCATGGCTGATTCGAACAGGGTGATCTGTATCGCCTGCCCATGCGCGCCGAGCAGCGGCACATATAATAGGAACAACACCAGCGGCGCCAATACCAGCTTGAACGCCAAACCGATTGCGAGGTTGCGTCCGTTGCCGGTGAGATGGCCAAGACGCAATTGAAAACCGACTGCGAACAGCGCCAGCGGCGCCAAAGTGTCGGCCATGCGCTTGAGCACGATGCTGAGCCATTCCGGATACTCGACCGGGATCAACATCACCGCGACCACCAATGCGATGAACGGGGGGAACAGCACAATGCGTTTGACGATGACGACTATGCCGGGACGAGCCGACGAGTAGATGCCTGCAACGGTGATACCCAATGTGGACAGCACCAGAAAGGAGCCGAGCTGATCGACGATGATGCCGCTGGCGAGCCCCTGGTGTCCGTAATACGCCTCTATCATCGGCAAGCCCAGGAACGAGGTGTTGCCCAGACCACCGGTCAGCATCAGCGCGCCCACGGTGGGGCGCGGCATATCCAGCCAGTTCCCCACCAGCCAGAAGAATCCGACCGACAGCGCGAAATATATCCACGCCATCAGCGCCATCAGGCCGACATCGCCGCTGAGTTTCAGATCATGCACATACAGCAGCGTCAATGCGGGCAGCGAGACATGGATGATGAAACTGTTGAGCACAGCCGGCGCGTTGACCGGCATGCGCTTGTAATGATGCAGCAGCACACCGGCGAGGAAGCAGATAATGAATATGATGAGATTGCTCATTTTTTGTCATGCCCGCTTTCGCGGGAATGATGATCGAGTCACTGTGGCACGTTCGCCGCGATGAACGCCTTCAGCTTTGCCACATCCGCATCCATCACGACACAGCGTTGCGGCAGCCTCTCGATGCCTTCCAGCGCGGCGGGTCGTTCGGGTAGCCTTCCCAATGCCTCCTGTATGGTCTCGGCGAATTTGGCGGGCAGCGCGGTCTCCAGACAGATTAGCGGCAGGCTGGGGCGGCGCTGTTCCAAGCCCACTTTCAGGCCGTCGGCGGTGTGCGTGTCTATCATCACGCCATACTCTTCCCACATCTCGCGAATGGTTTTGAGGCGATCTGCGTGACGGCTCATACCGGAGGAAAAATGGAACTTAGGCAACGCATCCCAGTAAGCCGCACCCTTGATATCGAACGCGCCGCCTGCATCTACCTTGCTCCAAAATTCGCGCACCTGCGCGCCGTCGCGCCCGACCAGATCGAACACGAAGCGCTCAAAGTTGGATGCCTTGGAAATATCCATCGACGGGCTGCTGGTCTCGTAGGTGTGATCCGTGCCGCGCGGACGGTACACGCCGGTGCGGAAGAATTCGTCCAGCACGTCGTTCTCGTTGGTGGCAAGAATCAGTTGACCAATAGGCAAGCCCATCATGCGCGCGATATGTCCGGCACAGATGTTGCCGAAATTGCCGGACGGCACCGAGAACGCGACCTGCTCGTCATTGGATTTCGTCGCGGCGAAATAGCCTTTGAAGTAGTACACGATCTGCGCCGACACGCGTCCCCAGTTGATCGAGTTCACCGTGCCGATCTTGTACTTGGCCTTGAAAGCATGGTCGTTGGACACCGCCTTCACCATGTCCTGCGCATCGTCAAACATGCCGTTGATGGCGATGTTGAAAATATTGGGGTCTTGCAACGAATACATCTGCGCGCGCTGGAAACCCGACATCTTGCCATTCGGCGACAACATGAACACGCTGATGCCGCGCTTGCCGCGCATCGCGTATTCCGCAGCGGAACCCGTGTCGCCGGAAGTCGCACCGAGAATATTCAACTCGGCATGCTGCTTGTCCAGCGCGTACTCGAACAGATTGCCGAGCAACTGCATCGCCATGTCCTTGAAGGCCAACGTCGGGCCGTTGGAGAGTTCGAGAATATGCACGCCGGGTTCCAGCGTGCGCAAGGGCGTGATCTGCGACGCATCGCTGTCGGCACGACCGTTGCTATAAACCTCTGCGGTGTAAGTCTTACTGATAATGGCCTTGAGGTCAGCCGCCGGAATATCGGTGGCGAACTTGGACAGCACCGCGAATGCGAGATCGGCATAAGACAACGTGCGCCACGCATCCAGTTCGGCACGCGTCACCTGCGGATACTCTTCCGGCAGATACAGCCCTCCATCCGGCGCGAGGCCGCCCAGCAGGATTTCGGTAAACGTTTTGGCGGGCGCATTGCCGCGTGTGGAGATGTATTTCATTGTGTAGCCTCATCCTTACCATCTAACTCAGAACCAATCTGCCAGAAATACATATCGACCAGCTTCATGGCTGGGTAAAGCATGCCACCAATCGTTTGGATTTCCGCCTGAAGAGAATCGAATTGATCCCTGTGACTTATATAAAAATCAACGAGAGCTTTTATCCCCTTCTGGTTGGGATTTAATGGGCCTATCTCTTTATCCCGCAAGCCGTCAATGAAATATCTGTCATATGCAGGTACGCAACCTAACGCGCCTAAGACAATTTTTGTCACCAACGTATCAGTGGCGTTGGTTTCTCTATCTTCGCCATTAATTTTACCAGTATTGCCTTTGTACCAGCCTCTAACCCAAACACAGAGCTCGATGATCTCACTAATGTCCGAACTCGAATAATCAGCATTTACTTTCCGAAGATGTTTTTTCTCTAAAAGTCGTTTCACAACTTCCTGATGAATTAAATAATCCTTCCACAAGAGAAAACTCGATCCTCGATACATTCCCCAACTGGCCAGATAAAAAGCCATGTGCAAGCAAGCTTTATCAAGATCAACTTCATCTTGCCCAAAGTAGTCATAACAATGTTCCCATGACAGATACCTATGGCGCTTGTCATCCGTCAGACGCGAGTGGAAATCCTTAACTTTGATGTATACATCCCTCTGTGACTTCACCAATTCCACCCTACTTACCCAACTCTTCCATCCGCAACTTCGTCACCTTACCCGCTACCACCGGCAATTTTTCCATCTTCACAATGGCCGCGTTGATGCGCTTCTCGCGCGTCAGGTGGGTGAGCATGATGAGGTCGGTCTGGTCTTCGCCTTCGCCGGGCTCTTTCTGGATCACGGCGTCGATGGAAATTTGTTCATCGGCGAGGATGCGCGTGATGTCGGCCAGCACGCCGGGCTTGTCTTGTACGCGCAGACGCAGGTAGTAGCTGGTCTGCACTTCGTCCATCGGCAGTATCTTCAGATCAGATAACTGGTTCGGCTGGAATGCCAGATGCGGCACGCGGTTCAGCGGGTCGGCGGTGTGCATACGCGTCACGTCCACCAAGTCGGCGATCACCGCGCTGGCGGTAGGCTCAGCACCGGCGCCCTTGCCGTAATACAGCATCGCACCGACCGCATCGCCCTGCACCAGCACCGCATTCATCGCGCCTTCGACATTGGCGATGAGGCGTTTGCTCGGAATCAATGTCGGATGTACGCGCAGCTCGACGCCATCCGGCGTGCGCTTGGTAATGCCCAGCAGTTTGATGCGGTAGCCAAGTTGTTCGGCGTATTTGATGTCGATCGCATCCAGCTTGGAGATGCCTTCGATGTAAGCTTTATCGAACTGCATCGGGATGCCAAAAGCTAATGCAGAAAGAATGGTGATCTTGTGCGCGGCATCCACACCTTCGATGTCGAAAGTCGGGTCGGCTTCAGCGTAACCCAGACGTTGCGCTTCTTTCAGCACGGTGTCGAAGCTCAAGCCCTTGTCGCGCATCTCGGACAAGATGAAGTTGGTCGTGCCGTTGATGATGCCCGCGATCCACTCGATACGGTTTGCGGTCAGACCCTCGCGCACCGCCTTGATGATAGGGATGCCGCCCGCGACAGCGGCCTCGAATGCGACCATCACGCGCATCTTTTGCGCGGCCAGAAAAATCTCGTTGCCGTGCGTGGCCAGCAGTGCCTTGTTGGCGGTGACCACATGCTTGCCGTTGGCAATCGCCTTCAGCACCAGCTCTTTAGCCACGCCATAGCCGCCGATCAGTTCAACGACGATGTCCACTTCAGGATCGTTCACCACGGAGAAGGCATCGTCAGTCACGCGACATGCGCCGCCCGTGACTTTTTTCGCGAGATCAACATTGCGATCCGCCACTACGGTGATGAGGATCGGGCGTCCGGCGCGGCGCGTGATCTCTTCCGCGTTGCGCTGCAACACGGTAAATGTTCCACCACCGACCGTGCCGATACCGAGGAGTCCTACGTTTATTGGTTTCATATTTTGTTCAGCGAAAAGTTAAATGTGAAAAGTGAAACGTGGCGGCTGGATGTGTTTTCGATTTTCCGTTTCACATTTCCCCTTTCACGTTTCACCGCGTTATTTTCCGTGACGCTTGCGATAGCTCTCCAGGAAACACGCGATGCGGCCAATCGCTTCCGTCAGGTCATCCGTGTTGGGCAGGAATACGATGCGCAAATGATCGGGATGCGGCCAGTTGAAACCGCTGCCCTGCACCACCAGCACCTTCTCGGTTTCCAGTAACTCCAAAATAAATTTCTGGTCGTCCTCGATCGGATACATCTCCGGGTCTAGACGCGGAAACAGATACAGCGCAGCTTTGGGCTTAACGCAAGTCACACCGGGAATCTCAGTCAACAACTTATGCGCAAGGTCTCGCTGCCTGGCCAAGCGTCCGCCGGGTGCAACTAGGTCATTGATACTCTGGTATCCGCCCAATGCGGTCTGAATCGCAAACTGTCCCGGCACGTTGGAACACAGTCGCATCGAAGCGAGAATGGTCAGACCATCAATATAGTCCTGCGCATTTTTTTTATTTCCAGAAACGATCATCCAGCCCGCGCGATAACCACAGGCGCGATAATTTTTAGACAAGCCGTTCATGGTTACGAACAATACATCGTCCGCCAGCGAAGCAATCGAGGTGTGCGTCACGCCATCATACAAAACCTTGTCGTATATCTCGTCGGCATAAATAATGAGGCCGTGTTCGCGCGCCAGTTGCACGATGGCTTTTAGTGTCTCGTCCGAATACACCGCTCCCGTCGGGTTGTTCGGATTGATAACCACGATAGCGCGCGTGTTCGGCGTGATCTTGCTGCGCATATCATCTAGATCGGGATTCCAGTCTTTGGCCTCGTCACACAGGTAATGGCGCGGTGTGCCGCCAGCCAGCGTGACCGCCGCAGTCCATAGAGGATAATCCGGCGCGGGTACTAGCACTTCGTCGCCGGTATTGAGCAGCCCCTGCATGACCATGACGATCAGCTCGGATGCGCCATTGCCGATAAAAATATCTTCCATGCCGACCCCGGCGATATTCTTCTGCTGCGCGTAGTGCATGATGGCCTTGCGCGCGGCGAACATGCCTTTGGAATCGGAATAACCGGACGAATTCGGCAGATTGTGAATCACGTCCTGCTGGATCTCTTCCGGCGCCTCGAAACCGAATGGCGCCAGATTGCCTATATTGAGTTTGATGATGCGGTGACCATCCTCTTCCATCTGTTTCGCTCGCGCCATGACCGGGCCGCGAATGTCATAACAGACATTCGCCAGCTTGGTAGATTTCAGCACGGGACGAATAGAACCGGTATCGGATGGTTTTGTTTGTTTCACACTGTTCTCTCAATCATTATTTCAGGCACGTTCGAATCCGGTAGAATCCGCCTAAATCCCTTGAAACGGCGGTTCGCGGAGGGCGCAATTCTATCCGAGCGAGCCACCATCAGCAAATGGAGTTAAGCCTTGGCATTACAACGATCAATCGACCCGCGACAAAAGACATTCACCGCCTATGGCGAGGGCTATGTTTCAATTAACAGCGAGCGCTTTACCCAACCTGTTGTGGTCACACCCGAACAGGTTTTCACCGATTGGCCCGCTACAGATTTCGCCTCGCTCTCACCCGCGCACTTCGAATATTTTCTGGGGCTCGCACCCGAAGTAGTCCTGTTCGGCACAGGCGCCATACATACCTTCGCGCACCCGCAGCTTTACCGCAGTCTGATCGATGCGGGCATCGCCATCGAATTCATGAACACCCACGCCGCCTGCCGCACCTACAACATCCTCGTCGCCGAGGATCGCAAAGTAGTCGCGGCTGTTTTGCTATAGCCATCTTCCACTCGAACGACTAAGGTGTGCATCAATCTCTGATTTCGGGAGGATCTAACTTATTGGGGACGATTACTCCCGGCAGATACTGAACTCCCCATTTCACCACCGCCCGAAGCACCGGGGCAAGATCAGCGCCACGCGTGGTGAGAAAGTATTCGGCGCGCGGCGGGTTGTTCTGATACAACTCTCGCTTAACGAGGCCAGCCGCCTCAAGCCGCTTGAGACGATCCGCCAGAATGTTGGTCGGTATTGCCTCAGGAGAAGTCAAAAAATCTCCGTAGCGATGTTTATTCAAAAATAGATCACGTACCACGATCAGCGTCCACTTGTCGCCCAATATGTCCAATACACTGGCAACGGGACAGGTCGAACGGAATTCACCGGGGAAAGTTGGCGGATCGGCTTTAGCTTTTTTCATAGCACTTACTCTAGTTTAGTCACTTGCGTTTTGCAAGTTTATTAATATAAAATGCAGTCACTTGTAAATTGCAAGCAACTCGATTTCACCCATATGAAAGGAAGGCCAACAAATGAGCACTCAAAGCGAAAACTACAGCATCGAACAAATTGGTTCCTTTGAAAACCTGCTGCAACGGGAT
This sequence comes from uncultured Gallionellaceae bacterium, assembly GCA_964532405.1. Lineage (GTDB taxonomy): Bacteria > Pseudomonadota > Gammaproteobacteria > Burkholderiales > Gallionellaceae > PALSA-1006. Next base: position 19,764 of record CAZHIC010000016.1, on the reverse strand, counting down.
TTCAGAGGAATTAAAGGCAAGCATTTCATTGGTGAAGCACTGGGCCTAACCGGATGCGAAGTCTCGATCAACAGGCTGACGTCCGGCAAAGGCATGCCTTTCGTACATGCGCACCAAAAGAACGAGGAGTTGTACATTGTGTTGCGCGGCAAAGGAATTTTTTATGCCGATGGAAATGAATTTCCAATTCAGGAGGGTAGTCTGATCCGCGTAGATCCAAAGGGCGAGCGATCCTTGGCGGCTGGCGATGAGGATTTGTATTTTATCTGCATCCAGGCCGAGGCAGGCAGCCTGAGTCAAGCAACTCTTGAAGACGGTTTCAAGGTCGATGCCAGGACTTCGTGGATGAAAAGTTAAACGCCACCTAGTCACAATAAGTCGCTATTGTGCAAGCCGCGCTGGTAGCTTATCGTTCGCTCTCCGATCATAAGATTACGCAATCTCCGCCTATGAGTCATCCACTACACAACGTCATTGCCCAAACCGAACAAGTCATCCTCGGCAAGCCGCGCCAGATCAGGCTGGCGCTCACCTGCCTGCTGGCGCGCGGACACTTGCTGATCGAAGACCTACCCGGCGTGGGCAAGACCACGCTGGCGCATGTGCTGGCCAAAACACTCGGCTTGCAATTCCAACGCATCCAGTTCACCAGCGACATGCTGCCTGCCGACATCCTTGGTGTCTCGATCTTTCAGCGCGACAGCGGCAATTTTAAATTTCATGCCGGACCGATCTTCGCGCAGATGATCCTAGCCGACGAAGTGAACCGCGCCACACCGAAAACACAGAGCGCATTGCTGGAAGCGATGGAAGAGCATCAAGTCACCATCGAGGGAGAAACACGCCCGCTGCCTGCACCGTTCTTCGTCATCGCCACGCAGAACCCCACCAATCAGATCGGCACATTCCCGTTGCCTGAGTCGCAGCTCGACCGCTTCCTGATGCGCATCCAGTTGGGCTATCCCGATGCCCAAGCAGAACGCAACCTGCTCTCCGGCGTGGATAGACGCGACATCATCGCCAAGCTCGCCCCGCAAATGGAAACTGCCGAGCTACATTCCTTACAGCTACAAGCCCGCCAAGTATTCGTCTCCCCCGCCCTGCTCGACTACGTGCAAGCCATCCTGCGCCACACGCGCGAATCGGCGCGATTCGTCCACGGGCTGTCGCCGCGCGCCGGACTTTCTCTGCTCGCCGCCGCCCGCGCCTGGGCATTGCTCGACGGGCGCACCGCCGTCATCCCGGAAGACATCCAAGCCGTGCTGCCCGGCGTCGCCAGCCATCGCCTGCAAAGCACGCAAGACACTCAAACCTCGGATAGTAACAAGCTGGCGCGTGAATTGATCGAAGCAATCTCGATCCCATAGAGAAATCCACCATGACCAAACACACCACTCCCGATCATGCACGACTCGACCGCGTCGTCGCGGAAGCTCGCCAGCAACGCGACGTGCGCGAGGCGGGCTATCGCGAGCGGGCGCTCAAATTATTTCCTTGGCTATGCGGACGCTGTGGCCGCGAGTTTGCAGGGGTGCGCCTGCGCGAGTTGACGGTGCATCACAAAGACCACAATCACGACAACAACCCCGCCGATGGCAGCAACTGGGAGTTGCTCTGCCTGTACTGCCACGACAACGAACACTCGCGCGTGATAGATGAGGAAGTGCGAAATCGGAAAGCAGGAGGCCCTGCAGTGGCAACGCATAATCCTTTCGCCGACCTGCAAGCACTGCTGAAGAAAAAAACGGACTAGCGCATCACGGTGCCATTCGATGCTGCGTCAACGGGTATCGCAGGCGATCTTCCACAATACTTTGTCTGCCCCTGTCGCAACAGGCTCCCACTTTTGCGGCCTGGTATCCGCAAAAACCTGATCGCCTTCACCCATGCTTTTAGGATGATACGAAATAGAAAGCGTTCTAAATTGACTCTCCTTGCAGTCGTATTCCGCATGGAGCTTTATCGACAGGTATTTATACTTCCCGCCTTGCTCTTTAGTTGATTTTAAATCGAACAACTCCCAAATCTTCGCCTTATCGCCGCTCTTGCGGATGGAGAACGGATTGGCATATCCAGACATAACTTCATTGTCACCGACCTTGACCCAGCCCGCAGACAAAGCGCAGACGGTCTTCCACGCTATCTCGTCTACACTCTTCGCTACGACCTGCTTCCATGCCGTCTTGTTTGAATCGGTATAAACCACCTCGCCCTTGCCCATATTTCCGGCGTGAAGCGAGTAAGACCACATCCTCAGTTGCGCATCATCGCAATCATATTCATTCTGCGACATCACCGACAGGAACGGCTTGTCTTCGTATTTATGCGGCTTTTTGTAATCCGAAAGCAGCCACATCTTGATATTGCTGCCAGCCATGTCAATGGTGGCAGGATTAGCATAAGTGGCCTGAATTGCACTACTGTGAACTTTAACCCACTCGGCCATCGCACTATTGTTTAGCGCAAATAACATCATCAAAAAAAGTGTACGCATCACCAGCTCCCTTGGGTATGTTGCGTCAAGTGTTGTTTCACAAGGGCAGTTAATTTACCGCCCACAGCGCTTGAAAATCAAATGAGAGCTGACGGTAATGCTTGATCGAGAGCAAATGGATGACCGTATCGAACTGCGCATACAACACCAGATAATCGGCAAACAGGTATTCTCGCAACTCACCACCCCCCAACTTTGCTTGCAAACGCGCAATGGCATTCGTCACCTCCACCGAGCACACGGGGCGTGCAAGAAAAGATCGCCCCATCGCCGGGAAAGTCTCAAGGTTGGGAATCAAGGTGTCGGACAGATCATCCAGCAAGCGGTCATACGCTTGCAACGCATCCACTTCATCCAGAAACGCCCCAATCGCTTCGAGGTTGCGCTCGAAGTTGGCAGTCAGTTTTACCGTGATCTTCTTTACCACGTCCGCCCCGACTCAGGCAGCGCGCTTGCGTTTGAGCCGCCGGATAGCTTGGCGCGCATCCTTCACCCGACCTGCCGCCACATCATCCAACCCCTTGCTGGCTTCATCCACCAACAACAGATGAATGCGCTCGCGCTCCAAGCGGTGGTAGTAATCCAGCCGATCCGAATCAATCAAAGCGACATAACTCTCGCCGTTCTTGGTAATGATTTTCTCCGCCCCGGCTTTGACCTGCTCGGCCAAATCGGAAAAATTGGCGCGTGCATGAGAAAATGCCACCACGTCATGTACAGATATTCCCATGATGCCCTCATTTATTTATTACAGGATATTGTGCAATATACCGCACATCATACAAGCGAACCTGCGACTACTCAACAGACGAATTTGCGTGCCTGCCATGAACTTTAACCCACTCGGCCATCGCGCTATGGCTCAGCGCAAATGAAATCATCAAAAATAACATGCGCATTGTACGTCCCGTTAAACGTATTGCCAGGCTCAACACACTGCACCCCCATCCACCACGATTACGCTCCCCGTGGAATAAGCGTTGCCGAACAAATAGAGATAGGCCTTGGCAATTTCATTGGCCGCCCCCAGACGATCCAGCGGCAAGTTGGGCGCCAGCGCCCGCACATAATCGACACGACCGGGAATAGGCCGATCCGCATCCACAAAACCGGGGCAAACCGTATTTACACGCACCGGAGCCAACTCAAGGGCAATCGCCTTGGCCAGCGCCTCGGTCGCCGCATTCATCGCGCTGACAACCGAATAGCCAGGATAGCTGCGTTGCGATGCGACACCTGACGTCAGTACGATAGAACCATGCGCACGAATGTGGCGTACTGCATGTTTTGCCAAACGATACTGCCCCCAGAATTTTGCATCGAAAGCCGCCGTAGCAGCGGCCAAATCATTCTCCAGAAATCGCCCTGACGGCAACTGCGATTTTATAGTGGTCGCCAAATGGTCGAACGAGCCCACGCGCTGAAAAAAGTCGACCACCGATTGTTCGTCTAATTCCATTTCTCCATCAATAGCGCAACAATACCCCTGTCTGAAATTTGACGGGAAGTCCGGCATGTCACGACCGGCGAGCGGGCAAGCAGTTTTAGATGATGCGCTGATAGCAATGGCTGCCGCGAAAACGCTTGAACAACGACGACAGGCTCAGGCAGTTGCTCCGCCTTTCCAATAGGGCTTGAATCTAGCGCAGACAGGTCAAACCATCGGCATATCCGGCGGATGGGTATGCCGGTTGCGCGACCAGTTCATGCGCGGCGAGATCGCGGATGATGGCGGCGAGGGCTAGACGTTATGGTGTTGGTGACGTCCCAATATGGGTCCGGTAATGATGAACAGCAGATCAGGTATGCTTTAACTGAACCTTCGATTTTGCTCCCGGCTTCGCCTTTAAAACAAAGCCAGCTAAGCGATAGCTCATGCCCTCAATTTTTTTGCCGTCTACAAATTTTATAGTGTGACACGACATCACATCACCTTTGGCCGAAAGCTCAGACAAATGAAGGCGTACTTTGGCGAGTGAGATACCTACTGCCGCAGCGATCTCTATGTCGATTCGCTCGCCATGTATTTTCAGATATTGCAGAATTTCATGCATTCGGTTTTGGATAGCGCATAACTACAATTTGTTCATCGGGTTCAAGCCAGAACTCACCGTGCAGCCCTTTTAGATTGCCGGTGAGAAGAGCATCAGGCCGTCTTCAATACGCACTTCGGTAACGGTTTCCCAGGCGAAAGTGGGATGCGCATTGGTTCCGGTGCCGTTTATAGATATGATCGTCCACCCCAACCTCTGACGCCGCCACGGCAATCCTGCTGGTCATGTTTTTTCAGTGCGCGAGCGGGTCAGATAGCAGGCGTCGGTTTCTTTTTAGGCTTCTTCGCTTCTTTGTTTTTCTTTTGCTGTCCTTTAGCCATGATCATTCTCCTTGTGTTGATGATGTGCGCATAGTACCCCTCACGAAGCGCCCTTAGTAAAAATAAATGACTGGGAGCATTTTTTTCTCAACCTCACGTAAAGGAGACAACTTCTCAAATCAGGCATAGATACACTCCCATAACGTTGATGTCATTAGCGCAACGCCTGATTGACCCGGCTCAAATCCGCTTCAGTCAAATTCCCAGCTGCCGCTTTCAAGCGCAGCTGGCTCACAAGATAGTTGTATTGCGCCTGATATAAATCGCGGCGCGTCGAGAACAATTGCTGCTGCGCATTGAGCACATCGAGGCTGGTGCGCACGCCGACATTCTGCCCCAGCTTGCTGGCTTGCAGCAAACTTTCGCTGGACTTCAACGCCTGTTGCAATGCCTGCACTTGCGCGATGCCGTTGACCACACCGAGGTACGCTTGCAGCACTTGTACGGCGACGCTACGCCGGGCATTTTCCAAATCCTGTTGCGCTTTATCGCGGTTGGCTGCGGCTTCGCGCCATTTGGATTGGGTCGCGCCGCCTTGGAACAGAGGCATGTTGAATTGCACGCCGACGGACTTGCTGGTGGTATCGGCCGGGCCATATCCGGTTCCGGTAAAGGTTCCGCCATTCGCCAAGCTCTGCGAGACATTCGCCACCAGGTCGAGCGTGGGGTAATGCCCGCCGCGATTTCTCACGACTTCCTTTTCGGCCAACTCGGCGCCCGCTTGTGCAATCAGAACTTGCAGGCTGTGCTGTTGCGCATCCTCCACCCACTTCGAGGCATCGGCGGGTTGCGGGACATCGAGTTTCAACGCAGCACTTATCGGCTTTAATTCGCCGGGGTTAGCGTTGGTGATCTGCTGCAAGGAACGACGCTTGATTTCGAGGTTGCTTTGCGCGGCGATGAGTTGCGCGTTGGTCAAATCAAAGCGGGCCTGTGCTTCGTAGGTGTCGGTGATGGTCGCCGTCCCCACCTCGAAGTTACGGCGAGCTTGTTCGAGTTGTTCCGCAATAGATTTTTTCTGGGTCTCCGCCAATTGCACACTGTCTTGAGCAATCAACACGTCGAAGTAAACTTGTGCCACGCGCGTGATCAAATCTTGCTCGGCCAGATGAAATTGCGCATCGGAGACCAATACTTGCAATTCGGATTCCGTATAGGCCAGCCAGTTTTGCTGGCGAAACAGCGGCTGCACCAACGACACACCGATGCCGGAAGAGGTGTAGTTCAATTGCCGCGAGGCGCCGGGAAACTGAATTTGATTATCGTAATACGTCGAATTGGCGGTCAGGTTAACGCTGGGCAGCATAGTCGCGCGACCTTGCGCCAACTTTTCTTGTCCGGCTTGCTGGGCGGCTCGCGCCGAGGCAAATACCGCATCCTGATTTTGAGCAGCGCGGTAGGTTTCCAGCAAATCGGCACCTTGCGCTTGCGCCTGTATACCCAGCACCAGCAAAACGCTCAGCGTTATTTTTGAATATTTCATTGCATGCTCCAATCTAAAAATTACTCAAACTGTCTGCTTTGTTGAATTTCGCGCGCATCCATTCGATCCAGTCGTCCACGTAGGTGTACACCACCGGGATCACCAGCAGACTCAGGAAAGTCGAAGTGATCAATCCGCCGATGACGACGATGGACATTGGCGAGCGGAAACTGCCGTCCCCTGTTCCGAGATCAAGTGCTACCGGCAGCATACCTGCCGCCATAGCCAGGGTCGTCATGACGATGGGTCGCACGCGTTTTTTGCACGCATCCATCAACGCTTCGGCACGGTTCATACCGCGATCCCGGCGCGAGACGATGGCGTATTCCACCAGCAATATCGAGTTCTTGGTGGCGATCCCCATCAGCATGATGATGCCGATCATCGACGGCATCGAGATCGCGGTATGCGTCAGGAACAAGGCGAGGAACGCGCCCGGAATGGACAGGATCAGCGCCCACAGAATCGTCGCCGGCTGCATGAAATCTTTGAACAGCAGCACCAGCACGATGTAGATGCACATCACGCCGGTGAACATCGCCAAGCTGAAACTCGCGAACAGTTCCTTCATCGCTTCGGCATCGCCTATCGGCGCCATCTGCACGCTCTCCGGCATATTCTTAACGGAAGGCAATGCCAGCACTGCCGCATGTACTTTGCCCAAAGGCTGTCCGGCCAGTTCGATCTCGAAGGTGATATTGCGCTGGCGGTCGTAGCGGTCGATCTGCGCCGGGCCGCTTTCGATACTCAACGTCGCCACGTTGCCCAGCATGACCGGCCCGCGCGCGCCTTGCACGACGAGCCGCGACAGCAGCTTGAGGTCCTGCCGCGCATCGTCGCGCAACTTCACGATGATGGGCAGTTGCCGGTCCGGCAGATTGAGCTTGGCCAGCGACTGGTCGTAATCGCCGCTGGTCGCCACCCGCAACGCCTCGGCGATGGCGCTGGACGTCACGCCCAGATCGGCCGCACGCGCAAAATCGGGGCGCACCACCACCTCCGGTTGCAAGATGCTGGAATTGGATAACACGTTGCCGATGCCCGGTATCGTGCGTAGCTCTTGACCGACTTTCAAAGCATATTCGTTCAATAACTGGCTATTCTCACTGCTCAGCACCAGTTGATATTTGTCCGAGGACGACCCCATGCCGACTTTGACGCGCACTGCGGGCAGCACCATCAACGATGCGCGCAGCTGATCTTCTATCTGCTGTTTTTTTAGCTTGCGCACATTGCGCGATTTCAGCTGTATGGACAACGTCGCCTTGCGCACCTCTGCCGCACTGGTTGGCTCGAACGCATTACCGCCCGACGCGCCACCTCCGATCGCCGTATACACCAGCGTCACTTCCGCATTCTGCATGACGATGTTGCGCGCTTGTTCGGCCAACGCATAACTTTGCTCAAATTTACTTCCCGGCGGCAGCGTCAGCGACACTTGCGTTTGCGAGTCGTTGTCCTTGGGTTGGAACGCCGTCGGCAAGGTGGACGCCAACACAAAAGAGCCGAAGAAAAATACTGCCGTGACCAGCAGCGTGGTCTTGCGATGCGCCAAACACCAGTGCGCCCATTTGAGATATATCTCGATCCAGCCCGGTGTCGCATGCAGCACGCGCGGGCGCAAGAAATAGGCGGACATCATCGGCGTCAACATTCGCGCGACAACCAGCGAGAACAGCACGGCAATCGCCGCCGTCCAACCGAATTGAACGAAGAACTTGCCCGGGATGCCGCTCATGAATGCGGTCGGCAAAAAGACCGCCACCAGCGTGAAGGTCGTCGCGATCACTGCCATGCCGATCTCGTCGGCGGCTTCCATCGCCGCCTGGTATGGTGTCTTGCCCATTTCCAGATGGCGCATGATGTTTTCGATCTCGACGATGGCATCGTCCACCAGCACACCGACCACCAGCGATAGTGCAAGCAAAGTCACGATGTTGATCGTAAAACCCAACAGATACATGCACGCGAAAGTCGGGATGACGGCGAGCGGCAGCGCGGTCGCGGCCACGATGGTGGCGCGTGTATCGCGCAAAAAGAAAATCACCACGATCACGGCCAGCAGCGCGCCTTCGAACAGCATCTCCATCGAACCCGCGTAGGTTTCCGCCACCCTGTCCACCATGTTGAACACACGTTCAGTATCGATCTCGGGATGACTTTCTCTCAACTTGCCGAGTGCCGCTATCACCCCGTCGGACACCTCGATATCGCTGGCCCCCAATGAGCGGGTGATCTCGAAACCCACGACCTGCCGACCATTTAACAATGCAGCCGAGCGCCGCTCGGCGATGGCGTCGCTCACATCCGCCACTTGATCGAGCCGCACATGGCGACCATCGCGCAGACTGATCTCCATCTGCGCCAATTGCTCGACTGTGTTGACGGTGGCGACCATGCGCACGGTTTGCTCCATGCCGCCCAGATCGGTGCGGCCGCCCGGCGCTTCCTGCTGTATCTGGCGCAACTGGCTGGAAATCTCGGACGCCGTGAGGTTCAACCCCAGCATCTTGATCGGATCCAGCTCTACGCGCACCTGCCGCAACACCCCGCCTACGCGACTCACTGCGCCTACGCCCTTCACGCCCAACAACAACTTGGTGATGTTATTGTCGACGAACCACGACAACTCTTCCTCGCTCATACTGGGAGCGGAGATGGTGTAGGTCATGAGGGGCTTGCCGCTCAATTCCACTTTGTTGATAACCGGATCGAGCATCTCGCGCGGCAGGTCGCCCCGGATACGAGAAACGGCGGAGCGCACATCCTCCAGCGCCAAACGCGAATCCCGCTCCAGCCGAAACTCGGCAGACACGATGGCAGTGCCGCTCTTGACTTGTGTGTAGAGATGTTTGAGCCCTTGTGCGCTGGCCAGCACGTTCTCGATTTTGCGCGCCACTTCGGCTTCCATCTGGTCGGGCGAAGCGCCCGGCATGGAGGCGGTCACCGTGATCATCGGCAAATCGATGTCGGGGAATAGCTGGATCTTCATGGCTTTAAAAGCCATGATGCCCATGAAGGTGAGCAATATGAAACCGAGGATCGCCGGAATCGGGTTGCGGATAGACCATGACGAAACGTTCATGTTTAACCTTTCACCACTTGCACGACATCACCTTCGGTCAAGAATGCGCCGCCGCTCTCGACCACGGGCTCGCTCTCTTTCAAACCTTTTTTGATCTCGATGCGGTCACCGCTGCGCTGCCCGGTCTTCACCATGCGTTCATGCACACGATTGTCCGCGCCCACGACCAGCACGAACATCGCGCTGCCGCGTTGCAGCACAGCCGACTGCGGCAATGACGACAATGTATTTTTCCCGCCGCTGATGTCGAAAGCACCGTGCGCAAAAGCGCCCGCGATGATGCCGGAGCTATCCGGGATGCCGACCAACACATAACCGTAGCGTGTCTGCATATTCACCGACGGCGAAATGGCACGCACCGTCCCTTTGATGACGCGCCCCTCACCCACGCTGATCTCTGCGCCCATGCCCTTGCGAACAAGCATCAACTCTTCTGCCGTCAACTCGGCACGCCATTCCAGACGCCCTTTACGGATCAATTTAAAAAGTTCGGCACCGGATTGCAGCATCGAACCCACGTTGGCATTCGCTGCCGAAATGATGCCATCATCCGGCGCAACAATGCGGCCTTGGGCAGAATGCCCGGCAGCCTCATCGCTGGCGCGCGCAAAATTATCCAACGTCACCAGCACGTCGCCTTGATGCACATAATCCCCGATGCTGACTTTCACTTCCGCGATGCGCAGCCCCTGCACTTGCGCGGTGATGATGGCTTCCTGCCACGGCAAGATGCTGCCGTTGGCCAGCAAAGTGCGCGACCATTTATCTTCGCGCAGCATCGTGGTGCGCACCGTCAGCGCAGGCCGACTGACCGCAGGTGCAGGTGCGGCTTGCTCTGCCTTGCTGTTACCGGACAACCACAGCCCTCCACCCGCAAGCACCAGCCCGGACAAGGCGATCTTGAAAATCAGCGGATGGTTTTTGATGATGCTTGTGTTCATTGTTTTCTTCCTTTCAAAGCGTTGTTCTGCTGTTCTTGCGTATTGAGTCTTCGACGGTCTTATTTCTTCGCGCGCCCCGTTGCTGCGCGACGCTTGCGCTCGGCTTCGATCAGCGCCACGGCATATCCAACCAATCTTTGCGCCATCGCCTCTCTGGATTTCTGCCCGACGACCAGATGCGGGGCAAAATTATTTACCGCCGTGCGATTGTGGAAATACACCGTAGCCAATCCGATCACGGCAAAAGTCAATCTATCCACTTCGGCATCCGGTTTTTTCAGGCCGAACTCGCGACACAGCAGCACCTGCACCTTCTCGTGATTGGGGCGGAACGCCTGCACCATAGCATCGCCCAACACACCGCTAGGCTCGGCTTCCTCGCGCGCATGCAGGCGCATGAAGAGTTTCTGCATCGGGTCTTCTTCGGCGACCGGAGGAAATAGCCAACTGTAGAAAGAATGCAGCGCTTCTTGCAACGAGACCTGCGTGATGTCGAGCGTGGCGAACACATTGCATTCGCTCAAAAAAGGCAGACGGAACACCTCGCGATACAACTCCGCCTTGTCGCCGTAGTAGTAGTGAATGGAAGCCAGATTGACTTCGGCGCGCTTGCAAATCTCGCGCGTGGTCGCGGCGTGATAACCGACCTCGGCGAACACTTCGGCTGCGGCTTGCAACAAACGCCAGCGCGTCTCTTCCTGCCCGCCCGGCTGGTGTCCGAGCAAGCGTTGTGCCGTTTTCAGCAACAGACAGCGGGATTCTTTTTTTGCGCTCATGCTTCGTTTCGAAATTGTAAAAAGTGGCGCACATTAATTCAGTCGCTTGATTAAGTCAAGCGACTGAATTGTTAAGTGAGCTATAAATTCATTCGGAAGGAGAAAAACAGAATGGGGGCGCCGACAAGACGTCTGCGCTCCCACCATCCCCGTTACTCTTTTGCCTCTTCCTGCTTGCTCGCACCGCAGCAGCCACGCATTCCCGTTTGGAATTTTTCGCGCTCTTCCGGTGTCATTTTTTCCCAGCGGTGTTGATGCCACTTACTATGTCCGCCGCAGTGCCCCCGAAATCCGCCAAATAATATTTTGCTCAACAACAGCACACCCATCGCCTGCACATAGTCGATCTCTTTGACGCCGACGAACAAGGCCGGGATCAGCCAGTTCCACAGCGCCATCACCACCCAGCCCAGCGCGGCAACACCCAACACCACCAGCACACCTATCTTCCAGCATTTCATTTTGCAGTTCATGTTCATTTCTCCTTTATAAATCGAATTCGTCATAGATCGTTTGCAGTCGCGCCCGCAGATGCAGCACCGCATAACGTTTGCGCGCCAGCAGCGTGCTCAACGCCACACCGCTTTCCGCCGCCAACGCTTTGAAACTGCGCCCGTCCAACTCGTGGGCGATGAATACGTCACGCTGCTCCTTGGGCAACTCGTCGAGTGCAGCGATCAACTCTTCCAACAATACCCCGCGCGCATAGGCCGCTTCCGGCCCCGATTCCTGTGACGGCAGAACTTCATCCAGCCAGTGCCCGTCATCGTCTTCGCTCATTTCCGGCAACGGCGCTTCCTTCTTCTTGCGGAAGCGGTCGATGATGCGGTTGCGCGCCACGCGATACAGCCACGCGCCGACCTGTTCAATGGGTTCGGGTAGCCGATAGGCCTCCACATACTCAAAGAACACATCTTGCAGAATGTCCTCCGCCTCGCCCGCATCGGGCACGCGCTGGCGGATGAAATTCCGCAGCCGCCCACGCTCGCGCGAGACCGTTTCGGTGATGCGTTTATCCTGTTCGCCCATCAACGCATCCGGTGTTAACGTCGTATCCATACCTGTGAAGACGACCCACAGATGGAAATATTGTAGGTAAGTAAAAATATATCCGTACACCCCTGTACCGGCTTGTTGTATTACTTGAGCGGCAGAAACACGTCAATGACTGCCTCACTTTCCGGCACGTCGGGAAAAAACCTCACGCGCTGCATGAACAGCGGGAAGTCGCGCAGCTCTTCGCCGCTCTGCGGCAGCCATTCCGCGTAAAGATAGCGAATCGACTCTCCCAGCAGATCGTCCGAACCGATGTGGCGCAGCACCGCACAGCGCCCCCCGGGAATGGTTTTGCTCACGACTCCGAACGGGTTCTCGTCCACCTCTTGCGCGGTTGCCGCGCAAATATCGCAACGATAATCCTCCGGCGCGACCGCTGCCGGATCGTCGTAAAAAATGTTGAAGGTGGCGCTGATTTTCGGCGGCAGATGATTCTGCTTGCGCCATTCGATGAACTGCCGCACCGAGTTGCCGACGAGTTGCGGATCGCCTCTATGCTCGAAGGCGGCGACCTTGGTCGCGGTGAAGGTGATGATTTGTACCTGCCCGATTTGTTTTGTTGATGTCATGTGATTGCTCCTCAGTTCGCTCAAGGGTTGATAGGTGGCGTACCAAGGCGCCCATTGCGGCTGTTTCCTGAATTCCGACGGCGATTGCCCGATGCTCTTCCTGAATGCACGGGCGAACGCTTCCGGCCCTGCGTATCCCGCATCCAATGCGATGTCGATGATGGGGCTGTCGCCGCGGAACGCAAGCTGATGCGCAGCCCGTTTCAAGCGGCAAAGCTGGACGTATCGATACACGCCGATGCCGAAGAGTTCAGAGAACTGCCGATGGAAATGATATTTTGAAAAAGCGGCCACACTGCTGAGTCTATCCACAGAAAGGTCATCATCCAGATGAGCATCGATATACTCAAGCACTTTGCGCAATCTGGCGCGGTAGTTTTCGGCGGTGGTCGTGTTCAACGCAATATCTCCTTGGCAAGCGGGATACTATCGCCCGATAGAAAGTGAAGCCTGACAGAAGTTGCTGAGTTGGATCAGCTCGCCTGGGCGCGAAAGAACTAAAGAAGCGCTAATTTATTCGGTTTCGTCGTTCCTGCGTAGGCGGAAACCCAGAAATTTAAACAGGCCGGGCATCAAGAGCTGCAGGACAACATCGAAGCCCCCGCTTTGTCGCGCGCCCAGTCCGGGCGTTTGGCGACGAGGTCGGCGGGACAATCGGCGGCATAGGGTTGCCGTGCCGCATCCAGCAAACGATGCAAGGGGGCAAGGTCACCCTGCTCCGCCGCTTCGATAGCAAGCTGGGCAAGATAATTTCGCAGCACGAAGCGCGGATTCACTTGGTTCATGCGCACGCCTCTTTGTTCGGCATCGCCCCGCTCTTCGCGCACGCGCAAGGCATAGCGCTCCAACCACGCGGTGAAAAGCGCGCGGTGGTTATCCAACAACTGGGGTTGATAGAAACTCGGCGCGATCGCTTCCACTTGCGGGAGCTGCACATTCACCCGCGCCAGACAGCGGAAGAATTCCGTCATATCGATTTCGCATTGCCGCATCAAATCGAATATCCCGCCAATCAACGCACTGTCTTCATCGCGCCAGTGCAGCAAACCGAACTTGCCTGCCAACATGGTCTGCATGCCCTGCCGCAGGGTGGCATCGAAATGCGCCAAGCCTTCCTCCAGTACGCCGCGCGCCGGTGCGATCGACCGCAATGCTTCCGCCAGCCGCTCCAGATTCCAGCGTGCGACATCCGGCTGGTCGCCATAGCAGTAACGGCGCGTCTCGGCATCGGTGGTATTGGGCGTCCACCCCGGATCAAAACCCTCGACCCACCCGTACGGGCCGTAATCGATGGTCAGCCCCAAGATAGACATGTTGTCGGTGTTCATCACACCATGCACAAAACCGACCCGCATCCACTCCACCATCAATTTTGCCGTGCGCTCGCACACCTCGCTGAACCATGCCGCAAAACGTGCTTGCTCATTGCCCGTCAGATGGGCGAAGTCGTGCTTGATAGTAAACGCCACCAATTGGCGCAGCAACGCTTGTTCGTCCTGCGCGGCGAGAATTTCAAAGTGCCCGAAACGAAGAAAAGACGGCGCAACGCGGCACACCACCGCACCCGGCTCATTACGCGGATTGCCGTCGTAGAACATGTCGCGCCGCACATCTTCTCCCGTGCCGGTCAAACTCAATGCGCGTGTCGTCGGCACACCGAGAAAGAACATCGCTTCGCTGCACAAAAATTCGCGGATGGAAGAACGCAACACCGCACGCCCGTCGGCACGGCGCGAATACGGCGTACCCCCTGCACCTTTGAGTTGCAACTCCCAGCGCTCGCCGCGCGTGTTGACCACCTCGCCCAAGCTGATGGCGCGGCCATCCCCCAATTGCCCGGCCCAATTACCGAACTGATGGCCGCCATAGCGCGTGGCATACGACACCATGCCACCCAATAGTTTGTTGCCGCTGAATATCTCTGCAAACGCAGGCGTCGTCACATCGTCCACCGCCAGATCGAGCAGCGCCGCCATTTCCGGCGAATAGGCCAACAGCTGGGGGCGCGGCACCGGCGTCGGCGCCACACTCGCCCAACATACACCGGGTGTTTGGCGCGAATGCGCCTGCCCGCTTTCATCTCCCGGCAGTTCGCGGATAAAAGCGTTATCAAAGCGCAATGCACTCAAGGAATTCATTGTTCGTCCAGCCCGATGCTCTGGTAGATGACTTCGACGACGATCAATTCTTCCACCCCGTTGGGCAGTTGCAACTTCACCGCATCGTCTACGCGCGCCTTCAGTAACGCGCGCGCCAGCGGCGACACCCAACTGATGTGCCCTTTGCTCGCATCCGCCTCGTCGATGCCGACGATGCTGTAGGTGCGATCAACGCCATCTTCGTGGCACACCGTCACCGTCGCGCCGAAGAACACCTGCTCACAGCCTTGGCGCTGTTGCGGGTCGATGACTTCGGAATTTTCCATGCGCTTGGCGAGGAAGCGCAGGCGACGGTCGATCTCCCGCAAGCGTTTTTTGCCGTAGATGTAATCGCCGTTCTCCGAGCGGTCGCCGTTACCGGCCGCCCACGAAACGATCTGCACCGTCGTCGGGCGCTCCACGTCCAACAGCTGCATGTATTCTGCTTTCAGCAGGCGATAACCCGCCGGGGTCATGTAATTTTTCGTGCCTGTGGGGATCGCGGGCAACGGCGCCAACTCGTCTTCGTCGTCAGCGCCGTCGTTCTCGCGGGTGAAGGCCTTGCTCATTATTTTTTCTCCCACGACGCAAAGCCGATGGGGCGTTTTTTATTGGGCTCGGAGGGTGACATGAGTTGGCGGATGGCGTTGATCAGTTCTGATATTGCGCGGTCATGGCCTGCGACTTTGCGTTCGAGCTGGTCGAATTTCTGCGAAAGCTCTTTGTGGGTGAAAACCAACTCGCGCAAATGGACGAAGGTGCGCACAACCATGAGACTCACTTCGACAGCGCGATCCGATTTCAATACATTGCCCAGCATGAGCGCACCGTGCTCAGTAAAGGCATAAGGCATGGTTGGCGAATACTTTAGCTTGGCGAGGTGGTCGCAATTTGCGACCACCTCCGATTTTTCTTCGGCGGCAAGCCGGAACATGAAATCTTCGGGAAACCGTTCAATGTTGCGGCGCACCTGCTCGTTCAGCCGTTTGGTTTCCACACCATAGAGTTCCGCCAAGTCCGCATCCAGCATCACTTTCTGCCCGCGTATCAGCAGTATCTTCGCTTCGATTTGCACCACGGATGGAATCAAGTTTTTGTTAGTCATGATCTCGCCCCTTTCCATCCGCATTTTACACAATCATCAGTGAATCCAAGACACATCGCCGACGCATAAAGAAAGGCCACCCTAAAGGTGGCCAATCTTAACTAAGTTTAATTACGAGACATCAGAACGGAATGTCGTCGTCGAAATTATCAAAGTTGCGCGCCTGTCCTGAGCCTGCCGCAGGGCCCGCAGGGGCTGCTGCGGCAGGCTTGGACGCAGATGCGCTGCGCGCTGGCGCCGACGATGAAGACGATTGGTTTTCCACCACTTCAAAACTGCCTGCGCCGCCGGTCTTGCTGCCCAGCATCTGCATCTGATCGACGATGATCTCGGTGGTGTAGCGCTCCTGGCCTTCTTTAGTCTGGTATTTGCGCGTCTGGATCTTGCCCTCGACGTATATCTGCGCACCTTTTTTCAGGTACTCGCCCGCCACTTCGGCCAAGCGACGGTAGAACACGAGGTTATGCCACTCGGTCTTTTCCTGCTTTTCGCCGCTCTTGTCTTTCCAGTTTTCGGAAGTCGCCAAGGTGGCGTTGGTCACAGCTTCGCCGCTGGTCATGTAACGGGTTTCCGGGTCTTTGCCCAAACGCCCCACCAGAATCACTTTGTTCACCGACATGTCATGCTCCCTATAAAGGTTTTACGTTTTTCACGATTGCCCCCTCTCCTCTTGGGGGAGGGTTGGGGTGGGGGTGCTTCTTACTAGATTTTGGCGAAACTCGCCAGCTCGTTTTCAACTGCGGTCTCGTCGAACCCACTCGTCTCTACTTTGATGCAAGCCATCTGCTCGGCCGCCACCACCAACACTTCGCGCACACCCTGCAATTGTGCCAGAGCTTGCTGCAACTTGCGCGCCGCTGTTTCATCCATCACCGGCAACTGATACAGCCTAGTGCGCACGGCGGCGGGCGGCTGCATGGTGCTGGCGACTGCCAGCCACAACAACAGCAACGCGATGGCGAAATATAAAACGGCGTCATGCCCGAAATACTGGATCAGCAAGCCACCCATCGCCGCACCGAAAAACGCGCCGAGAAATTGCACGCTGCTATACACCCCCATCGCCGTGCCCTTGGCGGCCAGCGGCGCGATCTTGCTGATGAGCGAAGGCAGGCTCGCTTCCAGCACGTTGAACGCGGTGAAGAACAGCAGCAACGCAATTCCCACGCCCCACAGACTGTGTTGCAGCGTCAAGATCAGCAACTGCCCCAGTGCCGCCAGCGCGATAGCCCCCATGAACACCTGCTTCATCTTGGCTTTTTTCTCGGCGATGATGATAGGTGGCACCATGAGCGCGAATGCGATCAACATCACCGGCAAGTAGATTTTCCAATGCTCGGCAGCGGCGAGGCCGTTGTCGCGCAGGATGAACGGCACTTGCATGAACACCGACATCAAAATCGCATGCAGCGAGAAGATGCCGAAATCCAAACGCAGCAAATCCTTGTTGCGCAGCACTTCGCCAAAATGCCCGTGCCCCGCTTCGGTATCGCTATGGAAACGCGTGATCGCCGGATCAGGAATCACGAAAGCCACCACCGCCATCGCCAGCACTGCCAGCACACCGGTGAGCGCGAAAATTCCGGGTACGCCGATGTGCTGGTACAGCAGCGGCGACAAGATCAGCGACAACGAAAACGTGATGCCGATGGTCATGCCGATCATCGCCATCGCCTTGGTGCGATGCTCCTCCCGTGTGAGGTCGGCCGTCAGCGCCATCACCGCCGCGTTGATCGCCCCCGCCCCTTGAATCACCCGCCCCGCGATGACCCAATAGATGTTGTCGGCGGAAGCCGCAACAAAGCTGCCGATGGCGAACAAAATCAGCCCCGCATAAATCACCGGCTTGCGTCCGTAGCGATCCGACATCCACCCCGCCGGAATCTGCAAAATCGCCTGCGTCAACCCGTAAGTACCGAGCGCCATACCGATGAGCAGATGGCTCTCGCCGCCCGGCAGATGCTCGGCATACAAAGCGAAGATCGGCAAAATGATGAACAGACCCAGCATACGCAGGCCATAGATGCCCGCCAAGCCCATACTGGCACGGCGTTCGAAGGGGGTCATTGCGGAAGATAAAGCGGACATAAAGCAACGATTAAAATCTTAGAAGGTGCGCATTTTAACAGCTTGACCGCACCTGCGCCGACGGAATTATTCAGGTAATTTCATCCATCCAGAAAGGCCAGCAACACCCTGCAGGAGCGGCTTTAGCCGCGAAAGCAATCACTCATACAGCCGTCTCATCCAATCCCTTCTCAACCTTCTCCAACACTTGGAAAATATTCACCTCATCATGCGCCAGCACATGGCTTTCGTCGCCAACATGGACATGATGGGGAAAACTGGAAATTTCGTGGTGATGCGGGGCATTGTCCCAACGGCGGAGCAGGTTGCCATCGGCGCGCTACTAATGAAAACTGTATCGCTCAATCTGCAAACCGTCAGATTTAACTCAAGCACGTTCTACACATTGCAGCAATGAGCCATCCAGCAGCGTCACGCGACAACGATACTGCGCTACGCCATTTCCGGTTTCTGCATAATCCACTACGTGCCTGCACTCGTATTACTCAGAAATCCACAGGCCCGAACTTCTGGTAAAGCTCCGCCAGATTGCGCACCGACACACGGAATTGGCTACGTGCTTTCACAATCGATTTTTCTGTGCTTGCATTCATCACTTTTGAACCCGGATCAAAGATTGTTGTTGCTGACCAAAATCAAACTCTACCGCACCTGCCACATCAATACGAACGCGAAAAATTATGGGTGCAATATCACTACCCACCTGAATATTGCCTGAGAATATTTTGAATTCCGGCAATCCTTGGTCTTGCATCATGGCCCCCTGCTAGGTCAACTCGTGTAAGGCTCAAGTAGGGTATTGATAAGCGAAGCGCATTGCACCGGATACTTCATTCGGAACAATCACGATGTGCCCTAATGCAATATCTACTTGTTTATTTGTACTTGCGGAACTGCCCGACCACGACGCCGAAGATTTCCAGATCGCCTTTGGGGCGAATCACCGGATAGGCTGGATTAGCGGGGATCAGCACGAATTTGCCTTTTTCATTGCCGAGGGTTTTGAGGGTGAATTCGTTGTCCACGATGGCGATGACCATGTCTCCGGCACGAGCCGGGCCGCGCTTTTCGACCACGACCGTGTCGCCAGGCATGATGCCCGCGTCGATCATGGAATCGCCTTTGACGTTAATCAAGACGGTGTTGGAAGGGCATTCGACCAGATATTGGTCGATGGTGATGGTGTCGTAACGTGAATCGTCGGCTTGCCTTGGCGCGCCCGCTTGGACGCTGTCGAAAATGGGGCGTTCGAAGAACCGCTTTCCGGGTTTGAGTCGCTTCTCAGGGGTAGATTCGAGATAACCTTGCAGCTTGAGTCTTGCGATCAAAGCCGCTACGGGCGACTTGGACTTGAGCCCCAACAACGTCATGATGGTAGAGTACGGCGGCAACACGTTGTTGTCGGCGTAGTAGTCTTGAAGTTTGGCGAGATAGGTTGCGTCGTTGCTCATGGATCGGTAAGATATAGAACGAACGTTCGGATGTCAACATCCGAATTCTGTTGCACTAAATCGAGATAGCTCATTTACACCAAAAAATTCCTTCCCCTTCTCAGGGGGAAGGTTAGGATGGGGGTCGGCACTTCAAGAATGCCACGACCCTACCCCCTTGTATGTTTCGTTTTGCTGGACAAGGTTAAGTTTTTTGTTGGTTAA
>CAZHIC010000015.1:0-57450 GCA_964532405.1 uncultured Gallionellaceae bacterium | reverse complement strand
TCCACGACGAGTTCGACTGGGAAGAGGCGTCCGAGTATGCCGAAGAGACGCTCGCTAACAACGTGCTCGATTTCTTGAAGGAAGTTGCGGGGGAGTAGAGCAAGGCGCGCGAAGATTCTTTTCGCGGCGTGTTTGAAAGTTGTTATGCGGGGATGCTTTTAACGCGCGTGATGCGTATTACTTCCGGTATTTTGCGCAAATTGCGCAGGACATTGGCCAAGTGTAGGCGATTGTTCACTTGCAGAGTGAAATACAGTGCGGTGTATTCCCCTTCATTAGTGAAGTGCACATTCTCGATGTTCGATTCGGCATCGGCGATTGAGGCAGCCACCTTTGCCAATACACCGCGTTGGTTGGCAACGATGAGCTTGATGTTGACATCAAACAGTTTGTTGATGTTTTTATCCCACACGACGTCCAGCCATTCTTCCGTTCCGCTACGCCCCTTGCGCAGAGATGGGCAGTCGTGGGTGTGGACGACCAATCCTTGTCCGGATTTGATGACGCCGATGATGGGGTCGCCGGGGATCGGGCGACAACATTTGGCAAATTGGATCGCCATGCCTTCGGTGCCTAGGATGGTAACGACTCCGCTGCCGTTCGCTTCCTGCCCGTTTATTTCGCCCACGCGCGCGAGCTGACGGGCGATGACCATGTTCAAGCGGCGCCCGAGTCCGATGTCGGCAAATATTTCCTGCCGCGATTTCGCGCCAGTTTCTTTGAGCGCCCTTTCCCAACATGCTTCGGGCACGTCCTGAGATTTGAGTCCGAGCGAAGTGAGTGCTTGTCCGAGCAGGCGCTCCCCGAGCTTGGCCGATTCATCCAAATGCAGCGTCTTGAGCGAGTGGCGTATCTCGCTGCGCGCGCGGCTGGTCACCACATAACTCAGCCACGCCGGGTTGGGGTGGGCGTGCGGCGCGGTGATGATTTCCACGCGGTCGCCATTTTTTAACTCGGCACGCAAGGGAACCAACTCGAAATTTACTTTGACGGCGACGCAGCGGTTGCCGATGTCGGTATGCACGCTATAAGCAAAATCCACCGCAGTCGCGCCGCGCGGTAGCGCAAATATCTTGCCCTTGGGGGAGAACACGTAGACCTCGTCCGGGAATAAGTCGATCTTCAGATGCTCTAGAAACTCCACCGAGTCGCCGCTTTGCGACAGGCTTTCCAGCAAGCTTTGCAGCCATTGGTGAGTCTTCTGGTGCAGTTCGTTGATGGGCGTTTTGGAGGTCTTGTAGAGCCAGTGCGATGCCACGCCGGCTTCGGCGATTCTGTTCATTTCGACCGTGCGTATTTGCACTTCTATGGGCGTACCGAACGGGCCGAACAAAGCGGTATGCAGCGACTGGTAGCCGTTCGCTTTGGGGATGGCGATGTAGTCTTTGAACTTGCCGGGGAAGGGTTTGTACAGACTGTGCAAGGCGCCCAGCGCGAGATAGCAGGAAGGGATGTCATCGACCAGCACACGGAAGCCGTAAATGTCTAACACTTGCGAGAAGGCTAAATGTTTGGATTGCATCTTTCGATAAATGCCATAGAGGTGTTTTTCGCGGCCCTTTACTTTCGCCTTGATATGGTTCTCTTCCAGGCGTTGTTTGACCGCATCGAGTATTTTTCCCACCACCTCGCGCCGGTTGCCGCGCGCGACTTTCAATGCCTTGGATAACACCGAGTAGCGATTCGGATGCAGGTGCATAAAGCACAGGTCTTCCAGTTCCTGAAAGAGGGTGTTGAGGCCAAGGCGGTTGGCGATGGGCGCATAGATGTCCATCGTTTCGCGCGCGATGCGCTGGCTCTTCTCCGCTGAAACGGCCTCCAACGTGCGCATATTGTGCAGACGGTCGGCCAGTTTGATGAGGATGACGCGGACATCCCGCGCCATCGCCATCAGCATTTTACGGAAATTTTCGGCTTGGGCGTCTTCCTGTGTTTCGAATTGCAGCTTGTCCAGCTTGCTCAAGCCTTCGACCATTTCGGCGACAGGTTTGCCGAATTTCTCAGCGACATCTTCGATGCGGATGTCGGTGTCTTCCACCACATCATGCAGCAGCGCGGCGATGATGGCCTGCGCATCCATATGCAGCGGGGTGAGGATGCGTGCGACAGCGATCGGGTGCGAAACGTAGGGCTCGCCGGATTGGCGTGTCTGGCCTTGATGGGCAGCGGCGCTAAACGCGAGCGCACTTTCTACCGCCGCAACATCCTCCGGCTTGAGGTAAGCGGCAACTTCGGTTATTAGCGCCTGGGCATCAAGTTGGGCCATGTGGATGACTCCGGGAATCCATTATTCGGGGATTGTACTATTCCGGGGTGTGCGTTTCGTGTGTCTTGCGTAGCACCCCGAAGAAGCAAGATTCTGGAGGCATCCATCTGACTGACAGCCAGAACTGCGGGGTAAATCGGGTGTTGATTTACGCCATGCCGCGATTCAAAATTTCGATGCCAACCTTACCTTCGCTGATTTCGCGCAAAGCGACGACTGTTGGCTTATCTTTGCTTTCATCCACAAGATGGCTGGCACCATTGGCCAACTGACGGGCGCGATAAGCCGCTGCCAAAGTCAGTTCAAAGCGATTGGGAATATATTTCATGCAGTCTTCAACGGTAATGCGGGCCATGTGATTCTCCTATTTTTGCAGCTGATTGATTAGATGTGCTTGACGCGGGAGTTGGCGATTGCGACGGAGTCCTGCGGCGACCACCACCGCATTGAGTTGGTGCAAAGCCTCGTCTAGCTTATCGTTAATAATAACATAGTCGAACTCGGCGACATGCGAGATGTCCTCGCGTGCAGCTTGTAAGCGCTTGGAGATGATCTCTGTGCTGTCTTGGTTGCGCCCGTGCAAGCGGCTCTCAAGCGCCTCAAGAGAGGGCGGCAGAATAAAAATGCCGATGCTGTCCGGGAATTTGCTGCGAACTTGTGCCGCGCCCTGCCAATCGATTTCGAGCAGAATATCTTTGCCCTTACCGTTTTCTTGGCTGATCCAGGACTGCGATGTGCCATAAAAATTGCCGTACACCTCCGCACTCTCAAGGAAGTCACCGCGTTTCGCCATTTCTGTAAATTGTTCGCGCGCGACGAAGTGATAGTCCACCCCGTTCGTTTCGCCGGGGCGCGGTGTGCGCGTGGTGTAGGAAACAGAAAGGTCGATCTGTTTGTTGATGTTCAGCAGGGCGGTGACCAAGCTGGTTTTACCCGCACCGGAAGGTGCGCTGACGATAAATAGATTTCCGCTCATAGTGTGTGTCGCTCCATATTTTCCTGCGATGGCGTCAGGATACGGTTCGGGGAATAGTGGTGCACTATCGCATCAAAACGGATCGGGCAATTCGCGCGTAATTTTACACCACGGGCACAAATTCAGAGAGCCGAACACAAGGTTATTCCAGATTCTGAATCTGTTCGCGCATTTGCTCGATCAAGATTTTGATCTCCATCGCGGTGCGCGAAACTTCCGCATCGACCGATTTTGAGCCGAGCGTATTGGCTTCGCGGTTCAATTCCTGCATTAAGAAATCCAGGCGTTTGCCCACCGCGCCGCCCTTGGCGAGGATGCGTTGAATTTCGGTGAGGTGGCTATGCAGGCGCGAAAGCTCTTCATCGACATCGATTTTGCTGGCATACAGGGTGATCTCCTGACGCACGCGCTCGTCATCGTCGCTGCCTAGGGCTTCGCGCAAGCGGGTGCGCATTTTTTCTTCCTGATTGGCGATGGCGGCGGGGATGTGCGGTGCGACAGAAATGCGCAGCGCTTCAATTTGCGCGACGCGCTGCAACAGAAAGTCTTTTAGCTTTTCGCCTTCGCGGCTACGGGCGGCAGAAAATTCGACCAAAGCTTGTTGCAGCACTTCCAGCAAGGTCGCTTGCAGGCCGTCCGTGACGAGGGTTGCGTTTTCCAGCATGCCATTCCAGCGCAATACGTCGTTTACCGTGAGCGATTGGGCTTCGGGGATGGTCTGGCGCACTTCGTTGTTCCATTTTGCCAGTTGCAGCAGCAGGGTCTGATTGAGCTGTGCGGCATTGTCGACGGTGGTGCGCGCGTTAAAGCTGATGCGGCACTCGGTTTTCCCCCGCGTCATTTGCGCGGATATCGCCTCGCGCAAGGCGGGCTCGATAGCGCGCAACTCGTCCGGCATGCGCATTTGCAGGTCGAGATAGCGGCTGTTGACCGAGCGCAATTCCAAAGAGAGCGAGCCGCTGTCGAGTTCGGCGGTGGCCACGGCAAAGCCGGTCATGCTGTAGATCATGAAAAGTCCCGAAGAGAATACATGCGAAAAATAATATAGGTCGAATGCGGCGCATTATATTACGATTGCACCTCGCCCCTAATTCCGACTGACCTGTTGGCATCATAAAATCAAAATGAAGTTCGCCGTTTATCAAACTAGCCAGATCGGTGGCCGCAAATACAATCAGGATCGCGTGGCCTATGCTTATACCGATGACGCACTGCTATTGGTATTGGCAGACGGCATGGGAGGGCATCTGCATGGCGAGATCGCCGCGCAAATCGCTGTTCATACCTTCATGCAGGCGTTTGCTCAGGTCGCCAAGCCCCGTGTGTCCGACCCCGAAGCGTTCTTGCGTGAAGTCACCAAGCAGGGGCATGAGGCGATTATCCGTTACGCGCAGGATAATCAGCTGGGGGGGAATCCCGGAACGACCTGTGTGGCTGCTCTGGTGCAGGATGGTCAAGTGCGCTGGGCGCACGCGGGCGATTCGCGTTTTTACCTGTTGCGCGACAAGGCGGTGGCTGCCGTGACGCACGACCATTCGATAGTGCAGCAGTGGGCGGACTGGGGCATCATCACCCACGACGAGATGAAGACGCATCCTGATCGCAACAAAATCACCAATTGCCTCGGCGGGGTGGAAGACATGTTCTATGTTGAGTTGTCCGCGAGCGTACCCGTGCAGTCCGGCGATGTGCTGTTGCTGTGCAGCGACGGTCTGTGGAGCCCGTTGCAGGATAAAGAAATGGCCGAGGTGTGGGCTGCCGAGCCATTGCCTCGCGCGCTGGACAAGTTGATCGGGATTTCATTGTTGCGGGAGCAGGCGCGTGCCGACAATACTACTGCGGTGGTGGCGCGACTAGGTGCGGGGGAAGAAGAGCATAAGACGGATATGGCGATGTGCATGGTGCTCGACTATCGTTAACGCCTTATAATGCGCGCCGTTTTTAACTCTCCGGGATGTTCCAACCATGCGCCCAAGCCAACGCCAGCCGAATCAACTTCGTAACATCCGCATCACCCGCCATTACACCAAACACGCCGAAGGCTCGGTACTGATCGAATGCGGCGATACCAAAGTCATCTGTACCGCCAGCGTGGAAGAACGCGTACCACCGCATAAAAAGGGCAGTGGCGAAGGTTGGGTCACGGCGGAATACGGCATGCTGCCGCGCTCCACCAACGAACGCATGGGGCGCGAAGCCGCCAAGGGTAAACAATCGGGTCGCACGCAGGAGATCCAGCGTTTGATCGGCCGCAGCCTGCGCGCCGTGGTCGATCTGGGCAAGCTCGGCGAGCGCACTATTCAGATTGATTGCGACGTGATTCAAGCCGACGGCGGCACGCGCACGGCCAGCATCACCGGCGCCTTCGTGGCACTGCACGATGCGGTGAGCGGACTGATGAAAAAAGGTCTCGTCAAAGAAACGCCGCTGAAAGATTTCATCGCCGCCATTTCGGTCGGTATCTATCAAGGCACGCCCGTGCTCGACCTCGACTATGTCGAAGACTCCGCCTGTGACACCGACATGAACGTGGTCATGCTGGGTAGCGGAAACTTCGTCGAAGTGCAGGGTACGGCGGAAGGTCATGCGTTCAGTCGTGCCGAGATGGACGAGCTGCTGGAATTGGCAAAGTCGGGTATCGGGCAATTGATCGAGATGCAGCGCGCAGCATTGGCAAATGGCTAACACTATGAACCTCACGTTTTTTGTAGGGTGGGCAGACAGGTGTTTCGTCTGCCCACGCGGTTTGGTATCCGCGTGGGTACAAAAGCGTGCCCACCCTACGCAATTATGAAAAAACTT
This sequence comes from uncultured Gallionellaceae bacterium, assembly GCA_964532405.1. Taxonomy (GTDB): domain Bacteria; phylum Pseudomonadota; class Gammaproteobacteria; order Burkholderiales; family Gallionellaceae; genus PALSA-1006. The sequence goes on along the minus strand of CAZHIC010000015.1, from coordinate 51,406 downwards.
GTCATCGCCTCCAACAATGCAGGCAAGCTGCGCGAGTTCCAGCACATGCTGGCGCCGCTCGGTATCGAGGTGTTGACGCAGGCGCAGCTCGGCATCGAAGAGGCGGAAGAGCCGCACTGCACTTTCATCGAGAACGCGCTGGCCAAGGCGCGCCATGTGAGCCGTGCCTCCGGCCGGCCTGCGCTGGCGGACGATTCCGGCATCTGCGTCGAAGCTTTGGGCGGCGCACCCGGCGTGCTGTCCGCGCGCTACGCAGGCGAGCCGAAATCCGACCGGCGCAACAACGACAAGCTGTTGCAAGCCCTGCAAGGCGTAACCGACCGCCGTGCGCATTACTACTGCGTGTTGGTGCTGGTGCGCCACGCCGACGACCCGCAACCCATCATCGCCGAAGGCGAATGGCATGGCGAGATCGCGCAGGAAGAGCGCGGCGACGGCGGTTTTGGTTACGATCCGATGTTCTGGTTGCCGGAGCTGGGCAAGATGAGCGCGGAGTTGTCGCACGATGAAAAGGCGCAGATGAGCCATCGTGCCAAGGCGCTAAAAATCTTGTTGCAACGGCTGCGCTCTGCATGACCTCTCATCGGCTGCATCCCGTCGGTATCAAATCGCAGGCAGTGAACTTTCAGGCGCTGCCGCCGCTATCGCTTTATATTCACCTCCCTTGGTGCGTGCGCAAATGCCCTTATTGCGATTTCAATTCGCATGAGGTGCGCACTCCCTCGCCCTTGCAGGGAGAGGGTAGAATCTCTGCGTCTCTCGAAAAGCAATATGTTGCCGCGTTAGTGCGCGATTTGGAGATGGCGCTGCCGCTGATCTGGGGGCGCAAGGTTTATACGGTGTTCTTCGGCGGCGGTACGCCCAGCCTGTTGAGCGGCGAAGGGATTGAAGAAATCCTGCGGCAGGTGCGCATGTTGTTGCCGCTGGACATCAATGCCGAGATCACGCTGGAGGCGAATCCGGGGACGGTGGAAGCCGATAAATTTGCGATTTTCCGCGATGCGGGAGTGAACCGGTTGTCGATGGGCATCCAGAGTTTTAACGATGCACATTTGCAAGCGCTGGGGCGCATCCATTCGGCGGATGAGGCGAAGCGTGCGATTGAAATCGCGCAGCAGCATTTCGATAATATCAATCTCGATCTGATGTACGCGCTGCCGAATCAAACCTTGGATGAGGCGTTGCAGGATGTGCAGTCCGCACTTTCATTCAAACCGCAGCATTTGTCTTGCTATCACCTAACACTGGAGCCGAATACGCTGTTCCATCGCAATCCGCCCCCGTTGCCGGACGACGATGCGAGCAGTGATATGCAGCAGCGCATCGAGGAGTTGTTGGCGGCACACGGCTATCAGCACTATGAGACTTCCGCGTTTGCACAGCCGCAGCGGCGCGCTAAACACAATCTCAACTATTGGCAGTTCGGCGATTATCTCGGCATCGGTGCGGGGGCGCACAGCAAGCTGAGTTTTCACGACAAGGTGCTGCGTCAGGCGCGTTACAAGCAGCCGCAGGCTTACATGGATGCGGTGGCGCGCGGCGAGCCGTTGCAGGAAGAGCATGAGGTGTCGCACCGCGATATTGCCTTCGAGTTCATGATGAATGCGTTGCGCCTGAACGAAGGCTTTGATGCGGCGCTATTCACCGAGCGCACCAGTCTGCCGTTGTTGGCGATACGGCGCGAGCTGGAAGAGGCGGAGAAGCGCGGATTGTTGTCGCGCGATTTGCAGCGTATCGCGCCGACCCAGCAAGGTCAGCGCTTTCTTAACGATCTGCTAGAGATTTTCCTTGCGGACGAACACTAAGTCCCATACCCCGTGACCGAGTTTCAAGCCGCGTTGCTCGAACTTGGTGAGCGGGCGATAGGCGGGTTTTTCTGCATAGCCGTCCGCAGTGTTTTGCAGTAAAGGCTCTGCGCTGAGCACGGCTAGTACTTGTTCCGCATAATCCTGCCAATCCGTAGCGACGTGGATGTAGCCGCCGGGTTTGATCTTTTTTATCAGAGCGGCGATGAACGGTGACTGGATCAGGCGGCGTTTGTTATGGCGCGCTTTATGCCAGGGGTCGGGAAAAAAGATATGCACACCGTCTAGCGTCGCGTCATTCACCATGTCGCGTAACACCTCTACTGCATCGTGCCGGATGATGCGGATGTTCTGAATGTCTTGCGCGTCGATTTGTTTCAACAGGCTGCCTACGCCGGGCGGATGGACTTCCAGCGCGAGATAGTCGTTTTGCGGATGTGCCAGCGCGATCTGCGCGGTCGGTTCGCCCATGCCGAAACCAATTTCCAAAATCTTGGGCGCGACCCGACCAAAGGCATTGTCCAAATCTAATGCTTGAGCGGAGTAGGGGATGCCGTAGCGTGGCATCAATGTGTCCAGACTCCGCTGCTGTGCGGGCGATACACGCCCCTGACGCAGTACGAAGCTGCGGATGTGGCGATGTTGCATCAGGCTTTGCCTATCATGTCGCTGGTGGGCGAGCTGGGCGCGGCACTATACAGCTTGCGCGGCATACGTCCGGCGAGAAAGGCGGAACGGCCAGCCTCTACGGCTTGCTTCATGGCCGATGCCATGAGTACGGGCTTTTGCGCGGCGGCGATGGCGGTGTTCATCAATACTCCCTGACAGCCCAGTTCCATTGCGATGGCGGCATCGGAAGCCGTGCCCACGCCCGCGTCCACGATCACCGGCACTTGCACGCGATCCATGATGAGTTGCAAATTCCACGGGTTGAGGATGCCCATGCCGGAACCGATCAGCGACGCCAATGGCATGATGGCGACGCAGCCGATGTCTTCCAGTTGCTTGGCGATGATGGGGTCGTCCGAGGTATACACCATGACTTGAAAGCCTTCGGCGACCAGCGTTTTGGCGGCGGCGATGGTTTCGATCACATTCGGGTATAGCGATTGCGGGTCGCCCAGTACTTCCAGTTTGACCAGGCTGTGTCCGTCCAGCAACTCGCGCGCCAGACGCAGCGTGCGCACCGCGTCGTCCGCCGTGTAGCACATCGCGGTGTTGGGCAGCAGCGTGTATTTCGACGGCGGCAGGATGTCGAGCAGGTTGGGCTCGTTGGGGTTCTGGCCGATGTTGCTGCGCCGGATCGCGATGGTGATGATCTCCGCACCGCTGGCTTCGATGGCGGCTTGGGTTTCGGCGAAGTCTTTGTATTTGCCTGTACCCACCAATAGGCGTGAAGCGTAAGATTTGCCCGCGATAACTAATTTGTCGTTCATTGTGTAATTCCTGAATTGAGGGGGCGAAGTGAGGTGGGTGGTGGCGATTTAGCCGCCGCCTACCGCCACGACGACTTCTAGCTTGTCGCCGTCAAACAATTGCTGTGTGGCGAAGAGACCGCGCGGCACGATTTCGCCGTTGCGCTCCAGTGCAATGCGTTTGCCGGTGTAGCCCAGTGTTGCTATGAGTTCGGCAACCTTGAGGGTAGCGGGAAATTGGCGGGGTGCGCCGTTAATGCTTAGGGTAATCACTGCTCGTGGATGTCCATGTTAGAATGCGCACCGCATTTTACACGCGGGTGTAGTTCAATGGTAGAACGAAAGCTTCCCAAGCTTTAGACGTGGGTTCGATCCCCATCACCCGCTCCAGTTTTCTTCTCTAGTTTTGATTTATATCAAGTCCCGTTAATTAATTTTTCTTTAATATTGTGATGTTCCTGGGGGGATTTAACCCAAATTTAACCCGACAATTGCTGTTGGGTATACCCTGCGGGAACTAAATTTGCGCTTTACTTGTCGCGGTTGCTCATGCGATTATCGCGCCGCTTTTAAAAGTTGTGTGTCAAAAGGTGGGGTGCGTGGGTCGTTTTTCTGCTTTTGGAAATGCGATTAACGCATTGTGTTATTAACTAGCTCTAGGGAGGAGATACTGTGGAAGCGACTCAAGCGACACCAGTAAAGTATGATATGGACGTGGTCCGATGGTTCACCATTGCGGCTTGCATCTATGCAGTTGTGGGTACGCTGATCGGTGTGTATGTGGCATCGGAATTGGCTTTTCCGTTCTTAAACTTTGACATTCCTGAAATTACTTTCGGCCGTCTGCGCCCACTGCATACCAATGCGGTGATTTTTGCGTTTGGTGGTAGCGTACTGTTCGCCACCGGTTATTACATCGTGCAGCGTACCGGGCAGACCAAGTTGTGGAGCAATAAGCTGGCTTGGTTTCATTTCTGGGGTTGGAATTTGATCATCCTTTGCGCGGTGATCACTTTGCCATTAGGGCTGTCGGAAGGTAAGGAATACGCCGAGCTGCCATGGTGGGTTGACATCATGATCGCCGTTGTTTGGCTGTCATATGGTCTGAATTACGTTATGACCAACGTGATACGCAAGACTTCGCATATGTATGTGTCCAACTGGTTCACGATGGGTATGATCATCATGATCACTTACCTGCACGTGGTGAATAGCTTGGCGATCCCAGTCGATTGGGCTACCTCCTTCTCCATCTACTCTGGCGTACAAGATGCGATGATTCAATGGTGGTGGGGCCACAATGCGGTGGGTTTCTACCTGACCGGCGGCTTCCTCGGCATCATGTATTACTTCATTCCTAAGCAGGCTAATCGTCCGGTGTTCTCATACCGTTTGTCGGTGTTGCACTTCTGGACATTGAGTTTCGGTTATGTTTGGCTGGGTGCTCACCATCTGCAATACACCGCTTTGCCCGACTGGACCGGTTCTCTGGGTGCGGCGATCTCTCTGGCGATGATCATCCCTTCTTGGGGTGGTGCGATGAACGGTATGATGACTTTGTCCGGTGCATGGGACAAGTTGCGCACCGACTACATCCTGCGTTTCCTGGTAACGGCGATGGCGTTCTACGCGATGTCCACATTTGACGGCCCGGTGATGGCGATCAAGTCTGTGAACGCGTTGTCTCATTACACTGACTGGACGGTAGGCCACGTTCACGCCGGTGCTTTGGGTTGGATGTCGATGATTTCCTTCGGCGCGCTCTATCACATGATTAAGAAGCTGTGGAATACCGAAATGTATTCTGACCGCTTGGTGAACGTGCACTTCTGGGTGTCCTTGATCGGTGCTATTACTTACATTGTTGCGATGTGGGTGTCCGGCATTATGCAGGGTCTGATGTGGCGTGATTACGACGAGTTCGGCACTTTGACTTACACCTTTGTTGAGTCTGTATCTGCTATGCATCCTTACTATGTGATGCGCGCTGTCGGCGGTGCAATTTTCAATCTGGGCACGTGGATCATGCTGTTCAACGTGGTGATGACAGTACGTCAAGCTAGTGCTGTGCGCGGCGTCAACGCCGTTCCGGCCAAAGCATAAGGGGAGAGAAAACATGTCTGATCACGACAAGATTTATTCAACAAAACTACAGGACAAGATCGAGCGCAGTACGCTTTTGATGTTTGTTTTTACTGCGATTGCTGTGGCTTTCGGCGGTATCGTTGAAATCGTGCCGCTGTTCTACCTGCCGAACACGGGCATGTCGGGCGGTGACGGTACGTTCAACAACACCTCGCATAAAGACTTGCAAGGCAACGCCATCTCGATGGACAAGATCGTGTGGAATCCGGTTACATCCGCACACAAGACCCTGGATGACTGGCAGCCTGGCGATGGCGTGCGCCCTTACAAGCCGCTGGAGTTGGCGGGGCGTACGATTTACATCCGCGAAGGCTGTTTCCTGTGCCACTCGCAGATGATTCGTCCGTTCCGTGACGAGAAAGATCGTTATGGTCACTACTCTATCGCCGAAGAATCCATGTACGATCATACGTACCAATGGGGTTCCAAGCGTACCGGTCCTGATCTGGCTCGCGTGGGCGGCAAGTACTCCGATGAATGGCACCGCAAACACTTGAAGTATCCGCGCGATGTGGTGCCTGAGTCGGTCATGCCTAACTTCTTCTTCCTGGATAAAACTCCGGTTGACGCGGTCAAGCTCACGAAGACGATGCACGTCATGACGATCATGCCGTTCAACCCCGTGCCTAAGAATATCTACACGGACGCAGTGATTGCAGGCGCAGCTAAGGAAGTCGAAGGTAAGACAGAGATGGACGCTGTGATCGCTTTCCTCCAAGGCTTGGGTAACCACGTGAAGTTTGAAGAGGGTGTCAACTACCGTGACTAAGCTTATGGATTACCTGCATACGGATTGGTTGGCCATGTCGCTGAACGATTGGCTCGGGGTATTTTTTACCGTGGCGGCGTTCGTGGCAATGATCGCGGTCTATGTGCTGGTGTTCAATCCTAAGAACAAGGAAGCATTCGACTCGCAGAGCGATATGGCTCTGCGGGACGATGTCGAGTACAACAAATTGGGAGATAAAAAATGAGTGATAATCACAACTCCGCTGGTGGTGTACCTACCACGGGGCATGTATGGGATGATGATTTGGGTGATCTTATCAATGAGCCGCCGAAGTGGTGGATGCTGGGTCTGGCTGCCAGTGCGATTTGGGTGGTGGTGTATTGGGTGTTGTATCCGGGTATCCCGTTTGCAATGAACGGAACACACTTTGAGGGCGTCGGTTTGCCGGGTTCAGGCAAGTGGACTGCGATCAAGGAACTAGCCGAGGATACCAAAGTATTGGACGATGTCCGTGGCAAATGGGAAAACAAGCTGAAGGACATGACGCCAGCCGCGATTTTAGCGGATGATGATATGTCCAAATACGCATTGGCTTCCGGCAAGGTGTTGTTCAGTGACAATTGTGCGGCGTGTCACGGCCAGAATGGCAAGGGGACGATTCAGGGAGCCAAGTTTGCCAAGCATGAGCAGGGTCTGATGGCTCCGATTCTGCTCGATGATGACTGGTTGTATGGCGGTGAAATCGACAAGATTCACGAGACTATCACCGGCGGTCGTCAAGGCATGATGGTTGCGCACAAAGACAGCTTGTCCGTACAGCAAATCGACGACGTGGCGCATTACGTCAAGGCGATGAGCGAAGATGGCGGCAAGGATAATGCCGATAAGGATGCCGCGGTTGCTGCCGGTAAGAAAGTGTTTGCGGAAGCTGACTGTACCGCATGTCACGGCGCTGATGCCAAGGGTATGCAGGCCATGGGTTCGGCTAATTTGACCGATAAGATATGGCGTTTCGACGGCTCTTTGGCAGGCATCAAGCAGACCATCACTTACGGTGTGAACTCCGGCGATCCAATGACACGTGTTGCAATCATGCCTAATTTTACGGCGGCGGGTAAGTTGTCTCCTGTTGAAATCAAGAAGCTGGCGGTTTACGTGTACAGGTTTGGCGGTGGTACGGCTGATGCTCCGGCAGCAGTTGATCCGGCTGTCGCTCCTGCAACTAAGTAATATCTCATGTACCTGCGCGGCGTGAGCCGCGCAGATTTGATGAAAGGAAATTAATATGTCACATGACTTTGTTTATTGGGCTTTGATGATCGCCACGGCAGGTGCGTTCGGGGCGGTAATCGCGGCATTGGTCTGGCTGTTTAACAACTCGAAGAAAAAGGCTGGCGAAAAGTAATCGCGTCGGATTGAAGAAGGGGAGGCTTGCCTCCTCTTTTTCATTTGTTTAATTCTTAAAACGATAAGAATTCTCTGCGTAAATTTTGTCTGCTGGCAGGGTTTAAGCAGAGTGTTCTTTATAAAAATAGCCAGACTAAAGTTTGGAAGAAACTCACAGGAGTAGGGTAATGGATGAAGTGCAACAGAAGGCGGCTCCAGAAGCAACTGGTGTGACCAGTCTTTACCGCGAACACGAAGAATGGCACGTCAATTCGGGCGAAAAGACGATTCATGCCAAGCGTATGCCCGGAAGATTCCGCACCTACAAAAACATCACACAATCACTCTGGCTGATCTTTTTCCTCGGCGCCTACCTGCGCTGGAACGGTAAGCAAGCAATATTGTTCGACATCGAGCACCGTCAGTTCCATTTTTTTAACCTCACCATTCTGCCGCAGGACATCTGGATGTTGTCTTTGCTGCTGCTGCTGCTGGCGATGACGTTGTTTGCGGTAACGTCGGTTGCATCACGCGTGTTCTGCGGTTATTTTTGTTTTCAGTCAACGTGGGTGGATTGGTTTACCTGGATCGAAGAGAAGATCGAAGGTAACCATACGCAACGTCAAAAGCTGGACAAAGCGCCATGGGATGCGACCAAGATTCGCATGAAGGTGATCAAGCATGCGATTTGGCTGCTTATCGCGGCGTTCACCGGGATCAGTTTCTCTATCTGGTTCGTCGATGCTTTTGATTATTGGCACAACTTGCTGACCTTCAATCTGTCGCTAATCGGCTGGGTGGTTTTGCTCATGTTCATCGTGGGAACCTATGTTTTGGCTGGTTTCATGCGCGAACAGACGTGCATGTGGTTGTGCCCTTATGCGCGTATTCAGGCGGTGATGGGCGACTCGCAGACCATATTGCCGGCATACGATGAGGCGAGGGGGGAGCCGCGCGGCAAAATTCGGCGCGGACAGCCTGCCGATGAAAAAAATACGGGCGATTGCATTGATTGTTACCAATGTGTGCAAGTGTGTCCAACCGGTGTCGATATTCGCCAAGGACAGCAACTGGGGTGCATTACCTGTGGCTTGTGTATTGACGCCTGCGATACGATCATGGATAAAGTGGGGCGTCCGCGCGGCCTGATCCGTTATGCTTCGCTGGATGAGCTCGAAGGGCGTCCGGTCAAGAAGCTTTACCAGCATCCGCGTACATGGGTTTACGTCGGGATTTTGTTGCTGGCGTTGTCAGGCATTATTTACGGATTGACGCACTTGGGCGCGCTTATCCTGCGCGTGGCACCGGAACGTCAACCGCTTTTCGTACGCATGAGTGACGGCTCGATTCAGAACAAATACACCTTTAAAGTGTTGAACAAAACGGACAAAGATGTTTACGTCAAAATCAGTGCCGAGGGCGGCATCAAGGATCAGATCATCGTCGATGCGGGCCAGAAGCAATTGACGCATCACGGTAAGGCGGCCGCGTTCACGGTGTTCGTGAAAGCGGCCGAGGAAAATATTCGTCAGGAAGTGACCAAGCTGCAGTTCCGCGTGGAAAATGTAGAAGACCCCACGATGGCAGCCGAATACACCACCATGTTCAACGGCCCCAAGCCTTGAGCATTATCAGTAAGCTCGCGTAGCGACTCGTTTGCTTGGCTCCGCCCCCCTCGCTTCGCTCTCCCCGCTTGCGGGAGAGGATTGAGGAGAGGGAAACGGGCAAGGCGAGTTTCATTATCAGGGTTATTTTTTTGCCCGTTAGTTTAAACAGAATGAGAGGACAATCATGATTTCGCAAAAAAACAAGCAGGGTTGGCGCAATCCGTGGGTGTTGGGGTTGATGCTGATCGTATTGGCGGGAGTGCTCATCAATGCGCGCATGCTGTGGAATGTGATGCACCACAAGACAAGGCTGCTCGATGAAAATTACAGCGTCAAAGGGCATAACCAATATGATGCGAAGTGGGTGCAACAGCAGGCAGAGCGTACGACATTAGGTTGGCAGGCCAAGTTGCACTCTCCCAATCGCTTGCCAAACGACAGCATGGCTTCGGAAAGTGCCGCGCGCTTTATTTTGGTTGCCAATCCGGCGCAACTGAAATTCGAGTTGAATGATCGGGACGGCAAGCCGATTCAGGGTGGGCAGGTTGTAATCAACGCCCAGTGGCCCGGTGATCCAAATTTTGATACCAGCACAACGCTGCATGAAACTGCATCTGGACAGTATGAGGGCAGCATGAACTTTCCTCGACCCGGCAATTGGGATGTGCTTATTCAGGTAACGCAGAATGAGCGGATATTCGAGACGGAGCAAAAGGTCTTTGTTGCTGTTTCTAAATAACGTCAACGGTCAATTCCATGCAACAAAATAACAACGAGCACCTCGCGCATGCGGGGTGTTTTCATTGCGGCTTGGCAATCGCGGATGGTGATGATTTTCATAGCCAGCTGGGGGGGGCTAAGCGCAATTTCTGCTGCTTCGCGTGCAAGTCGGTATGCGAGGCGATCTACGAGGCTGGACTAGAGGGCTATTACCAGCGCACCCCTGAGGGGACGCTGCTGGCCCCTCCGCCGACGCCGCCAAAAGATGTCGAGATGTACGATCTCGAAGAGGTGCAGCGGGAGTTCGTCAATTTTAAGGGCGACATCCGCGATGCCCACCTTCTGGTCGAGGGTATCCATTGTGCCGCCTGCGTGTGGCTGATCGAGCGCGGCATGATGCGCATTCCGGGTGTGCAAACTGCCAACGTCAATTTGGCGGGCAAGCGTCTGCATATTCGCTGGGACGGGCAGCGTGTCAAGCTATCCTTCCTGATCAAGCAACTCTCCAAAATCGGCTACGCGGGCGTTCCCTACGATCCTGAGACGGCAGGGGGAGCGATGAAACGCGCCAACCGGGCCATGCTGTTCCGTTTGTTCTTCGCCGGCTTTGCCATGATGAATCTGACGCTGATCTCTATTGCGCTATACAGCGGTGCGGGCGATGGGGAGTTCCGCAATTTCTTTCATTGGATGGGTTACGCTCTCGCCACGCCGACCTTGTTCTATTCGGGTTTTCCTTTTTTCAAGGGGGCGTGGAGCGGTTTGCGTAACTGGCGATTGACCATGGATCTGCCCATCGCGATCGGGCTTTCAGTCACGTATGCCTACTCGTTGTATGTGACCCTTAATCCGAGTCATCCCGGCGAAGTGTATTTTGATACGGTCACCAACCTGACGTTCGTGATTCTGATCGGACGCTATCTGGAAGGCATGTTCCGCCATCAGGCGGTGGCCGCGACCAACCGCTTGATGGAGTTGCAGCCGCGCGTGGCGACCTTGTTGCAGGAAGGCGTGGAGAAGCTCACTTCCATCCGTGCGGTGAAAGTGGGTGATCGCGTATTGGTCAAGCCCGGCAGCAAAATACCCATGGATGGCGTGGTGCGCGAGGGGCATAGCTCGGTGGACGAGTCCATGCTCAGCGGTGAGTCTATGCCGGTCAGCAAGAGCATCGGCGCGCACGTCGCGGCGGGAACGCTGAACGGTGACGGCATGCTGGTGGTCGAGGTGCAGGCCGCGATGCAGGACTCCGCCTTGTCCAAGATCATTCGTCTGGTGGAAGAAGCGCAATCGTCCAAAGCACCTATCCAGCGCATCTCCGATAGCATCGTGCCGTGGTTCGTGCTGGCTACGCTGATCTGCGCCAGCATCACTTATTTTATCTGGGCAGGCAATTTTGAATTCGCCTTGATGGCGGCCACTTCGGTGTTGATCATCACCTGTCCGTGCGCACTGGGCATGGCCACGCCGATGTCCATCGCCGTGGCTTCGGGGCTGGGTGCCAAACATGGCATTCTGGTGAAGAACGGCGAGGTGCTGGAAACGCTTTCCAAGGTCACGCATTTCGTATTCGACAAGACCGGCACGCTGACCGAAGGCAAGATGCGTTTGGAGCGCGTGGTCGCGGCCACGGGACAAGACGAAACAAAACTGCTGCTGTTGGCGGCAGCGGTCGAACGCTATTCCGAGCACAGCGTCGCACATGCCATTGTCCGCGCCGCCGATGAGCGTCAATTGGGCTATCGCAGCGCAAGCGTGCAGCATTTCTTGGCCTTGCCCGGATCGGGCGTACAGGCCGAAATGGAAGGGCGGCGCATCCTGCTGGGCACGCTCGACTGGTTGCGGCGCGAGCAAGTGCAACTGAGCGACGAGTTGCAAGCGCAACTCGGTGAATTGGAAATGCAAGCGCAGACTTGCGTACATTGCGCCGTGGCGGGCAAGCATGTGGCGATGTTAGTGCTGGCCGACACCCTGCGCAGCGATGCGCAAGGCCTGGTCAACACCTTGCGTGCAGCCGGTATCCGCATGACGCTGCTGAGCGGAGATCGCAAACCGGTGGCCGAAGCGATCGCGCGCCAGTTGGGCGGCATGGAAGTGATCGCCGAAGTGATGCCGCAAGATAAGGATCTCGTCATTCAACAGCTGCAACAAAGCGGCGAATGTGTGGCCATGGTGGGGGACGGCGTAAACGACGCGCCCGCCTTGATCCGCGCGGATGTCGGCATCGCCTTGGGTTCGGGCACGGATGTCTCGGTCGAGAGCGCCGACATCGTGCTGATGCAAAACGAGCTGGATAAGGTGCGTCTGGCCACATTGCTGTCGCGGCGCACGCTGCGTACCATCAAGCAGAATATCGGCCTGTCATTCGCGTATAACAGCATCATGGTGCCGCTGGCGATGATGGGGCACGTGACGCCATTGATGGCCGCCATCACTATGCCGATCAGCTCCTTGCTGGTAATCGGCAACGCGGCGCGCATACGAAACTTATTTAAGGGGTAAAGACATGGACGTGATCTACAGCCTGATTCCGGGCATGACCATTTTCGGCCTAGTGTTCGTTGGCATTCTCATTTGGGCGGTGAAAAATGGGCAATACGAGGATATGGAAGGCAATGCCAGCCGCATCCTGTTGGACGATGATGAAGACGCGATGTTGCGGGATGACGCAGCCAAGCCGGGCGTGAAAAAAGAGGACGAGCCTCCTGCCCGCCCATAATATTCCGCGCTATGGATAAATCCGCATGAACGAATCCGTGTTTGACCTGGCATATTTTTCCGATCCGACGCTGCTACGGGTCATTGCGGAGCTGGGGCTGGTCATCGTCTTTAATCTGCTCGTTAGATTGGTATTGCACCGTCTCGAACTGGCAACGAAATATACCGACAACCCTTGGGACGATGCGCTCGTTCACGCGGCACGCCGTCCGTTATCCGTACTGGTGTGGGTGGTCGGCTTGGCTTATGCGGCACACATCATTGACAAGGATAAGGGCGGTTTTTTTCTTGAACTTGTCGCGCCATTTCGCGACATCGCCGTCATCGCCTGCGGCGCATGGTTTTTGTTCCGGCTGATCCACAACGTTGCGCAGAATATGCTCAGTTTGCGCATTCAGGACGATGGCAGTGTCGATAGCACAACGATAGATGCGTTGTGCAAATTGAGCCGTTTTGCGGTGATCATCATCTCCGTGATCATGGTCATGCATGTGCTGGGATTCAGTGTTTCGGGCGTGTTGGCTTTCGGCGGCCTGGGCGGTATCGCGGTGGGTTTTGCCGCCAGAGATATATTGGCGAATTTCTTTGGCGGACTAACCCTCTATATGGATCGCCCGTTTGTGGTGGGCGAGGCGATACGCTCGCCGGACAAGGTGATCGAAGGAACGGTTGAGCACATCGGCTGGCGTCTAACGACGATACGCAGCCCGAACAAAAGCGCCATCTACGTGCCCAATGCGCTGTTCACCACCATCGTGGTGGAAAATAGTTCCCGCATCACCAAGTGCCGCATCAGTGAAACGATAGGTATACGTTATGCCGACATCGCCGCGATGGCAGCTATCGTGCAAGATGTCAGAGCGATGTTGGCAGCGCATCCAGAAATCGACACTTTGGAAAAGATCAGCGTAAATTTCGACCGCTTCGCCGATTCTGCACTCAATTTTTCGATCAACGCGTTCACGGAACCCACAGAAGGGCAGCGCTTTCAGGAGACTAGGCAGGAGATATTGCTCAAGGTCGCCGAGATCATCGCTCTGCACGGTGCTGAAATCGCCTTCCCCACACGGACATTGCACATCGAAAAGTAACCGGACCACCGCGCGGATGCGCGCTGGCTAAAGCGTTATTTGAGTATCTCGCCTTGCACCAACAGCGGCGCTCTTAACAATTCAAAATCCTTGGGCGAGACGTATTGAAGCAAGGGCTTCTCTTCGCCACCCAGCGTGATGTCGAGACCGTGTTGCGGATACAGCCAATGCACGGCACCGCTCTTGGTTTCGCGTATCCGTTCTGCCGGAATCCCGAAGCGTTTGGTAAAAATGGCTTCATCCAGTTTCGGGGTGGGCATATAAGTCACGCTGGAAACGGGCAATTGACGCACTCGCACCAAGTCGTCTGCGGTCAGCGTGATGCGCTTGCCGCTCGGCGTGCTGTTCATGCGCAGACCCCGTTGGAACATGCCTGTCAGCTCTTCTGCGGGGACTGCAACATTGAACACAAATTTCGCTTTGAGGCCATTGAGGTTGAGCTCATCAAAAAACGCTTCGACCAGCATCTTCCCCTCAGTCGTTTTGAATAAACTGACTTCGGTTTGCTCTTTGAATACTTTTTCCGCATCGCTCAGAGAGCTTTGGCCTAGCGTGAAGCCAAAGACGCGAGATGTGCCGGGGGTGGGGTGGGTGATTTTCCACGGCAGTGTATCGGGAGTGTCCGTTGGGCTAGACGGAATTAGCAACAGGGCGGATATTGATACGGCAACAAGAGCGAATACGCCCAAAATTATTTTCTTATCCATGACTGCTTATACTTCCTTTGTGGCGGGGTGTAGGGCCGATGCGGCAGCCGGGATCTTGCTGGATTTGCATTGATGCTCGGCGTCGAATTCCATGACAACGAGCACTAGCAGGGTAACCATAAAGGGCAGCTGGCCAATGCCGACAGCGAGAGCCTTGGAGGCTATCGGTGATATGCCGAGTTGCGGGCCGCCCAGAAACATGACCGTGGTGAACGTGCCGGTCACAAGAAACAGGATGAGAAAAAGGCGCGCACGTTTTGCCGCCAACTGCATGTGGCAGCGCACGAAGTAGGATGCTTCCCGAGTCAAGGCTAGGCGGGCTTTAATCAAAACATAGCTTAACAGTGCAATCGAAAGTACCGGCATGAGTGCGATTGGAATGAGGCTGAGTTTGAGCACGCTAAGGGCGAGCACAAAAGTGAACACATGAATAACGATAAAATCGAATAACAAAACAGAGTGTAACGATTGGGCGCGCTTGATCTCCGCTGTGGTCGCTTGCTGATCCATCGTGATTTTCCTCGTGAGTGGGTTGAATAAATAAGGTCGCGACACTAACACAGCACCCGTGACCCCGCCAGCTTTAAAGCGGTGTTGCGGGCTGCTGTCCGACCAGTGCGAGCAGGCGTTGCATATCAATCAATTCGATAGATTTATTGTTTACGTCGATCAGCCGGTTTTCCTGAAAATGCGATAGGGTGCGGCTGACGGTTTCCAGCTTCATTCCCAAATAGCTGCCGATCTCCTGGCGCGTCATACGCAACCTGAATGCGCTTGAAGAATAGCCCCGGGCGGCAAAGCGATGAGACAGATTCAGCAGAAAGGCGGCGAGACGCTCTTCCGCGCGCATCGAGCCGAGCAATAGCATGATGCCTTGATCGCGCACGATTTCGCGGCTCATGATCTTGTGCAGATGGCGTTGTAAAGTCGGCAGTTGGCGGCTGAGCTCTTCTAGGCGGTTGAAAGGGAGTTCGCAGATCTCGCTGTCTTCCAGCGCCACGGCATCGCAGGTATGGATGTCGGTGCTGATCGCATCCAGCCCGATGATCTCGCCGGGCATCTGGAAGCCGGTTACTTGTTCGCGCCCGTCTTCATGCAGCACTTGGGTCTTGAAGAAGCCGGTGCGAATGGCATACAGAGATTCGAATTTTGTGCCGCTGCGGTACAGGTAGTCGCCGCGCCGATAGGCGCGCTTAATGCCGGTCAGTGCTTCCAATTGACGGAACTCCGCCTCGGTGAAATCTGCGGGCAGGCAGAACTCGCGCAGATTGCAGCTGGAGCAGGCGATTTGGATCGGGATGATGGTGAATGCTTTTTGCATTTCAATTTATAGGGGTATTGCTTCCTCGGAGCGCAAATATGCCACGGATTTTGACCTATATCAAACCCAATTTTGGCTCTGCTGGCATAGTGCAGCGATTAAGTTACGCAAGATAAAGCCATGAGTCAAAATACAGAATACGCAGCGGGTAATTTGGAAGTCGATCTGGAGCTGATCCGACGCTTGGACAAGAACGGGCCACGCTACACCTCTTATCCCACGGCAGACCGTTTTGTCGAAGCCTTCAATGCGGAGACCTACGCCACTTGGTTGGGCAAACGCGAGATCGGCGGCATCAGCCGCCCCTTGTCGCTGTACGTTCACATCCCGTTCTGCAACACGCTGTGCTTCTATTGTGCCTGCAACAAAGTCATCACCAAGGATTTCAGCAAAGCGGCGACTTATGTCGATTACGTCATCAAGGAGCTGGAGATGCAGGCCGCGCTGCTCGGCGACGGTCGCCGCGTCGAGCAGTTGCACTTCGGTGGCGGCACGCCGACTTTTCTGAGCAACGACGAGATGCGCAAGCTCATGGGCGCGATCCGCAAGAATTTCCAACTGATCGACAACGGCGAATACTCCATCGAGATCGATCCGCGCAAAGTGAGCGATGAAACCGTTGCCCTGTTGGGCGAAATGGGTTTCAACCGCATCAGCATCGGCGTGCAGGATTTCGACCCCGAAGTGCAAAAAGCGGTGAACCGCATCCAGAGCGAAGCGGAGACGTTGCAGGTTATTAAGGCGGCGCGCGCGAACGGCTTCAAATCGGTGAGCATCGATTTGATCTACGGCTTGCCCAAGCAGAATCTGGCGGGATTTAAAGCCACGCTGGACAAGGTTATCGCAGCGGGTGCAGACCGCTTGTCCATCTATAACTACGCGCACATGCCCGCCTTGTTCAAGCCGCAACGCCGCATCCACGAAGAAGACATGCCTGCGCCGCAGCTCAAGCTCGACATTCTCAACCTCGCGGTAAAGACGCTGACCGATGCGGGTTATGTCTACATCGGCATGGATCACTTCGCCAAGCCGGAAGACGAACTCGCCGTGGCGCAGCGCCAAGGCAGATTGCACCGCAATTTTCAGGGCTACTCCACGCACTCCGATTGCGATCTGGTCGCGGTCGGCGTCAGTTCCATCGGCAAGATTGGCCCGACCTATAGCCAGAACTTCCGCGAGCTGGAGGATTACTACGACGCGCTGGATCGCAACACGCTGCCCATCATGCGCGGGTTGGAGCTGAACGCGGACGATCTGGTGCGCCGCGCCATCATCCAAGCGCTGATGTGCCATTTCGAAATATCGAAAGAGTCTTTCAACATCGCTTATCTCATCGAATTCGACCCGTACTTTGCCACCGAGTTAAAGGAATTGGCCGAATATGAAAGAGAAGGTTTGCTGAAAATATCGCCGTACTGGATCAGCGTGACCCCGAAGGGGCGCATGTTAATCCGCAACATTTGCATGGTCTTTGACAAATATCTGCGCACCAAACAGGAACATGCACGCTATTCCAAGGTAATATAGCAACCTAC
Organism: uncultured Gallionellaceae bacterium; assembly: GCA_964532405.1. GTDB lineage: Bacteria > Pseudomonadota > Gammaproteobacteria > Burkholderiales > Gallionellaceae > PALSA-1006. Next base: position 34,229 of record CAZHIC010000015.1, on the reverse strand, counting down.
TGGGTATGGCGAGTCGCCATCTCAGATAATGAACTCGCCATGTCCGTTCCCCCACCTCAATCCTGATGGGACTACTAGCCATTCGACTAAGCCCGCAAGCGGGCAAGTCGCTGGTTATCTCCCGCAAGCAGGCGAGGAGGCAAACGAATCGCTGCGCGAGTTTCACGTTAATCGAAACGAAGGAATAGTATGAAACGCGTGGATGATTTCCGCTTGCGCTTTGGCAAGGCAGAGCTGGTTCCTATTGTGATAGGCGGGATGGGCGTGGATATTTCCACGGCAGCACTGGCACTGGTAGCCGCGCGTCTGGGCGGCATCGGGCACATTTCCGATGCCATGCTGCCCACGGTGACAGATCGCCGTTACGACACCGATTTCGTTAAAACGAAATTGATGCAGTACAAATATAACCTCGAAAATTCCGATAAATCCGCAGTCAAATTCGATCTCGGACAAGTGGCAGAATCCACCAGACTGCACATCAGCAAGACCATGGAAGCCAAACGCGGATCCGGCATGGTCTTCGTCAATGTCATGGAAAAACTTACCATGAATGCGCCCAAAGAAACGCTCAAAGTGCGTTTGCATGAGGCTCTTTCGGCGGGCATCGACGGCATTACTTTGGCGGCAGGGCTGCATCTGGGTTCTTTCGCCATGATGGAAAATCACCCGCGTTTTCGTGATGCCAAGTTGGGCATCATCGTTTCTTCGCTGCGCGCATTGCAACTCTTTCTGCGCAAAAACTCCCGTTCCCACCGTTTGCCCGATTACGTGGTGGTGGAAGGCCCGCTCGCAGGTGGGCACTTGGGCTTCGGTATGGACTGGGCGAAATACGATCTGCGCACTATCACACAAGAGGTCCTGGATTATTTGAAAGCTGAAAAGCTCGACATCCCGGTGATTCCCGCTGGCGGTATATTTACCGGCAGCGATGCGACGGGCTTCCTTGAGATGGGGGCGGCAGCGGTGCAAGTGGCGACGCGCTTCACTGTGTCCAAGGAGTGCGGATTGCCGAGCGATGTGCAGCAGGAATACTTCAAAGCGAGCGAGGCGGATATTGAGGTCAATACGACATCGCCAACCGGCTACCCGATGCGCATGTTGAAAAACAGCCCTTCGACCGGCTCCGGCATCCGTCCGGGCTGCGAGTCTTACGGTTATCTGTTGGATGCCAATGGCAATTGTTCTTATGTAGACGCATACAATCGGGAAGTGGCATTGCATCCCGAGGCGAAAAAAATAAAAGTGTTCGACAAAACTTGTTTATGCACCCACATGCGCAACTTCAAGTGCTGGACATGCGGCCACTACACCTACCGTTTGAAAGACACCACGCGCAAGCTGGCGGACAATAGTTATCAAATCCTTTCAGCCGAACATGTGTTTAAAGATTATCAGTTCAGCACCGACAACAAAGTCGCGCTGCCGGAGTAATGTGCAGATGTTGAATAAGACACGAGGCCGCTCTGGCCTCGTTTTATTTTATACGCTATGAAATCTTTTTCTTCCCGACTCATCGCTTGGCAACGCACGCATGGCCGTCACGGCCTGCCGTGGCAGGGCGCGGATGCTTACCGTGTGTGGCTGTCCGAGATCATGTTGCAACAGACTCAGGTCGCCACCGTTATCCCGTATTACCAGCGCTTCGTTGCCTCGTTTCCAACCATCGCCGCACTCGCCGCCGCGACGGAAGAGCAAGTGCTCGCGCATTGGAGCGGCCTCGGCTACTACGCACGCGGACGCAACCTGCATAAAGCCGCGCAAATCATCGCAGAAAAGTATCACGGAGAATTTCCGCGCGCGTTCGAACAGATACTCGAACTGCCCGGCATCGGACGCTCCACTGCTGCCGCCATCTGCGCACTGGCTTATCACCAACGTCGCGCCATACTGGACGGCAACGTCAAGCGCGTGCTGGCGCGCTATTGCGGCATCGAAGGCTGGGCGGGAGAAAAAAAGATAGAAGAAAAGCTGTGGCAACAAGCCGAGAACTTACTCCCTCCCCCATGCAGGGGGATAACCAGCGACTTGCCCGCTTGCGGGCTTAGTCGAATGGCTAATAGTTCCATCAGGGTTGGGGAGGGGGTAGAAATATTGCAAACTTCTACCCCCATCGTAGCCTTCCCCCTGCATGGGGGAAGGGACGTGTCGGCGATGGATGAACAGTCTGAGCTTGCCGACGACATCGCCATCTACACTCAAGCCCTGATGGACATGGGCGCCACCGTTTGCGTCCGCAGTAAACCCAAATGCGTGCTCTGTCCGGTGCAATCCGACTGCGTCGCGCTACAGACTGAGCGCATCGCCGAACTTCCTGCGCCGCGCCCGCGTAAAGCCGTGCCGGAAAGACACACCACGTTTCTATTGCTCATGCACGGCAACGACATCCTGCTGGAGAAGCGCCCCGGTAGCGGCATATGGGGCGGGCTGTGGTGTCCGCCGCAGTTCGATGATGAAGAGGCGACCAAGGGTTGGTTCGAGCGCAACGGTATGGATGCGAGTGAAGGCGTAAGGCTGGAGACATTCACCCATACCTTCACGCATTTCAAATTGCACATCACACCGTTGAAGATTCAGCTTGCGCGTAAACCTCTGCGCGCTGCGCAACCGGGCAGTGTGTGGCTGGATGTGGAAGAGGCGTTGCAGGCGGCGATACCGACGCCAGTACGTAATGTATTACAGAGGCTCACCCGTAGGATGGGTTGAGCAAAGCGATACCCATCAAAACCCAATGACCAATTACCGCCGCAGCAATATCGCCGGAGCCAGTTACTTCTTCACGGTGAACCTTGCCGACCGTTCTCAATCTTTGCTAACCGATCACATCGCACTATTGCGCAGTGCCTTCGAATACACCCGCGAGCGTCATCCCTTCATTGTCGATGCCATCGTGATATTGCCAGAACATATTCACGCCATCTGGACATTGCCCGAAGGCGACAGCGATTTCGCGTTGCGCTGGAGATTGATTAAAACGGTTTTCTCGCGCGCACTGCCGCATGGCGAGCATCGTTCCGGCAGTCGGCAAAGCAAAGGTGAGCGAGGAATATGGCAGCGGCGATATTGGGAGCATCTTATCCGCGACGAAGCGGATTTTGCACGGCATGTTGATTACATCCACATCAACCCGCTCAAGCACGGCTTGGTATCGCGTGTGGCAGATTGGCCGCATTCGTCGTTTCATCGTTACGTGCAAGCAGGAAAATTGCCGATGGATTGGGCGGGGGATGTGGGCGTTGATATTGAATGTGGTGAGAGGTGAGATATTGCGTAGGTAGCTTGAGGGCGCCCATGTAGGATGGGTTGAGCGCAGCGATACCCATCAATGATGATCATGACCCGGGCAGCATGGGTATCGCTGCGCTCAACCCATCCTACGCGAGTTGAACTTCAGCGCGCAGATTTTTTGGCACTGCTCAGAATAATTTCCACTTGCTTCATAAACTCCGAAACCGACACACCTAGAACCGGTGTTAGCTTGAAGAGGGTTTTGATGCTCGCACTGTTGCGGCCAAGCTCTAACAGAGAAATATAATTGCGCTCTAGGCCGGATTCATGCGCGAGTACTTCTTGCGACAGCTCACGCTGTTTTCGCAATTCTCGCAGCACTATTCCAAACGCAACTTCTGGTTCCACGTACCTCTCCTTGATGGCGAGGCAAGGTACGGAGATGTTATGTTTGCGTCTTCACAATATATTGGGCAAAATGCAGCCATGCATACAACAGTAAGCTGCGTGCTGATCAAAAAATGTAATCAAAAATAGTTTGTTAACTTTCTTAACCGCAGGGGGATTTTATGTCACGTTTGTTAAGTTTATTTATAGCTGTCGCACTTACAGCCTGCGCCGAAATGAAAATTGTTGAAAATGCGAATCAGCCTATTGAAATCGTTATGGATGCCCCCGGAAAGACCAAGAACCAGCTATTCTCTTCAGCCAAGTCATGGGTTGCAGAAACGCGTATAGCTCAAATGGAAACGGTTGATGCAGACAAGGATTCGAACCGTATTGTCGTTAAAGGCAATGGAGCTCGGCCTTGTGACGGTACATTGGATTGTATGAATCACAGAGACGATACGATTGGATTCACTCTTCGCATTGATACCAAGGATGGAAAAATCAAGATGACGTATACCAATTTGGCTTTCCATTCGCCTGTTCGTGATGATCCCAAAAACCGTAATGTGATTTTGTCTACTTTACATACAAGAGATGGCGATGCGTACGCTCCTGGCATTACGCAGGGCGATCTTGATGCGGCCAACAAAGGGGCTCAGGCGCTAGGTAACGAACTTTTGACCTATACCACTAAACAATCGGCCAGCTGGTAGCACGCGTAGGATGGGTTGAGCGCAGCGATACCCATCATTCTTTCTCCCCCCACGGCTTCATCAACCCCTGCTCCACCCCCAGATGATCCAGTATCCGCGCTACCACAAAATCCACAATATCCTGCACGCTCTGCGGATGGTGATAGAAGCCCGGATTGGGCGGCATGATGACGGCTCCGGCGTGCGCGAGTTTGAGCATGTTCTCCAGATGGATGGCGGAGAAGGGCATTTCGCGCGGCACTAAAATCAATGTGCGTTTTTCTTTGAGCATGACGTCGGCGGCGCGGGCGATGAGGTCGTCGCTGATGCCGCCCGCGATCTTTCCTAACGTGCCCATAGTGCAGGGGCACACCACCATCGCATCGCCGGGGTTGGAGCCGGAGGCCATCGGCGCGAACCAGTCTTGAATGCCGAACACTTTTAACTCACCGCTGAATGTGCCGAAACGTTCGGCGAACATCTGTTCCGCATCCTGTGGGCGGCTCGGCAAAACGAGATCCAATTCCTGTTTGGCGACGATCTGTGCGGCTTGTGAATACACCAGATGCACGCGCTGTCCGCTTTGCAGCAGGCATTCGAGCAGGCGCATGCCGTAGGGGAGGCCGGAGGCTCCGGTGAAGGCTAGGGTGATGGTTTTCATAAAGGCATTCACCACAGAGACACAGAGACACAGAGGAAAACAAAACAAGCTTCCTCAAAGGCGGGGTTAGGTTTTGTGATGATTTCGGGTTGTTTATGTTTTTGCATTTCTCTGTGCCTCTGTGTCTCTGTGGTGAGTTGTTTTTTCATCCATGAATTTCATCGCAATTATTCCATTTACTGTGCCGAATACCAAGGCCGCCGCAGCGAAGATCGGCAGCAGATAGGCGATGCCGCTGTGCGGGATGAGCCACAGATACACCACCAGCATTTGTCCGGCGATATGGGCGAAGGCGGCGAGGACGCTGTGGGTGACGGCACCGAACCAGCGCTGGGGTAAGTGCATGCTGGCAGCAAGAGCCACTAGGCTGCACAGCGCACCGATCAGGCTTAGGAAAAATCCCGGTGCGAGAAAGCTGCCCATCAGCAGGCTGCCCGCGACCACGCGCAACAGCGAGACCCATGCCGCAGCGCGCCAGCCGTAACGTGCCAGCACGATGAGTACGATGATGTTCGCCAGCCCCGGTTTGACGCCGGGTAGCGGCGAGGGGATGGTGGCTTCGAGCACGCTGAGTCCGAGTGCTACTGCCGCCAGACGCGCGATGTGGTGATCCTCGGCGGTGGTGTCGAGTTTAAGGGTTGAGGAGGTCATTGTATTTTTGAACAGGGGAAATCAAACCCCTCTCAGCCTCCCCTTGTCAAGGGAGGAGCGGTTCCGTTCTCCCCCTGACAAGGGGGAGCTAGAGGGGGTTGGGTTTTGATGCCGACTTTAGTAGTTGAGGCTGTCATATTTTTTCTGGCTTCCCGCCAGTTCGACGCTCACTTGGTTGGGCAGGCAGATGGCGACTTCGCCCGCGTTCTTCAGCCAGCCTTGGCGCACGCAGTATTGGCGCGGGCTGGGGTCGGAGGCGATGCGCGCCTGATGGTTGCGTATGGCGATGATGCTGGTGCCGAGCGGGCCGGGCACATTGATCTCGATGTCGTGTGCGAGGTCTACTTCACGGAACATCTTGCCGCCGCTGCGGATGATGGCTTTGTCCGCCGCGCCGCCCTGCCAGATGGTTGCTGCAAGCCAGACGGTGAACAGGCAGCCCAGCAATAAGATCAGGCTGTCGCCGAGCTTGATGTGGGCGGGGAAATGCACAGCTAATGTGAAACTCGCGAAGCGAGTCTTTGTCCCCCTCGCCCGCTTGCGGGAGAGGGCGGGGAGAGGGAAACGGACATGGCGGAATTTATTGTTAGCGGCAGCATGTTTGCCATGTCCGTTAGGTGTGCTGCGTGAATTCGCGATGACGCACGAGAACCTGTTGTTCGGTTTTGAAATGTTGCGCCAGCTTTTCCGCCAGATAGACCGAGCGGTGCTGCCCTCCGGTGCAGCCGATCGCCACGGTGAGGTAGCTGCGGTTGTCGGCGATGAAGCAAGGGAGCCATTCGCTCACAAAGGTGCGGATGTCGCCGTACATCTTCTGTGCGCTGGGCGTTTGTTCCAGAAATTCGATGACGGGCGCATCGCGCCCGGTGAGCGGGCGCAGACTTTCGTTGTAATGCGGGTTGGGAAGGCAGCGCACATCGAACACCAGATCGGAATCTAGCGGTACGCCGTATTTGAAACCGAATGATTGGAACAGCAGAGTGAGCTTGGAGCGGTCGATCTGCACAAAATCCTTGACCCAGGAACGCAGGGTATTGGCACCGATGTCGCTGGTGTCGATATGGTGTCCGATACCGCTGATCTCGTTCAGCAGCTCACGCTCTTGTTGCACGCACTCGGGCAGGGTCAGTTTGTCATCGCTCAAGGGGTGGCGGCGGCGCGTTTCGGAAAAGCGTTTTACCAGCGTATCGGTTTGTGCGTCGAGGAACAGCAGGTGAATGTCCACGCCGCGCTGCTTGAGTTGCTCGATGTAGTGTGGCAGCTCGCGCATGCTGGTGCCGTTGCGTGCGTCGATGCTCACGGCACAGCGTGTGCGGCCCGATTGTTGCAGGTTGGCGATCAGAGAGGGCAGCAGTTCTACCGGCAGATTGTCCACGCAATAGTAGTCGCTATCCTCCAGCACCTTGAGCGCCACGCTTTTGCCGGAGCCGGACAGTCCGCTGATCAGAAATAATTTCACGATGATTGATCCAACATTTGTTGTTCGTGCCGGGAGATGAATTCCTGCATGGTGTCGATGCCGCGCATCTGCATCACAAAGTTGCGCGCAGCCGCTTCTACCAGCACGGACAGGTTGCGCCCCGCCATCACCGGGATCTCCACCGTGCTGATCTTTACGCCGAGGATGTCCTGAAAGCTGGCGTTGAACGGCAGACGCTCCATCTTGGAAAGATCGCCCCCAGTCGGGCGATGCAGATGCACGATGAGTTTGAGACTCTTTTTACGGCGCACGGCGGTCTCGCCGAACATGGTGCGGATGTTGAGCACTCCCAAGCCGCGCACCTCGAGGAAGTCGCGCAGTAGCTCTGGGCAGCGACCTTCCAGCGTTTCCGGCGAGATGCGATACAGCTCGGTGATGTCGTCCGCCACCAGACCGTTGCCGCGCGTGATGAGTTCCAGCGCCAGTTCGCTCTTGCCCACGCCGCTGTCGCCGGTGATCATCACGCCCACGCCGAGCACATCCAGAAACACGCCGTGGCGCGTGGTGGACTCGGCCAGTTCCTTGACGATGTAGTGACGCACCATCCACATCAGATGCACGCTGCTCTGCGGGGAACGGAACAGCGGCGTGCGCGAATGGTTGGCGTAGGCGATCAGTTCTGGCGGGACTTCTTCCACGCCCGCCAGAATCAGGCACATCGAGCCGGAAATTTGCAATTGCGCGAAAGCTTCCCCCAGTGCCGCAGGGTCAAGATCGCGCAGATAGTCCAGTTCGGTGGTGCTGATCACTTGCACCCAGTTCGGGTGGATTAAGTTGAGGTGGCCGATAAGGCCTTTGTCGGACGCGTTGACGGTCTCGCTTTCCAGTACTCTGTCTGCGCCGTCGCTGCCCGCCACCCAGGTTAATGCAAGGCGTTCCTGCTTGTCTTGAAAGAGTTTCTGGATGTTGACTTGAGCCATGATGTTCTAAGCCTGCCAGTCGGTAAACATCTGATGGATGGCAACGGGATCGTCGCTGGCCAGCAAGCGCTCGCGGAAGGAGGCGTTGCTGAACATCTGTGCGAGTTCGCCGAGCAGTTGCAAGTGCAGATCGGTCGCGCGCTCGGGAACCAGCAACACGAAGATCAGATTGACGGGCGAGCCATCCGGCGCGTCGAATGGGATAGGAGTGTCCGTCTTAACGAAGGCGGCGACTGCATCGCGCAGGCCTTTGATGCGCCCGTGCGGGATTGCTACGCCTTGTCCGAGTCCTGTTGAGCCCAGTTTCTCACGGGCGAACAGGCTGTCGAATACTTGGCTGCGCGAGAGTTTCTGCGAATTTTCGAACAACAATCCGACACGCTCGAATACCCGCTTCTTGCTGGTGGATTCCGCATCCAACAAGACATTTTCCAAGGGAAGAATTTTGCTAATTAGGCTCATCGTTTTTGGTACCGAAACAAAAATAAAGGGCGATGTTCAGTCGCCCTTGGTTGTTATTCTGCTGCTGCAGCGTGTTTGCCGGTGTCATCGTGGCGGCGTGCAGCGTTCTTTTCTTTATGTTTGAGCACTTGGCGATCCAGCGACTCGACCAGCGCGTCGATAGCGACGTACAGGTTGCTATCCGAGGTTTCGGCGATGATGGTCTTGCCGCTCAGATGCAGACTGGCTTCAGCTTTTTGCTGCAGCTTGTCCACGGACAAGATGACGTTCACGTCGATCACATGGTCGAAGTGACGTTTCACTTTGTCGAGTTTGGACGTGACGTGTTCGCGGATTGCAGGGGTGATTTCGAGGTGACGTCCTGTGAGGTTGAGGTTCATGGCCTGCTCCTATTTAGTTAGAGTGATTTACGAAGATTCACCGGGAGAATGTTCAGCAATTCCCGGTATTTTGCCACGGTACGCCGGGCAACTATGATGCCCTGCTGTGCCAAGGTTTCTGCCATGCGACTGTCGGTCAAGGGATGCTGGGCATCTTCTTCACTGACGAGTTGCTTGATGATTGCGCGGATGGCGGTGGACGAACACGCGCCGCCCGCTTCGGTGGCGAGGCCACTGCCGAAAAAATATTTGAGTTCAAAGATGCCGCGCGGGGTGAGCATAAATTTCTGCGTGGTCACGCGCGAAATAGTGGACTCGTGCAGCTCCAGTTGATCGGCAATCTCGCGCAGCACCAGCGGACGCATGCCGATGTCGCCGTGCTCGAAAAACTGGCGCTGACGCTCGACGATGGCCTGCGACACGCGCAGGATGGTGTCGAAACGTTGCTGCAGATTCTTGATGAACCAGCGTGCTTCCTGCAATTGTCCGGCCATTTGCTGCGAGCTTTGTTCGTCGCGACGCTGCATGATGTTGGCATAGACTTGATTGACGCGCAGACGCGGCATCGCTTCGGGGTTGAGGCGTGCCTTCCAAGTGCCGCCCTGGCGTGTCACCAATACGTCCGGCACGACATAGTCGGCAGCACGATGTTCAAAAGCCGTACCCGGTTTGGGTTGCAGATGGAGGATGAGGTCTTGCGCATTGCGCAGCTCCGTATCGTCGCAATGCAATGCCTTTTTCAGTTTGTTGAAATCGCGGTTGGCGAGCAGATCCAGATGGTGCGTGACGATACTCAATGCCAGATCATGTCCCGGTATGTCTTCGGGTTGCACCTGCAGTTGCAAGGCCAGACATTCGCTCAAGTTGCGCGCGCCGATGCCGGGTTCGTCCAGATGTTGCAGTTGTACCAGCGCGGTCTCCAAGTCGTCCAGCGTGATGTCAAGTTCGGCAGGCAGCAACTCAAGGATTTCTTCCAGCGGTTGGGCGAGGTAGCCGTTGTCATCAAGCGTGTCGATCAGCAAGCCGATGATCGTTTTATCGCGTTGGTATAACTGGCTCATGTGGACTTGCCAGATCAGATGTTCGCGCATATTCGGACGGTCAGCAGCGACCTCGGAATAGCCGTCGTCTTCATCGTCCGAGGTGCCGGATGCGCTGAAAGAGGGCTCAGCCCAGTCCAGTTCGGCGGGCTGACTTTCGTTTTCGGCTGTGGTTTTCGTTTCGGATGATGCGCTTGAGGCGGGTGCGTCGCCATGTGCGTAGGGCAGCGCAGAGTCTTCTTCCTCGCATTCGAGAAAAGGGTTTTCATCCAGCAGGCGAGCCGTCTCTTGATTGATTTCCAGCGTAGACAACTGCAATAACTTGATAGCCTGCTGCAACTGCGGCGTAAGCGTCAGTTGTTGCGACTGTCTGAGTTGTAGTGCTGCTTTCATTTTACGCTGGGATCGTTCGGACTTTAGAGCTTGAAATTTTCGCCGAGATAGACTTTTCTGACGCCTTCATTATAGATGATTTCTTCGGGTTTGCCTTCCGCCATCACCGAGCCGGCGTTGATGATATAGGCGCGATCACAAATACCCAATGTTTCTCGCACGTTATGGTCGGTGATGAGCACGCCGATATCGCGCTCCTTGAGAAAACGGATGATTTTCTGGATGTCCAGCACCGCGATGGGGTCGACTCCGGCAAAAGGTTCGTCCAGCAGGATGAAGCGCGGATTGGTAGCCAGCGCGCGGGCGATCTCAACGCGCCTGCGTTCCCCGCCGGAGAGGCTGAGCGCCTGATTGTTGCGAATATGCGTGATGTGCAGATCGTTCAGCAATTCTTCCAGTCGCGCGTCTCTTTCTTCTTTGGAATAGTTTTGCAATTCCAGTACTGCCAGAATGTTTTCCGCGACGGTCAGGCGGCGGAAGATGGAGGCTTCCTGCGGCAGATAACCCAAACCGAGTCGGGCACGACGATGGATAGGCAGATGGGTGATGTTCTGATTATCGATGAAAATATCCCCTCCATCCGCAGCGACCAGTCCGACGATCATGTAAAAACTGGTGGTCTTGCCCGCACCATTGGGGCCGAGCAGGCCGACTACTTCGCCGCTTTTGACCGACAGCGATACATCCTGCACCACGGTGCGCGAGCGATAACGCTTCTTTAGGGTGCTGGTGCGAAGTTCACTCATGATTTATTCAATTGCCTTGTTACTTTGGATCGGATTGTCCTTGGGCGCGTCGTTTTTAAGCGGTGCTGTAGGAGCATTTTTTTCTTTGGGTTGTATCGTTGCGCGTACCCGCCCGCTCTCGGGGCGCCCGCTTACATGGAATATCTCGGTCTGCGTGCTGTAGGTGATGTGGTCGCCGCGCACGTCATCCAGCCCGCGCTTTACGCGAGCCCGCACGTAAAAATTGACCGTGTCGCTCTGCGAATTGTATTCGATACGCTCTCCATAGCCTTCCACATACTCGTCTACGGCTTCGCGTTTTTGGCGGAAGCTGGCCAAGCGTCCGGTGGCGACGCAGAATTTGTTTCCGGCGGCATCTTCGGTCACGACGACCTTTGCTGCGGTGACCAGTAGTGTTCCCTGTATGAGTTTGACTTTGCCTTCGAAGGTGCTGACCCGGCTGGCGTCGTCCATGTTCATACGATCCGACTCGATGTAAATCGGCTTGTCGCGATCGGCTTTTTCGGCATGTGCTGTGTACACATGGCCGATCAGCAGGATGCCCAACAGCAAGGCGGATTTATTTGAGGGCAGGTTCATGTGTGGCGCGAACGTTGGATAATAAATTAATAATGCGCGACTTATTGTCGAGTGTCATGCCTACCGCGTGTACGGTGTCGCGCGAAGTCACCAGCGTGACGGGGTGATCGGTATCAATCTGATCTTTGTCGGGGAGGACGTGCAGATAGTCGGTGCTGAACTCCATGGCGGCTTGTTCGTCATTGCTTAAGCGCATGACTTTCACATTGTCGTAGAGGAATACCTCTTCGCCGCGGCTGGATATTTTGCCGGTGTCTGCCCATATAACCATGGGCGCGCGGTCGCTATGCAGGCTGACCATGCGTGGCGATTGCAAATACGTGCTGTCGTCGTCCAGGTAATGCCACATTTTTTCTGTCGTCATCACATGGCGCGCTTGTCCGCTTTCATCCAGGGTGACAGCAGAGAGGTTGTTCACCGAATAATCGATATCGTGGCGTTTGCCGCTGTCGGATTTTTCGGGGAGGGGCTGTACCTGCTGGTTGAGCCAATACGTACCGGCCAACAGCAGCAATGGCGGAATCAGGGGCATCCATGCACGCAAGCGCTCGAACAAATTGCTGCTGCTTATCATGCGAGATAGGGCGCCAGTTGCGCGCTCAGCGTGCCTTGGGCGGACATGATCAGCTCGCACACCTCGCGTGCCGCGCCGTTTCCGCCCGCGTTCTTGGTCGTGTAATGGGCGTGCTCATGTACTGCGGGCGGCGCGTTGGGGACAGTCAGGGCCAGGCCCACGCGGCGCATCGCGGGCAGGTCGACCACGTCGTCACCCATGAAGGCGGCGGCTTCCGGCGCGAGTCCCAGTTTGCCGAGCAAGTCCTGCATGGCATCCCATTTTTTTTCTACGCCCTGATACAGGTGAGCGATGCCGAGATTTTTGGCACGCATTTCGACGCAGCGCGAGGTGCGTCCGGTGATGATGGCGAGCTCCACGCCGGAGGCCTTCAACATTTTCAGGCCGTGACCATCCAGCGAGTTGAAACGTTTGAATTCCTCGCCCGAATCGGAAAGGTAAAGCCCGCCATCGGTCAGGATGCCGTCCACATCGAAGGCGATCAAACGAATGGGGTGGATGCGGTTGGTTAGCATTATTAAATTACCTTGGCACGCAGCAAATCAAACATGTTTAACGCGCCAACCAAACGGTGATCGGCGTCTACCACCAGCATTTGGCTGATGCGATGCTGCTCCATCATTTGCACCGCTTCCACGGCCAGCGCATCGGCTGTTATGCAGCGCGGATTGCGCGACATCACCGCAGCCACCGGGGTCGTGTTGAAATCCAGTCGCTTCTCCAGCGTGCGGCGCAAATCACCGTCGGTATAGATGCCCAGCACTTTTTGCGCATCGTCCACAATGGCGGTCATACCCAATCCTTTGCGCGATATTTCCAACACGGTATCGGCCAGCGTCGCGTCGTGCGCTACGGAGGGAATGCCCGCGCCGGAATGCATGACATCATGCACATGCGTGAGCAAACGCCGCCCCAAGCTGCCGCCGGGATGGGAGCGCGCAAAATCTTCCTCGCCAAAACCCTTGGCATCCAGCAGCGCAACAGCGAGCGCATCGCCCAGCGCGAGTGCGGCGGTCGTGCTGGCCGTGGGGGCTAAGCCCATCGGGCAAGCTTCTTGTGCAACATAGCCATTGAGGTGGGCGTCGGCGGCAAGAGCAAGGCTGGATTTGGCGTTGCCGGTCAGGCTGATCAGTTTGGCTCCTTGGCGTTTGATGACCGGCACGATGGTGAGCAATTCTTCACTCTCACCGGAATACGATAGCGCGATAAAGACATCTGCGGAGGTGATCATGCCGAGGTCGCCGTGGCTGGCTTCGCCGGGATGCACGAAATAAGCGGGGGTTCCCGTGCTGGACATGGTGGCCGCGATCTTGCGCGCGATGTGCCCGGATTTGCCCATGCCGCTGACGATCACCCTCCCTTCGCAGGAAAGAATAATGTCTAGGGCGTGCAAGAAAGTATCGTCGATGCGTTGCACCAGCGCGTGTACGGCATCGGCTTCGATGCTCAATACTTTGCGCGCGAGATCCAGTGCGTGAGGTGCGGCGGATAGCGGTTTATTCATAGGGGCGGATTATACCCAAGGAGGAGGCGAAACAGCCCTTTTTGTGGCGGCAGCTTGTGCACCTGCTTCGATGCCCGTGCAAAGCAAAACCCGCTGCGGGTGTTTTCGTCGCATCCGCACTTCAAATGGTACGTTGCGTCCGGCAGGTAGTTAGCGCCTGATTCTTCGGGAATATTGGGTTGTGCTACTTTACGGTATGATGCAAAAGTCATTTTTTCATTCGAGCCATCCAGTTGCTGCGGTTGCCGCATAAGCCAATCTGTAAGGTGGGCATTTTTAGGTTCAACTGGAGGATCAAATGAAACTCAAGCAATCGGGTTTTACGTTAATCGAGATCGCCATCGTTCTGGTGATCGTCGGCCTGTTGCTCGGCGGTGTGCTGAAAGGACAGGAGCTCATCAACAGCGCCAAGGTGAAGAACTTGGCGACTGACTTCAAGAATATTCCGGTGTTCATCTACGGCTACCAGGATAAATACAAAGCTTTGCCGGGAGACGACTCTGGCGTTGTGGCGCACGTCGCGGGCCACTTGGCGACCACGCCTACCGGCACGGGTATTGGCAGGGCAGACGGCGTCATCAACGGCAGCTGGGCTTCCACGACCCAAACCGACGAATCGTATTTATTTTGGGAGCATGTACGCCTAGCGGGTTTGGCTCCGGGAGCAACCGACATTACCGCGCCTGCTACCTATATTCCCAAAAATGCGGTGGGTGGCGATATTGGCATTGCTTCTGCCGCAACCAGTCCTATTAGCAACCTGCGCGGTTCTTATATCGTTTGTTCAAACGCAATCGCAGGAAAATTCGCCAAGCAACTGGATGTCACACTGGACGACGGCAACACGGCCACTGGTTCGCTGCAGGTTGTTGCGGCGGGCACGACGGCGGCTACCGCTGCAACAGTTACAACGTCCATCGCGGACGATACGACCTACCTCGTTTGCATGGGTTTTTGATCAAGGCCGCGCGCATCGCAATTCGCTTCGGGTCAAAAGCCTTCGTCTTCGCGCAGATAGCGCCATTGCCCGACAGGCAGATCGCCGAGTTTCACTTTGCCGATGCGCACGCGCTTCAGTCCGCTCACTTTAAGCCCGACCAGTTCGCACATGCGGCGTATCTGGCGCTTTTTTCCTTCTTTCAAAATAAAACGCAGTTGGTCGTCGTTCAGCCAGGTGACTTTGGCGGGTTTGAGTTTTTGTCCGTCGAGCGAGAGGCCGTGGTTGAGCATGTTCAAGCCGTTGCCCACTAATTGTCCGGTGACGCGCACGAGATATTCTTTTTCGATGGGCGAGTCCTCGCCGATGAGTTGCTTGGCGACACGGCCATCTTGGGTGAGTATCAGCAAACCTTGCGAGTCTATATCCAAACGGCCTGCGGGGGCGAGGCCGCGCAGATGCAGGGCAGTGAAGCGTTGCGGTGCGGTGTCGCTCGCCCAGCGTGTCTCGGGTTTGATGAGCACGATGGCGGGTTGGTGGCCGTCTTCTGCCTGCCCTGAAACATAGCTGATGGGCTTGTTCAGCAGGATGGTCATTTGCGTTTGTTGTTGGTTTTCGGCGGCTTTGTTCAGAGTGATTTTTTGCGTGGCGTAGATCTTGGTGCCGAGTTCGCTCACCGGTTTGCCATCGACCAGCACCCAGCCTTTTTCGATGTAGCTATCCGCTTCGCGGCGCGAGCAGATGCCCTGTGCGGACATGAGTTTTGAGAGTCTGATTTTTTCCATTTTTTTATTACCTTGAAAAAGCGTTTGCTGTTTGTAAGATCGAGCCTTGCCCGCGAATCTAAAACAAAATCGCGGGCAAAGCCGGCTCCTACATGGAGTTATTTTTATCCCAATGCGGGGAACAAACCGCGCATTCCCCCGGCGATAAATTCCACGGCGATGGCGGCGAGCAAAAGTCCCATCAAACGCGAGAAGACGCTGCTGCCGACGCGCCCGAGTCGTTGCGATATCCACGGTGCGATGAGGAAGGTGAGCCACACGATGAAACCCAGCAGGACGATTACCGTGCCCAGCACGGCGTAGTGACCTGCTCCGTGGCCTTTGTGCGCATCCAGTATCACTGTGCTGATCGCGCCGGGGCCGGCCAGCAGCGGGGTGGACAGCGGCACGATGGCGATCGAGGAGGTGGCGTCGCCATCATTCGATTCGTTAACATCAAATTCGCGTAGCGATTCGTTTGCCCCCTCGCCCGCTTGCGGGAGAGGGTTGGGGAGAGGGTCGGGGGTGGGTGTGTCTTTGTTGCCGAACAGCATGGTGATGGACATCAGCAACAGCAGGATGCCGCCCGCGACGCGAAACGAGTGGATGCTGATGCCGAAAAACTCCAGCATCAATTCACCGACGAGTAACGCGGCGAGCAGGATGCCGACCACCGAAAGCGACGCCATGCGGCCGACGCGGGCGCGTTTGGCGGGCGTCAGGCCGATAGTGAAAGCGATGATGATGGGGATGATGCCGATCGGATCGAGGATGGCGAACAGGCTGAGAAATATCTTGGAATATTCGGTGAAGTCGAGCATGTGTTTATACCTCGTGGTCGACCAGTTTGCCCACCGCCATGCGCAAGCGGCGCGACATGCTGACGGCGACCGCGCGCAATATCTTTGCGCCGATGCGCGGTTCGTGTTCCAGCATGGCATCCATCGCTTCTTTGGAGAGAAGCAGTAACACGCAGTCGCTCGCCGCCACACAGGTGGCCGAGCGCCGCTCGCCATCCAGCACCGCCATTTCACCGAAGGTGCGGCCTTTGCCCAGAGTTGCCATGACCACTTCCTGATTGTTTTGGTTGGTTTTGAGTACCGAGACGCGCCCTTCATGTACGACACACATGAAGGTGCCGTCATCGCCCTCGCGAAAAATCGTTTCGTCACGATCGATATTGTTGATGCTGAAATGGCGCGCAACGGCTTGGATCTCTGCTGCGGGCAGATGATTGAATATGTCGCACTCAACTAACATGGAGCTGATCTCGTCGAGTAAGGCGGAGTTCTGTGGCATGAAAAACGATGAGCTGACGAATGAGTGGCGCGGAAGTTACACCGTATAATCCGCGCAATCAACCCTCAAGCAGATTTTGTGAACATTCTACGCATAAACCATTTTGTTCTGGCCGCTCTCGGCGGAATTTTCGCCGTGGCTGGCTTCGCGCCTTGGAATCTTTTCCCGCTGCCGATATTGTCGCTCGCGCTGCTCTTCTGGCTATGGGCGCGGGCGGCCAGTCCGCGAGTTTCGGCCTGGCTCGGCTTTTCTTTCGGGCTGGGGATGTTCGGCGCGGGCATCGGCTGGATATATGTCGCATTGCATGATTACGGCAACATGCCCCTGTTGCTGGCCTTGCCAGCTACCTTTTTGTTCGCGGCTTTTTTAGCACTGTTCCCCGCGCTGGCCGGGTATCTACAGGCAAAGATAGCGCTGCCGGGATGGATGAAGCAGACCCTGCTGCTGCCCGCGCTGTGGGTGGCGGTGGAGCTGTTGCGCGGCTATTTGTTTACAGGATTTCCGTGGTTGGCGATGGGGTATGCGCAAGTGCCGGGTAGCCCGCTGGCAGGCTATGCGCCGATACTGGGGGTGTATGGCGTGTCGCTTGTGGCGGCAATGAGCGCAGGGTTGTTGGTGTTGCTCGTGCAGCAGCGCAAGGGCGGCAAGGCGGTTGCGCTGGCGTTGCTCGTGTTGTGGCTGGGGGGGGCGGCACTGCGCATGGTCGAATGGACCGTGGCGGAGGGAGCACCGGTCAAAGTCAGTTTGCTGCAAGGCAACATTGCACAGGACGAGAAGTTCGAGGAAGGCCGGCTCGTGGCTACGTTGGAGACTTATCGGCGTCTGGCGCTGGGAAGCGATGCGCGCCTGATCGTGTTTCCAGAGACTGCCGTGCCTTTGTTGCGCGGCGAGATGCCGGAGAGCTATGCCGACATCTTGCGCGAGCATGCGCGGC
Source organism: uncultured Gallionellaceae bacterium (assembly GCA_964532405.1). Lineage (GTDB taxonomy): Bacteria > Pseudomonadota > Gammaproteobacteria > Burkholderiales > Gallionellaceae > PALSA-1006. Next base: position 16,595 of record CAZHIC010000015.1, on the reverse strand, counting down.
GGCACGGCAGCGATATTCTTATCGGCGCTTTTGAACAAGAGCAGAATTTGTACTACAACAGCATGTTCTCGCTGGGGGTCTCTCCGAGCCAGGCCTACCGTAAAAATCACATGGTACCGTTCGGCGAATTCATCCCGCTGCGTCCGGTGTTCGGCTGGCTTATCAATGAAGTGCTGCATATTCCGATGGGTGATCTTGCCAGCGGAGGGGCGCGGCAACCGTTATTGCGCTTGGCAGGGCAGCGTATCGCGATGAACATCTGTTACGAGGACGTGTTCGGCGAAGAGATCATCCGCGCTTTGCCGCAAGCGACCCTGTTGCTGAATGTCAGCAACGATGCGTGGTATGGCGACTCATCTGCGGCGATGCAGCATAACCAGATATCGCAGATGCGTGCGCTGGAGACGGGACGCATGATGTTGCGCGCCACCAATACCGGCGTGACCTCGGTGATCGGCAGCGACGGGCGTGTTTTAAAAATGCTGCCGCAGCATGAGGAAGGCGTGCTCACCGCCCAAGTGCAGGGCTATGGGGGTTCCACACCTTATGTGCGCTGGGGCAATGCAGCTGTGATGGGCTTGCTGCTAGGGATGTTGGCGCTAGCATGGTCGGGGCGCAAATCTGCGATTCGTCCGGAGGGGAATGTCTCCGGTGAGTGATTGGTTCTGCTACCTTCTGCGTTGTGCCGACGACACGCTGTATTGCGGTATCACCAACGATCTCGAAAAACGCCTTGTCGCCCACAATGCCGGAGAGGGGGCGAAATACACGCGCGGACGGACGCCTGTGGCATTGCTCTACCGGGAAAATTGTGCGGACAAATCCGCCGCCCTCAAGCGCGAGATACAGATAAAACGTCTGCCGCGCGCAGAGAAATGGCTGCTGTGCGGCAATTTCCCGCAGGAGGGTAAATTTGTTCTCAGAGAATAGCGTAGGGTGGGTAGACAGGTTTATTGTCTACCCACGCGGTTTGGTATCCGCGTGGGTACAAAAGCGTGCCCACCCTACCATCATTGATTTTTACCATAAATTTCAGAGAACAAATTTATCCTGTCCCCCCTCCGGCAGTAAGGTAGATAAGAAATGTGCTTTCAGGCACTATCCTCTAGTGGCTTGAGTGCCATGAGGTTTTGCGCTCTAATGCGCGCCGTGAATTTTTGGAGGTAAGCTATGAAGTTTATTGAAAACCTGTTTGAAGGCAGTTTGTGGAACAGTCGTTTTGTTATTTTGTCGGCGGTGCTGGGAAGTCTGTTTGCAGGCTTCGCGATTTTTTATATGGCGACGGTCGATGTGTGGAATCTGGTGATGAATGTGGTGCATTACGGCGATGCGGATATGACCGAGGTGGCGAGGAAGGCATTGCATGATGCCACGGTGACGCACATCGTCGAGGTCGTGGACGGTTATCTGTTGGCAACCGTGATGCTGATCTTCTCGTTGGGTTTGTATGAGTTGTTCATCAGCGACATCGACCAGGCGCACGGCAGCAGATCGTCAAGCAAGATACTGGTGATTGAGAATCTGGACGATTTAAAATCGCGTTTGGCCAAAGTGATTCTGATGATCCTGATCGTGACGCTGTTTGAAGAGGCGCTGCATGTCAAGATCGAAAACCCGCTGGATTTGCTGTACTTGGGTGCGAGTATCGCGCTCGTCGCTTTGTCTCTCTATTTGTCCCACGCCGCTGAGGCTGTCGGGCACGGTGGTCATGACAAAGAGGGTGCAGCAGAGAACAAAGAAGGAAAGGCGGGACACTGATGAAGACCTGTCGCTGGTTGCTGGCGTGCCTGTCGTTGTTCGCTGTCACGGCGTTGGCGCAGGAGTTTTCTTTCAAGGATATGCAAGGGAATACGCTGCGCTTGGCCGATTATCGCGGCAAATGGGTGGTGGTGAATTTCTGGGCGACTTGGTGTCCGCCCTGCGAACAGGAGACGCCCGATCTGGTTGCACTGCACAACGAGCATAAGAGTTCGGATCTTGTCGTGGTCGGAGTGGCGTTGGATTCAACGCGTGCTTCTGTGCTTGATTTTGCGGCCAAGCACAAGATCAGCTATCCGCTGGTGATTGGGAGCTACACCATGGCAGAGATGCAGGTTGGCCCCGTTTCAGCGCTGCCGACTTCGTATCTGTACGACCCGACGGGAAAGCTGGTGAGTTATCAGGAGGGCATGGTGTCGCGTAGCGACATTGAGACGTACATTTTGCTTAAGAAGAAAAATAAAAAAGAAGGGCAGTAACGCTTAACTTGCCGGTCTGGCCTGCGAACTTACCGTGCGTTGCGGATTCGCCCAGTGTTTGTGCCATGCGGCTTTTACCAGATTGGGGTATGCCGCTTTGCCCAGACTGCCGTTGTAGCGTCCCAAAGCGCGATACAGATTGCCTTTTTCAATATCCAGGTAGTAGCGCAAGATAGTGCAGCCGTAGCGCAAGTTGGTGCGCAGGTGGAATAGGTTATGCTCGGGGGCGTGCAGGGCTTTGGTCCAGAACGGCATTACCTGCATATAGCCGCGCGCCCCTGCGTTCGACACGGCATATTTCCTGAAGCCGCTTTCCACTTCGATCAATCCCAACACCAGATGCGGATCCAAACCCGCGCGTACCGCTTCGTAGTGCACGGTGTAGAGGAAATCTTCGCGATATTCTTTGTCGGGTATGCGTTTCGCCAAGCGTTGCGACATCTCACTCAGCCAAGCATCCGCTTCCTGCTGGGTGGCGAAAGCCAGCTTGGGTGCCGCCTGATCGGACACCGCGCGTTGCAGTACTGCCTGTACGCTGGCCGACAGCGCTTCTTCCGTTTGTGCGCCCGCGAAGGCCGGTGTGGACAAGAACATGCCCGCACCAAGGATCAAGGATGCGGGATTAATGATTAAGCTAAAAGCAAACCAGCGGGACTCCCTGAATCCCGCATCCTGAATCCTGAATCCTGCGTTACCCGTTTTCATAATTTCGATTGTACGAGCTTGGCAGCCTTTTGCAATGGGACGGCTTGTGCCGCCGGGTCGCGTCGCCCTTGGTATTCCACGTTGCCTTCTTTCAAGCCACGGTCGCCGATGACGATGCGATGCGGGATGCCGATCAATTCCAGATCGGCGAACATCACGCCGGGGCGCTCGTCGCGGTCATCCAGCAACACTTCGATGCCCGTTGCGGTGAGTTCCGCATAAAGTTGTTCTGCCGCATTGCGCACCGCCTCGCTTTTCTTGAAGCCGATGGGGGCGATGGCGATCTGGAACGGTGCCATGCGGGCGGGTAAGGTGATACCGCGCTCGTCGAAATTCTGCTCGATGGCGGCGGCCACGATGCGCGATACCCCGATGCCGTAACAGCCCATTTCCATCACCTGCGTTTTGCCGTTCTCGTCCAGATACCTGGCTTGCAAGGCTTCGGAATATTTGGTGCGCAACTGGAAGATATGGCCGACTTCGATGCCGCGACACAGCTCCAGCGTACCTTTGCCGTCGGGCGAGGCGTCGCCGCTCACGACGTTGCGCAGGTCATGTATGCAGGCTTCATCCAGATGCACATCGCGCCCGAAATTCACGCCGCTGAAATGGAAGCCGTCGTCGTTTGCGCCGCAGATGAAGTCGTTCATCGCGGCGGCGGCACGGTCGGCCAGTACGCGCACTTTGGCATTCACCGGGCCGATGTAGCCGGTGCGGCAGCTCATGTTGCGATGCACTTCGTCTTCGCTGGCGAAACGGAATTCACCAATTACTTTGCTGGTCTTGATCTCGTTGAGTTGATGGTCGCCGCGCAACAGCAGCAATACAAACTCGTTTTCGTGGGTCATCACAGCGATAGCTTTCAGCACGTTTTGTGCGGAAGTGTCGAAGAACGCGGCGACTTTTTCGATGGTTTTCTGTCCGGGCGTGATGACCTTCTGTACCTCCTGCGTGGCAGGGGCGCGCGGTATAGTGGGCGCGACAGCTTCGGCCAACTCCACGTTGGCGGCGTAATCGGAATCCGGGCAGAACGCCAGCGCGTCTTCGCCGGAATCGGCCAGCACATGGAACTCGTGCGAGCCGCTGCCGCCGATGGCGCCGGTGTCCGCCGCCACGGCGCGGAACTGCAGGCCGAGGCGGGTGAAGATGCGCGTGTAGGTTTCGTACATCACCTGATAGGTCTGCTCCAGGCTGTCGAAGCTGGCGTGGAAAGAGTAGGCGTCTTTCATCAAAAATTCGCGCGCGCGCATCACGCCGAAACGCGGACGCACTTCGTCGCGGAACTTGGTTTGAATCTGGTAAAAATTCAGCGGCAATTGGCGGTAGCTCTTGATCTCGCGGCGCGCGATGTCGGTGATGACTTCCTCGTGCGTAGGGCCGAAGCAAAATAAATTATCGTGGCGGTCCTTGATCTTCAGCATCTGCGGGCCGAACACGTCCCAACGCCCGGTTTCCTGCCACAGTTCGGCGGGCTGCACGGCGGGCATCAGCAGCTCGATGCCGCCGCTCTTGTTCATCTCTTCGCGCACCACCGCTTCGACTTTGCGCAATACGCGCAGCCCTAATGGCATCCATGTGTACAGGCCGCTGGCAAGTTTGCGGATGTAGCCTGCGCGCAGCATCAAGCGATGGCTGGTCAGCTCGGCTTCGGAGGGGGCTTCTTTTAGAGTGGAGATAAAAAATTGTGAGACACGCATGGCTGGTTCCGTATGTTGGGTATTAACGAGCGCGCATTCTACCGTACAGTGACTTTGTTCTTTCCTGTGCGCTCGAAATATGGAACAATCCGCCCATCGAAAAACAATTTAGCGGGGCGAATTATGATAGACCGTGATGGTTATCGCCCAAACGTAGGCATCATTCTGACCAACGCAAAGAATCAAGTGTTTTGGGGAAAACGTATCCGTCAGGACGCGTGGCAATTTCCGCAAGGAGGGATGCAGCATGGCGAAACTCCCGAGCAGGCAATGTATCGGGAGCTGCACGAAGAGGTGGGTTTGCTCAACTGCCATGTTGAAATTCTGGGCCGAACGCGCGAGTGGATGCGTTATGAGGTGCCGCAAAGTTGGGTAAAGCGCGAAGCGCGCGGAAGTTATAAAGGGCAGAAGCAGATATGGTTTTTGCTGCGCTTGACCGGGCGCGACTGCGATGTGTCGTTACGCGCATCGGGGCATCCCGAGTTCGATGCCTGGCGCTGGAATGATTATTGGATAGAGATGGACAGCGTGATCGATTTTAAGCGTAAAGTTTATGGCTTGGCCTTGAACGAGCTTGTCCGTTTTCTGCCTGCGCTAAAAAATCCTTCCGGAAGAATGGATAAGTTTAAGCAGACAGTCGCAAGTGTGCCGTCGCTCGGAAGATAATAGCCGGGGTATTTTGCCCCGACAAGTCAACACAAGGTCAAGCTCAATGAAGCCATTTTTTTTGCGTACTTCCTCGGTGTCTCTGGCACTTTTGGTTTTCGGATGTTTCAGTGCGAACCTGTATGCAGGCTGGCTTGAGTCGGACGACTCTATCAGTGTGCCCGAGAACAAGAAGCCCAATCCCAATGCCCCTCCGGTGAAATATGCCGCCACGATTCGTGTCGCGGGATATGCCGATGGGCGGGGCGGCATGGCTCCCAAAAAGATCGGCATTTCGACCCAGCGGGTGTCCGGCATATGGGGAACAGAACTGGCGCTGGATCGCGATGTGGCCGATTTCGTATCGAACTCGGTCAGAAAACGTTTTGACGATGCAGGGTTTCAACTTGTAGCGGACACAAGCGCATTGTTTGAACTCAGCGGGATAGTCAAAGAGCTGACGTACAACACCAGGGCAAAGGATGAGGTCGCTATCGCTATCGAAACGACCTTGAAGGAAGCGGCAACGGGAAAGGTGGTTTGGTCCGGCGTGGTCGTGGAAAAAAAGGAACTTGCAGTGAGTGTTTCCGGTAACAGCAAGAGTGTTATCGCCAACAGCCTGCGCTATGAGCTGGACATCGTGACGCAAAAGACTGTCGATGCCATTAGTGCCGCCTTGATGGCATCCCGTCCCGACCTGTTTAATTTGATGCCGGGAACAAAAGTGATTCCCGGTGTGACTGTGCTGCAAACGGCCAGAGGGGGGGCACCAGCCCCGACTGTTGCAGTCAATGGCACGTTGGTGTTGAACACCAAGCCAGCGCGCGCCAAAGTTTATCTGGACGGGGTGTACTACGGCATGTCGCCGTTGCGTGCCGAGATCGAAGTCGGCGTTCGCGAAGTGAGTGTGAAGGCCGATGGCTACAAGACGGCGGCGGAGAAAGTGTCCGTGCGCAAGGGCGAAATTACCGAGTTGGAGTTGGTGCTCGAACGCTAATTTCGAAACAGTGTGAATAAAAAAGCCCGCATAACGCGGGCTTTTTTATTGCGGGTAAATCTTTAATGCTTGCCCGTGCTGCCGAAGCCGCCCGCACCGCGCTGGCTCAAGGGAAACTCTTCCACGATGTTGAACTGCACTTGTGCGACCGGGACAACGACCAGTTGTGCCATGCGTTCCAGCGGCATCAGCGTAAATGGATGATGGCCGCGATTCCATAGCGAGACGAATATCTGCCCCTGATAGTCAGAGTCGATCAGCCCGACCAAATTGCCCAGCACAATGCCGTGTTTGTGGCCCAGACCGGAGCGCGGCAAAATCATCGCCGCATAATGCGGGTCGGCGATGTGGATGGCGAGGCCGCTCGGAATGAGCTCGCATTGTCCCGGTTGTATCAGCATGTTGTGGTCGATGCAGGCGCGTAGATCAATGCCCGCCGAGCCCGGTGTGCCGTAGCTGGGCGGTTGTTCGTGCAAGCGTTTGTCGAGAATTTTTACATCCACTTTTTTCATTTTGATTTCCCTTTCTGGTAAAGCGTGGCGGCGTGGAGCAATAGCACCCGCGCCAAAGTAAGTTTGTCTGTGCGCGGCAAGCGATGTTCGCCCGCGTCATCGAATAGGATCAGTTCGTTATCGTCCGCACCGATAGCGTGCTGTGCCAGATTGGCCGCGAGCAGCGGTAACTTTTTGGCGCGGCGTTTCTGCTCGGCATATTCGTGCAAATTTTCGCTCTCCGCCGCGAAGCCCACGCAGAACGGCGCGTCCGGCAGCGCCGCAACATAGGCCAGAATGTCCGGGTTCGGCACCAACTCCAGTGTCAGCTTGGCATCGCTCTTTTTGATTTTTTGTTCGAATGGCCGGGCGACACGGTAATCCGCCACCGCCGCCACGCCGATAAAAATATCGGCATCCATCACGCGCTGCTTCACCGCCTCAAACATCTCGGCGGCACTGGTCACGTCCACTACCTGCATACCCTGCGGCCGAGTGAGCACCGTCGGGCCGGAGACCAGCATAACTTCCGCGCCCAATTTCTGTGCCGCCTGTGCGATGGCATAACCCATCTTGCCACTGCTGCGATTGGTGATGCCGCGCACCGCGTCGATGGCTTCATAAGTGGGGCCAGCGGTGATGAGAACCTTCACTCCTTCCAGTTCCCTCCCCCATTTGTGGGGGAGGGTTAGGGAGAGGGGCGCATTGCACAGCAATGTAAAAATATCCCGCGCCAATGCTTCCGCCTCCAGCATCCGTCCCATCCCTTCTTCGCCGCAAGCCTGCACGCCGCTTACCGGGCCGAGCAGCGTCACCCCATCGGCGATGAGTTGCTGCACATTGCGTTGCGTCGCCGCGTTCGCCCACATCTGCTTGTTCATCGCAGGTGCGACCAGCAATGGGCAATCGCGTGCCAGACATAAAGTGGAAAGCAGATCATCGGCCAGCCCGTGCGCCAGCTTGGCGATGAAATCCGCCGTGGCAGGCGCAATCACGATGGCATCCGCCACGCGGCTGGACTGGATGTGCGCCATGCCCTTGTCATCCTGCCACTGGTTAAGTAACACCGGATGCCCGGTAAGCGCCTGCATCGTCGCGGGTGTGATGAAATGCGTCGCCGCTTCCGTCATCGCCACCTGCACCGTAATGCCTTGCTTTACTAACAGACGCGCCAACTCTGCCGCCTTATAGGCCGCGATGCCGCCGGTGATGCCGAGAACAATGTGTTTTGTGTGGGCTTGATCCATAATGCCGCGCATCTTAACAAGAAAGCTAGTTTCTTGGCGAAAGTGTTAAGGTCGGTTAGAGTTCATGTTTGAGTGAGCGAGCATTTTCGCCGCCAGAGCTTGTTTGGTGCGGCTCTTTAATGATTGAACTATAATCAGTTTGTAATTTTGCGATGTAATCTTGGGTCTTGGTTGTCTTTCTATTTCTTGGGGTAAATGAAATGAATAGTCTCAAATTTTTTGTTGTTTTCTGTGCCATGATAATCATATCGATGGTTTCCTATGCGGACGAGTCTCCCGTAGCAGGGGCTATATTGTCATCAGCAGTAGCGGCTACATCAGCAGTAGCGGCTACATCAGCAGTAGCGGCTACTTCGGTAGCTACCACAAAAAAAGCGCGTATTCGTTTATTTGGCCAAAACGGTTTCGGTGTGTCTTTTTATCCAAAATCAAAATGCGAAGGCGGCTCAAATAAAATTACAGTGTCGGGCGGATTAGGAACGATGTTTTCATCGTTTTTGGGCACAGTCAAAAATGACTCTATCGGAATGCCGGAAACGGAAACTACAAAGAATCTAGCCAAACGAAGTCTTTTGTTGTCGAAAGCCTATTTTAGAGAATATCAAATCGAAGCAGGAGAACCCATAGCTGTTGCCGCTAGCTTTGGTGATACGTCAGGGGCTCATTGCGCCCCCCTTACGATGACCTTTGTTCCCGAATTCGGTGCTGACTATGAGGGGCGACTTGATTTAAATGCCAACACATGCACGCTCGTCATGAACCGAGTGGGACAAGATGGCTCATTAACTCCCGTTCCAATCGTTCGAGCTGAATCTTGTAAATAGCCGTCGAAATTTGTAGATGTTCACGTTTTGACAAATTGGGTGCGAACGTCTTATTTCTTTACTTTGCACATTTAGTAACTGTAAAGAGGTGAAGCATGAGCATCACTGACTGGCCTGTTGGCGAACGTCCACGCGAGAAGTTGTTGCAGCGCGGTGCTGCGGCACTCTCCGATGCGGAATTGCTGGCGATCTTTCTGCGCACGGGTGTCGTCGGGAAAAGCGCGGTGGATCTGGCGCGCGAGTTGCTCACACGCTTCGGGAATTTGACGCAGATGTTTGCGGCGAGTGAAAAGCTATTTTGCGAGACGCACGGCATAGGGCAGGCAACGTTTGTGCAGTTGCAGGCGGTGCTGGAAATGTCGCGGCGGGCGTTGCAGGAGGAGATGCGCAGCGGTGATGCGTTGAATTCTCCTGTGGCAGTACGCAGCTATTTGCAACTGCTGTTGCGCGGGCGCGAGCAGGAGGTGTTTATGGTGATCTTTCTCGATGCGCAGCATCGCGTGATCGCCGCCGAAGAGATGTTTCATGGCACGCTCACACAGACCAGCGTGTATCCGCGCGAGGTGGTTAAACGCGCATTGGCGCTGAATGCCGCAGCGGTCATCTTCGCGCACAATCATCCTTCCGGCGTGGCGGAGCCGAGCCAGTCGGATCAGATGCTCACCGATGCGTTAAAGCAGGCGCTTGCGTTGGTGGATGTGCGGGTGCTCGATCACTTCATTGTGGCGGGGGCGGGGTGTTTGTCGTTTGCGGAGAAGGGGATGTTGTAGGGATTCGTTCCCTCCCCCATGTAGGGGGAGGGCTAGGGAGGGGGTGGAAACGTTGATATTCTACCGTGCCAGCCCCCATCCTAGTTGCCCCCTCGCTTCGCTCTCCCCCTCTGAGAGGGGGAAGGGACGGGACGGTTTGGTGTTAATAATCTATCTGGATTTAACGGTGCAGAATCACTTCCATCACAAACTTGCTGCCCAGATAAGCCAGAATCAAAAAGCCGAAGCCGCCCAATGTCCAGCGTACGGCGGTGCGCCCGCGCCAGCCCTGAAAAGTGTGGCCGAGCAACAGCACGGCGAACATGCCCCACGAGATGAAGCCGAATAGAACCTTGTGGTTGAACTGCCAGGGTTTGCCGAAAATCTGTTCGGAAAATATGATGCCTGAGGCTAATGTCAGCGTCAGCAATACCAGCCCCACACCGACGATGCGGAACAGGAGTTTTTCCATGGTCAGCAGCGGCGGTAGATTTTTTAATACTTTCGGCAAGGTCGCGTGGTGCAGGCGTTTTTCGACCAGCGACATCAGTCCCGCATGCAGGGCTGCGATGGTGAAGAGGCTATACGCGAGCATGGCGACCAGCACATGCGCATCGAACATCCACGAGGTGGGTTCGGAGAGTTTGTACACCTCGGGGAACAAGGCGGGCAAGGCCACGCCTATTGCCGCCAAGGGCAATACCAGCGTCAGCAAACTCGCCAGCGGGTAGAAGAAGCGCGCCAACCAATACACCAGCATGGTCAGCCACAAAATCAACGATACGGAGTAGACCAGCCCTAGATTGAGCGTGCCAGCTATGAATAGATTGCTGTAGAGTAGCCAGGCATGGAGCGCTAATGGAATGCCGACGGTATGTCCCAATCCGCCACGGTTTAGTGTTTCGGCATTGCCCGCGATTTGTGCGCGCCAAAAGGAAAAAGCCAGCGCGCTGTAGGCAATAAAAGCAACGAGAGTGAGAACGAAGTTCGACATGATGCGTGCAGATGTTTTAGACTTCGCGAATTCTACACTAACTCATTCTGTACCAGAGCGGGAACGAACCATGTTGGACAACCTTACCCAGCGCCTTTCAGGCATCGTCAAAAATCTGCGCGGACAAGCGCGGCTCACCGAAGACAACATTCAGGATGCCTTGCGCGAAGTGCGCCTTGCCTTGCTGGAGGCGGATGTAGCCTTGCCCGTCGTTAAAGAATTTACCGCACAGGTCAAACAAGCCGCGCTCGGACATGAGGTTATCGGCAGTCTGAGCCCCGGACAGGCGTTGATCGGCGTGGTGAATCGCGAGCTGACCAAGCTGATGGGCGAGCACAACGATGCGCTCAACCTCGCCGCCGTTCCGCCCGCCGTGATTTTGATGGCGGGGCTGCAAGGTGCCGGTAAGACCACGACCTGCGGCAAGCTCGCCAAATTGTTGCGCGAGCAGAACAAAAAGAAGGTGTTGCTGGTGAGCTGCGACGTGTACCGTCCTGCCGCGATCGAGCAGTTGCGCACGCTGGCGCAACAAATCGAAGTCGATTTCTTCCCTTCCGATATTACGCAAAAGCCGCAGGACATCGCTTTGGCTGCGTTGGACTTTGCGCGCAAGCATCACCATGAGGTATTGATCGTCGATACCGCAGGACGCTTGGCGATTGATGCGGCGATGATGGAAGAGATCAAACAGTTGCACGCCGCGTTGAAGCCTATCGAGACCTTGTTCGTGGTGGATGCGATGACCGGGCAGGATGCCGTGAATACCGCCAAGGCGTTCGGCGATGCGCTGCCGCTGACCGGCGTGATCCTCACCAAGCTGGACGGCGATGCGCGCGGCGGTGCTGCGCTGTCGGTGCGCCATGTCACCGGCAAGCCGATCAAGTTCGTCGGCGTGAGCGAAAAGATGAACGGTCTCGAAGCCTTCCACCCCGACCGCATGGCGCAGCGCGTGCTCGGCATGGGCGACGTGCTGTCGCTGATCGAAGAGGCGCATCGCGGTGTCGATCAGGCTGAAGCGGAAAAGCTGGCGAAGAAGATGCAGAGCGGCAAAGGCTTCGATCTGAACGATTTCAAAATGCAGATCGTGCAGATGAAAAAAATGGGCGGGCTCACCGCGATGATGGACAAACTGCCCGCACAGCTTTCCAAAGCGGCGGCAGGCGCGAAGGTGGATGATCGCCAGATCAACCGCACCGAAGGCATCATCAATTCGATGACCGCGTTCGAGCGCAGCCATCCCGAACTCATCAAGGCGTCGCGCAAACGCCGCATCGCAGCGGGCGCGGGCGTGCAGGTGATGCACGTCAATCAACTGCTCAACCAGTTCGAGCAAACGCAGAAGATGATGAAGATGTTCAGCAGCAAAGGTGGCATGGCTAAGATGATGCGCGGCATGAAGGGCATGATGCCGGGAATGGGAAGATAAAAAATGACGATTAAAGCAATCATATTCGACGTGGACGGCACACTCGCCGACACGGAAGACGCGCACCGCATCGCTTTCAACAAGGCGTTCGCCGAAAACGGCTTGGACTGGAACTGGGATGTTGCGCTGTACGACAAGCTGCTGAAAGTGACGGGCGGCAAGGAGCGCATCAAGTATTTCGTCGAGAGCTTTTTGCCGGATTTCGCCAAGCCGGCTGACTATGAAGGCTTCGTCAAGAATCTGCATGTGGTCAAAACCGGCCATTACACCGCCATGCTGCGCGGTGGCTTGATCCCGCTGCGTCCCGGCATCAAGCAGCTCATCACCGAGGCACATCGCGCCGGGATCACGCTGGCCATCGCCACCACCACCACGCCGGAGAATGTCTCGGCTTTGCTGGAAGTAGGCTTAGGCAAAGATTGGGCGGATTATTTTTCCGCTAACGGCTGCGGCGACATCGTGCCGAACAAGAAGCCCGCACCGGATATTTACGATTGGGTGTTGCGCGAATTAAAACTGAGTCCGGCTGACTGCATCGCGCTGGAAGATTCCTACAACGGTCTGCGTTCTGCGTTGGCGGCGGGGATTAAGACCTACATCACTATCAATCCGTATACCAGCAAGCAGGACTTCACGGGAGCGGCTGCGGTGTTCGATGATTTAAGCGATTTGCCGCGTTTTTATCGGGCTGCCGGTTTGCCGCTACCTAAGTAATTGAGTTTCGTTAGCAAATAAAAAACTCCAACCTTCGCAGGTTGGAGTTTTTTTATTTGTGATGCAGTTGCTTAGTTGCTTTTGAATAGTTCTTTAACCATGAACAGTGAAAAGGCAACTGCCATCAGAAAAGTAGTTACAGCACAGAAAGTTGCGATGATGCTCATTGTATCTCCTCCACAGAAATATATAAAAACGACCCCTAAACTTCGGACGCAATCCTAGCATAATTCTTTGCGGGCGCAAGTCTTTTTCTATAGAATTAGCCGCAGTTGTTTGGTAGGTTATTGCAGTCGTTCTAATCCCTTGCCGCTGCTCGGGCATCCCCCACAGGAAAAAATTTCAGCCGACTTTGTCGGCGATTGGTTGAGACATCGCGTGACAAAAAAACTATTTATCAAAACGTTCGGCTGCCAAATGAACGAGTACGATTCAGACAAGATGGCCGATGTGCTGCGTGCCAGCGAGGGGGTGGTGTTAACCGATAAGCCGGAAGATGCCGATATTATCCTGTTCAATACGTGCTCGATACGCGAAAAAGCCGAGGAGAAAGTGTTTTCGGATTTGGGGCGGGTGCGTCCGCTGAAATTAGCGAAGCCGGACTTGATTATCGGCGTGGGCGGTTGCGTCGCCAGCCAAGAGGGGGCGACGATCTTCCGGCGTGCCCCGTATGTGGATGTCATTTTCGGGCCGCAAACTCTGCATCGTTTGCCGGAATTGATCGCGGCGCGGCGCGCCAGCGGCAAGACGCAGATGGACATCAGCTTTCCTGAGATCGAGAAATTCGACAGTTTGCCGACCCCTCGCGTAACGAGCGGTTCGGCTTATGTATCCATCATGGAAGGGTGCAGCAAGTTCTGCACTTTCTGTGTCGTGCCGTATACCCGGGGCGAGGAGCTTTCGCGCCCGCTGGCAGATGTGATGCGCGATATTCGTGGCCTAGTGGCGCAAGGCGTGGGCGAGATCACGCTGTTGGGGCAAAACGTGAATGCCTATGCGGGAGAGCATGACGATGGCGAGACGGTGGACTTGGCCTATTTGATACGCGAGATCACGGCATTGGACGGTGTGCAGCGCGTGCGTTACGTGACCTCACACCCCAGAGAGATGACGCCGCGCCTGATCGAGTTGTACGGCGACACGCCGAAACTGGCGAACCATTTGCATCTGCCGGTGCAGTCCGGCTCTGATCGCGTGCTGGCCGCCATGCAGCGTGGCTACACCGCGCTCGAATACAAATCCATTATTCGCAAAGTGCGTGCCTTGCGTCCCGACATTTCCATCACTTCGGACTTTATCGTCGGTTTTCCCGGCGAGACAGAAAGCGATTTCGAGGCGACCATGAAACTGATCGAGGATGTCGGTTTCGATGCCAGCTTCAGTTTTTTGTATAGCCCCAGACCCGGTACGCCAGCAGCGGAGATGGCGGATGAGGTGTCCTACGACACCAAGATGGGACGCTTGAAGCGTTTGAAAACAAGAATAGATGAATTGGAAAATGCCGTCGCCCAGGCGATGGTGGGTACGACTCAGCGTATCGTGGTTGAAGGCATATCGAAGAAAGACCGGATGGAGTTGGCCGGACGCACCGACAACAATCGTGTGGTGAACTTCGTCGGCTCAGCCGATTTACTCGGGCGCTTTGTTGAGGTCACCATCACTGCGGTATCCATGCACACCTTGCGCGGCGAGTGGGTGAGGTCGGCATGAGTATTGAATATAAACTTTCGCTGTCGGTGCAATATGCCAGCAACGCGAAAAATTTGCCGACGCGCCCGCAATTTCGCCGCTGGGTGAAGGTCGCGTTGGAACAGGATGTGCAGATGGCGTTGCGCATTGTGGGCGAGATCGAAGGGCGCGCGCTGAACCTGAGTTATCGCAATAAAGATTACGCCACCAACGTACTTACCTTTGTCTACGATGATAGCGAACCGCTGTATGGCGATGTGGTTATCTGTGCGCCGGTCGTAGCGCGCGAGGCCAAAGAACAAGGCAAGGATTTGTTCGCGCACTATGCGCATCTGGCGATTCATGCCGCGCTGCATCTGCAAGGATACGATCACGAAAAGCAGCGCGATGCGGAGAAAATGGAGGCGCGCGAAACTGCGTTGCTGCTCAAATTAAGGTATCCTGCGCCTTATCTCATTAGTTAATGTTTGGTGTATGGACGGTTCAGAAAGTAGCAATAATAAACCCACCTTGTTGGAACGGCTCTCCACGCTGCTATTGCGTGAACCGGAAGACCGCGAACAACTGATCGCACTGTTGCACAGTGCTTACGAGCGCAACCTGCTGGATGCCGATGCCCTTTCCATGATGGAAGGCGTCATCCAAGTCTCCGAGCAGCAGGTGCGCGAAATCATGATTCCCCGCGCGCAAATGGATGTCATCGACATCAGCCAGCCGCCGGAACAATTCATCCCCTACGTCATCGAAACCGCGCACTCGCGCTTCCCTGTCACCGACGGCGACAAAGACAATATCATCGGTATTTTGCTGGCGAAAGATTTGCTGCGCTACTACGCCGGTGAAGAATTCGATGTGCGCGACATGCTGCGCCCAGCCGTGTTCGTGCCCGAATCGAAACGCCTCAACGTGCTGCTGCGCGACTTCCGCAGCAACCGCAACCACATCGCGCTGGTGGTGGATGAATACGGCGGCGTGTGCGGCATGGTCACCATCGAAGACGTGCTGGAACAGATCGTCGGCGACATCGCCGACGAATACGACTTCGACGAAGACGAAGACAACATCATCCGCCAGGACGACGCGCACTGGCGCGTCAAAGCCGATACTGAAATTGCCGACTTCAACGAAGCCTTGGGTACCGAGTTCAGCGACGAAAATTACGACACCGTGGGTGGCTTGATTCTCAAAGCGGCAGGTCAACTGCCCAAGCGCGGGCAGATCATCCAGCTTGGCGAATGGCAATTTACCGTGCTGCGCGCGGATAGTCGCAGATTGCATTCGCTGCTGGTGGAGCAAAATCTGACTGCGGCGGTTGAATCAAAATAATCCGCGCCCAGATAACCTTCGCATCACTTTGCCAAAATGTTGCTAAACAGTTATCTTTGCGCCATTCACTATTTTGGAGATCAACATGAACGCAATCGCCCCGGCATTGATTCAAAAGCTGCAACAACTTCCGCAGCCACGTTTGGCGGAAGTGGAAGATTTTGTCGAATTTTTAACTGCGCGAGAATCCCGTTCAATTGCCGGATCGCGTTTGGGTGAATCACTCGCCAACATTGACAGACTTAATCTCCCGGTTCTTTCTGACGAAGAAATAGATGCCGAAATTCAGGCTGCACGTAAAGATCGCGCCGTACAGCGCAACTAACGTGCGGATTGTTTTAGACACCAACACGCTAATATCCGGCGTGATCTCATCGGGTGGTTCACCGCGCCTGCTTCTAAATAGTGCAAGAAATCAAGAATTCGAATTGTGTAGCAGCCCGGTGCTGATGGCTGAGCTTCTGGATGTGCTTGCGCGCGAAAAATTCGCAACACGTTTAGCTCAAGCTAATTTGTCTCCAATCAGCATCGTTAGGGAATTACGTCGATTGGCGTTCATTGTCACGCCAACCAATGTGCCGCGCGTCATTGTTAATGATCCCGATGATGACCATGTACTTGCCTGTGCTGTGGCAGGGCAAGCGGATATGATCGTTTCCGGTGATAAGCACCTGCATAGTCTTGGAGGGAGGTATCAAGGTATTCGCATCGTGAGTGCTACCGTGGCGGTGCAACTGATTTCGGTGGTGCCAGATTGATACTGTTGATAGTTAACATGGATGCATGAAATTGCCCGTCATTAAAGTGGCCCCCTCTGTCCAGACAATAATGTATCGAGTTTAAGAGGGTAACCT
>CAZHIC010000014.1:40061-60933 GCA_964532405.1 uncultured Gallionellaceae bacterium | reverse complement strand
ATCGGTTCGGGCATGAATGAGGAACGAAAATCTCTAATGGACAATCTGGGTTAAACCATGAGTAGCGTGATGATGTGCCGCTGAAAAAATTGCAGTTGTTCAGACCCGCAGGAATTTTTAACATCACATAATGGAGAGCACCCGTATGAGTAATGAAATTCGCGTTGAATTGATATGCAAATCTTCCATCGGCAAAGACTTGACCCTGGGCGAAGGACGTATTCTCGGCAGCGTTATGGGCGTCAAGCATCTGAAAAACGGCGAGCTGCTTTCCAAAGAGGGCGAGGCTTCCAGCACGCTGTTCATCCTAGTCGAAGGCCAACTCGATTTGTACGGCAACAAAGAAGGCAAAGGCGAGGTGCGCTACACCATGAGCAAGGGCGAGTGCGCCGGTACCCGTGCCTTCATTGACCGCAGCACGCGCAAGGCGACACTGGTTGCCAACGGTGACGCCACCGTCTACACCCTGGAACCGGATGCCTTTGAGACCTTGATCGATAGCAACCCGCGCATCATCTATAAAGTGATGAGTGCGCTGTTCCGCAACACCCACACCAACCTGATCCGCATGAATAGAGAAGCGGAGCAGTTGTCGAATTACATTAATAAGTCGCAAGGGCGGTACTGAAAAGTCGTTCTGTTGCCGAGGTCCTGGCGAGCATGCCGAATATCTTTCCTTGATTTCTTTATCGCCTTACCATAAAGTAAGGAATCAAAAAGGAGAATCAATATGACTATGGCGACAGTAACGAGCAAGGGGCAGGTCACCATTCCGGCTATTGTGCGTGCCGCTCTTGGAGTTGAGTCCGGGGATAGGATTGAGTTTATCGAAGTCGAGCCTGGTCGGTTTGAGATGGTCGCATCTACCCATTCGGTAACTGCATTAAAGGGCTTAGTGCGGAAACCCGCGCGCCCAGTAACAATCGAGGCAATGAATCAGGCAATTGCCAAGCAAGGAGCTAAAGCCAGGTGATTGGCTTGGATACTAACGTACTCGTTCGCTATGTCGCGCAGGACGATGCAAAACAGTCCCCTAAAGCCTCGCGACTAATCGAATCGCTGACGGCTGCTTCACCGGGTTACGTTAGTCAGGTTTCAGTCGTTGAATTAGTTTGGGTGTTGGCCGGCTGCTACGCATTATCCAAAGACGAAATATGCGAAGTCCTGGAAACGCTATTGCGCACCAAGGAACTCGTCGTGGCGAATGCGGATATTGTATGGAAAGCTTGGCGCCTTTTTAAGTCAGGCAAGGCCGACTTCGCTGACTGCCTGATAGAACTCTCGGCGCAAGAAGCAGGCTGTAGTTATACGGCAACATTTGATCGTGAGGCTGCAAAGCACTGCGGCATGAAATTGATTGGCTGATACAGGTTTATGCGGCTACTTTCAAAAAGCCAATTTATGTATTTCTATCTTCGCTTCGCGTCATTTCAGCAAGAGACATGCACAGAAGGGAGCACACGATTTATGAGTAAGCTAGTTAAAATTATTTCGATAATTATGTTGTTGTTATCGTCCACTCTTCCAGTGCGTGCCGCCGAGGTGGCCGGAATATTCGGGCAGGGAAGCACACACTTTTCGGTACTGGCGGGAAGCGGTTATGCTTTCAACAGTAATTATCTGATTGTCGGCGCGGGTGCGGGCTATTATTTGCTCGATGGGGTCGGCGTCGGTGTGTCTTACGAAAGCTGGTCGGGAAGCGGCCCTAGCATCAACAAAATCTCGCCTTCCGTCCAATATGTTCCTTATTGGGATTCTTCGCTGCGGCCATATGTGGGTGGGTTCTATCGCCATGCTGTTATCTCCGGGCTGCCCAGCATCAATTCGCTCGGTGTTCGTGCCGGGGTGTATCTTGCTTCAAATTCCAGGAGCGTTATCGGAGCCGGGCTCGCTTATGAGTCTTACCTTGATTGCCAGTCGGCGATTTACAGTTCATGCAGCAAGACCTATCCCGAGATCAGCATAATTTTCTCATTTTAATAAGGCAGCTTATGTGCCTCTGTTGTGAGTTCAACAACCCGATATCCAATATACATTTTTCTAACCAATGAAACTTATCTCCATCGTCGGCCACTCCGGTAGCGGCAAGACCACGCTGATCGAAAAGCTACTGCCCGTGCTGAGTACGGCGGGGTTGAAGGTCGCCACCATCAAGCATACGCATCATCAAGTGCCGCTCGATACGTCGGGAAAGGATAGCTGGCGTTTCAAGCAGGCGGGGGCGGTGGCGAGTATGTTGGTCACGCCACAGGCGTTGCAATTGGTTGCCGATACTTCAGCGCCGCACGATCCGGTGCTGTTGGCGCAGCGCTATTTCAGCGATGCCGACCTGGTGCTGGCGGAAAGTTTTTCGCAAGCCGACTGTCCCAAGATCGAGGTGTTGCGTGCCGCGTGTTCTACCGTGCCGCGCAGCAGCGAGGGCTTGATTGCGATGGTGACGGATGTGGCGGGGGTGTATGCGCATTTGCCGCATTTCGCGCTGGATGATGTGGATGGCATTGCGAAGTTTATTCTGGCGCAGGTGCGGGGATGATTACGGATTGCACTGCCATCATTCTTGCGGGCGGTGAGTCGAAGCGTATGGGGCGCGATAAGGCGGCGTTGCCGTTTAACGGCGAAACCTTGTTGCAGAGTGTGATCGCCAGTGTGCAGCCGTTGTTTGTGCAGACACTGGTTAGCGTGCGTGAGTTGCGTGGCGATGTGTCGTTTCCGCAGATATGCGATACGCAAGCGGATGGTGGGCCGCTGGTGGGGTTGATCAGTGCGCTGGAGGCTGTTACGACGCCGTGGGCGTTTGTGGTGGCGTGCGATATGCCGTTCGTTGCCCCCGCGCTGATTGCATATTTGGCAAGCTTGCGCGCAGAGCATCAGGCGGTGGTTCCTCAAGTAAACGGGTATGCGCAACCGCTGGCGGCGTTCTATGCGCGCAGCGCTTTGCCGCTTTTGCAAAGCAGTCTGGCGAGTGGCAATAAAAGTTTGATAGGAGCACTGAAGACTTTGGATGTGCGCTATATAGGGGCGGATGAACTGGTGCAGTTCGACCCTCTACTGCGCAGTTTTTTTGATTTGGATACACCGCAAGACTTGATTCTTGCTGAAGGAATGAAATGACCAATGCTCTCCCGTTGAGCGACGTGCAAAGCTGCGTGTTGCAACACTGTGTGCCGCTAGGCACGGAAAAAATCGACCTGCTGCAAGCGCTGGGGCGCGTGCTGGCGCAAGATGTGCGCTCGAACCGCGACCATCCGCCTTGCGATATTTCGGCGATGGATGGTTATGCGCTGCGCGCCGCCGGCTTGGGCAAGATGCCTGCCCAACTCGTGATTGTTGCCGACATCAAGGCGGGTGACTTGCCGACGCTAACGGTGCAAGCCGGACAGTGCGTGCGCATCATGACGGGAGCGCCCATTCCGCAAGGCGCGGATACGGTGATTCGCGTCGAGGATACGCAAGCCATTGCTGCAAACACAGTGCAGATCAATGTATCCGCACAAGCGGGCAAAGACATTCGCCGCCGTGCTGAAAGCTTGCGCACAAATGAAGTGGTGCTGACGGCAGGTACGGAGATCAACCCCGGTGCGCTGGGCATACTTGCGATGGTGAAGGCCGCTGAGGTGCAAGTGCAGCGCCGCCCGCGTGTCGCGATTCTTTCCAGTGGCGACGAGCTGGAGGGGCTGCAGGATGCTTTCGATGCGAACAAGATACCGGATGCCAACAGCTATGCGTTAATGGCACAGGTGCAGGCGCTGGGCATACAGCCTGTGCTGCTCGGCATCGCACGCGACGATCCGGCGGAACTGCGCGCAAAACTCGAACAGGGTTTGCAATACGATGTGCTGCTAGTTTCCGGCGGCACCTCGGTCGGCGTGCATGATTTTGTGCGTCCTACGCTGGAGCAACTTGGTGTGCAAATGCACTTCTGGCGTGTGCAGATGCGCCCCGGACATCCGGCTGCGTTCGGCACCACGGCAAGCAGCAAAGTGTTTTGCCTGCCCGGTAATCCGGTTGCGAGCATGGTCAGTTTCGAGCAGATCGTTGCCCCCGCATTGCGCAACATGATGGGACACACACGGCTTTATCGGCGCACTGTGCAAGCGCGATTGACGCAGCCGCTCAACCACCGCCCCGGTAATTTGGAATTCGTGCGCGTGGTGTTGAGCCGCGATGCGGGCGGCTATCTGGCGACACCGACCGGTTCGCAAAGCAGCGGCGTGTTGCTGTCTATGGCGCGTGCGGATGCGTTGCTGGTGATGCCGAGCGAGAGCAAAGGTTTGGCGGCAGGGGATATGGCGATGGTGCAGTTGTTGGACGGTACGGCGTTTCAGGAACACAACGATATTCAGGAGCAATAAATGACCGCAGCAAAGATCGGCATCCTCACTATTTCAGACCGCGCCAGTCGCGGCGAGTACGAAGATAAAGGCGGCCCCGCCATGCACGCATGGTTTTCGCGCGTGTTGACCAGTCCGTGGGAGGCGGTGGCGCGCGTGATTCCCGATGAGCAATCATTGATCGAAGCGGCCTTGATCGAGTTGAGCGATGTGCTCGGATGCAGCCTGATCGTCACCACCGGCGGCACCGGGCCAGCGTTGCGCGATGTGACGCCGGAAGCGACCGAAGCGGTATGCGAAAAAATGATGCCGGGCTTCGGCGAGCTGATGCGCACCGCATCGCTGAAATTCGTACCGACCGCGATCTTGTCGCGTCAAACCGCAGGCATACGCGGCAAGAGTCTCATCATCAATCTGCCCGGCAAACCTTCAGCTATCGACGATTGCCTGAATGCGGTGTTTCCCGCCGTGCCTTATTGCATAGACCTGATCGAGGGCGCATATCTGGAATCCGACACAATTCAATGCGCAGCGTTTCGCCCGGTGCATGCGAAGAAGTAAGTTGAGCTGGTCAGTCAGAGTAAATTGATGTCGGTGTAACCCGATATCAGCGTTTATAGGCTGCGTATCTTTTTCAGCAGCGCGGTGGTCGAGCGTTCATGCAGGAAAGGGATGCTGTGTACTGAGCCGCCCCAGCCTTGCACTTCTTTGCAGCCGACGATATTCTCCGGCTTCCAGTCGCCGCCTTTGACCAGTATGTCCGGTTTGCTTGCGAGGATGAGATTGAGCGGGGTATCTTCGTCGAAAAGCACAACCAAGCTTACCGCCTCCAATGCAGCCAGCACGGTCATGCGATCCTGCTCGGCGTTGATCGGGCGATCATTGCCCTTGCCCAGACGCTTTACCGAGGCATCGCTATTTACACCGAGGATGAGCGAAGCTCCCAGTGCCCGCGCCTGCGCCAGATAGGTGACATGCCCGCGATGCAGCACGTCGAAACAGCCGTTGGTGAAGACCAGAGGACGGGGCAGTTGCGTGACGCGTGCAGCAAGCGTCGTTGTGTTGCATATCTTCCGTTCAAAATCCGGAGTGGCGTACACGTTAACGGGCATGGCAGGAGTGCTATCGCCGTTGATGAAGCTTGTCATGCCCGTCTCCCTCTCCTCAATCCTCTCCCGCAAGCGGGCGAGGAAGCAAACGAATTGCTATGCGAATTTTCTTTAATCGATGTATTCAAAAACACGCACCACTTTTTTCACATTAGTGGTGGTGCTGGCAATTTCCGCAGCGGTATTCGCTTCGGCGTGGGTAACCAACCCGAGCAAATACACCACACCTCTGTCTGTTGCGACCCGGAAAGTCCCGATCCGAATGGACTTGTTTTTATTCAGGCGCGATTTGACGTCGCCGGTAATGCCGGAATCGGTGCGGCGTGAGCCGGAGATGGACAGCGCGCCCACGATTATTTCATTTGCCGTGTTTTTCACATTGGGTACGGCGCGAACAATGCGTTCGACATCGTTCTTTATGTCTTCACTTAACGCATTTCCAGTGATGAGCACGAAGCGATTAAAGCTGGTGACAGTGACTTGAGAAGCGTCTTTGTATTTTTCCTGAATGCGTGTTATCGATTTATTTTCAATCTGCTCATCCTCGAGTTGCGTGCCCGCAGAGCGGCGATCCACTGAATGTGAGCCTAGTCTGGAACCGGCACAACCTTGCACCGTGACCAGCGCAGCGGCAAGCAGCAGGATATTCAGGTAACGCATCATTCACCCCCTAACAATAAATGGTCGATCACATCGCACAGGCAGTGCAGGACTAACAAGTGTACTTCCTGAATGCGTGCCGTGCGTTCGGTCGGTACACAGAGATGGAAGTCGGATGAAGTGAGCATCGTGCCCATCGTGCCGCCGTCGCGGCCCGTCATCGCGATCACCACCATGCCGCGATCGTGCGCGGCGCGAATGGCTTCCATCACATTGGCGGAATTGCCGCTGGTGGAGATGGCGAGGAGCACGTCACCCGCCATGCCGAGCGCGCGCACTTGTTTGGAAAAGATCAGCTTGTAATCGTAATCGTTGGCGATCGAAGTGATCACCGAGCTGTCAGTGGTCAACGCGATGGCGGGCAAGCCCGGGCGTTCGACTTCAAAACGATTCACCAGCTCGGCCGCAAAATGTTGCGCATCCGCCGCCGATCCTCCGTTACCGCAGGCCAGGATTTTGCCGTCGTTCAGCAGGCAGGTGACGATGGCTTGAGCGGCATCGGCGATGGGCTGAGCTAGGACTTTTTTGCTTTGCAATTTGATTTGCGCACTGTCGTCAAAATGTTTACTTATTCTGCTGGCTAGGGTCATAGAGCTCGGTGTCGTTCAAAGAGTGTTGTTAATGGGGGCGAATATTACCCGAATCAAGCGCCGAAGGCATTCTTGACCCACTTGATGTCAGCTGGTGAACTTAATAGCACGGCATCGAAACGGCAAGGCGGGATATGCGCGAGTGTGGCAAGGTAATGCTGCGCAGTGCGAATCAGCTTGGCTTGTTTGCGTGCATCGATACTCGCGGCGGCACCGCCGAAATCTGTGCTGCTGCGCATGCGCACCTCGACGAATACCAGCGTTTCATCGTCTTGCACAAGCAGGTCGATTTCGCCGAAGCGGCAACGGTAGTTGCGTGCAATGAGTTTCAGGCCGTGTTGCTGCAAATATCGCGCAGCAATATCTTCGGCCTGCGAGCCGGTATTTATTTTGGCGGAGATGGTGCACTGCTCCCGTCCTCGATTTGCTTTGCCGCCGCTTTCGCTGCGGCCTTGGCCGCATTGAGTGCCGTCAGAGTTTCAGCGGTGAGTCCCATTCCCTGTCTGAAGAACGCCGGAACGGGTGCGCGCAAGAATTGTTGATGGTCCAAGCTGATGCGTCCGGTAACGCCGTCCAGCGGCAAAGATGTGCCCATACGATTGGTCAGCAGGATATGTGCGAGGCGATAGGCGTCGATTCCCAGCGCGTACAGGCGTTCCATGTCCGGCTCAAGCGGTGCGGCGGCGCGCGGATAGATCATCACGGCAGGATGATCCGGCTGCAACAGCCAGGGCATATCGACGAAATGAACTTCGTTGAGGTCAAAATTGGCGAGTGTATCCGTGTTGCCTTGGAACAACTGCGAAGTCGCATAAACCGGCAAAGTTGGATTCAGGTAGGGGCGTATTAGGCGCGCTTTCTCGTGGTCGGCGGCGAGAAAGGCCATATTGCCCGGCGCAATCGGGGGGGGCGGCGGACGATCGGAGACGATCGGTTCGCCTGTCGCCGAAACGGCAGATGCGGGTTGCGGCTCCGTGCCTTCCGGCCAAGGTGCAACAGGCAAGTCTTTCAGCACATCGAAATCGTCTTTGAACACCACCTCGGCGGTGATGTTGCCTCCCTGGCGCTTCCATTCCTCGGTAAAAGCCGCCGCGAGGCGTTTTGAGCTGGTGGTGCCGGTGCTGATGATCGTCGCGTTATGCAATTTGACTGAGGCCAGTTGCGCGACTTGGCGCGCCTCGTTCTCTGCCGGCAGGCCGAAGAAATACAATTGGCGCGTGTCTTTGGGCGGCTCGGAAACATTGAGTGCCAAAGTGGGGATGCTGATGCCGGGAAAGCTGGCGAGCGTCGCCACGCCATCGCGCGTGAGCGGCCCCGCTACCACTATTGCGCCATTCGCAATGGCTTGCCGGTACTGGGTGATGACGTCCTTGGTCTCGTCGCTGCTGGCATATATCCGCACCGGCAGCCCCTGTTGCACGCTGGCGGCGGCCATGAAACCCTGCTGTACCACTTCGGCGTAGCGTGCAAGCACGGTTAACTTGGACTTGAGCGGTAGCAGCAGCGCGATGTGCGGCGCGGGATTGTCCGCGACCAGCGGTGGCAGCTCGGATGCAGGTGCCGTCGCGGCGACCGGCGCAGCAGCTGGCACAGCGGAAGCCGCTTGCACCGACGAAGCCGCAAGCAGTTTTGCGGGAACGGGTTGCTCCGAAGTGGCATTGGCCTCGGCGCTAACGTATAGTGCGGCCAGAAATAAAAACCCGAAGGAAAAACGTTGCATAGTGGCCAAAAACAAAAATTAGAATGCGCATTATATGTAGTCGCCACCCCGATTGGGAATTTACGTGACATCAGCCTGCGCGCGCTGGATGTGCTGACCTCGGCTGACACTGTCGCCGCCGAAGACACGCGCAACACCTCACACCTGCTCACCCACTATGGCATCAGCGCAAACCGCCTGCTGGCGCTGCATCAGCACAACGAGCGCGGCGCGGCGGAGAAGGTCATTGCCTTATTGCAACAAGGCCAGTGCGTGGCACTGGTGACGGATGCCGGAACTCCGGCAGTGAGCGATCCCGGCGCGGTGCTGGTGGAAGCAGTGCTGGCGGCGGGCTTCCGCGTTATTCCCATCCCCGGTGCGAGTGCCGTGGTTGCCGCGCTTTCCGCTTCGGGATTAACCAAGCCGCATTCCTTGTTCTACGGCTTCCTGCCCAACAAATCCGCCGCGCGCCGCACCGTCCTGCAAGAGTTGATCGAGCATCCCTACACGCTGGTGTTTTATGAAGCACCGCATCGCATTCTGGAAAGCGTCGCCGATCTGCAAGCCGTGTTCGGCGACGAGCGCGAGATCGTGCTGGCGCGTGAACTGACCAAGCTGTTCGAGAACATCCACCGCTGTACATTGAGCGAGGCGATGGCGTGGCTGAACAGCGATCCCAACAATCAGCGCGGCGAGTTTGTGGTGCTGGTGGCAGGCGCGGAAGCCAAGCCGGACGGGCTTTCCAGTGAAGTCGAAAAGACTTTGTTGCTGTTGCTGCAAGAGCTGCCGCTCAAGCAGGCGGTGCAACTGGCCGTGAAGATCACCGGCGCGAATAAGAACGAGTTATATCAGCGGGCACTGGAACTCAAGAATGAGCTTGGTTGATAGCACTTCCTTGGAAGAGACGCCTCGTTGTAAGTCGCACTCCGATTCAGACTCAAAGTGCCACGGGGAAATCTGGACTATGGGTAAATTAGGAAGCTTCAAGGATATTGACGCGATTGGTGCAAGACAGAATAGACAACAACCCATGCCGCCCTGACTCGATAAACGATGGTGTAAGGATATTTTTCTAGCGCGAGTTCCCTTGTTCCGGGAATTCGTCCCGCTTTTTCCAACTCAGGAAAAGACTCTAGTTTTTCTGCCGTTTTAAAGATAGCCTCGACGATCTCTTTCGCCGCCGTTGGATTGTCTTTTGCAATAAACTCTTCGGCAGCGGCAATGTTGCGAAAGGCGCGAGTGGTTATCTTAAGCTGCTTTTTTGCGCTCATGTCTAGCCTGATCTAGGCGCGCCCAAAACTCATCTTTTCCGTACATCTGCCCTGCCTTTTCATCAGCCATTCCGGCTTCGACTTGAGCGGCAAACCACTCTTCATATTCGATGCGCTCTATGACGGCTTGCTTAATGATTGCCTGAGGTGTGCGCCGCGTTCCTGCGGTTACTTTTGCCAGCCGCTTAAGTATGGTTTGCGGTAGCGTGATTGTTTGATTCATGGTGTATGCCCTCCATAGCTCACGAGGCTTGGATTTTACACCAAACAAAGCTTGCAGGATGTTTGCGCGCGCGAACAAGAACGAGTTATATCGGTTCGGGCGCAAGCTGTTAGGAAAAGAATATGCAGGGCTAGCGCATTACGCGGGGCTTATTCCTTTACTGGATAAACTGGCACGGCTCTCACCCCGCGACATTCGTATCATTGAGGGCGTAATTCAATTGATGTATGCGGAGAGTGGGGGGAAGTAGTCCCGCTGTTTTTAGTTTTGCCTATGGAATGCTTCGCGGCAAAAGCCGCTCCTCCGCCTGATAGAATGGCGGGGATGAATACTTCAGCTACCCCCACCCCACCAGCCATCACACCCACCCAACGCAAGGTTGTCCTCGCCGCTTGTTTCGGCACGTTCTTGGAGTGGTACGACTTCCTTACCTTTGCTTCGCTGGCCACTTATTTCAGCGTGCTGTTTTTTCCGCCGGACAATCCGACCGCCGCATTGCTGGCCAGTCTCGCCACCTTTGGCGTGGGTATGCTAGTGCGTCCGTTGGGTGCAGCGGTGTTCGGTTCGCTGGGCGACAAATACGGTCGCCGCCCTATTTTCATCACCACCATCTTTTTGATGGGCGTGACGACATTTGCAGTCGGTCTGCTGCCCACCTATGCGCAGGTCGGCATGTTGGCTCCTATCTTGTTGCTGGTGCTGCGCTTGCTGCAGGGCTTTGCCGTGGGCGGCGAGATCGGCGGGGCGGCGGTGTATCTCACCGAACATGCGCCCAATAATCGGCGCGGCTTTTATACCAGCGTGCTGCAACTCATGGGCCCGCTGGGTATCATGGCTTCCACCCTGCAAGTGGTGCTGCTGCAATACTGGCTGACCCCTGCCGAGTTCAGCGAATGGGGCTGGCGCGTACCGTTCCTGCTGTCCCTCGTGCTGTTGATGATTTCGCTCAAGAGCCGCATGAGCATGATCGAATCTCCGGTTTTTTTGGAAATGCAGGAGAGCGATACGCTGTCGAAAACGCCGTTGCGTGAATGCCTGAAAGACAAGCGCACACTGGGGCGCATGGCCTTGTTGTTCTTCTGCATCTCGGCGGGCGGCTCGCTGCTGTTTTTCTCCTCGCAGGTGTATACCAATGTGTTTTTGAAAAGTGTGGTGAAGTTCGAGCCGCAACTCGCAAGCACTCTGGTGATGCTCAGCACCCTCGCGTTATTTCCTCTCACCGTCTTCTGCGGCTGGCTGTCTGACCGCATTGGACGCAGGCCGATCTTGCTGGCGGGGCTGTTGTTCGGGGCAGTGGCGATCCTACCGGTGTTCAGCGGCCTGCTGCATTACGGCAATCCTGCGCTGGCTGAATTCAATCGTAACGTCGTGGTGAAACTCAGCGGAGAAAATTGCCACTACAATCCCTTCGTTGCACCGCGCAACGACTGCGAACGCAATCAGGAATGGCTCACCAAGCAAGGCGTGGTGTATGTGCTGGAAGAACGCAGCGGGACGGCGACCCGAGTTGCGGTGCAGGGACAAATGCCCGTCGAGGGTTTTCAGGCTGATGCATTGAAACGCGTGTTGCAAAATGCAGGCTGGCCGGATAAAGCCGATGTACAGCAGGCCAATTTGCCCGCCGTCTTCGCATTGTTGCTGGTGCTGGTAGTCGCCCTCGCGCTGATCACCGGCCCGCAGACGGCGGTGTTGGCCGAGTTGTTCCCCGCACGCACGCGCTACACGGCGGCCGCCTTGCCGCACAACCTGAGCGCTGGCTGGATAGGCGGCATGTCGCCCTTCATGGTCACGCTCATCGGCACACGCATGGGCGACGCGTCGCTCGGCATCTGGTATCCGGCGGGGTTGCTGTGCATGGCTTTTGTCGTCGGTCTGTTATTCTTGCCGGAGACGAGGAATACGCCGCTGGAACATTGAAATAAATCACAACTGGAATGATGACTATGGAAATCAAACTGACCCGCCCCGACGACTGGCACCTGCATCTGCGCGACGAGGCACTGATGCGATCCGTGCTGCCCGACGCCGCGCGCCAATTCGCCCGCGCCATCGTCATGCCCAACCTCAGGCCGCCCGTCACCACTACGGCGCAAGTGCTGGAATACCGCGCCCGTATCATGGCTGCGCTACCGGCGGGCATGAAGTTCGAGCCGCTGATGACGCTGTATCTCACCGATAACACCAGTACGGAAGAGATACGCAAAGCCAAGCAAAGCGGCATCGTGCACGCGGTAAAGCTATATCCGGCAGGCGCGACCACTAACTCCGATGCGGGCGTCACCGACCTGCGCAAAACCTATCCCGCGCTGGAAGAAATGCAGCGCTGCGGCATGCCGCTGCTGGTGCACGGCGAAGTGACCGACAGCGCCATCGACATCTTCGACCGCGAGTCGGTATTCATCGAGCGTGTGCTGCAACCTCTGTTGAAAGACCTGCCGAATTTGCGCGTGGTGTTCGAGCACATCACCACCCGCGAAGCGGTGCAGTTTGTCGCAAGCGCGTCGGACAACATCGGCGCGACCATCACCGCGCATCACCTGCTCTACAATCGCAACGCCATGCTGGTCGGCGGCATACGCCCGCACTACTACTGTCTGCCTGTATTGAAGCGCGAGACGCACCGCGAAGCCTTGGTCAAAGCCGCCACCAGCGGCAACAAGAAATTTTTTCTCGGCACCGACAGCGCCCCGCACGCGCAGCACACTAAAGAAAATGCCTGCGGCTGCGCCGGTTGCTACACCGCGCATACCGCTATCGAGTTATATGCCGAAGCGTTCGAAGCAGCTGGGACGTTGGATAGGCTGGAAGGCTTTGCCAGTTTTTACGGGGCGGATTTCTACAGGTTGCCGCGCAATACAGAGACCATCACTTTGCGCAAAGAAGAGTGGCAAGTGCCCGCATCGGTGGGGTTTGGCGAGCATCAGCTTGTGCCGTTGCGGGCGGGTGAGAAGATGAAGTGGAAGTTGGTGGGGTGAATACTACTATCAGTTTTTTGTTTACTTTGACGTGAGGTGCATATGAATACATGCAGTTGGATATGTCACGTTTGTAACTTTGGGAAGCCCCCAGAGTTAACGTCTTGTTCGAATTGTGGGGCGCAAGCCAAGAAAGCAAACTCAAACACTCATGACACAAATAACGAACATATTAAATCAGCAGAGAAATATTTTTCAGAACTCTCCGTTATTCAAAAATCAATTTTCATTGCGATTTCTATAAGTTCTAGCATTGGGGTACTAATAATGTATACCGATTCTGCCAAGTTAAATTTGATAGGTTTGGCGCTTATTATTTTCGGTGTGTTCGTGTTTGCTGCCATTCGTAATAACGTGCTGACACAGGCGATTAAAGCTGCTCGAGAAGTAAAAGAATCAAATAAGTCAGGCTCTCATGTCACTCGGTTAAGCAATAACAGTCACTAAATCATAAGGATAGAAAGTGCGCTTTACTTCGGAAATCCCACTTCGCCGTGAATGTAGAACGCTTGCCCACGCTGCCCATCTGCTGATTGGCCGGGTCATCCAACATCGGAGTACAGGTATCACCATGATTTTACGGTTGTTTAGCTTAACCGAGTGCCATGAAAGTCAGGCTCGAATTAAATTCGAATACCCACGAAAAATACCATGTCACTTTCAAACTACCTCAATGTCTTGCCTGTTATTGGCGACCGCGTTTATCTCCACCCCTCCTGCCAAGTCATCGGCGATGTGAAGATCGGCGATGACTGTTCCATCTGGTGCAACACGGTGTTGCGCGGCGATGTGAACCGCATCGTGATCGGGCGCGGGACGAGACTAGTTCAACGAGCCCACCCCCATCCTAACCTTCCCCCTAAAAGGAGGAAGGAACTGATCAGCACTAATTACACAGCAGTTAGTAAATAGAGCTACACCAAGCCCTTATGTGGTGCGGCGTTAACTGGTAATTTTGTAGTCTTTATTGCTGACGGCTGAGTAACTATTTGGCTTTAACTGCAAGCCGCCACAGCGAGGTGAGCTCTGCTGCGCGAGCCGCATGTAGCGGGTCGGTGCGATCAGAGACACGGGGATGATGCGGCTTTACGTCTATTTTGCCCAAGACCTGCAAGCCAGCCGCGTCGATAGCCGCCAGCAATTCATCGCGGCTGCGCAGCCCCAGATGTTCGGCCAGATCGGAGAGAATCAGCCAGCCTTCGCCGCCAATTTCCAAGTGCGCGGCCAATCCATTCAGGAATCCTAGCAACATACGACTCTCCGGGTCGAACACGGCGCACTCAAGCGGCGAGCTTGGCCGCGCGGGAACCCAGGGCGGGTTGCACACGATCAGTGCGGCGCGCCCTTCGGGGAAAAGGTCGGCCTGTGCTACGTCAACTTGTGCGGCGAGATTCAGACGCGCCAAATTTTCACGAGCGCAAACGAGTGCGCGTGAATCTTGATCGGTGGCGATGATGCGTTGGATGCCGCGCTTTGCCAGTACGGCGGCTAGTACTCCTGTTCCTGTACCGATGTCGAATGCCACGGACTGCGTGGCAATGAATTTGGGCAACGGGGCATCGTTCACCAGCCCGACATACTCGCCGCGTATCGGCGCGAATACGCCGTAATGCGGATGGATGCGTGCGCCTAGCGCGGGAATTTCCACGCCGTTCTTGCGCCACTCGTATGCGCCTATCAATCCCTGTAATCCGCGCAGCGATGCGACGTAGGGTTCGGCGGTTATGCCATAGGCTTGCCCGCATGCGGCGCGCACATCGGGAGCGCGGCGCAAAGGGACGCTGTGGTCGGCATCGAACGGGAGCAGCAACATGCCCAGGGTGCGGGCGCGTTGCGATTGGGCTTGGCGATGCAGGTGAAAGGCTTCCTTAAGCTTAAGCTCGCGCAGCGATTCGTTTGCTTCCTCGCCCGCTTGCGGGAGAGGATTGAGGAGAGGGGAACGGGCATGCCCGTTGGGCGTGGCGGCGATTTTTGTTTTGGCTTTGCGCGGCTTTTCATCCGCGCGCCGCGCCATCGCTTGCAGCAATTGGCGCGCGTTCTGAAAATCGCCGCGCCACAGCAGCGCCGTGCCTTCGCAGGCCAGACGGTAAGCGACATCAGCCGTCATGCGGTCATCGGCGATGAGCACGCGCTTGGGTGGCGGTGTGCCGCTTTCGGAACGCCAGTGGGCGGATCTTTCTGCGCCGTTTTCGTTCCAGGTGATGATGGGGTAGCCGTTCATCTGCCCTCTTCGCGCTTGAGTTGCTGGTAGCGCAACTTGGCGGCGTGATCGTCGCGCACCGCCTCGATTTCATGCATGACTGAGCGTACATCCGCTTTTTTCTCGATCTGATGAAAGTGCCCGGTGAGCGGCGTATCGGGCAGCAGTTCGCCGCGCTGGTAGATGGCCCATATTTCTTTGCCGTATTGGGTGGCTAGCAGTTCGGGCGCGAATTGGCCGAAATATACGGCCAGATTCTCGACGTCGCGTTCCAGCATGCGGCTGGCATTGTTGTTGGCGGCGGCATCCACCGCTTGCGGCAAGTCGATGATGACCGGCCCGCGACCATCGACCAGCACATTGAACTCGGACAGGTCGCCATGCACGATGCCCGCGCACAGCATGAGCACCACTTGGCGAATCAAAAAGGTGTGAAACTCGCGCGCCTGCTCAGGTGTAAGTTCGAGGTCGTTGAGTCTGGGGGCGGGCTGACCGGCTTCGTCGGCCACCAGTTCCATCAGCAGTACGCCTTCGTAAAAACCAAATGGATGCGGCACTCGCACACCTGCTGCGGCAAGTTTGTACAGGGCATCCACCTCGGCATGTTGCCAGGCTGCCTCTTGTTCTTTGCGCCCGTAGCGCGAGCCTTTTTCCATCGCGCGCGCCTGACGGCTATTTTTCACCTTGCGGCCTTCCGTGTAGTTAACGGCCTGATGGAAGCCGCGCTGGTTGGCTTCCTTGTAAATCTTGGCGCAACGAATTTCGTCGCCGCACTGGACGACATAGACAGTTGCTTCTTTCCCGCTCTTGAGCTGACGGATGACCTCGTCGACCAGGCCGTCCTCGATGAGGGGTTCAATTCTTTTGGGCGTTTTCATTGGGTGCGGATTTTACGCTACACCGAGTATTTCGACGATGCGCAATTGACCTCGCATCACGAGCAAGTTAGTGTGCGCCAATTCCGCCTTAAGCCAGACCCATGCAACGCACCATTCAAACCGTACTCTCCCGAGATCAAGCAGCACTGGAAGCCACTTTGGGGATCGATCCCAGCTCTGCATGGATTGAAACGCAATGCCTATTGCAGCAGGTGCTGGAAGTTGGGCGCGCCTATTTTTTCGCGCATCCAGAACAAGTTTTAAGCGATGCGGAAGAGGCTTTCTACCAAGCGCTACTGCAACGCCGCCTGGGTGGCGAGCCCATCGCTTACATCCTCGGCACACGCGAATTTTTCGGTTTGAATCTCAATGTCACGCCTGCCACATTGATTCCGCGACCCGACACCGAATTGCTGGTGGAGTTGGCGCTGGAGCGCATGCCTCACCAAAAAGCGCGTGCGTTAGACATGGGCACCGGCAGCGGCGCGATTGCACTAGCCATCGCACATCAACGATCCGATGCGGAAATCTGGGCTTGTGATGCTTCTGCTGCGGCACTGGCAGTGGCACAGAACAACGCACAGCATTTAAGTATTACCAACGTGCGTTTCATCGAGAGCGACTGGTTCTCTGCCTTGCGCGAACAACGCTTCGACTTGATCGTATCCAACCCTCCCTACATCGCCGCCGATGACCGGCACCTGTCGCAAGGCGATGTGCGTTTCGAGCCGCTTACGGCGCTGGCTTCCGGCGCGGACGGCTTGGACGATATACGCCGCATCGTCAGACAAGCGGGCGCTCATCTTGAGAAGAATGGCTGGTTATTGCTGGAGCACGGCTACGATCAGGCCGCGCGGGTGCGCGAACTATTGCAAGCTTCCGGTTTCACGGAAGTGTTTTCGGCGAAGGACTTGTCGGGGATAGAACGTTGCAGTGGCGGACAATTTTTGCGTTAAAACTGTAAATATCTTTCAGCTTTCGTAGGGTGGGCACGTTTTGTGTGCCCACCCTACGTGCTCCTACAATTAAGCATGGCTATGCGGTATCGGGTTAATGCGCTCATTGAAAGTCGAGATGGATACCGGTCGCAGACGTTGTAAAATGCGCCATTCAAAAACAGGAGCACGCCATGTCCAATAAAACCGTCATTCAAACTCCCGATGCCCCCGCCGCTATCGGCACTTATTCGCAAGCGGTGCGCGTCGATCACACCGTCTATCTTTCCGGCCAGATCGGCCTCGATCCCAACACCATGCAGATGGTCGAAGGCATCGAAGCGCAGATACACCGCGTGTTTCAAAATTTGCGCGCCGTGGCCGATGCGGCGGGCGGCAGTTTGGACGACGTGGTGAAGCTCAATATTTTTCTCACTGATCTCGCGCATTTTGCTAAAGTGAACGAAATTATGGCGACTTACTTCCATCAGCCCTATCCTGCGCGTGCCGCCGTCGGTGTCGCTTCCTTGCCGCGCAATGCGCTGGTGGAAGCGGACGGTGTGATGTTTATTCAAGAGTAATACGCACACTTGAAAGTGCTGCCTGCAAATCTTGGCAATCACGCTCGATTTATTGAATTAACCAAGCTAGAGCAACAATGAAAATCTCGAGTGGAAAAATATGTTCGGGCTACAAAACTTGTTTGCTCGCACGCTATCCGCTCATGCTGTTTCAGTGCTTGATTTCCGTGAGTTTGAAAACGATGAATATCGTGCGGGCGTTACCGGAGTTGGATGTTTCGACAAGACAAACCTAGCCAACCTATAGTAGCTATGTAACTATTAGGCATGACTTTCCCTATCATCACTGTTTCGCCGGGTTCTTCTACTCAACTTGAACAGTTGGGTACCAAGGCAAAATTTTGGTATCAGTTTGATGAAAACCAAAAAGCTTTGTTTAAGGCAGGCCGCCCCGGCACTGGTGAAAACTGGGCTGAAAAAGTTTGTTGCGAGCTTGCTCGTTTATTAGGCTTGCCACATGCTGAATATGAGTTGGCGCTCTGGCAAGGCACTAAGGGTGTGATTTCCCCTTCCTTGGTTCCTAAAAATGGACGGTTAATTCTTGGCAATGAATTGTTGGCATGGGTGCATAAATCCTATGAACCTGCCGCTCGATACAAGACCACTCAGCACATTTTGCGCAGGGTAATTGCAGTATTGCAGCAGCCGTCAATTGGTACGCCATTCGGTTGGAAGCGCCCAGATCAGGTAACGAATGCAATTGGCGTATTTGCGGGGTATCTATTGCTTGATGCTTTGGTATGTAATCAAGATCGGCATCATGAAAATTGGGGATTGATCAGTATGTCGGAACATGGGTTAGTGCTTGCGCCAACCTTTGACCATGCCTCAAGTCTGGGGCGAAACGAAACGGATGAGACTCGCAGTAACCGATTGAACACCAAGGACAAGGGGTTTTCGGTTGAAAGCTATGTGGCGAAAGCACACTCGGGCTTTTTTGAAAATAAATCCAGTACAAAAGCCATGAGCACTGTGGACGCTTTTCGTGAGTGTGCGAAAGCCAATGTTAGCGCAGGCCAATATTGGCTTGATCGGCTGTATGCGATTAACGATGTTGATTTTTCGGATATACTTGGCAACATTCCAGACGATTATATTTCACCAGAGGCAAGGGAATTTGCCAACGCAATGTTGAGCATTAACAGAAATCGCCTTTTATCATTAAACGGCACATGGCACACATGAAGTCACTCTTTGTCGCATATCAAGATACTGTTTCAAGAACGTGGACGCCTGTTGCGCGGCTAACGCACGATGGCGAGCTATATCATTTTTCTTATACTCGCGGCGCAAAGAACCTTCCCAATTTTGTTCCCTTTGGTCGCATGAGTGAGCTTGATGCGGAATATGTGTCCGAGCAGATTTTCCCGTTATTTGCGAATCGCTTACTGCCTAAATCACGTCCAGAATACAAGGATTATTTAAACTGGCTTGGGCTAACCGGAGCTGGTCACGATGTTTTAGAAGAGCTGGCACGTACCGGAGGACTTCGCGCTACTGATTCATTAGAGTTGATTCCGTGTCCTGAGCCGACCAGCTCAAATCAGTATGAAGTTTATTTCTTTTGTCGTGGTCTCAGGCACATGTCTGCCGACAGTCAAGCCAGATCATTAGCTCTTGCGAACGGTGAGCAGCTCTATCTTATGCAGGACATTCAAAATGGCAGCGACGGGATGGCTTTGCTTTTGCGCACCGATGACCCAGTAACTTTAGTGGGCTATGTTCCCCGCTATTATGCTGCGGAATTTTCCAGCTTAATCAAGCTGGCTGGGGGAGAAGCTCCTAAGGTAACAGTTGAGAAGGTTAATGCTGATGCCCCAATTCAATACCGAGTACTGTGTAAACTTTCTGCCCCTTGGCCGGTACAGTTCCAGCCTTGTCAAACTGGGTCATATGAAGTTGATGCAGCACTGCGTACCCCAAGCTCGAATTAGAGCCTTTTCTTGTATGTAACTTAGTTTTTTATCTTCTACAAAGCTCTTGCTTCAAGTAACGTTTAACATAATTTTGCAATAGCCACTTAGCTCCGCAAAATGACTCGCCCTGACCTCTTCCCGGAGCCTAGCAAATTCCGCTATAGTGAATTGAATACCTTCGTCAAAATCCCTCCCGCCACGCAAAGCAAGCTCACCAAGCTCGGCATTCACACGCCATTCGATCTGGTGTTGCATTTGCCGCTGCGCTATGAAGACGAGACGCAAATCACGCGCATCGACGATTTGGTGGCGGGAGAAACCGCGCAGGTGGAGGGCGAGATCATCCATAGCGAGGTGGCGTATCGCCCGCGCCGCAGTCTGATCTGCCAGTTGCAGGACGACAGCGGCATCCTGTTTTTGCGCTTCCTGAATTTTTACCCCAGCCAGCAAAAGCAACTCGCCATCGGTAAAACCATTCGCGCTTTGGGCGAGGCGCGCGAGGGCTATTTCGGCATGGAGATGGTGCATCCCAAGTGCCATGCCGGCGGCGAGAACAAGGCGCTCAAGCAGGCGCTCACGCCGGTTTATCCGACCACTGCGGGATTGCCTCAGCTCACGTTGCGCAAGCACATCCTCGCGACATTAAACACGGTGGAGTTGCCGGACACCTTGCCCGCCGAGCTGCTGAAAAAATTACGCCTGCCTGCGTTCGACGAGAGCGTGAAGCTATTGCACAATCCTCCACCGCAGACCGAAGCAGCATTGCTGGAACGCGCGCATCCGGCATGGCGGCGTATTAAGTTCGACGAGTTGCTGGCGCAGCAACTATCGATGCGCGTGCATTACCGCAAACGCCGCGACCGCATTGCGCCGCAACTGCTTGCCCGCGATACGCATAGCCCCGCATTGTTGCAAGCACTGTCATTCGAGCTTACGCGCGCGCAGCAAAAAGTGCTGCAAGAGATACGTCACGATCTGGCGCAAGCCCATCCGATGCAGCGTCTGCTGCAAGGCGATGTTGGCAGCGGCAAGACCGTTGTCGCGGCGCTCGCCGCGTTGCAGGCTATCGAGAACGGCTATCAGGTCGCTTTCATGGCACCCACCGAGATACTCGCCGAACAGCATTATTTAAAACTGTGTGACTGGCTGGAGCCGCTGGGCATCAATCCGGTGTGGCTCTCTGGCAGTCTGAAGAAAAAAGACAAGACCGCTGCCGTCGCACGTATCGCGCAGGGCGAAACGCAGATCGCCGTCGGCACACACGCGCTGTTTCAAGCCTCGGTCGAATTCAGCAAGCTCGGTCTGGTCATCGTGGACGAGCAGCATAAATTCGGGGTGCAGCAGCGTCTGGCGTTGCGCAATAAAGGCAAAATTACAAATGCGACTTCTACGGAAGATGCTGACTCACTCCTTCCCCCTTGCAGGGGGAAGGCTAGGATGGGGGTAGAGTCGTTGGAGGCTTCGGGGGGGCCCCCCCCCCCCCCCCCCCCCACCGCCGGGGGGG